>JAWXBY010000001.1:0-97451 GCA_034440355.1 Alphaproteobacteria bacterium
CGCCACCGACGAAGGCAAAGACAAGCCGCTACAGCAATGGCACATGCTCTTCGTCGTGCCCGGCCGCATCCACCTCGGCCAATGCGGCGTCGACGCCGCGCAAGTCGCGACGGAAGAGGTCGACATCAAATCCGTTATCACGTCGTTCGAACCGACGGGATCGGGTGGCATGATCTCGAAGCTTGAACCGCGCGACGCGCAGGCGCCGCAGACCGCGCAATTGGTCCTGCACGGCGGTCCGCAATTCGACGGCCCCAGCCACGCCCTCACGCAAGACATCCCGAACTTGCCCGCCGCCGGTTGGAACGCCGTGACGGCCAGCTTCAATCTGCGCGGCTATGGTCTTTGGCAGATCTGCGACGGCATCAACTACCAAGGCAACTGCCGCGTCGTCGCCGGCGCCGAAAGCGCGGCCATGGGCGACCGTGCCCTGCGCATCGGCTCCGCCCGTCGTGTAGTTGATCCGCGCGACCCGCGAAACGTGGTCGGCGTCGTCAGCGATAAGATCGTCGAGATGCTGAGAGTCGACCGCCGCCAATTTATCCGCAACCGCCAACGCTAATGCAGGAGCGCCAAATGCGCCGATTTCTCACGACGACCGCGCTCCTCGCTGCACTGGCGCTAAGCCCGACGGTCAGCGCCGACGCTTACGTCAATGAAGCGAAGCAATTCGAAGTCACGATCCCCACCGGTTGGACGCATGTGGTCGGCGACGGTGGAATCGACCTCGTCCTTGCTTCGCCGCGCGTCAAAGAGACGATGGGCCTCTGCGTCCTCATCAGCCGCGACATCGCCGACACGCGCAAAGACAGCCAGGCCAAGATCGACGAAGAAGCCGGCAAGGAAATCAACGACGATTTCTGGCGCGCGATCATGACGGACAAGACCACCAAGGTGACCTCCGTCGCGTCCAAAAGCGAAATGAAAAACGGCCGCCGTGTCTTCTTCGGAACCGTCGGCGTCACCAGTACCTTCGAAGGCAAAGAGGTGAACATTCAAACCGAAATGGTCCTCCACCTGATGCCTGGCAAAGGGATGATGGGCCAATGCGGCGTCCAGGTCGCGCAACTCGACGTCGAAAAGGCCGACATCCAAACTGTGATCGGCAGCCACAACTCGACAGGCTCAGGCGTCATCGCATCGGCCGATCCGCACGATCACGGCACGCATGCGAAGCTGTCGAGCACGCTCACCGAAGCGCTGGCCGCGGGCGCGAGGGATATGATCAGCCGGATGGGCAAACCGCGCTAGCTTCCCCCACCACCCGCCAAAGCCGCAAACGGCGTCGACCACATCCGCCGGTCGCAGAAGCGGTAATCGCATGGACTGTGATTTCTCTCATAGTCCAAAGCTTCTCACGCTCGTGGGTCCGGTTTCACTGGTCAAACCAAAGAGCGCCCTTTAAGCCTGTCGATGGTCACCCACGAAGGAGCGCACCATGTTGTGCCGGTCGGTTCTCGTCGTCTCCGCGCTGTACGCGCTAGCTTGCGGTCAAGCACTCGCCGCCGGCACCGAATATCTGGATCGCAACAATTCGTTCAAAGTTACTGTGCCGGACGGCTGGCAGAAGACTGTCGCCGAGACGACGGACAAGATCGACGCAGTTCTGCAATCGCCTCGTCTCGACGTCACGAAGGGCACGTGCGCGCTTGCCGCCGATCCCTTCGTCGCGACGCGCGGCATGTCGCAAAAGCAGATCAACGACGAGATGGAGCCACACATCAACGCGGCGTTCTGGCAAGGTGCGTTGGCCGCGGGCGGCGCTACACAGGTCGTCGTTGAGAACGCGGGCAGCGAGTTGCGCAACGGCAAGCGCGTCTACACCGCTACGATGAGCTTGACGGGCAAAGTCGAAGGCGTCGACAGGACGGCGAAGATGAAAGCGACGCTGCAAGTCGCGCCCGACCAAATCGCCATGGCGAACTGCGGCGCGTGGGCGGAACACTTCGCGCTTGACGAAGCCGATATCGCCATCGTGCTGAGTTCGTTCGAAGGTCTCGGCTCGCAGGTGGTAGCGCAAAGGCCGATGGCGCCGTCGCAGGCGACGACGCTTCTGCTGTTCGCCGGTCCGCGCTTCGACGGCACCCGCAAAGCGCTCACGCAAGACATCCCGAACCTGTTCCAGGCCGGCTGGGGCGTGCCGACGGCGAGCTTCGCACTCCAAGGCTATGGCCTGTGGGAGGTTTGCGACGGCATGAACTACCGCGGCAATTGCCGCGTCCTCGCCGGCGCAGGGAGCGCTGCTGCCGGACCGAACTACCGGCCGCTGCGCATCGGCTCCGCCCGCCGTGTTGCGTTCGCGAACGATCCGCGCAATGCGATCGGTCTGCTGGCAAGCGGTGTCACGGCTCAGACGGCCGAGACCTTGCACAAACTGTCGAAAGGCCGCCGCCGCTGATCCGGCGGTGGTGCGGGCGCGCCTGCGATGGCGCGCCCCTCTGGCCAAACCCGTACACCGGCGTATGATCCCGACCGCTTTCGCGCGGGCAGGGGACATCGGATGCGCGCTCTCATCATTGCAGCACTGGCGCTCGCCACAATGGCGCGCACGGCGACGGCCGCGGACGACGCACCGGCGTATCTCGCGGCCGGCTATAAGGCGCTCTTCACGTGCAGCGCCACGTTCCTAGCGAACCGCACGGCCGATCAGATCGAACGCAATGAACTGACAGGCATCTATCCCGAATACACCGCACCGATTAAGAAGTTGGCCGCGGCGCGGATCGACCGGCGGCGTGGCTGGGTCACCGTCGCGTACGATCCGTTGATGCCGCCACGCACTGCGACCTATCGCGGGACGTTGGGCTGTGTGGTCCTCCCGCCAGGAGCCGGTTCGAGCCTGCGTCTGGTTGGTGTGGCGCTGCCCGACGAACGCGCCAAGGCGCGCGACATCGCGTGGCCGAACGGCGACCGCATGAGCGACACGCCGATCGGCATCAACACGCGCCACAAACTCGCGCAGGTTATGAAGGCGGCCTTCGACGCCAAGACCTACGGCAAAGGCTCGCGCACCAGCGCCATCGTCGTTGCGTCGCGCGCGAAGCTCCTCGCCGAAGCCTATTCCTCCGACGCCGGCATCTACGTCCCACAGCGCACGTGGAGCGTGGCCAAGTCCCTGATGGGCGCCGTCATCGGCATCGCCGTGAAAGAGCATCTGATCAACATCGACGAGCCCGTGGCCTTCAGCTCCTGGGCCGCCCCCGGCGATCCGCGCGCAAAAATCACCTTCCGCCATCTGCTGAATATGGCAAGCGGCCTCGACGCGGGCGCCGCAGGCAATCGAACCGACGAAATCTACTTCGGCGGCGGCCTGGTGGAAGAACATGCCATGACCCGCGAACTTGCCGCGGCCCCGGGTACGCGGTGGAACTACGCCAACAACGACACGTTGTTGCTGTCTTACGGCCTGCGCGAACGCATCCGCGACGACCGCGTCTATCTTGCCTACCCGTACGAGAAGCTCTTCCGCCGCATCGGCATGCGCCACACGACGGCCGAAACCGATTGGGGCGGCACATTCATTCTCTCAAGCCAAGTGTGGACGACCGCGCGCGATCTCACCCGCTTCGGCCTCTTGCTGCTGAACGACGGCAAATGGGCGGGGCAGGAGGTCTTGCCGGCAGGCTGGGTGAAGTACATGGGCACGCCCGTGCCGGCGCAGCCGCCGCTCGAGCGCGCCAACGGCGACCAAGTGCCCGGCTACGGCGCGCAAATATGGCTGTTCGGCAAGCGCCACGGCCTCCCCGAAGGCACCTTGGCGGCGCAAGGCAATCGCGGGCAATATGTGATCGTCGTCCCGTCGCGCGGCATCGTGATCGTGCGGCGCGGGTTCGACGGCGACGGTGCACGCTTCGCCATAGACAAGTTCGCCGCCGACGTACTGAAAGCACTGTAGTAGGGAGAGAAAATGCGCCTATTCAGTTTCGCCGCGCTTGTACTGGCGGCCCTAAGCCTCGCATCGGCAGACGCAGCCAACGACCCGTTCGACAGAAAACCTTGGGTCCGCAACACGATCCACTTCGATCCGGACACAGTCACGCTGGGCGTGGTCGCGCGCGAAATTATCAACGACCTCGCCGCCGATGCGGTAAGGGCCGAAGTGAAGAAGGTCATTCTCGTCGGCCATTGCGACACCGCGGATAAGGCGCCGACACTGCTGTCGCGTTACCGTGCCAAGGCCGTCGCTGATATATTTCGTGAGAAGGGCCTGCCGGCAACCATCGCGATCGAATACTCCGGCGTCGGCTCCAGCCAACCCAAAGTGAAGACCGGCCCGAACGTCCGCGAGCCCTACAACCGCCGCGTCACGATCGCCTTCTAGGGAAGCCGCGATGCAGCTGATTTCGAAGACCTACTGGGGCGGCGCGCCGATGAACATGCGCCGCAAGCCGGACGCATTCGACCTCGAAAGCCTGATCCTCAAAGCACCCGACTTCCGCGAACACCGCGCGCTCTACTGGACGCCGAAGAAAAGCCCAAAGCCGAAAACCGGCATCGTCGTCATGCACCCGCGCGCCGACTTCACGCACCACTACGTGATCCCGCGCCTCGTCAACGCGGGTGTCGCTTGCCTCGGCGCCAACTCGCGCAATCCGAACAACGACGTCACCACGATCCACGAAGAGATCGTCCTCGACGTCGCCTCCGCCGTCTCGTTCCTGAGGACGCGCGGCATCCAAAACGTGATCCTCATCGGCAATTCCGGCGGCGGCGCGCTCAACGGCTTCTATCAATCGCAAGCGAAGAAGCCGAAAGGCGAGCGCGTCGCCAAAACCCCCGGCGGCTGGCGCACGCATCTGAACGACGCAGAGATGATCCCGGCCGACGGCATGGTCTACATCTCGACCCATCGGGGCGAGGGCATGATCATGAACGAAATCATCGACCCGTCCGTGGTCGACGAGACGCAACCCCACCTCACCGACCCGTCGCTCGACATGTACGACGAACGCAACGGCTTCAAAACGCCGTCGAAGATCGACGGCTCAGATGCGCAGTGGTCGCGCTACGACGAAGCGTTCGTGAAACGTCACCGCGCAGCGCAAATCGAACGCGTCAAGCGCATCGACGCCATCGCCCGCGCGATGATCGCCGAGAACGAGCACGCCGAAACGCTGCACAACGACCCGGACTTCGCCAAACTGCCGCCCGCGAAACAGCGCGACATCCTGCGCCGTGAAGCGTTCGAACCCGTGCTCACGATCTACCGCACGATGGCGAACCCGCATTACGTCGACAATCACATCGACCCATCCGCGCGCGACTACGGCTCGATCTTCTCGCCCCGCCCGGACCTGATGAACTGGAAGTTCTTCGGCTTCGGCCGCCAATCGACGCCGCACGCCTGGCTCTCGACCTGGTCCGGCGTGTCGAGCCAGGCGAACCAGATGCACGACCTGCCGCAAATCACCGAGCCGTCGCTCTTCATCAACGCCGGCAAGGACCAGGAGATATTCCCCAAAACCGACGCGATCCCGATGTTCAACGCCATCGCCGCGAAGGACAAAACCTACGTCGACTTCCCAACCGCCCGTCACTACTTCGAGCCCGAATTCGGCAAGCGCGAAGCCCCGGACGTGGAGAAGGTGATGGACGTCGTCGTTCCGTGGATTCTGGAAAGGTTCGGCGCATGATGCACCTAACCGCTTGAAGTGCGCGCAAAAAGCCCAATCTAAGGGGACGCAACGGAAGGCCGCGCACCCATGATCGACGCAAAGAAAATGCTGGACCAATTCCTCAACAGCGGCATGGCGACCGGCGTCGTCGCCGGCATGCTGGGCGGCTCGCTCGCGCGCGGCGCGGGACTCGGCGGCATTGCCAGAATCGGCGGCCTTGCCCTCGTCGGCACGCTCGCCTACCAAGCCTGGCAGCGCCACAAGGACCAACAAGCGGGCCTCGCTCCCGACCAGCGCAGCTCAGGCATTCGCGACACCCTCGGCGGCGTTCTCTCGAACCTGCCCGGCGTCGGCGACTTCCTCGGCCAGGCCGAGAACGACCGCGACGCCGCGCGCCAAGGCTTCGGATCCAACGCCACGCCCGCTGCACAGCAAAACCAACTCGGCGTCGCGCTCCTCACCGCAATGATCTCGGCTGCCAAAGCCGACGGCGAGGTGGACCGCGCCGAGAGCCAGCGCATCCTGGGCCAAATGGACCAAGCCGGCATCTCGTCGGAAGAAAAATCGTTCCTCCTCGGCGAACTGGCGAAACCGCTCAACGTCGACGACGTGGTCAAACACGCGGCCACGCCCGAAGTGGCGGCTCAGCTCTACACGGCCTCCGCGATCGTCATCGACGACAAGAACGACGCCGAGCACCGCTACTTGGCGACGCTCGCCGAACGCCTAAAGCTACCGCCCACCTTTGTCACCGAACTCGAACGCCACATGAGGACGCTCGGCTGAAGCTCCAATCCTATCTCGACCGCATCAAATTCGAGGGAAGGCCAAAGCCCGACCTCGACACGCTGACGCGCGTCCACCGCGGCCACGTCGAGAACATTCCATACGAAAACCTCGACGTTCAGTTCGAACGCGAGGTCACGCGCGAACCCGCGGCGATCTTCGACAAGATCGTGACGCGCCGCCGCGGCGGCTGGTGCTACGAGATGAACGGCCTGATGGATTGGGCGCTGCGCGAGATCGGCTTCAAGGTCACGCGCATGGCAGGCGGCGTCATGCGCGCGGCCGTGGGCGACGGCGTCATCGGCAACCACCTCATCCTCAATGTCGATCTCGATCGCTCGTATCTCGCCGATGTCGGCTTCGGCGACGGCCTGATCGAACCGATCCCGATCGAGCCCGGCAGGCACAAACAGAAATTTCTGACCTTCGCGCTCGAAGACATAGGGCAGGGCTGGTGGCGCTTTCACAACGATCCGAACGGCGGCGCCGCCTCCTTCGACTTCAGGATGGAGCCCGCGACCGAAGCGGCGCTCGACGAAAAATGCACGTGGCTCCAATCCGACGCATCGTCGCCGTTCGTCCTGAACGCCGTCGTCCAACGCCACTTGCCTGACAGCCTCGTCATGATGCGCGGCCGTACGCTCAAGACCATGACCGGCGAAGTCACGACGCGCGAAATCGCCTCGCCCGACGATTACGTGGACACTTTGAACCGTGTCTTCGGCCTGGACCTGCCGGAGGCGCGCAACCTGTGGCCCAAGGTCGAGGCGCGCCACAAACTTCTCTTCGGTTAACACCGCTGCAACCGACCGCGTGATTTGTGGCTTATCAGCCAATCGCGCTAAGGGTACAGCCATGGACCCGCAGGACCTCTACCTCCGCTTCTTCACCGCCCTCGCCATCGGCCTCGCGATGGGCATCGAACGCGGCTGGAAACAGCGGCTCGAAAAATCCGGCGAACGCGAAGCAGGCATCCGCACGTTCACCCTCTTCGCGCTGACGGGCTTCGCAGCCGGCGCTGCGGTCGAACCTCTAGGCCCGCTCTTCGTCGCCATCATCGCCATCGGCATCCTCGCGCTCGTAACGGTCGGCTACATCGGCGACCTGATGCGCGACGACGCAGACCGCGGCATGACGACGGAGGTCGCGGCGCTTCTGACCTTCGTCCTGGGCGCACTTTGCGCGGTCGGCACGATCCTGCCGGCGGCCATCATCGGCGTCATCGCGATTGCACTCCTCGATCAGAAGGAACTGCTGCACGGTTTTGTTCAGCGCCTGCAGAAGCTCGAACTCAACGCCGTCGTGAAGCTTCTTTTAATCTCAGTCGTGCTGCTTCCGGTTTTGCCGAACGAAGGCTACGGCCCCGGCGGCGTCCTCAACCCTTACGAACTCTGGTGGGCGGTCGTCATCATCGCGACGCTGGGCCTTCTCGGTTACGCCGCGATCAAGATCGCTGGCACGCAGCGCGGCGCGCTGCTGATGGGTCTTCTCGGCGGCTTCCTCTCCTCAACCGGCGTCACCGTCAGCGCCTCACGCGCATCGCAGGGTGCGAAGGCTGCGGCGCTCCCGCTCGCCAGCGCGATTGCGACCGCGCAGGCAGTGATGTTCGTCCGCACGGGCGTGTTGATCTCGGCGATGAACGCGGCGCTTCTCGACTTCGCGATGCTGCCATTGACGCTCGGCGCCATCACCGCGGTCGCCGGCGCGTTGATCGTCGCCTACCGCGCGCGCAAGTCGACGCAGTCCGAGGCCTTCGACGCCGGCTCCCCCGACGCGCTCGGCGCGGCGCTAAAGTTCGTCGTGATCGTGGCGGTCATGCTGTTGCTCGCGCACTACGCGCAAGTCTATGCCGGCGAAACCGGCCTCATTCTTTCAGGCCTGTTGTCGGGTGCTGTCGACGTCGACGCAGCGACCGTGTCGGCAAGCCGCTTGTCCGGTTCCCAAGTTCAGGAAGCGTCCGCTGCGGCGGGCGCCGCCACAATAGCGGTCGCCATCGCTGCGAACAGTTTTGTGAAATCCGGGATCGCCTATTCCCTCGGCACGCGAGAACTCGCCTTGCCAGCAATGGCGGTTCTGATCAGTTCGGGCGTCGCGGCGCTGATCGGCGCGGGCATCGCGTATGCGTGGCTGCCCCACTGAAAACAAAGCGGCGTGTGGAACCCACACGCCGCCGAAAGTCCGCATGGCCCGATCAAAGGCCGCGCCACCAATTATGCGTTGCTATTGAATGACCTTCAGCCTGTCGGCCGAGATCCGGCCGTCGCGGCCCGGAGCGACCTCGAAGGTGACCTTCTGGCCTTCCGCGAGATCCTGAATGCCCGAACGCTGGAGCGCCGTGATGTGGACGAACACATCTTTGCCGCCGCCATCGGGAGCGATGAAGCCATAACCCTTCGCGGTGTTGAAGAATTTGACAACGCCATTCGTCATTTTCAGTCCCATTCCTTCACGAGATACACGGCCGCGCCGCAGACTACCTGCGGGCGTACCACTGCGCATGACTTATCCTGGTGGGAGGCGTCGGCGGGACGCGAAGATACCGTGAGGAACCATCGGCAAGCTGCGGCACGTCTTCATGCACTCGTCTTTCGGCAAAGCCAGTCGCGGCCCGAAACATGGCGAAGCGCGTTTAGACGCGCAAGTACAAATCCGCGTTTCTGTGACCACCGATAAGAGCCCTTGACTTGAGCGGATCGCGTGTTCTCAACCGCGCGCAAAGCGAGACGGGGTATACGCAAATTTCATCTGTATGCTGAACAAAATTTAACCCGCACCGGGAAAAATCGATGTTGACGGCGCAAGCAACAACGATGCGCCGATGACGACCAAAGCGACGCCGCCGAGAAGACTCAAACCCCAATACGTCCACAGCAACCAACCGTCCATCGTGCCCGCAACACGCAATGCAACGTGGCGCGCGCCCGACGAAAGCAGCGCCAACGCCGCGACTGTGATCCCGGTCCCAAGCGACATTGCCGCCGTCGCCATTACGCCGACGAAAAACACGCCGTACGAAAGCGCAAACAGCAAAACTAAAATCGCGCCCATACAAGGCCGCAGGCCGACGGCGGCGACGATCGCAACGCCGCTTCGCCAATCGCGAACCTCCGCCGGCGCGATATGCGTGTGCGCGTGTCCGTGACCATGCGAATGGTCGTGCGCGTGCGCAGGCTCGTGATGCGCGTGGTCGTGCGCACTGCGCCCGGCGACGATGCCGCGCACCGTGACGACCAAGATGTAGAGCCCGACGCCGGCGATCATCGCCGCGCCAAGGATCTCGAGCGGTCGCGTCATGTCCGCGACCTCCCTGCTCACGAAGCCGAGTAGCGCGGCCAGTAACCCGACGGCACAAATCGCGGTGACACCTTGCGCGGCCGCGGAAAGAAACGACAGCACGATGCCGCGCCGAACCGCGCTCTCGGTCCCCACCAGATAGGCCGCAATGACGGCCTTGCCGTGTCCCGGCCCCGCGGCATGGATCACGCCGTAGAAGAACGCGAGCCCGAGCAACCACGCCAGCGCACCGATCGAACCTTCATCTTTGACGGCGCGCACCGCCTTCGCCAACCCGCGCCACAAATCGCCCTGTACATGGTTCACATACGCCATGCCGTCGCCCCACCACGACGTGTCGGCAGGCACGTCTTGAGCCGGCGGCATCGGAAGCGGCTGCGCCTGCGCGACGGCGAGAACGGCGAGCGCCAACACGATCACCAAGATGGCGCGGATCATTTCGCTTTGGAAACTGGGCAGGTGATCTCGACGACCGCCGCCGACGTCGCATTGAGAACGTCGTTCACCGGCGTCGTCATTTTGACCGATTGCGAAATGTTCAACGCCCCAGGCTTCGTCGTATCCACTTTGCGCAAGGCAAAGCTGCAGGCCTTCGGCGCAGCTCCCGTGAACATGACGCTGTTCGCCGCGACCGGCGCGATGTCGATGTAGTAGGTCGGATCGAAACTCGAATAGCTAAGCTTGACCGCTGCCGGATCCACCGCCTTCATCAGCGGCAACCGGAATGCGAATGTCAGCTGCCCCTTGTCGACCGACGCGCGGGCATTCGTCGGCGCGCCCGTATCGATCAACTTGCCGTCCGTCTCGACGAACATGAAGTACCGATATTCCTTCAGGTTCTTCGCATACGTATTCGCGAGATCCTGAAGCTCGTTCGCATCGAACTTCCCGTTCTTGTTCTTGTCGATGCCGTCCGTCGCGAACTGCGTATAGAACTCGTCGAACGTCCACGACACGCCCAAGGCGTCGACCGCGCCGCCGGCCTCGAAATTCACCGACGACCGCATATCGATCCAAACATGCGGATGCGCGAAAGCCGAAGCGGGCGCAAAACAAACGCCCGCCGTCAAGAGAATGAAAAGAACACGTTGCATGGCCCGCAAACTAGCGGAATTGCGCGCCGCCAAAAAGGCCGCAAATACGCGCGGAATTCCGCCGCGTTAGTAGGGCAGGGTGGTCAGCGCAGCGTTGCTCAACCGCTGACGATCGCACTCGCCGCGACGCGCCAAGTCGACCAGCTGACGCGCCAGCTTCGCGCGTGTGGCTTCGGAAACATCGATACCGCGGCGTTTCTGAATCTCTTGCACGACGTCATCGAACGCTTCGCGGATCGTACGAACCACGCGCGGCTCAAGAACGTTGAAGGAGGTGATATCGGTATGCGACATTGCGTTTCTCCCATGGACAAGCGCAGATCTGAGGTCTGCTTCTTGTAAGCGGCCGACGTCTCCCGCCGACTCTGATTTGCCCTAAACTTACACCCGAAATGTTGAAGTCGCGTTCACAAATCAACCCCTCGGCGCGAATGTGTGATGGCCGTTTCCGACGATTGAAATCGCCCCGCGACAAACTGATTCACACTGTCTTTATTCCGCAAACGCGAACACGAGTCCGCCGCGCGCCCCTTTCCGCCACCGAACCGATTCTGCGCCGCAACAACCAACGGCCGTTGGTCCTCGCCAAGCCGTCCGATGGACCGGGGCCGGACCTCAAGCATGAAAAATTTATTAGGCCTTGACGCCCGGCGAAGCGGCCAGCCGCGGTCCGGCCGTCCAATCGAGCCCGAGCGCCGCAATCCGGCCTTGAGCCCGAAGCCCGGGCGGTGCTACCCCCTCCCACTTCCTGCCGCGGACGGGTGGTCGAGTGGTTTAAGGCACCGGTCTTGAAATGCGTTGACCGCTGTTATGCGTCGTATTGTGTGGGCCTGTTGTGACCAGATTTCCGCGATATGAGGCGGCGTTAGCCAGCTGTCGTGCGGTCTGGTGCCGTCACGTGCGGTTGGGTTCGTGTCCAGCTTGAGGCCAAGTTTCCGAATTATTGGGCCCCACCGCCCCCGCCCCCCCGGCGTTGCCTTTGGTACCATATGGGGGTTGTCGACATAGAATGATGGTCAAGCGATCCGCAGGTGTAGCGAGCCGACATATTATGTGTGCCCGTGTCCGAAGGCGCCGTTTCACATTATGACGAACGAATCGCGCAGTCGCGGCGGGCAACCCGGTAACAGCAACGCGTTCAAACATGGTCACCGCTCAGCGCAGGCGGAATCCATTCGCAAGCTCCGTGCAGCGCGGCGAAAAGCGCTCGCGATCATCGGCAACAGCATCGGCCTTTTTGAATTTTCGGCACCCCGACCCCGACCGCTGCGGCCAGATCAACTAGCCCTTCTCAGCCTTTTCAGCCCAGAGACGTGGGCAAACTTGAAATCGGTACGCCTTCGATAAAAGCGTCATGGTGGACACCCCCGTAACGCTTCCTTGATCCCGTCCGCCTCGCGAATGTCCGCCGTAAGCGCCTATCGCCTTTTGACGTCACGTAGGTTGCAGAGGGGGGGGGCTGCCTTCCGGCTCACGTGACCCCCTGCATGACGGCTAAAGACCGCCTCAACGGTGTCGAGACCGTTTGGGTCCGTCGTATTCGATCCGGATTGAGACGCTACGCGGTATTTGGGGGGCACGCGCGAAGGTGTATGAAAGGCCAAGCAGAGCGCCAACAACCGCGAGCATCACGATTCCAACACAGATTTTCGCGCATTCCCGGCCGTCCCCGCATGCGGAGGAAACGTGGGAGCCGCTTGAAAAGCACTTGCGAGAGGTCGCTGACCTCGCGGCAAAGTTCGCGGAATCATTTGGCGGCGAGGAAGGGGCGCGGATAGCCGGACTGCTTCATGACCTTGGCAAGGCAAAACCCGAATTCCAGGCCTATCTGCGAGGCCTAAGAGGCAGCGAGCCCCACGCTGCCGCCGGTGCCAAACTCTGCGCGGAACGCTACGGCGAGCAAGTTGGACGAATACTCGCCTTCTGCATCGCGGGCCACCACACGGGTATCGCCAACGGCGTCGCCGACGGCGGCGAACACAACAGGATCACGCCCCTCAAGGATAAATTAGCATCCGAGCCGCTCCCGTTCGTTCCCAACTGGCTTACGATTCCAGACAGGCCGCAAAGGCCACCGGGACCTTTCGCGGCCGAGTGGACGAGCGCAGGCCCTGACGAGAAAGCCTTTGCGCTCGCCTTCTTTGTGCGGATGATATTCTCCTGCCTCGTCGATGCGGACTTTCTGGCGACCGAAGGATTCTACGCCGATGCCGAAGGTCGCGAGGTCGAACGTGGCTGGACCGGGGATGTGTCGGCGCTTAAGCAAACCCTCGATCGGCACATGTTGGGCTTTGGTGTCCCCAAGACCGAGGTCGATCGCCTTCGCGCCGAGGTATTGACGGCGGCCCGCGCGCACGCTCCGGACAAACCCGGCCTCTTCACGCTCACGGTGCCGACTGGCGGCGGCAAGACGCTGTCCTCGCTGTCGTTCGCGCTCGACCACGCCCTAAGACATGGGTTGAGGCGCGTCGTCTACGTCATTCCGTTCACCTCGATCATCGAACAAACGGCCGCGGAATTCCGCAAAGCCCTGAACGACGACGACGCTATTCTCGAACATCACAGTTCGTTCGATTGGGAGGGCTTGAGTCTAACAAAAAAAGGCGTCGGCGACGATGACGAAGGCCGCGACGGCGTGGAGAAGCTTCGCCTAGCGGCGCAAAATTGGGACCGTCCGATCATCGTCACGACCGCGGTGCAATTTTTCGAGAGTCTGTTCGCGAACAAAACGTCGCGCTGCCGCAAGCTGCATAACCTTGCCAAGTCCGTGATCGTGCTCGATGAGGCGCAGACGCTGCCGCTTAAACTGCTGCGCCCGTGTCTGGCTGCGTTGCGTGAACTCGCGCGCGGTTACGGCGCGAGTGTCGTCCTATGCACTGCGACGCAGCCGGCGATCTTAAGAGAGGATGGCTTCAAGCCTGCCGAAGCGCTGTCGCGCGAATGTCCTGTTCTGCCAGTGCGCGAGATCGCGCCGAACCCGCGCCAACTCTACGAGAAGCTGCGCCGTGTCCGCGTCTCGAACGTCGGCGCGCTCGACGACGCCGCGTTGGTTCAACGCCTGTTGTCGCAGGATCAAGTACTTTGCATCGTCAACAGCCGCGTCCACGCCCGCGAGGTCTTCGACGCGCTCACGCCGGCCGAGGGCACATGGCACCTTTCGACGTCGATGACGGCAATGCACCGCCGCGCATTCCTAACCCAAATTCGAAGCGACCTGAAGAACGGCAGGCCGGTGCGGCTGATTTCAACGTCGCTCGTTGAAGCCGGTGTCGATATTTCGTTTCCCGTCGTCTATCGCGCCGTCGCCGGGATCGACTCGATCGCGCAAGCCGCGGGGCGTTGTAACCGCAACGGCGAACTGGGGACGGACGGCGGACAACTCTTCGTGTTCGATCCGGGCGAAGCGCTGGGCCGCCGCCCACCGCCGGAGTTGAAGCAGTTCGCGCAGACGGCAATGTCCGTGATGGCAAAGCCGGAACACAGCGACCCGCTGACGCTCGATGCCGTGCGGGCATACTTCGGCGAACTTTTCTGGCGGCGCGGCGACGAACAACTCGACGGCGCTAAGGTCGCTCAATTGCCGGGCATCATGCGCGCGCTGCGTGGGGGGCAGCCGCGCCTCGAATTCCCGTTCGAGAGCATCGCGCACGGCTTCTGCGTCATCGAAACGGCCATGGTCCCCATCATCATCGAGGCGACGGGCAAGGTCGAATTCGGTGCACCGAAGAGTCTGATCGCGGCGCTTCGTCATGCCGATAGACCAGGCGGCATCGCACGCAAGCTGCAGCAGTTCCTTGTCAACATTCCGGCGAAAGCGCGGCTCAAACTAATCGCCGACGGCGCGGCGGAAATTGTCCGCGAGAAGGAGTTCGGCGACCAGTTCGTTCTTCTCGCCAATGTGGACCTGTACGACGCCGGGCGTGGTCTATCTTGGGGAGACCCAACCCTTCGCAGCGCAGAGTCTCTTGTGCTCTAGCTTCCTTTGTCCTTGTGTAGGAAGGCACTGCCTCGGGGAGCAAACAACACTATGTCCTTTGGCGTCAAACTCCACGTTTGGGGCGACTACGCGTGTTTCACGCGCCCCGAAATGAAGGTCGAGCGCGTCTCCTACGACGTCATCACCCCCTCGGCCGCGCGTGGCATTCTGGAAGCGATCCATTGGAAACCTGCGATCCGTTGGCTCGTCGACCGCATCCACGTCTTAAAACCGATCCGCTTTCAGTCCTTCCGCCGCAACGAGGTCGCGTCGAAGATTCCCGTCGCGTCGGCCAAGAGCGGCATGAACAACGGCTCGCTCCAAGGTTTGCGCCTGTTGGTCGATGATGACCGCCAACAACGCGCGACGATAGCGTTGCGCGACGTAGCTTACGTGATCGAAGCACACTTCGAGTTGACGAAAAAAGCCGCGCCCGGCGACAACGTGGGCAAGCACGCTGACATGTTCACGCGCCGTGCGCGCGAAGGTCAATGCTTCCATCGCCCGTGCCTCGGCGTGCGCGAATTCGCCACCGACTTTGCGTTGATCGAAGGAGAGTTGCCCGTGACGGCGTTGCCGCCCGAAGATCGCGACAAGGACCTCGGCTGGATGCTCTACGACATCGATTTCGCCAACGAAATGACACCGCATTTCTTCCGTGCGCAGATGAAGAACGGCATAATCGATGTCGCGACTGCGCGGCCGAAGGCGTTCGGGTCGTGACGATCCTGCAGTCCCTCGCCGTGTATTACGACCGCCTGCGGGCGCGCGGCGAAGCGTCGGAAGACGGCTATGCGCCCCAGAAAATCAGCTTCGAACTCGTGATCGCAAAGAATGGCGCGCCGGTTTCACTCAACGACTTGCGCGACCTGACGGGGAATAAGCCGGTACCTCGCCTGATCGACGCGCCGATTGTTGAGCGTTCATCGGACATTGAACCGGCGTTCCTGTGGGACAAGACGGCTTACTCCTTAGGCGTGACGGACACCAGGACCGATCTAGAAAAGAAGGGCAAAGCGGTTGCCAAACCCGGATCAGCCAAAAAAACGGCCGACCAACACGCGGCGTTTCGCACGATGCACGAGGAGGCATTGTCCGGTAGTGACGACATGGGGTTCCGAGCGTTCCTAGCTTTCTTACAGCGATGGACGCCGGACCAGTTCACAACGCTCGGGTTTAGCCTGGAGGCGCTCGACCAGAACATCGTCTTCCGCATCGACGGCAAGTTCGAGCATTTGCACAGTTGCGCTAACGCCCGTTCAATTTGGAGAAGTATCAGCTCCGGATCGGAAGCGGGGCGCGGAGTATGCCTCGTCACTGGCGGATTGGCAGACATTGTCCAAACAAATCCGATCATAAAGGGCGTTAGAGGCGCAAACGCGGCCGGAGCCAAGTTAGTTTCGTTCGACAGGAACAGCACGGCATATCAGTCATTCGGAAAGAGCATGGGCGCGAATGCTCCGATCTCTGCAAGCGCCGCGTTCGCTTACGGCACTGCGCTGAACAAACTGCTTTCGAGGAATAGCGGACGCAGCGTTCTGGTCGGCGACGCGACCTGCGTCTTCTGGGCCGACGCGCGCGAAACCGGCGAGAAAGCCGCCGCTGCGGCGGAAGGCTTCTTCGGCTCGGCGCTAGACCCCGACGACCAAAACCCCGACCAACTTGACGCCGGGCGCATGCGCGCGGCGATGGAAGCGATTTCGAAGGGCCGCGCCGCCGACGTCGCGCCGGATCTCGATTCGAACACGCGTATTCACGTTTTGGGTCTTTCGCCGAACGCCGGCCGCATCGCCGTGCGGTTCTGGCACGTCGGCACCTTCGGCGAATTGGTCGGCAATCTCGCCAAGCATTGGCAAGACCTTGCGATCGATCCCAACCCGTTCAAACGGGCGCCGGCGGCGTGGGCGTTGCTTTACGAGACGGCGTTGCTGCGCGAGGCCAAGAACATTCCACCGCGCCTCGGCGGCGATCTGATGCGCGCGGTGTTGGAGGGCGGGCGTTATCCGCAGACGTTGCTTGCGGCGGTAATCGGCCGCATCCGCGTCGAAGGGGGCGTGAACGGCAAACGCGCCGCCATCTGCAAGGCTGTTGTTCAAAGAAACGTGCGCCTGAGCCAACGAACGGAGGAAATTCCGGTGAGTCTCGACAAGGAAAACCCAAACGCGGCCTATCGATTGGGTCGGCTCTTCGCGCTGTACGAATGGGCGGAGACGGCAACGGATAACCGCAATGCTACGATACGCGACAAGTACTTTGCCGCCGCATCGACGACACCGGCGCGGGTTTTCCCGCTATTGATGCGGGGATCGACGCACAATCTGTCGAAGTTGCGCAAAGGCGAAAGTATCGGGCTCGCGGTAAAGCTCGACAAGGAAATCACCGATGTGATGGGCGGCCTTGCCGATCAGCTCCCAACCGCACTCCGGCTCGAAGAACAAGGTCGGTTCGTCGTCGGCTATTACCACCAAATGCAGGCACGGTATGCGGGAAAAGCCGTCGACAAGAGCGACGATGACGCCAATGAACAGGAGGGTTGAGGTGATGTCCGCGATTCAGAATCGTTACGAGTTTGTTTATCTGTTCGACGTCTCGAACGGTAATCCGAATGGCGATCCGGATGCTGGAAACTTGCCGCGCGTCGACCCTGAGACCGGCCAAGGCCTCGTCACTGACGTCTGTCTCAAGCGAAAGGTCCGCAACTTTGTCGCGTTGAACAGCAACGGCAGCGACGGACGGAACATCTATGTGACGGAGAACGCGATCCTGAACGATCAGCATCGCCAAGCCTACCGCGCGGTTCGACCGGCTTCGAAGGACGTCGAGACGAACAAGAAACTTTCGCCGCAATCCGATGAAGAAGCGCAAAACCTCACCCGCTGGATGTGCGCGAACTTTTACGACGTGCGGACCTTCGGCGCTGTGATGAGCACCGGGGTCAATTGCGGCCAGGTGCGCGGTCCGATACAGCTTACCTTCGCCTGTTCGGTGGAACCGATCATGCCCCTGGAAATATCGATCACCCGGATGGCTGCCACAAACGAGGCCGAAAAAAAGAGTAAGCAAGAGGGCTCCGACGAACGGACCGACAACCGCACGATGGGCCGCAAGCACATCGTGCCCTACGGCCTTTATCGTGCGCACGGCTTCGTCAACGCCAAACTCGCCGAACGCACGGGATTCGGCGAGGAGGACCTGACCCTGTTCTGGAGCGCGCTACAGAGCATGTTCGAGCACGATCGCTCGGCGGCACGCGGCGAGATGTCGGCGCGCAAGCTGACCGCCTTCAAACACGCCAGCGCACTCGGAAATGAACACGCGCACAAACTGTTCGATCGAGTTACGGTTAAGCGCGTGCACGACGGCGAGACGTTCGATATCGGCGACAAGCGCCTGCACAATGCGCGCCCCGCCCGGGCCTTCACCGACTATCGCGTTGGCGTGAATCGCAATGATTTGCCGCCGGGTGTGGAGATTGTCGAACTCATTTGAGAAGTTGAGGCATGGAGCATGACGCCGAGCGCAACAGCGACCTGATCCCGCTGTCGGCGCTGCAGTCGCGCCCCGCGGGGGCGCGTGGATTGAAACTGCGCGAGCCGAAGCCGCAGAGGCGCGGGCGGAGTCGCGCCCCGCGGAGGCGCGTGGATTGAAACCGCCTGCTTATCGACAAGCGCGAGGAGGTCGCGTCGCGCCCCCGGCGGCGCGTGGATTGAAACCGGAAGCCAAAGGCGGGAGAGGGAGAGGACGCCGTCGCGCCCCCCGGGGGCGCGTGGATTGAAACACCGCGCTTTCGAGCGCCGGGATGGCCGTGGTGGTCGCGCCCCCCGGGGGCGCGTGGATTGAAACCTGCCCGCCCCACGCTGCACGCGATGGCGAAGTCGCGCCCCCCGGGGGCGCGTGGATTGAAACCTGCTGTCGGGGGCGGGACGGTGAGTTTGGAAGTCGCGCCCCCGGGGCGCGTGGATTGAAACATGCTCTCCGGTCCTCGTCTCCGGCGGCGGAAAGATTCGCGTCCCTCGGGGGGGCGCGTGGATTGAAACGATCATCCTCGCCTCAGCTATCGGTGCGAGCCGGTCGCGCCCTCAGGGGCGCGTGGATTGAAACACGCATCGCTGCCTCCGTCGGGTTGGGGTGGGCGGGCGCGCCAAGGGGGGCCCGTGGATTGAAACAGTCGCAGCGCTACGACGGCCGACGGGCTTCGGTCGCGAACCCTCGTTCAAGGCTTGCGCGGCGCTGATCTGCAAGGTCGCGCCTCCTGCGGCCTTAGCGTGACAGCGTGACAGCCCCTAGGGCGTTGTCACGCACGTCACGTGACAGGCGTGACGGTCACGTGACGGTCACGCCGTCTCGGGCAACCAAATGTGCTTGTCGGTCATGCAAATCCGTCTCTTGTCCTTCAGCTTGTTGAGCGTCCGCCCGAACCGCTGGCGGTCAGCGGCGCTAAGTTCTTTGCCGGTCGGCGTGTCGAAACGGCCAGCCTTGCGGAAGGCATCCCTGACTTCATCCCGCGACATCGCCCTCACCTCCGGCATGTCGGGCCTCGGTCGGACCATCGCGCCGACCGATGGGTTGCTGAAGGCATCATGGATGTCTTTCATGGCGCCCCGCTCGTCGTCTGTGAGCTTCGGGCCCGGACACTTGGTCGGGGCGTCCGCGTCGTCCACGATACATGTCGTGAGCGGATCGCCGTCTTCGTCGGTGCCCACCTCAACCTGACGCAGCTGGAATCCGAGGACCTTGCCGCCTTCAACGTCCTTGGCCTTCGTTACGGTTGCTGTGCCCGCGCCCGTGTCCGACTTCGCCACCCGAAGCAGAAGATCAGCGGCGCCCATAAGACAGCTGTGACCCCGAGGTGTGTCCTGGCTGGCCTTCGGCGTGTGATGGATCGCGATCACGCAAGCGCCCGTCGCCGACCGGATTTCGTCCATGATCCGGACCAAGTCTCCCATGTCCGACGACGAGTTTTCGTCCGCGGCGCCTAGCGCTCGGGCGAGCGTATCGATCACGATCAGCTTCACCCCGAATGTCTTGGCGGCCTCGATCACTGAAGCGGCGGCGTCATCCTGCGACAAGAACGTGACAGGATGCGCGACATAGTGGAAGTCAGGTGTGGTGCCAAGCTCATTCGCGAGCGCCTTAGTCCGCTTCTCGAATCCGGAACCGCCTTCAAGCGACAGGTAAAGCGCGGGTCCCGGTCGGGCCTTCAGACCGAACACTGACCGGCCTTGTGCCACGGCGTAGGCTATGTGCGCTGCCAGAAACGATTTGCCGGAAGAGGGTTCGCCGAAAATGACCGCAAGTTGGTCTTCATACAAAAGGCCCTTCACGAGATACCGGCTCGGCGACGAGCACTGGGCATCGCCCACGCCCAACACAAGGAGGCAACCGATCTTTTGTCCGCGTGCTGGATGGGCCGCAGTCCTAACCGGCAAGGTGACCACTTCGCCTAAGTCAAAGACGACATCGGGATTGGTAGGAGGCTCTTCGCTGTCCATCTCACGCCACCTTCAACACGTCGTTCCAGTCTTTGCCCTCGGCTCGCGGCTTGATGATGCAAACCTCGGCGCCGGAATCGCGCCAACGGATGCCGCATTCGATGGCGGCCTCCTCACCGGCCCGCGATTGGTCGTGGTCGGCGAAGATCGTGAGCGCTTCGATTCCGCCCAGCACGGGAAATGCTGCGATGCCTGCTGACGACAGGCAGGCCCACGTCGGCCACCCGACCGTCATGCAGCTCAGCGCGGTCTCGATTCCTTCGGCAATCGCCAGGCCCGTGGCGATATGGTCGTCGGGCGTGAGCTTCACCACCGAGCCCTTCGACCGGCCAAGCATCATCTTGGCCCGATCACGCGCACCTGCGTCCTTGCCGGAGCCGTCCGCCTCAACGAAGGTCCGGTGTATGCCCGTCGGATCGTTCGACCGGATGTCTCTCATCAGCGCCACGAGAGCGGGGACACGATTCCGGACGCGGGGACAGCTCGGATGAAAGCGAAGGTCAACTGGCCATCGGCCGAGCCCAATGCCGCGAGATTCGCGCAGGTAGACCTCGCCGCTTGTACGCGCAAGCGGGTGTGCGTCGTCCCAAATCGCGAGAGACCGGCCAAGCCGCGCATCGGCGTGTTCACTTACTTCACGCGAAGGGCTCGGCGGTGTTGCCGAACGAAATGGAAAGCGGCGCCCACCGCCTTTGCGGTCCCCGACCACGGGGCCGTGTTCGCCGCAGTGGACGCAGTTGAAGGCGCAAGGATGCCCGTCTCTAAAATATATGCGGCACACCTTGAGAGACCGGTTTGCCGACGTCCGGCCAGCGCTGCAAAGCGGGCAGGGGATGTCCGCATGACCCCTGGCATCGGGTAGGACATGGCGAATTTCCTCGATGTTGATGGACGTCATATCCGCGCCACCCTCTTGGTCTGGGTCGAAGGACGATGCTCAAGCGAACGGTCGATCTTGCTTTGCCGCCCGGCGACACGGACGAGCCTGCCGGGACGCGATTTGCCCATTTGAGTAAGGGACGAGCATGGCGGCCGCATCACTCGTCGGACTCCCCGAGCAGCCGTTCCAAACGCGCCATTGGCACGACAAGTCGCCGCCCCATCCGTATGACGGGAAGCTCACCGCTTCGAGCCATTTCATAAGCCTTCGACCTTGATACGCCGAGGATTGTTGCGGCGTCGGGCCAAACATTCAGTGTACGCCTCATCGGCGGGGCGCTGTTGTCCATTGTCGGATCCTCTCTGCTTGCACGTGCTGGAGGATTGTGGTCAGTCTCTTGCCGTGCAAGAGAAAAGCGCTTATTATAATGGAATAAACGAGTGCGAAAACATGGATCGAGAAACCGCAAAGGTCGCAGCAAAACGAAGTCGGGGGAGGCCACCCTTGTCGGCAGACGGCTCTCCTGCCGAGACCTTGACCATACGATTGCCGAAGGGTGTTCGCAGAGACATTGAAGAACACGCACGACGGAACAATCGCAGTCTGTCCCAAGAACTCGTTCAATGCTGGTTCGACGCTCGGTCGAACGCTGCACGGCCAGATGCCATCGTCGATGCGTTTGGCGGGCCACAAAGCTTTGCCTTGTTTCAGATGATGGCGGGATGCGTCCGCGCGCTCGAAGCCGGATCTGGTAAAAAGTGGTTCGACCATCCGAAGCTGTACGAGGTCGCGGTCGAGGTGATCAACGAGATGACCGGGTACCTCAAGCCGAAGGGATCATCGAGGTCGTGGCCGCCGGGGTCTGTGTGGGGCACCTTCCCTCGAAAGGCGCTCGTAGGAGCGATCGTTCGGGGACACGTTGCCAACGTGTTGCGCTCGCCAGATTGGGATGCGCCACCTTCAACCTCGAACAAGGCGCGCCTCACTCTAACCTCACAGCATTTGAAGGTATTTGGGTTGCTGCCGCGCTTTCGCCGACTACTCGCCGCCAACAAACCTCGGAGGGCATGAACATGCGAGGGAGCATTGCGAAAAGGGGGAAGGGTTCGTGGCGCATTCGTTTTGACCTCGGTCGCGATCCGAAAACCGGCAAACGCAAAGTACAGAGCACGACTGTGCTGGGCAGGCGTGCTGATGCCGAGCGAAAAATGAGCGAGATGCTACATGGCTCGGCGACAGGTCTTCACGTCGAAGCTTCGCGCATCACGATAGCGGAGCTGCTTCGGAAGTGGCTGGCGGCCCATCGCGCTGTCGTCTCGGCAAAGACGCACGAACGCCAGGAGGAGATCGTCGAAAAGCATCTTATTCCTGCACTCGGAACCTATCGCGCGCAGCAACTCACCGGCCTGCACCTACAAACGCACTATGCAGAAGCACTGCGCGCGGGACGGCGAAACGGAAACGGCGGACTCGCGCCAAGAACTGTGCTGCATCACCATCGAACGGTTTTCACGGCCCTTAAGCAGGCTGTTCGCTGGCGCATCATTGCCCGCAACGTAGCCGAGGACGCCACGCCACCTCGGGCGCCGCGCAAGGACATGGCCGCGCTTGATGAGGGGCAGACGGCGCAAGTGATGATCGCCGCCGACACGTCGATCTGGAATGTTCCGATTTTCGTTGCGGCCACCACCGGCATGCGTCGAGGCGAAGTCCTCGCGCTGCGGTGGAAGGACGTGGATCTGGAACGCGCCCGCGTTCACATCACGCAAGTCGTCGAGCAAACAAAAAAAGGTGGCCTGACGTTCAAAGAGCCGAAAACCGACAGGAGCCGACGCGCTGTCACGTTGCCGAGCGTCACTGTTGAGGCGTTGAAGCGTCATCGAGCAGGGCAGGCGGAAATCCGGCTCGCCCTGGGGTTGCCTCGCGATGAGAACGCCTTGGTGTTCACCGATGCAGAGGGTGCGCCCCTGAAACCTTCAAGCATGACCAAATCGTTTGAGCGGATTTTGGGTAAGGCGAAGCCCGGCACTAGGGTTTCCCTGCACGGCCTACGGCACAGCCACGCGTCGCATCTGTTGAAGCGCGACACGAACCCCAAGATCGTTTCCGAGCGACTCGGCCACGCATCGGTCGCGATTACCCTCGACCTTTATTCCCACATCTTGCCGGGCCTGCAGGAGGACACCGCGAAGGTCGTCGATCTGGCGATGAGAACGGCTCTGCAACAAACTAAGCCTAAGGCCTGACAGGCGCGTGACCAATCGGTGACCAAAGGCTGTTGAAACGGTCGGCAGGCGCGTGCTAACCCCTTGAACTTCCTGCTGCGGACGGGTGGTCGAGTGGTTTAAGGCACCGGTCTTGAAAACCGGCGAGGGGCGACCCTCCGTGAGTTCGAATCTCACCCCGTCCGCCACATCGTCATCGCCAGGTAGCCCGCCCCCGCGCCGACGGCGGTCAGGACGCTTCCCCACGCCATGTCCACCAACGCCACTTTGATCGTCCAGGTTTTCAAGGTCGCCAGGTTGGTCAGGTCATAGGTGCCGTAGGCGACGAGGCCCAGCAGGGCCCCCGTGCCGCACGCGACCATCAGCGACTGCGCCTTCAGTCCCGGCTGAACGGCCAGCAGCAGGATGCCGGTGATGTAGAGAATATAGAACGCGACCGCCGCCGGTATGTTCGTCCGCTCGGCGAGGATCGGTCCGATCGTGGGCCAATAGAGGGCGCGTCCAACGGTACTCAACCAAATCAGGTCGAGCACAAGGAACACCACGCCGGCAGCGGCGTAGCCGGTCATCCATTCTCGCATTGTCGTGTGTCCGTCGTTGCCTGAGTTCACATAAGCAGGCGCATCAGCATCCCGATCCAACCGGGCGCCTGCGGCAAGCCGTCCGTCGCGATCAGCAATGTGCATTCGCCGTCGTCGTCGACGCGCGGCTGATGCGACACGCTGTCGTCGGCCGTGAAGAAATCGCCGGGCGTGTAATGCCCATGCTCGTCCGAATAGCCGCCGCTGACCACATACGTCACCTCGACGCCGCTGTGCCCGTGATGGGGCAGGGCGAGACCAGGCTTCGCGCGCAGCAGAAACGCACGTCCGGTGCCGCGCGGCGCCTTCCAAAGATTGCGCTTATAGATGCCGGGTCCGATCGGAAACTCGATCCCCGGACGAAACCGCTGCAGCGCCGCCGGCAACGCAGACGCACGCGGCGCGGTCTTGCGGCGCGGCCGATCGCGCTCCAGCGTGCCGAGCACGCTTTCAAGCGCCCCATCTGTCATCGCAACTGGCGTCACGGTCTCAAGCAACGCGCCGCCGACGCCTTCCCACACGGCCGCCTCTTTGCGGCACAGCACGCACGCATCGATATGCGCACGCAGCGGAATGTCGAACGGCGCCTTCACCGCGCCCGACGCAAACTGCATCAATAATTCTTCAGAGGGGTGATACGCGATCGTCATGTCACGCCCTCCACCAACTCGCGCAGCTTGCTGATCGCCAGCCGCACGCGCGACTTCACCGTGCCAAGCGGTATACCCAACTTCGTCGCGATCTCGCTGTGCGGGCACTCTTCGAAGAACGACAAGGTCAGCACCTGACGCTGCTCCGCCGGCAATTGCTTCAACGCATCGCGAACAACCGTCTGCGACTGCTGCCGCGCCACAATTGCGAACGGCTCTTCCGGCGCATCCGGCTCGATCTCACCCACCAGCATCATCGGATTGCGCGTGCGCCGCGCCGCGTCGATACGCAAATTCCGGGCGATGGTGAAAATCCACGTCGAAGCGCTCGCGCGGTCCGCATCGAACAGCTCAGCCTTCCGCCACACCGACAGCATCGTCTCCTGCGCCAGTTCCTCTGCGAGCGAAGCCGGCGTCCCCACACGCATCAGATAGGATTTCACCCGCGGTGCGAAATGCGCGAACAGCGCCGCGAAGCTGTCGCGGTCACGCGACGTCGCGATGTCGCTGATGTGCTGGGCATGGACATCAGGTGTCGCTATCGACAGGTCGGGTGAGCGCGGCGTCACGCGCCATGCCCTGTTGGCCATAGGGCGGCGCCCGAAATCCAACCGACCGTCGATGAGAGGTTTCTGACGCATGCCCCCTGTACGCAAGGTAAGCGCCGTCGGATCACGCCGCGCCGGGATTCGTAAAGGTGCATAACGAGGCCAAACTAGCCGACCCGGCAGGGGGAAACCAAGAGGCACGGGCTGTGATCCGCCGACTTCAGGTCTACGTATCAGTCCCATGGCAAAAATCGCGATTGTGGGCAGCGGCATTTCGGGCCTTGGCGCCGCGTTCCTTCTGCACCCCCGCCACGACATCGTGGTTTACGAGAGCGACAGCCGCATCGGCGGCCACAGCCGAACGGTCACCGTGAACTACGGCGACCGAACGATCCCGGTCGACACCGGCTTCATCGTCTTCAACGAACGGAACTATCCGAACCTCACGGGCCTCTTCCGCCACCTCGGCGTCCCGGTTCAGCCGAGCACGATGGGTTTCGCGGCCACCATCTTGAACGGCTGGCTCGAATGGGGCTCGCAGCGCCTGACGAGCATCTTTGCGCAGCGGCGCAATCTGATTCGACCCGCCTTCTACCGCTTCATGCGCGATGTGATGCGCTTCAACGCGCTCGCCTTGGCGACGGCCGAAGCCTCGCCCGGATTAACGCTCGCCGGTTTGATCGACCGCCTGAAGCTCGGCCGCTGGTTCCAGGATTACTACATCCTGCCGATGGGCGGCGCGATCTGGAGCTGCGCGCCAAGCCGCATTCTGAGCTTCCCCGCGCTCACCTTCACGCGCTTCTTTGCCAACCACGGCCTGCTCACGGTACGCGGTCAGCCGCAATGGTACACGGTGACCGGCGGCTCGCAGGAATATGTCAGGCGCCTAACGCAATCTTTTGCCCACAAAATTAGAACCGGCTGCGGCGCCGCGCGCATCGTGCGCAAGGGCGGCGGCGTCGACATCACCGACACGCAAGGCGTCACCGAAACCTACGACCACGTGATCCTGGCCTGCCACGCCGACGTCGCCAGAGAGTTGCTCGCCGATCAAAGCGCGCACGAAAGCGACTTCCTCGGAAGCTTCCGCTTCCAGGACAACCGCGCCGTCCTGCACCGCGACCGCGCCGTCATGCCCAAGCGCGAAGCAGCATGGGCAAGCTGGGTCTACCGCGCCGACGGCATCGACGACGAACACGCGATCACGGTCAGCTATTGGATGAACAGCCTGCAAGGCATCGACCGCCGCTATCCGCTCTTCGTCACCTTGAACCCGACGATGCAGATCGCGCCGGACATGATCTTCGACGAATACAATTTCCGCCACCCCATCTTCGACGCCCGCGCGATCGACGCGCAGAGCAAGATCGAAACCGTCCAAGGCATCCGCAACACCTGGTTCTGCGGCGCGTATCTTCGCCACGGCTTCCACGAAGATGGCCTGGCCAGCGCCGTCAACGTGGCGGCCCGCCTCGGCGCGCACCCGCCGTGGGAGCGCGCATGAACGAAATCGCCGACGTCCGCATCACCCACAGCCGCCGCGGCGCACGCAAGAACGCCTTCGCCTACCGCGCGCTCTATCTGGTCCTGCCGCTCAGCACGCTGGGCCGCGACCCACGCCCGCTCTTCGCCTTCAACCGCTTCAGCCTCTTCAGCTTCCACGCGCGCGACCACGGCGACGGCAAGACCGATCTCGAAACCTGGGCTCGCCAACAACTCACGCGTCACGGAATCACCGAAGCCGACGGCGAAATCGTGCTGATGACGCTGCCGCGCATACTGGGCTACGTCTTCAATCCGGTCAGCTTCTGGCTCTGTCACGACCGCGATCACCGCCTGCGCGCCGTGATCGCAGAGGTGAACAACACTTTCGGCGAGCGCCATACCTACGTCTGCCATCACGACGACCGCCGCCCGATCGAAAAACCGGATTGGTTGACCGAACGCAAAGCCTTCTACGTCTCGCCGTTCCTCACCATCGAAGGCGAATACAAATTCCGCTTCGACGTCGAAGCCAGCCGCTTCGCCATGACGATCAACCACCACGACAGTGAAGGCCTACGACTGACAACGGGCATGTCGGGAAGCCGCGAGCCGCTAACCACAGCCCGCCTGCTGCGCGCCTTCCTCCTGAACCCGCTATTGCCGCTGAAGGTGATCGCGCTCATCCACTGGCAGGCGATGAGGCTGATGCTGAAGGGCGTGAAATACAACGATCACGCCAAAGCCGGCTAGCGGCTAGGCAGACAGAAGCTAGCGGGCATCCGGTTGGCCAAGGAGATCGCCGATGCTTTCCGCTTTGCGGCTCAACCACAAAAGATAGATCGCGAGGAACAGTATACCGCCCAGCAACGCGACGGGCGCGAGAGCGATGCCCACAGCCGAGAAGCGGTTGCGCCAAGCCGTCCAGAGCGCCGAGAGGATGAGAAAGCCTGTAAAGTCGGCATTGAACTGCCCCGCCCACGTCACCGCGACGATGTCCCCAAAAAAGACGGAAAACAGATCCCAGCCGTGGTGCGCGATGACCACGGCTGTGTAGACAGCCAGGCCAACGGCGTAGGCGAACAGGAACAGTCTCAGGGCTGTCATGAGCAGTGTCTCTCGATGCATCGGTGCCCAACGGTGCAGCACTTCGCGCGCTCTCACAATTACGTCGCAGGTAATCGGCGAGCTACCGTCCTCGTAGGCCGCACACGGAGCAGCGCCGCAAGAGATGTCGAATTGCCGGTGACGATATAGCTGAGTGGGCCAGGCGGCGATCATCCGGCCCGCCTCCGCCGGCAATCCAAGTGCACGGCTCAAACGTATACGTCGTGAACAAACCGGAAAACGCCTTGATGAGTATGCTGCCCCGATCTCTCGTGCAGAAAAGATGGCTCAGTGCGATCCGCCGGATCGACGTGGGAACGCTTCATTTCGTCGACCCGGCCGGGGAATTGTACACCGTGAACGGCAGTCGGCCGGGACCGACGGCGCACTTTGAGATTAAGGATTGGGACGTCATCGCAAGATTGGTCGCGCGAGGCGACATCGGTCTGGGGGAGGATTACATCAGCGGAGAGTGGGAGACCGACGACATCGAGGCGTTAATCGCGCTCTTCCTGCTCAACCTGGACCATCTCGACGACTTCGCCCACGGCAACCTCTGGAACCGCCTCGGCTTCGTGGCGCTGAACACCTTTGTCCGCCGGAACAGTGAGGCCGGCAGCCGCCGGAACATCGAGGCGCACTACGACGTAGGCAACGATTTCTATGCACTCTGGCTCGACGAAACGATGACCTATTCCTCCGCGCTTTACCGGGCGCCGGAGTCATCGCTGACCGAAGCTCAGCGCGCAAAATACGAGCGCATTCTCTCCAAGGTGCCCCAACGCGGGCGCGTACTCGAAATCGGCTGCGGCTGGGGCGGGTTCGCTGAGGCCGCGGCCGGCACGGGCCGCGAGCTGACAGGCATCACGATCTCGCCCGCGCAACACGCCTTCGCGACGCAGCGCATCGGCGCCAAGGCCGACATCCGCCTTGAGGATTACCGCCGCACCACCGGCACATTCGACGCCATCGTGTCGATCGAAATGTTCGAGGCGGTCGGCGAACGTTACTGGCCGCGCTATTTTCAAACGCTTTCCGAACGCCTGAAACGCGGCGGGCGTGCAGTTCTGCAAACAATCACGGTACGCGACGACATTTTCCCGGCCTATCGCCGCCGCAGCGATTTCATCCGCCAATACGTTTTCCCCGGCGGAATGCTCCCGTCGCTCTCCAGCATACGCGAAGAGGCCGAACGCGCAGGCCTCAAAATGATCGATGTGTTTCCGTTTGGCAGCGACTACGCGCGCACGCTGCGCGCGTGGGGTGAGCGGCAACGCGCGGCCCGGCCTGCGATCCAGGCGTTGGGCCACGACGATCGTTTCATGCGCAACTGGCAATTCTACCTCGGCATGTGCGCGGCCGCGTTCGCCGTCGGCCGCACCGATGTCGTGCAAGCGGAGTTCGCCCATGCGTAAGGCATTCATCGCACTCGTCGCTACTACGGCACTGCTCGCATCGGCCTGGGCTGCAGCGCGGCCCAGCGAACTCTCGGATGTGATCGCGGCACCCAAACCCTACGGCACCGCGACGCTCACGTGGCTTTTCTTGACGGCCTATGAAGCGAGCCTATGGACCGATGCCCGGACTTGGTCGATGGACTCGACCTTTGCGCTTGTCATCGTCTATCGGATGTCGTTCACGCGCGAAGAACTGGTTGAACGAACCGTTGAGGAAATGGCGCGCCTGTCGCCGCCCGACGCGGCGGCGCGTGAGCGTTTGAGCCGGGCGCTTCGGAAAGTCTTCCCCGACGTGAAGGCCGGCGATCGCATCACGGCGCTCCACATTCCAGGCCGCCCCGTGGCGTTCTTTCACAACGGCGCACCGACATCGCAGATCGCCGATCCGGACTTTGCAGATCCATTCTTCGGCATCTGGCTTTCGCCGCAAACGTCGGAGCCCAGCGTTCGCAACGGTCTTCTCAGATCACGCAGCTAAGCCCTGGACTCACGCCGGCACCGGCTTGCCCAGAGGGCGCAAGATCGGGGGCGTCGGCGTATGCAGCCAAGGCGCAGGCGCACCGAGTGCCTCAGCCACCGCCATAGCGCTGACAAGCCCGTCTTCATGGAATCCGTGTCGCATATAGGCGCCGCAGAACCAGGTGTTGCGCTGTCCCTGCGCCAGCGCAAGCCGCTTCTGCGCCGCGATCGCCGCAGTGTCGAACACTGGATGATGAAAGAGATGCGTATCGAACGTGCGCGCGGCGTCGATAGGTTGCGGCGGATTGAGCGTGACGAAAAGCGGGCAGGCAGGGTCGATACCTTGCAGGCTGTTCATCCAATAGGTGAGCGTAATCGCCGCCTCGTCGCCTCGTCCGTCCGAATGATAGTTCCAACTTGCCCAGCAACGCCGGCGCTTCGGCATGAAGCGCGGATCCTGGTGCAGCACGGCGACGTTGGGCTGGTACTTGATCGCACCAAGCGCGCCGCGCTCCGCATCCCCGGCGTCGTCGCCCAGCATCGCCAACGCCTCGTCGGAGTGACACGCAAAGACGACGTGGTCATAGCTGATCTCGGCGCCGCTCGCATCGGCGACGCGTACGCCCGAAGTGCCGCGTACGACTCGCGTCGCCGCGCAGCCCAGACGCACGCGATGCCGGAACGAAGCGCTGAGTGCCTCGACGTAACGCTCCGACCCGCCGTCGATGGTCAGCCATTGCGGCTGGCCCGTCAGCGACAAGAGGCTGTGGTTCTCGAAGAACGTCACGAAGACTTGAGCGGGAAACGCGAGCATCTGCTCGGGCCGAGCGCTCCAGATCGCACCCGCCATCGGCAACAAATAATAGCGCTTGAACCAGTCGCTCAAACCCATCGCGTCAATGAGCTCGCCAAGCGTGATCCCAGGCGTCCGCCGCACGCGGTCGACCACTTCTCCGTTGAAACGCATAACCTCCGCAAAAAGCTTGAGGAAGCGCGGGCGGATCAGATTGCGACGCTGCCCGAAGATTGTATTCAGGCTCTTTGCACCCCACTCGAGCCGCCCACCGTCCACGCTGAGCGCATAGGTCATATCGCTGGCTTTGACCGCAACGCGGAGCTGTCCCAGCAAAGCCGTCAGGTTCGGATAGTTTCGTTCGTTGAAAACGATGAAGCCTGTGTCGACCGGAATGATCCGATCGCCCTGCCGCACCGTAACGGTACGACTGTGCCCGCCGAGGCGGCCGGCCTTTTCGTAAACCGTAATGTCGTGGCGGGGGTGAAGAAGATATGCCGCCGCGAGACCCGAAATGCCCGTCCCGATGATCGCAATTTTTGACATGCCGGGTGTACGAAGCTGGCGTCGCGGCGGATCACAATGAAACGGGACGTGGCCAATTCCCGTTTAAGCACGGCCGTGCTCGCGGCCTATGGCGCACCCGCGGCCGCCTTCGCGATGCTGTTGTTGCCGCCTTATGTCTTCCTCCCGGCGTTCTACACACAGACACTAGGCCTGCCGCTGGCTGCCGTCGGCTACGTGATCCTGGCATCGCGCCTGTTCGACGCGCTCACCGATCCCTTGATCGGATTGCTAAGCGATCGCACGCCGGGCCGCTTCGGCAGGCGCAAGCCGTGGATGGCGGCCGGCGCGCCGATCGCGCTCGTCGCCGTTGTCGTCCTGTTCGCGCCGCCGGTCGCGCCGTCGCTGGCTCAGTTCGCCATAGGCATTTTCGCGCTGACGCTGGGATGGACGATGCTGATGCTGCCTTATGCTGCGTGGGGCGCCGAGCTTTCGGGCGACTATCATGAGCGCACGCGCATCGCAGGCGTGCGCGAAGGCGTCGGCCTTGTCGGCACCCTCATTGCCGCATCGCTTCCCGCGCTGCTCAGCGCCGCGGGCGAACCCGACCCCCGCGTCCACATGGCCGCGCTTGGGGTTGCGATTGTCGCTCTTATGGTGCCGAGCGTGGCGTGGCTCCTTCTCGCCGTGCCGGAGCCGCCGCCGTTGGCGGTCGGCCGCGCGGGCCTGCGCAGCGGCATGGCCGCGTTGCGCGCGAACGCCCCGTTTCGCCGGCTCATCCTCGCTTATTTGATCAACGCGCTGGCCAACGGGCTACCGGCGACCCTGTTCGTGCTGTTCGTCGCCCACGTGATCGGCGACAGCCAAGCCTACGCGCCGCTGCTTCTCGCTTATTTCATCGCGGGGCTCGCAGCCATACCGTTCTGGTCGGCGCTCGCGCGGCGGATCGGCAAGCACCGCACGTGGGGCTGGTCGATGATCGGCGCCTGCGCGGTCTTCGCCTTCACCCCCTTCGTTGTCGGCGAAGGCGATATCGAGGCGTTCCTCGTCATCTCCATCCTCTCCGGCATCGCCGTCGGCGCGGATCTTGTCCTGCCGGCAGCCATCCAAGCCGACGTGGTCGACATCGACACCGCAGCGTCGGGCGAACAGCGCACGGGACTCTTCTTCGCGCTGTGGGGCATCGCGACGAAGCTTGCCTTCGCACTTGCTGCACTGTCGTTGCCGCTTCTGTCGGCCGCGGGTTTTGACGCGACGGCATTCGACGCCGCAGGGAAAACGGCCAACCGCCAAGACGCGTTGTTCGCGTTGATGCTGCTTTACGCCGTCTTGCCGGTTGCGTTGAAGTCGCTTGCGATCGCACTGGTATGGAATTTTCCGCTCGATGCCGCGCGGCAGCACGAAGTCAGGTCAAAAATTGAAGGAGGCGAAGCGGCGTCATGAAAGCAGTCGTTGTCACCGGCGCCTCGAGCGGGATCGGATTTGGAATAGCCAAGGGACTCACCGCCAAGGGCATGCACGTCTTCGCGAGCGTCCGCAGTGAAGACGACGCGCGGCGTCTGCTCGGCAAGCTCCCGAACGCAACGCCGCTTTTGTTTGACGTTACCGATCAGGCCGCCGTGCGCGCAGGCGCCGATACGGTGCGGACCGCGCTGAAGGGCCGCACACTTTGCGGCCTCGTCAACAACGCGGGCATCGCCATGCCTGGCCCCGTGCTGCAGCAACCCGTTGCCGACTACCGCAAACAGATCGAGGTGAACCTCATCGGCGCGTTCACGGTGTCGCAAGCCTTCGCACCGCTGCTTGGCGCCGATCGAACGCTCAGCGGACCACCTGGGCGTATTGTCAACATCTCTTCGTTGGGCGGCAAGATCGGCTCGCCGCTGCTGGCCGGCTATTGTTCGGCGAAACACGGATTGGAAGGATTGTCGGAGTCCCTGCGCCGCGAGTTGCTTCTCTACGGCGTTGACGTGGTGATCGTGGCGCCGGGTGCGGTGAAGACGCCGATCTGGGACAAAGCGCAAGGCAGCGAAACGCGATACGCAGACGGCGACTACGGTGCGGCGATGAAGGCGATGGCCGCCTTGATGGAGGGCGCCGCGCGCGACGGCCTCGAGGTTGAGCGTGTGGCCAACCTGGTCCATCACGTACTGACCGTTCCCCGGCCGCGCGTACGCTACACGCTGACCCCCAGCTATGTGTTCGACTGGATGCTGCCGCGCTTGCTGCCCTCTCGCTGGATTGACCGGCTATTCGCCAGGCGCCTCTCGCTGATGCGTTGAAGCCTATCGCCTCCCTGGAATTGTACAGCGTCGTTTCAAGCGCATGACAAAAAAATAAAGGAACGCGCACGAACGATCCGCACACGGAGCAGCGCCGTAAGCGGTGTCGAATTGCCGGTGACGATCCCCAGTCAACGCAATTTGAAACCACTCAAGGAGATCAAACATGTCGTTTCTGCGTAGCGCCATATTGGCTGTCGCATTCGTCCTTCCCGCCGTGAGCGCGCCCGCGTTCGCCGGGGGAATGTCCAAGACCGCGTCGAACACCGTCGTCGACGTCGCGCTCTCGAACCCCGACTTCTCGACGCTGGTCGCCGCGCTCAAGGCCGCCGATCTCGTCGATGCGCTGAAAGGCCCGGGGCCGTTCACTGTGTTCGCGCCGACCAACGCCGCCTTCGCCGCGTTGCCGGCGGGCACGGTCGACAATCTGTTGAAGCCCGAGAACAAGGCCCAACTTCAGGCGGTGCTCAAGTTCCACGTCATCCCGGCGAAGATCGAATCCTCGGCCCTCGCCGGTAAGAAGCTGACGTCGCCGCCGACGCTTCAAGGCGGAACGTTGGCCATCGACGGCACCAAAGGCGTCGTCGTGGGTGGCGCGAACGTAACGGCCGCCGACGTGAACGCGTCGAACGGCGTCGTGCACGTCATCGATAAGGTCCTCCTGCCGGCGAGCTAAACCCGGCGGCTTTTAGGGGCGGCACCCAATTTCGCAGGTCGGGTGCCGCCTTCAGTCGCGCCCGCGTGCGTGTCGCGCCAGATAGATCGTCGCGGTCGAGTCCCCATCTTGCCGCGCGTTGCGAAACGTAATCACGCGCGCGTCGGTCGTGGCGAAGACCTCGGCGAGCGCCGCGCGGAAGGCGTCGTCCGGCGCGTCGTTCGACCACAGCCCGAAGACGCCGCCCGGCTTCAAATGCTCGGCCAAACGTCGCAGGCCGTGCGGTGAATAGAACGGCGCGTGGCTCGCGTGCAGAACGTTCCGCGGGCTGTGATCGATATCGACCAGCACCGCGTCGAACCGCCGCCCGGCGCTTGTCGGATCGAGGCCCTGCGCGGGCGAGGCAAGCATGGCGAAGAAATCCCCGCAGACGAAGCGGCAGCGCACATCCGCCGTCAACGCGGCGCCCAGCGGAAGCAATTGACGCTCATGCCAATCGATAACCGCGGGCAGCGCCTCGACGACCACGAGCGAGCTGACGCGGCTGTCGGCCAACACGGCCTGCGCGGTATAACCAAGGCCCAGGCCGCCGACGACGACCTCCAAGTCGTTGCCTGGCAAAGCCGCCAACCCAAGCCGCGCCAACTCGATCTCGGCGGTCGTGAACAGGCTCGACATCAAGAGCTCGTCGCCGAGTTTGATCTCATAGACATCAATGCCGCGCGACAGATCCCGGCGGCGGCGAAGGCTGATGGCGCCCATCGGCGTCGGTTGGTAGTCGAGTTCCTCGAAGGAAGCGCTCATGCCTTGGCGACCGCGCACGCCATGCAGGTCGCAATCGTGGTCTGGAGTTGTTCTGACGGCAAACGAGGGGACATCCGTTGACGCTCCATTCCCTCGCCGCGCGAGCGGCTCTATTGGGAGTTGTTACCGCTATATTTCGCGACAATCAAATGCTCGCTCGGCTATCAGCTTCGGCCGACGCGTTAGCTGCCCAAAACGATCACAACCTTATGAATCACGCCGTCGTCTTGTAGAGAGAGCGGCGATCCGGCGCTCACCTTCAAGCCGTCGACGCGGACCTCCGCGACGCCCGAACTGACACGCCGCGGATTCTCGACCCTAATCTCGTATGTCGCCGACCGATGCTTGAAGCGGATTTCGTAACCCGGCCACTCGCGCGGGATGCAAGGCGCCATGCGCAGCGTGTCGCCCTCAATGTTGAACCCCAGGATGGACTCCAGCCCGGCGCGGTAGAGCCATCCGGCTGCCCCCGTGTACCAAGTCCAGCCGCCCCGGCCGACATGCGGCGGCACAGTGTAGACGTCGGCCGCCACCGCATAAGGCTCCACACGATAGCGCTGCGCGTCGGTGAACGTGCGCGCGCGGTTGATCGGGTTCAACAGCCAGAAGAGGCCGGCTGCCTTGTCGCCTTGGCCCAGCGCCGCAAATGCCATCGCCGACCAGACGGCGGCATGCGTGTATTGGCCGCCGTTCTCGCGGATGCCCGGCGGATAACCTTTGACGTAGCCGGGATCGACGGCGGTCTTGTCGAACGGCGGGTTGAACAGTGGGGCTAGTCCGTTCTGCCGATCGATAAGCAGCGTGTCGACGGCAGCCATCGCGCGCTGCGCGCGGTCGGGCTCGGCCGCGCCCGACAGCACTGCCCAAGACTGAGCGATCGAGTCGATGCGGCATTGTTCGTTCAGGCCCGAGCCCAGCGGCGTGCCGTCGTCGAAATAGGCGCGGCGGTACCAATCGCCGTCCCACCCTTCGCGCTCAAGCGCGGCCTGCAACAGATCTCGGTGAAGCAGCCAGCGTTCGGCGCGCGCCGCCTCGCCGCGCCGCTGTGCAATCGGAATGAACGACGTCATGGCCGAATAGAGAAACCAGCCCAGCCAAACGCTCTCACCTTTGCCGCCGATGCCGACGCGGCTGAAGCCGTCGTTCCAATCGCCGCTGCCCATCAGCGGCAGGCCGTGGCTTCCGACAGCGAGACTGAGGTCGAGCGCCCGCGCGCAATGCTCGAACAGCGATCCGCTTTCCTCGGCAATCGCCGGTTCGAAGAAGGCATCGTCCTCGCCGGGCGCAAGCTTTGGGCCTTGCAGGAAGGGCACGGCCTCATCGAGCACGGATGCGTCGCGTGTCGTGGTGAGATAATGCGCGGTCGCATAACACAACCACACTCGGTCGTCGGAGAAACCCGTGCGCACGCCTTGGCCTGAGTGCGCAAGCCACCAATGCTGTACGTCGCCTTCGATGAACTGCCTGCTTGCGGCGCGCAAGAGATGCGCGCGCGTCAGTTCGGGCATGGTCAGTGCCATGGCCATCGCGTCCTGCAATTGATCGCGGAAGCCGTAGGCGCCACCGGATTGATAGAACGCCGATCGCGCCCACAATCGGCAGACCAAGGTTTGGTAGAGCAGCCAGCGATTGAGCATGATGTCCATGCTGCGGTCCGGCGTCTTCACCTGCACCTTGTTGAGGATGCTGTCCCAGAACTCGGTGACGTCGTCCAAAGTGTCGTTCAAATTCGCGGCGCGGTACTTCCGGATAAGCGACCGCGCTTGTTCGGCGCTGGACGCCGCGCCGAGAAACAGCGTGATCTCGGCCACCTCGCCGGGCTTCAGTTCGATCGATCGCTGAAGCGCGGCGCAGGCATCGAACCCCGCGCCGACGTGACCCGATAGAGCTTTCTTCGTTTGCAGTGCGGCGGGCGAAGCCAGAGACCCGTTGCGGCCGAGAAATTCCGTTCGATCGCCCGTCCACGACGTCTGCCGGCCGGCGAGGTCCGCGAACGCGACTTGGGACGCGAAGGCTGTGTTCCATGGATTGCGCGCGAAGATCGCGCCTGTGTCCTCATCGTGGCTGGTGCCGATGATGGGCGTCGTCAACCCGCGGGGCGGTCCCATCAGCCATTCGACGTAGCCGGTCAACGTCAGGCGGCGCGTTTGAGCCGACGTATTGCGAATGGTTAGGCGCGAGAACTTTATCGGGTCGTCCTTGGCCACATACTGCAACATGTAGAAGGCAAGACCGTTGGCCGTGTGTTCGAAGCGGGTATAGCCCTGGCCGTGACGAACCAGATAAGACGTCGCGCTCCGCCGGATGGGGGAGGGCGTCGGTGTCCAAACTTCGCCGGTCTCGTCATCGCGGATATAAATGACTTCCGGCGTGCGGTCGCAGATCGGATCATTCGACCACTCGGTAAGCTGGTTCTCTCGGCTGCTCGCGCTCCAGGTATAGCCGCCGCCGTCCGCGGAGACTTGGAAACCGAAATGCGGATTTGAAATGACGTTGAGCCACGGCGCCGGTGTGTTCAGCGCTTCAGCCAGCGAGACGACATACTCGCGTCCGCTCGCGCTGAAACCGCCGATGCCGTTGGCGTATTCCAGGTCCAGTTTTGCTGGCGTTTGACCAATGCCCGCCGCGTCCGGGGCGTTACGCCTTTGCCGTGCCCGCTGTGCGCCGGCGACCGCAAGCCGGTCGAGTTGTTCCCCCAGAGTTCCGCGCCGCGCCACCAGATCGACGCGTCCCGCCGCCAACAGCGCGTTGCGGCTTTCGGGCGAGATCAGGTCGCGGCGAAGGATGAACACATTGCCCTTCAGGGGGCCCCGGCGCGCGCGACCGATGCGAACCAGCGACTCCAGAGCGACCTGAACATCCTGAACGTAAGACGTAGTCTTCTCGTTCAAAATGACGAGGTCGGTGTCGAACTGACGGCGTTGCCAATATTCGTGCGCTTGCAACAGGTCGCGCACGAACGGCAACTCCGCCTCCTCGTCCAGGCGCACGACGACGATGGGAAGGTCGCCGGAGATGCCGTTGGCCCACAGGGCGTTCGGCGGCCGCGCGCCGCTCTCTATCGTCGATGACGAGGCGCGTAGCGTCGGGTTCGCAAACAGCAAATGGCTCGACAGGCGCTGATAGTTGTTCGCCTGATCCGGCGTTATGCCCATGTGATAGCGCTCGATCTGGCCTTGCGACCACGCCAGCGTCGTCACCCGATCGAACGCGCTGGACTCACGGTGCTTGTCCGCCAGCGCGATCACGGCCTCGCGTGTGTCGGCGGCGAAGGTCCAAAATGAAATGCGGACGGAGCCGCCCGGCCTTATTCGGACGCGCCGCCGCGATGCAAAGGCCGGATCAAGCACCGTGCCGGTCGTATTCGACAGCGGCCGTTGATCCGATATGGCGAGCGGATCGCGTAGGGTGCGGCCCCGGCCGATGAAGCGCGCACGATCGGTCTCGACCTGCAAGGCGCCGAGGCTGTCGCCTTCGACCACGGAGTGCGTGGCCACCCAGACTTCCGCCTCGTGTGCGGAGCGGCGGCGGCGCGTTGCGAGCAGCAGCCCCTTCGCCGCGAGATACTCCGTTTCGACGAAAAGCTTGGAGAACGCCGGATGCGCCCATTCGGCGGAAGCCGGGGCCAGCACCAGTTCCGCATAATGCGTCACTTCGATCTCGCGCACACGCCCACCGTGATTGGAGATCGTGACGCGCCGGACTTCGCCGTCGCTTTCAGGCGATACCAGAACGTCGAGCACAGTCGTCAGCGAGCCGTCGCGACGCTCAAATTCGGCCCGGTCGTCGGTGAAGGCGACTTTGTAGTCATCCGGTTCGGCCCCCGTGGGCTGATACGCGGCCGACCACACCGCGCTTGTGCGCACGTCGCGCAAATAGATGTGTGTGCCGAGTTCATCGCACGTCGCATCCTCGCGCCACCGCGTTATGGCGATGTTATTCCAGCGGCTGTAGCCCCCACCGGCGGCGCTCACCATCACGGAATAACGTCCATTCGACAGAAGCTGCGTCTGCGGCGGTATCGCGTGTGGCGTCGCGATGAGGCGCGGGCGCGGCGCGCCTTCATTGATCAACTTCGGCGCCGCATGCACTTCCTCCGCACGCGGATGCGCAAGCGCGATTTCCCGCGGGATGCGTTCTTGGAGCAAGAGTTCGGTGGCTTGGATGCGGGGCTCTGCGTGGAAGCGCGCGCGCATGCGTCCGTCGCCCAAGACGTTGGCCAAAGCCACGATCGTCATGCCTTGGTGATGCGCCATGTACGCGCGCACAACGGCGCGTCGTTGGCCTTCGGGAATACGTGCGGGTGTGAAGTCGACGGCTTCGTAATAGCCATAGGCGCCGCGCGCGCCGATGTCTTTGAGCTTGGCGAAATTCCTGCAGGCGGCGGCGGGGTTCACCATCGCCGCGAGCGCCGTCGCGTACGGCGCGACCACCGCGTTCTCGGACAGACCGCGCTTAAGGCCCAGGCCGGGCACGCCGAAGTTCGAATACTGATAGGTGAATTCAAGGTCGCGCGTGTTGTAGGCCGACTCGGATATGCCCCAAGGCAGGCCCAGTTTGCGTGCGAATGCGATCTGGCGGCTGACGATGAGTCTGTTCGTGCTCGCGAGCAGACTGCCCTCGGGCGCGCGCATCACCAAAGACGGCATCAGATATTCGAACATCGACCCCGACCACGAGATCAATGCGGCGCCATGATCGATGGGCGTTACCAAGCGACCGAGGCGGAACCAGTGTCTCGTCGGTGCGTCACCTTTCGCGATCGCCACGAAGCTCGCCAAGCGGGCCTCGGACGCCAAAAGGTCGTAACAGCTGGGATCGAGCGTCTCCGTACTGACCAAATATCCGATCGATAGCAGCTTCAGCTCCGGATTGATCAAGAACCGGAAGTCCATGGCGTTCGAGACGTTGCGCGCGGTTTGCCCAAGGCGCGCAAGGCGTGGAGCTAGGGTTTGCGTGCTTCCCACGTCCTTGGCATGGCTCTCGACGGCCCGGTGCGCCGCCGCGCACCAGGTCCGGATTTTGTCCGCTGTGCCATCTCCGTCAGTGCCGAGCGCATTGGCCAGCTCAACGAGGCGCGCGGTGTGCGCTCCAACTGTTTCGATGCCGGGCGGCGAGTCACCCGCCAGCAAGGCGGTAAGCTCAAGGATCTGCGCCCTGACCCCGTGGACGGCGGTCGACGTCTTTCCGGTGTGATCCAGGGCTTCCTTCGCGAGGGCGAGTGCATCCTGAACCCCGGATCGCCAGAGCGGATCGATGGCGGTGTTCGCGGCGTACTCGGCGCAGGCGTTGGCGACGGCGATCAAGTGGCCCGCTAAGTTTCCGCTGTCGACGGACGAGATGTATTTGGGCTCCAGCGGGCGCAGGTCCTGCGTATCGTACCAATTGAACAAGTGGCCCCGGTACAGCTCCATTTTGGCGATGGTTGCAAACGTCGCTTCCAGTCGCTCGACAAGTTCGGCAGTGCCGATCCACTTATGATCGCGGGCTGCAACGGCGGACAGCAGGTAGAGACCGATATTCGTGGGCGAGGTCCGGTGTGCGACCACCGGATTTGGGTCTTCCTGGAAATTGTCCGGCGGCAACATGTTGTCGGCCGCAGTGACGAATGTCTCGAAGAAGCGCCACGTGCGGCGCGCCACCAGGCGCAACGCTTCACCGTCCTGCGGTGACACTGCCGCGCGGTCGACAGAGCCCGGCGGCGCACTCGTCCAGCGGGCGATCAGCGGCGACAAAAGCCAAACGGCAACGAAGGGCAGGGCGACAAACGCGGCGATCCCACCGAATGTTCCCGCAACCAACAGCGCGATGCCGGCAATGGCGACCGCCCCTGCCATCTGACTGTAGCTGCTGGCGATGTCGAGTTGCGGGCGATACGTGGCTTGCGCGGCGGTCACCCATTCCAGCAGACGCCGGCGGGTGAAGAACAGCCGGTACAAAGTGCGCGCGATCGCGTCGATCATCAGCCAGGCTTGGTGCGCAAGGAAGGCGATCGAAAACGCTATTTGCGAAAGCGCGAGAGCGACGTCTCTCGTCAGCGCCTGGAAATGGCTCCGCCAAGAGATCCCAGGCCGCGGTGGCGTTATCACACCGGCCATGACGGGAAGCAGCGGCGGGATAGCGATCGTCGCCAGGATGAAAATCGTCCACGTCACGGCCAGATGCAGCGGCAGCGTCCAGCCGATGACCAAGGCGAACACGCTCGCCGGCGGCGACAACGTGCGCCGCAGGTTGTCCACCATCTTCCATAAGCCGCCGAGCGGGATCGTCGATTGGTTTTGCCCGCTTCCCGGTGCGCCGCGGCCGAAGATCCAGGGCAGAAGCTGCCAATCGCCACGCGCCCAACGATGCAGTCGCGATGCCGCCACGTCGTAACGCGTCGGAAAGTCCTCGAAGAGTTCGATATCGGACACCAGGCCCGCGCGGGCGAAGATGCCCTCGAAGAGATCGTGGCTCAGCAGCGTGTTTTCGGGCACGCGGTCCGCAAGGGCGGCTTCGAACAGGTCGACGTCGTAGATACCCTTGCCGGCGTACGAACCCTCGCCGAACAGGTCCTGGTACACGTCAGATACCGCGGCGGTGTAAGGGTCCAGCCCGCCCGTCGACGAGAAGATCTTTTGAAACAGCGATTGTTCCTTCCCCGTCGGCAGCGTGGCCGTAATGCGAGGTTGCAGAACCGCATAACCTTCCATCACGCGACCGGTGCGCGGATCGAACCGCGGCCGGTTGAGGGGATGCGCCATCTTGCCCACAAGCCGCCGTGCGGCATCGCGCGGCAATTTCGTGTCGGCGTCCAGGGTGATGACATAGCGCACGTTGGCGGGCACGCGCGCCGGCGTCGCCCCGTGGTCGATGAAGGTCGTGTCGGTGGCGCCGCGCAGAAGTCTGTTCAGTTCGTGGAGCTTGCCGCGTTTGCGCTCCCAGCCCATCCAACGCTTTTGGTTGGCGTTCCACACGCGCTTGCGATGCAGCAGGAAGAAACGGTCCCCCTTCAGGGCGTCGCCGTACCGTTCGTTCAGCGCAGCTATGCCTTTGACGGCGGCTTCGAGCAGTTCGTCGTCGTCGGGCGCGCTGGCCGTTGTCGCGTCGGTCCAATCCGTGAGCAGCGCAAAGTGAAGATCGCCGTCTTGGCTCGCGAGGTAATGGACTTCCAAATTCTCGACCTGCTCGGCAACGGCTCGAGGTGACGTCAATAGCGTCGGCACGACGACGAGCGTGCGAAGATCGCCCGGCACGCCGTCACGCAGCTCGAGTCCGGGCAGTGTGGTCGCCGCAAACCGAGTCGTCGCAAATCGGTTGACCAGAGCGACGGCCGCATCCATCGCCGGAAACAAACCCAGCACGACAAGTGCGGGCCACCACCAACCGATGAGTTGCGCGCCGATAACCGACAATACGATGCCCAACAGCATCGTTGTGACGACGCCGATGCCGGCGATGTAACCTACAAATCCGACGCGTGCCGTTGCGCGACCGAGCCAAGACTCGAACGGGGGCCGGAAGCCGATCGCTCGTTCGAATGCCGGCCGGCCGCCGGAGATGAGGTAGTAGCCGGGGTCGCTTGCTCGCTTCTTCTCGGCGTCGGTCGCGAATGTCTCGCGCCGCGTGGCTGCGGTCGTCGCGGCAAGAGCGCGCCGCGCGATCTCCATCTCCGTCAGCTTTGAACCGCGCGAGAGTTGTTCGATCGCGCGCCGATATTGGTCTCGCGTCGCGAAGTCCATTTCCGAGAAGCCGCTGGCGCCTCTCAGCAAGTCGTCGATCGGGCTGATCGCCTCGAACAGTTGGGACCAGTCGACGGTGGACACGCGCCGCATGCTCATGATGATGTTTTGCACCGTGACGGTCATCGCCGCCTGGCGCCTGTGTTCGTTTTGAAGCGCGGCCTCCGTCGACGTCGCCTGCTTACACAGCTTCGTTTCCAGCCAGAGCATCGCGGGCGTCAGCGCGGGATCCTGGTCGCGCAGCCGCTGCGTGAGTTGGGCCGCAAATGTCGGGGTCAGCTCGACATTCTCGTAGGGCTTTAAGAGATCTTCCAGGGCGGACGCCTGGGGCCGTTTGATCGTGAGCAATCGATCGGCCAAAGCGTCGGCTAACTCGCGCTGCTGCCGTCCGGCCAAAATTCTGCGCGTCGCGCGGCGGAGGTTTTCGACCAGCATTATTCGCAGCGTAATCGGCACCGCCCAGAGTTCGCCGATCGTGAGAAGCTGCGCGCGCTGGTAGGAATTGACGAAGCGGCACAAGAGGTCGGGATCGAAGCGGCTGTCGGTGTGCGCGACGAAGTGCCAGGCAAGGTCGAAGACGCGCGGCAGATCTTTGTGTGGACCCTCCGCGAGCTTGGGAAGCTGGCGGTAATAACCGGGCGGGAGGTCGAGGCGGATTTCGCGAATCTGGTCTTCGACCAAATGGTAGTTGTCGACCAGCCACTCCGCGGCGGGCGTGATCGGCTGCCCGTCGGATAGCGCCTTGGCGATCGTCCGGTAGCCGTCGAGCAAGATCGCCTCGTTCGACTGCAACCTGGCGTGCAGCAGGCGGGCGCCTTGCTTTCGATCCGAGATGACGTGCGACGCCGCCAGGCCGGCGGCGCGGCGGTCGAGGAGATCTGCACCCAGCAGTTCGCCGCGAATGAGCTCGTCGCTCTGCCACTCAGGCACGTTTGTAACTTGTGGAGGAGCATCCGAGCGCGCGGCGCCAGTGCCAGTGAAGTGTTCGGCACCGAGCATGTGCGTTCGCGATACTCCTGAGAGGCGGTTGGGAAGCGCAACTAGTGCCCATCCACAACGCACAGCGGCGGAAACGGTTCCACGACGTGTGCTGCCTGATATTAGGATAGGCAACGGACGCATCTACGCGCTCACCGCGGCCCGACTGGGTCCGGCGTCACGGAGCTGGACACGATTTCACTCGGCTCGAGGTTCTCTACGCCCGGCGCTCAAGGGCGCGCGGGTGCGGCAACCTGATGCGGTTCTCTCGCACGTTGCAGCAGCTCCGCGATCAGCGGCAACAGTACGTCTGCCCGAAAGGGTTTCGCGAGCGTAGCGTCGGCGCCCATGCCGCGCGCCATGGTGAGGTAGGTTTCCGCGCCGATCGCTCCCCCGCCGCTTATCGCGAGAATTTTCACGTTGGGAAAGCGTTCCTTCACGAGCGCGATTGTTTCAATGCCTTCGTGGTCGGGCATGATGATATCGAGTACCGCAACAGCCGCCGCCGACCGCTCAATTTCGCTCAGGCCGCACTTCCCGTCGCTCGCCTGTGCGGTCGCATAACCCCCACGCTCCAGCATGCTGCAAATCGCATGTCGAACAGCCGGATCATCGTCGACAACGCACACGGTCGTCTTTGCCGTCACGACCGTCTCGACGCGCGCCGCCACAGGCTCGCTTGTCGGCGGAAGCAATTCGTTCGTCGAGAACGGCGTTTGAATGTTCATCGAGCCATCGTCTGGGAGGTGGTGTGCGAACAAGCGCCAATAATGGAGCCCGATTGGCAAATGCGCCGTAAAGAAGGGTGCTGTCAGTATTGTCAGCACGCCCCCGTCGCTTTTACGGCCGGCCTCGCAGTGCGGGCGCGAAAGGGCCCTTTGCGCCGCCGCTTGTGATAACAATCACTTCAGCAATCGCACGCTTGCGATCACCCGAATGCGCAGAAATGTCGGTACGATATTGTACGCCCGCGCAGAGGTCTGACGGACTCGAATCCATCCACACCGCAAGACCGACCGAGCCCCCGCGCGCTCGCTCACTGTGTTCAATCTCGATAGGCAGGCCGAAGAGCCTTAAGGCGCGCCAGCAGCATGCCGTCTGACAAGGTCTTCTTGTGGCCGGTGCGCCCACGCGGGGAAAAGACCGGCAACGTGACGCCTTTGCGCGAGCGCGGTTGCTCCTTGGCCTTCTTCGCTCGCAGCGCCGTCTCCGCCTCGCGCCAGCGTTGGTCGAAAGCCAGGTCTTTGACACGGCGCCGGTAGAGTGCCTGCCGCGAGCAACCGGCGGCGCGGCACGCGCGGGACACGTGTTCGCCGCGTTCAAGTGCGGCGAAGAAAGCGCTGACTGCTTCGCCGCACAGTTTGCGATGGGCGGGCATTCCGGTCGATCTCCTAAGCGGCTTTCGAAACGGCCGGAACTGGCGGACTCGTGCGGCTTGAAGATTGACATTCGACACAGCCGTTGCGTGTCCGCCATCGCTGTGCCGCATTGTCCGACAGATCCGGTTTCAGGCGGCTGAGGCTTCGCGCGCCGATGCGCGCCAGGTCGCGCGGCCCATCGCACAAGGCACAAAAAAACCGGGTCGTCGGACACCCGGGGCGCAACTTCTCTCGATACGTCTGAACAGCGCCGAATATCGCAGAAAGCGCCGAAAAAGTCCAGAGAAAGCATCACGGCGACACGCCATAGTGCAAGTAGGTCTCGGCGATGGACTGATCCAAAGCCTTCGCTGCCACGACATCCGCCGTGCCGCCCGCGCCGTCGCCGCGACGCATCTTGGCCAAGCCCCGGACATACAGTGACGATGCCGCTTTCGGGTTGATCTTCAGTGCGGCCGTGTTGTCGGCAATTGCGCCTTGATATCGCCCCATCCGGAAAAGCACGAACGCGCGGCTGTCCAAGGTCAGGCAGTCGTCCGGCTTTAGCTTCAGCGCGTCGTTGCAGTCGCGCAGCGCCGCTTTCAACTGGAGGCCGGCAACAGCACGCGTCCAGCAGCGCGCGTTCAAAGCGCGCGCATCGCGCGGCGTAAGGCGCAGCGCCGCGCTTTGATCGGCGATGGCGCGTTCATACTGTCCGCTCTGCCGATAGGCAAAGGCGCGGTTCATCAACGCGTCGGAATCTTTCGGCGTGACTTTGATGTATGCGTCGAAATCGACAATCGCCTCGTCGAACTGCCCCTTCACGTTGTGCGCCTGACCACGGTTGAAGAATGCGCCGCTAAGATGCGCGTCGAGCGTCAGAGCCTTGTCCAGGTCGGTGAGCGCCTCGTCATACCGCGCCAGCGCGAAGTAGGCGCTCCCTCTGTTATTGAACGCCTCCGCGTAGTCGGGTTTCAGGGTGATGGCCCGATCGAGCGCCTCGATGGCGGCATCGTACATGCCGACGCTCAGATAATCGCTCCCACGCGCGTTGAGATCCTCCGCGCTCATCCGGGTGGCCGAGTCCAACAGCGGCGGCACACGCCCGCATCGTCCCTCCCGCTTCTCGCGCGGGGTGCACAGTTGTACGAGCGACCCGCGCACCGGCACGGCGCTTGCGTCCGTGGCCGGTCTAAACGTGTATCGCGGCGCGCCGTCATCCGCCGAGGCTGCTTGCATGAGGCTAAGAGCTATGACGAACATGCCGATACGCATGGGACCACCTGTCGTTTGTTAGCAGCCTCACGCCGATCAAACGCCGGATGTGGCGGTCTCCACTGGCGGCCTCTGACCAACAGCCTCAGAAAACACCCGCCGCCCGGCGAACGACTTGACCTATCGCAAGTTGCCCCGGCGCAAACCGTGGCTATTTGAAAAAGCCCATTGGAAGGACACGCCATGATCGTTCGTCGCGGCAGTACATACCGCGATCGCGTCGACGCAGGTCGAAAGCTGGCCGGTCTCCTGTCGGCACATAAGGGCACGACAGCGGTTGTCTTTGCCCTCCCGCGCGGCGGCATTCCGGTTGCGATCGAGGTAGCCCGCGCGCTGTCGCTGCCGATCGACCTGCTCTACGTCAAAAAGCTCGGCGCACCGCTTCAGCCCGAACTCGCCGTCGGCGCCGTTGTCGACGGTCCGGATCCCGACGTCGTGATCAACCAAGCCATTTCGAGCCGGCTGGGCGTGTCCAAGGAGGTGATCCGCGAACTCGCCAAGCATGAGCTCGAACAAATCGAACGCCGAAAGGCTCACTACGGACCCGAGCTGCCGCCGCCGTTGAATCCGATCGGCCGCACCGCCATCGTCGTGGACGACGGCCTGGCGACCGGCGCCACCGTGCGCGCCGCCGTCCAAGCGCTCCGCCGCCGTGGCGCGACCCGCGTCATCGTCGCCGTGCCCGTCGCGCCGACCGATGCCGTCGCCGAACTCGAAGCGGCCGGCGCCGAGGTGGTCTGCCCGCTCGTCAGCGACGATTTTCGCGGAGTCGGCGAGTTCTATGGCGATTTCAATCAGCTATCCGATCAATACGTGCTAACTGAGCTGCGTGCGTTTCACCGGGACGCCGAACGCAGGTCCAAGCTTCGCTCGGTCGACTAAGGTTTCATGTGCTTTTCGGCCGAAGCTAGTTTCCTCGCCGCAGGCGTTACAGGCGCCGCCGGCATCGCCGCACTGGCCAGGGTTGGCACCGCGAGAGAAGTGCCGCTCGCTCTCATTCCGCTCGCCTTCGCGGCGCAACAGCTGATGGAAGGCGGCTTGTGGCTCACGCTTCCGGTCGCGCCCGCAGGAGGCTTGTCGTCGTTCCTGACCCAGGCGTTCCTTGTTTACGGGCTGGCGTTCTGGCCCATCTTCGCACCGTTCGCGGCATGGTCCATCGAAACCGTACCGCGGCGCCGCACGGCGATCGCCGCCTGCATGGCGCTGGGCGTCGCGCTGGCGGTCTACCTCACGGCAACGGTGCTCACGGTGCAGCACACGTCCTGCATCAGCGGCGGGCATATCCTCTATTCGGTCGAAACCGGATCGCCCTTGTCGTTGGGGCTTCTCTATCTGCTCGCGACCGGCGTTGCCCTCGCCATCTCCTCCCACCGCGCCGTCGCGCTGCTGGGAGCGATCGTCATCGTCGGCTCGGTGACGGCGCATTTCTTCTATTGGAACGCCTTCATCTCCGTGTGGTGCTTCGTCGCGGCCGCCGCCAGCGGTGTGATCCTCTTCCATTTCGAACGCGCGCGCATGGCCCGCCGCGCCGCAGCTTGAGCCAAGTCAATGCGGCAACCGGGACCGGCGCTTAAGAAGCGCACCGGGTCCAAACCGCAGAGGCCCTGACGGTGAATTAGGTTAGCATCGCTAAACTCGTGGGATCGACTGAATGGGGCACCAAATTTCGGGCATGGTCGCCCGTCGCGAAACGTTGGCCGCGCTGGAAGCGCCGTTCGACGGTCAGCCTTCCTTCGCGCTCACCGAGGACTTTGCGTTTCTGCCGCTTGATGACGAAAATCTTGACGCCGTCGTCGGATTGAACGCCGGACCCGTGATCGGGGGCTTCCGGTACCTTACGGCGCGCCTGATTGATACCTTGCGCGCAGCGTCGCTGCACGGCGATCTAGCTTATGTCGAGACTGAGTATTTCGGCGGCGTGGGAGGCCAAGGCGCGATCGCCTTCGCCGGCCAGAAGATCGCATTCGGACCGGAGTTCGGAGACGGTCATGCGATCAATGACGCGTTGGCGATCTTGGGCGTGAAAAGCGGCACAGCACATCGCGATGCGTTTTCCGCGATTGGGCTAGACAGGTATCGCGCCAACGACCGATTTGCAGGCCGACTTTGATCGCAAGAGTCGGCAACGTTGCCGAGAAGATATCGACCACGCCAAGTCCCGGAAACGCTATCCGGAAGGTCGTCTTTCCGCGAAATTCCTGCGTTCGCTAAATCACAATGAGTTTTTCGTTCACGGACGTCGCTACGGCTTGCGCGCGCGTGGCCACGCCGAGTTTTCTCTTTGCATTCTCGCAATGGAAGCGAACGGTCCTGGCGCTTATGCCCAGGATTTGTCCAATCTCACTATCCGTCTTGCCGAACGCCATCCAGCGCAAACATTGCATTTCGCGCACAGTGAGGTTGTAGGGGTTTGCCTCGTGCGCGTGTGGGTCAATTGCGCGAACTCTTACAAATGTGGCGTAAGCAGCAATCTGAAGGATCACAGAGCTGCGGGAGTCAAGCGTCGGACGTTCGCCGCCAAAAGCGAAAATGGCCGTCAACTCTTCACCGTCGTAAATCGGTACGATGAGAACGTCACCGCGCATCGCGACATCAGACAGTAATTCCGACCAGCGCTGACCCGCGCTGGAGGGATCATCCCGAAGTTCGGTCAGTTTGAACGGCTCACTCGACTTGAGGCAACGCTCAAGCACGGGGTGCGTTTTGGCTAGGCCTTCTCGGTCGATCAGACTGAGTATGGCAAGCACAGAGCTGTCGGCGATAAGAACGGCATCGACCGTACCGCCAGCCGATTTGAGAGCATCAACAGCTGTAAGTTCAGAGCAACCATAGCGAGCGGCAACCTCCTTCAGTTGAGCCCACAATCCCGCGTTGGTTTGTGCTGTGGCCATCTTCATCAGGGCATTGCCCAACCAAAGGCCAGGGGCGGGGTTACGTAGATCGACTGCCATTGTCATTCGCAATTCCTATTTCGCTCACGGACTGAGAAGAGAACTTTGGAAGACAGATGCTGCGGCAAGCGGCCCCGCTGTAATGCGGTCATTGAACAGCTGAGGGGGCTTACCCTCCCTGATCTGCATCAACCGGCGCGGCCCGAAGAGGTTGATCCACCTCAACCACGGTGTGGCCTTCCAGCCGTAGAAGAGTGGTTCGGGCGTAACGCGGCGTGGCCACACAAGGGCCGTTACGATCGCGCTTTGCCAAGCGGCTTTTCGTTGGGAGTACTGCTCCATGACTTATTACTTCGCACGGCAGTTGTCGGCCGGATTCGAGGAAGCGATCGCCAAGGTCACTGAGGCTCTCAAGCGCGAGGGCTTTGGCATCCTCACGACGATCGATGTACGGGACACGCTGAAGAAGAAGATCGATGTCGACTTCCGGAACTATCGCATTCTCGGCGCCTGCAATCCGGGCCTAGCGCACAGGGCGCTGGAACTTGAGGACAAGGTCGGGACGATGCTGCCCTGCAACGTCATCGTTCAGGAGCTGGCCCCCAACAAGATCGAGGTTGCCGCAATAGATCCTGTCGCGTCGATGCGCGCGATCGACAACCCGCGGCTGAAGGACGCCGCCGGCGAGGTGCAAGCAAAGCTGCGCAAAGTGATCGAGAGCTTGGTCTAAGGCGTCCGAGGCGGACCGGCCTCGGGAACAACGCCGCCGTGCCCCAACGCAGTGCCAGTGCGCACGTTGTGCGCCACGGCGGCGATGGCTGCGAGGACCAGCGCTGCAGCGAAGCCGAACGTGAAGTGCATGCCATCGGCAACGACTCCTGACGGCGCCGCCGCGAGGTCTCCGCCTCCGGCACCGAGCGCAAAGACCGCGCCCATCAAAGATGCGCCGGTGATGAGCCCGAGATTGCGCGACAGGTTGAGCATACCGGAGACGACACCCCGCCGATCGACGCCGACCTCCCTCATGATCGCCGCATTGTTTGCGGCCTGGAACAGAGCATAGCCGGCCGTGAGGACCGTCAGCGGAGCGACATAACCGGGAACGCCAAGCGACGACGGAATAAGCGAGAGGGCGGCGCAAGCGATGCCCATGCCGGCAAGGCCAACGAGCGTCATCCCTTGAACACCAAAGCGGTCGACGAGACGCCCGGCAGGTATCCCGGTCGCGGCGGCGACGAGTGGGCCGGCTGTCATCACCATACCGACGCTTGCGGGGTCGAGACCCAATGCGCGCGACAGATAGAAGGGCCCAACGATGAGGGTCGTCATCACCACCGTCGAGGCGATGGCGCTGGCGCCAAGGCCGACGTTCAGGCGCATGTCGTGGAATACCGTCAATCGGATCAGCGGTGATGTCGCTCTCGCTTCCGCGAACACAAAAAGTGCGCCTCCCAACACTGCGGCGACGAGGAGGGCGAGGTTCGGCGCGCTGAAACGTCCGCCGCCGACGGTCATCGCGAGGGCGTAGGCGGATAAAGCCAAAGCCAACAACAGGGTGCCCAAAACATCGAACCGGGTGTCCGCCGCCTTAGAGACCGAGCCATCAGCAGGCAAAGACCGGTAGGCCAAGAGGAGGGCGAGAAGCCCAAGCGGCGCGTTCACGAGGAACATCGCCTGCCAACCGAATCCGGCGATGAGAAAGCCCCCGAGCACCGGACCGAGGGCCGTACCGACCGCCGACATGGTCCCAAGAAGCCCCATCGCGCCGCCGATCTTTTCCTTCGGCACGGTCTCGCTGACCGTCGCCAACGCAAGCGCCATCATGACGGCCGCGCCGAGCCCTTGCACCGCTCGAGCGGCGATCAAAACCCAAAGCGCCGACGCTGAAGCGCAAACGATCGAACTGGCGGTGAAAACAGCAAGCCCGATGAGAAGCAACCGCCGCCTGCCGACGATGTCGCCGAGACGCCCGATGCCGACGATGAGCGCCGTGATGGTCAGCAGATAAGACAGAACGACCCATTGGGTCGCCTGGAATGAAGCCGCGAACGCCTGCGCCAATGTCGGTAGAGCCACATTCGCAACGCTGGTGCCGAGCGAAGACAGCAACATACACAGCGCAAGGGCCGCCAGCGCCCATCCCGGCGACCAGGGCGGTGTGTGCCCGCCGTTGTGTTCCGCGTGAGATCCTTGGGACGTTTCTTGTTTCATTTTCAAGTCTTATGAGGTAGCGTCCATATAGATGCGTGCGCACGCACATAATGTCAAGGGGTGCCGGGTATGGACGGATTCATCGAGCTTTTCGACGCCATCGGGGCTCTCGCCCGGCGCAGATATCAAACGGCGGAACGGTTCTTCTCGGAACTCGGGCTCAATCACACCGAGGCGCGGCTGCTGACCTTGCTGCAGCAAGAAGGTGGCGCCGCCGCCCAGGACGCCCTGTCGGAAATGCTGTATGTGGACAGAACCAACGCCGGGCGCTCTCTCAAGCGCCTGGAGCAGGACGGCTACATCTCAAAACGGCGGGGCGAGGACGACAAGCGGGCGAACCTCGTGCGCATCACGCCAAAAGGCCGCGAAGCAGCCGCCGCGGTTTCGAGATTGAAGAAGAAAATCGCGCGCGCCTTGTTCAGCGGCATCAGCGAAGAAGAAGCCCGCGCCGCGACGCAGGTGCTCACGAAAGCTGGCGCCGAGGAAAAGGATGACCGCACCCGAGGCCGCTAACACGCGCGCCCCTGTACGCAGCGTTGTCTGCTTCACGCCACTGCGCTCGCCCGCACACGCCAAACTGCGGAATACGCCGACCTTGAGCAGCCGCCGCAGGCGACCTGTAGCCCTTCCGTTCAAGCGGCCCCAGTCGAGCTGGCGTAGATATTTGGCATGAACAAACGCGTTCGCTTGGAAGGACATTCCCCATGGAATATTTTGTTGGTGTCGCGCTGGCCCTGGGCGTAGGGCTCTTTACGACCGTCGCAGGATTCGACCGAGATCGCTCGCTCTACCCGGTAATCCTGATCGTGGTCGCATCGTATTACGACCTGTTCGCAGTCATGGACGGCGGGTCGGCTCTAGGTTGGGAAACTGGCATCTTTGCCGGCTTTCTGGTCGCCGCCATTGTCGGCTTCAGATCGAATCTTTGGATCGTCGTTGTCGCTTTGGTGGGGCACGGTTTCCTTGACCTGATGCATAGTCGATTGATCGCGAATCCGGGCGTGCCGGCTTGGTGGCCGATGTTCTGCCTTAGCTATGACGCGGCGGCTGGGGCGTATCTCGCCTGGCGGCTCCTTTCCAAAAAGATCGACGCGACAAACAATTCGAGCTTCGGCCACCGGATACGCTCCCATGTCGACGCGGAGCTTGCCGCTGCGAAAGCCGCCGAACTTGCCGGCGATCCGTCGAAGGGCTTCCGTCACCTGGAGCGCGCACATGTGTTGGGCCAGCGATCGACGGTGCAACACGTCCGCGTGCACCTGCACATGCTGATGCGGGGGATTCGCCACCACGACCTACGTGAAGTCATCGGTCAGAACTTGCGCGTGATCGGCGCAGCCACGACGACTTGGCTAGGCCTCGTGCCGCACGGCAATACCGGCGGTTCCAACGTCAGTGGGTTCAAACCCATGGCGATTCCCAATGACCTTGCCGGTCTAATCGCTGCGGCGCGCTCTAAAGCTGCAAACTCTAACCGGTAGGGCGAGCTATGGACCAAACGTTTCACCGGCGCCCGCTGCCAGAGAACGCGATCGCCTTCTCCTCGCCGGAAGGCAGAGGGGTGTTCGCCGAAGCCATGGCGACTGAAGGGTTGAACGGATATTTTCCGCTCGCGGAGCAGTTCCACACGCAGTCGGATCCGGCTTTCTGCGGACTTGGATCGCTGGTCGTAACGCTCAATGCGTTGTCGATCGACCCTGGACGGCAGTGGAAGGGGCCGTGGCGATGGTTTTCGGAAGAACTGCTCGACTGCTGCGTACCGCTCTCGGACGTGCGCGAGCGCGGCGTGGATTTCGACGAGTTCGCCTGCCTCGCGCGTTGCAACGGCGCCGATGTCGAAGTCCGCCGCCGCGATGCTTCAGGTCTCGAGAATTGGCGTGCCGCACTCGCCATTGCAGCAAGTGGGGAGGCCGTGGTTGTCGCGGCGTACGACCGTGCCGCGCTGGGACAAACCGGCAGCGGCCACTTCTCGCCGATCGGCGGTTATCACGTGACCAGAGATCTCGCTCTCATTCTCGATGTCGCTCGTTTCAAATATCCGCCGCACTGGGTGTCGGCCGAGCGTCTTTGGCGGGCGATGGAGGGAATCGATCCCACCACGGGCCGATCTCGCGGGTGGCTGATTATTCGCCCGCACATTGGTCGCGGAAAGTCCGCTCGACCGCGTGTTGCGTGCGCGAGGACGCAGCGAGGATTGACCGCTGATGGGAGCGTTCGCGCGTACTCATTTCACAGAAGTGGCTGAATCGACCCGCCATATGGAGACTGTCGGATGAAAGCGATTGTTTATCGTAGGTACGGCCCGCCCGACGTCGTCGCCCTTGCCGAGGTGCCAAAGCCAACACCCAAAGACAACGAAGTTCTGATCCGGATTCATGCGACCACGGTGACGACCGGCGATTGGAGAGCGCGAAGTCTCCATCTGCCTGGCGGGTTCGGGTTCATGGGCCGTCTCGTCTTCGGAGTCTTCGGACCGCGGCAGCCGATCCTTGGAACGGAGTTGGCCGGTATCGTCGAGACAGTCGGCAAAGCGGTGAAGCGCTTCAAAGTGGGCGATGAGGTCTTTGCGTTCCCCGGCGCGAGCTATGGCTCCCACGCGGAATACCGAGCGATGGCAGAAGACGGTCTGATCGCCATCAAGCCCGCGAACCTGTCTTTTGAAGAGGCCGCAGCCCTGTCGTTTGGCGGAACGAATGCGTTGAAGTTCCTGCGCGACAAGGCCGCCATCAAACAGGGCGACGAGGTTCTGATCGTCGGGGCGTCCGGTGGCGTTGGCACGGCGGCGGTCCAGATCGCAAGGCACTTCGGCGCCGAAATAACCGCGGTCTGCAGCACAGCCAATATCGAGCTCGTGCGCTCGATCGGCGCGAAGAAGGTGATCGACTATACCAAGGAGGATTTCGCCAAGCGCGGCGAGACCTATGACATCATCTTCGATACGACGGGTACTGTCCCGTTTGCCCGTTGCGAACCTGCGTTGAAGCCGGGCGGCCGCTTGGTCGCGGTTCAGGGAACGTTGGCCCAAGCTTTGGGCATCGGTCGGCCATCAAAGGCGAGCGGCAAGAAAGTCATCGCTGGGGTGGTGACACCGCGCGTGGAGGACCTGCAATTTCTCGCCAAGCTGGCCGAGGCCAAGGAGTTCAAACCGGTGATTGATCGCAGTTATCCACTCGAGCACGCCGCCGAAGCGCACGCCTACGTCGACAAGGGCCGCAAGAGGGGAAATGTCGTAATGACGGTTAGGCATGCCGTTTCCGACCGAGTCGCTGCCTAGCGCTCGCCATCCAAAGAATCGAACTCACAGCGCGACGTCCAGGAACGGGAGAGATCCCAGAGGCGATGCCGAATTTCTGCCATAACGGTTATTCGGCGGCCCAATTGCGAACCTCACCAACGACCGTCCTCGGCGATTTCGAGACACGAGTGGCGTCCAAATCGAATGTCTTGAGATGGCTGGCTTTCTTGGATCGCCTTCACGTGTCCGCCAAAGAGCCATTGCCAAACCAATGTCTGGCTCGCGCTCGATCACTCAGTCACCCGGGCGTCTCTCCAAACGATGCGATCACTCCGTGCGGCTTGGTCCAAGACGGTTTTCCTCCTTCACGGCCGATCGCCGTTCGGGTGTCACGCACACCGTGTCCCCGTCGAAGGCCTCGCGCCAAACAAAACCCGCGATGCAAGTATGCGGACCGTAGGCGCCGTCCGGATTCCAGCGGCTCGCTGCAACGGCATTTTCTTGCGTGACCATCGTTTGCGATTCCGGCGTGACGCAGACGTAGTCGGTCCGCCGCGCCTGACGCCAACCGAATCCAGGCTTACAGCGCGGCGCCGAGGGCGGCGAATAGCTATCCGCTGCTTCGGTCGGGTTCGGATCGGTGGCCACGGTCTTCACGCCGGAAATACAGCACTTGTTCGACGCAGCTTGCGGAGCGGCGTTCTTCAAATAGCAAACCGCCTTCGGCCCTTGCACGCCCGGCCGGACATACGTCCACGCCTTGCAGCGCTCCAGCTTGGTGCACCGCGCCTGACAGATTCCGGGGTTCGCGTCTTGCAGTTCAAACCGATGGATATCCGAACCCGCACGATCGGTGTTGTTCTCCATGCCCTCGGCCAACGCCCCGCCCGTATCGAGGCCGACGATTTTCTTGTTGAGGCCAGATATGCAGCAGGTATTTGATTTTGCGTCGGGCTCGGCGGTCTTCAGGTAACACACGCCGCTTGGTCCCTGCACGCCGGGGCGCACGTAAGTCCAGGCGCGGCAGCGATCGCCCTCAGCCTTGCACTGGTATTGACAGAATGCGGGCCCGGCGAGTTTTCCCATTACAAGCCGCTTATAGTCCCATCCCGGACGATCGGTGTTGTCTTCCATCCCCGCACCGATTGATTGAGGCGCTGGCGGGGTGCCGGAAGTCGCCGGCCGTGAGGTGGGCGGCCAATTCGCGATTGCGCTGCAGATCAGTCCGACCGCGTTGACGTGCCCTCCGTAACGGATGGTTAGGCCGGTCGCATATTCGCTTCCCGGACACGCCTGAGAGGCTGGCGGCCATTTGCTTCCAGGTCCAAATCGACGGCGTCCTTTGAATGACCCATCGGCCGGTCGGGTACAGGAAAAATCGACGCCCGCGACATAGGCACGACGAGCAAGTCCACCATCGGTAATTCTCTCGAACGTGATGTTGATGTCCCTGATGCCCGCGTTCGCTTCGCAATATTTTTCTTCGCCGCTTCCACCAATGCCGCCTCTAGGCGGGGCCAGCACGACAACATCATGAGTTGTGAATCCCGGTATATCGAGACGCGCACACATGAGGCTGATCTGATCGATCCACAATCCCGTCCGTCCGGTGAACCCAACCAGAATATGCCCGCCGGGACAGCGAACCTCTTCGCCGCGGTCGCCCTTTCCGCCCTCCGGCGGAAAGACGGTCGCCAAAGCTGGAAACGTTGCCCATACGATCGCCGCCACGATCCCGAACGCCGCAAAGCCAAACCCCCGCTGCATGTTCTCTCCGCTCGTTCTACAGTCGTAGACTACGACTATCTCTTAACTGTCCCCGAAACACAGCACGTATTGGCCACAGGCGCCGGCGTCGACCGCTTCAGGTAGCAAACCCCCGTTGGGCCCTGGATGCCGGCACGCACGAACGTCCACGCCCGACAACGTTTGTCGCCGACGCAGGCGGCGCGGCACGGATGCGCATCGTCCATCCGGTAGCTCTCATAGTCCGAACCCGGGCGGTCGGTGTTATTCTCGGGCGGCGAGATGACGGGCGTGACGTTGTCCGGACTCAAGGCGCCGGGACTCGTGCGGCTGGGTTCGAACGGCCGCTCCTGAGCCGCCGCCCGCGTCGGCGCCAGCCGACTTTCTTCCCTCACCTGCGCACGCCGGTTGGGTGTGACGCACACTGTGTCCCCGTTGAAGGCCTCGCGCCAAACAAGGCCCGCGATGCAGGTGTTGGGGCCGTAAGCGCCGTTCGCGTCCCAACGCGACGACGCGGTCGCGTTTTCGTCCTGCACGGTCGCAAACGACTCTCGCGTCACGCACACCGCATCGCTAGGCCGCGCCTTGCGCTGCACGAAGGGCAGGCTGCAGCCGGCGCTCGTTGGTACGCCCGCAACGCCTCCATCCTCCCGCTGGGCAGCGCCGCCCGTGTCGGGCGGGGTTGGAGCCAGTGGCCCGCGTTCGGTCACGCCGCCAGCTCCCATTTTCGTTGGCGGCGCGCCTGAGATCGCACTCAGAATATTGTTACGGATGGTGTGAATCGCGTCGCTTTTGCACACCCAGATATCTTTCGCCCATTGCCAATCTGCATTGCCGTTGGGCAGATCCATGCGTCCTGTTGCGTAGTCGAACCAACACTTGCTGTGGACGCCAAGAATCCCAAGCAAGGTTCCGTTGGGGGAAAGCACGAAATCGGCCCCGCCGCTATCGCCACCGCCGATGATTTGAGCGCGTGAATTTGGGGTGAGGAAGTACTCAATGTCTGAGCCTTCCAGAATCGGGAAAACACCGCTCCTGTAGTTGTCGTCAAAGGCTCCAGGAACTTGGGGGGGGCCCTCTAGAGCCATGATGGCGAGACCCTGCCCGTAGGATTGTACCTGAAGGGAAGTGTCCGTCGCCTCGCGCGGTGATGCTGCGTAAAGCAGTTTGACCTTGCCGCCCAGCTCGGCCGCGTCAGCGCCGAGCATGATAAGTGCAACGTCGAGTCCGCTCGGACATTGCTGGCTGGGTGGACAAAGCGGGATGCTGTCGTAACGCACGATTTGCCGGGCCGAGAAAGATTTGGGACTCCAGCTCGCTGTGACGGTGATTTGGTCTAGAGGCTGTGTGGGGGCGCCGGGTCCAAATTTTCCGGTCGTCGTGATGCAGTGTGCGGCTGTGAGAACGTTGTATCGATTTAGAAGGGTGCCGCTGCATGTGCCTGAAACCGATACCAGCCCCAACTCTTTCTGCACGTTGACCGGCACCGGATCGCCGTTGACCAGCGCTTGACTGACCGACCCGATCCGGCACGACGCTTGCCGGTCACGGCGTGCGGCCTCTTCTTGATCGCGTTGAACCTGCGATGCTGTCCGACACCATCCATAGTGCGCGTTGAAATCCAACGTCCATTGTGGACCGGTGGATCTGCAGGTTTTGGCATTGGTTTGTGCCGCTCGGACGGCCTTCGACGCGTAGATGAGGCAGTTGACATTGGCGGCCTGCGACTCTGTGCTATTGGCGAGAAATGCCAAAAATACGAGCGTCGCCATCCAGGCCTTTAGGATTCTCGGTACCGACTGCATCGACTCCCCTCGGCCTCCAGGGCCTTTTGTTGGCACGCTTAACCGCGCAACCGTTCAGCAAACGCAACTGCGCGCCGGCCCAGGCGGACGAAGCACAAAAGCATCTTGGGTTGTGAATCCCGGTATCACGAGACGCGCGCACATCAAGCTGATCTGCTCGACCCAACTTCCCATCCGTCCCGAGAAGCCGACGGGGACATGCCCGTCGGGGCAGCGAACCTCCTCGCTGCGGTCCCCTGGCCCGCCCTTCGGTGGAAAGACCGTTGCTTGCGCTGTGCCAACCCGCAGATGCCCGACCAAGGCAATGCGAGTGAGCGTCAGTTTCATCCTGTTTTCCCCTGGCGGCTGTGCGGAGGGCGTATGGCCACATCGCAAAGCGACCCCCCGTGGCCCAGAGGGTGATTGCGTCCCCGCATCGCGCGGCCTTACGGTTGCACCTATCGACATCCGAACATGCACGCGGGTCGTGTACCCGTCAGGACTTTTCTCCGACCTTTTTCGGACTTTTGGCTCAACAGGTGCGAATTGCCCACGATGAGTGGCCCCTCTAAGCGGATCGACCTGGTAAGCGAAGTCGACTTCCGCCTGGGCGACCTCCTTGTCAGGCCTTCGCAGTGCACCATCGGACTTGCGGGAGCAGACGAGCGGATCGAAGCGCGCGTGATGGAGGTCCTCGTCGCGCTCCACAGATCGGAAGGACGAACGGTCTCGCGCGACCAGTTGATCGAGGCATGTTGGGCTGGCCGCGCCGTCAGCGACGACGCGATCGCACGCGTCATAGCAAAGCTGCGCCTCGTCGCGCGCGCCGCCGATCCGCCGCAGTTCAAGATCGAGACCGTGCCGCGTGTCGGCTTTCGGCTGGAGGCGCCGCCGACGAATGGGTCCGCACCTGCTCCCGCGCCACCGGCAGACGCCTTTGAGCGGCATCGCAGCATGTTAAGTCGCGCAACAATCGCCGCCGCCGGCGTTGCCCTAGCCCTCATCGCGATCTTAACGGCATGGGCCATGAACTCGGGAAGAGCGCGCGACCCCGCGCTCGGTGAAGGGTCCGTCCTTGTCGTGCCATTCGAGGATCTGAGTGGCCACGCGGAAATGACACGGCTTTCGCGACGCGCGGGTGAGGCGGTCGCGCGCCGGCTCACCGCGGGAAGCGTACCGACCCTATTGAGCGGATCGCCTTCCGGGACGGACGCCGCGTCGCCGCCCGCCGCCGAACTGCTCGTGACCGGCACTGTCGACATCGAGGGCGGGAATACGGTGATCAAAGGCGCGATCAGCAGCCGCGAAAACCGCGCTGTGCTGTGGACAGGGGTCACGGAACGCCCAACGGCGGATGCTGTCGGCATAGACGAAGAGTTCGCCCGGCTTGTCGCCATCGCCCTTCGCTGCGGCTTGGGCGAACGGGCGGCTGCCAGAAGCACCCTTTCGCGCGATGTCTTTCCGATGTTGTTGAGCGCGTGCGAGGCCATCGGTGTGCAGGATGTCCGCGCGCTCGAGATCACGCGCCGCCTCATCGACCGCACGCCCACGCTCGCCGGCGCGCATGCGCTGCGCGCCTATGCGCTCGCCACCCAGGCCTCGGGACTGGATTATTTGAGTGACGAGGCGGCTTCGATGACGACGCAGATGCGCGCGGCCGCCGCGCGCGCGCTGGCTCTGGATCCGAACGCTGTGTACGCCCACGCCGCGCTCGGCAAGCGCATCGGCGCAGAAGTGCGCCATCATGAGCGCGAAGGCCACTTGCTACGGGCTCTCGCCATCGACCCCGATCATGTCCTGGCCCGGATCGAATACAGTCTGCTGTTACGCGAGGTCGGCCGCGTGGGTGCCGCGCGAGAGACGCTGACGCGCGTGGATGACAGTGTCGGCGCACTCATCAACGGGGCTTTTCTCCACGCGATGGCAGGCGACCTTCGGTCAGCGAACAAACTCATCGATCGTCTTGCCGTCCGAAAGCCCGACTGGGCGCGTGACGCACGCTGGGTCGTCGCTACGTGGTGGGATGATCCGTCGACCGCGCTGCCGAAACTCCAGGCGCTGGCCGCGGACGCATCAAGAACGGATGACCTGGCTTGCTTCGAAACGCATCTGACGGCCCTCGTCCGAGATGCGCCGCGCTTTCGTGGACTCACGCCCGAATGCGCTGTCGCAATGAAGGGCGATTGGAAAATTCGTATGCTCGCCAGGCAGGGCGACATCGACGCCGCCTACGCCGCGATGGAGGAGCCGCTGCCCCGGACGCGGCAATCGCATATGTTCCTATTCTATCCGGAAATGAAGGCGTTTCGCGCCGACATGCGCTTCGTTGCGCTCGCCGAACGCCTCGGTCTCGTGAGTTACTGGCGGGCGACCGGCCATTGGCCCGACTTCTGCAGCGAGCCAGATCTGCCGTACGACTGCCAAGCATGGGGCGCGCGCAAGAGCGCATCACGCCAAAAGGCCGAGAAGCAGCGAACGCGGTTCCGAGATTGAAGAAAAGAATCGCGCGCGCCTTGTTCAGCGGCATCAGCGAAGAAGAAGCCCGCGCCGCGACGCAGCTGCTCACGAAAGCAGGAGCCGAGGAAAAGGATGGCCGCACCCGGGGCAGCTAATGGCCCAAGAGAAGCAGCACTCTCAATCCATCGACACGTCAGTCTCGACCGAGCCCTCATCCCCCACACTCACATCGCTGTCGTCCGCCGAAAGTGGCCACCTTGACGTATTGTTGGCCTAAGCGGGCATTCAACCGGGCTTGTCTTGAGCGTGGCTCGGCCGTCCGAAATTGGCCTTTTGCACTGCCGCTCAGCTTCAATCACAGATGAAGTCATCAGCCCCCACCGCCCGGCACTGCGGCGGGAAGCCGTGCTTACGCCAATAGGCGTAGACGCCGAAATTCTTGACGGTGTTTTTGAACTTTTCCGACCGCCGATACCCGGCAAAAGCCGCGTCCCAAAAAATGGCCGGGGTCGGCGTGATGTCGTAGAAGCCCAGCGGCCCAAGCAGCTCTGCAAGATCGGCCTGGGGAATGGGCCTCGTCCTCGCGGCGCTGAACCTACGAATGTCGGCGATCAATTCCGGGTGACCCCGCTCCGGGTGGCGGTGGGCTTCGTAGAGTTCGTCATGACGGCGCCAGCCGAAGAGAAGGCCGGGCGATCCGCTCGCGGCCTTGAACAAATGCTCTTGGCCGGTGCGCGCCAAGAGGTGGAATGCGAAATAGAAACTGACGAAGCCCCTGTCGAACGCTTTCCGATAGGCTGCCAGCGCTTCCGTATCGCGGCCCATGGAAGCAAGAACCTCGACCTGGTTCGACATGCAAGGCGTATAATAGGGCTCGATCTCCAGGCAGCGATTGAAGCTTGCCAACGCCACCTCCAGGTTTCCGACATCGGCATAAACAAGTCCGCGCCAGTTGAGTGCGGACGCATTGCGCGGATCGATCGCGATCGCGCGTTCGAAGTCGGCGATGATCGCTTCGTAGTCGCCGGGTTTGCGCCGATCTTGAGCGTCCGTCATTCTCAATTTGCCAAGCGCCGCGATCGCCAAAGCGCTTTGCGGATTGATCGCGAGCGCACGGTTCGCAAACTCGACCAAGCGCTGTTCGATCTCCGCCGGCGACGCGGAAGAGTAGCCATATTCGACCATGAGCGGTTGCAACGCCGCCCGCATTTCCCACGCGTCGGCGTAATTCGGGTCTTGTTCGACGGCGCGCGCGAGAAACGCTTCGGCCCTGTCGAGATCGCGCCGAGCCAAGAACAAGGGGCGGGCCTGAAGGAACAGATCATAGGCTGTCAAATTGTCGGTCGCAGGCACGACGCGCACCTGCGCGGCAGCACCGGCACCCATGGTTTGGTTCAGAGCCTTGACGATGGCGCGCGCGATCTCGTCCTGGATCGTGAAGATGTTTTCCGTCGTGAGCGGGCGGTCGAACGTTTCCGACCACAGATGCCGGTCCGTCTGCGTATCGATGAGCTGCGCCGTGATGCGCAGGGTCGCGCCCGCCTTGCGGACCGAGCCTTCGACGACGTGGCGCACGCTGAGCTTCTTGGCGATCTCGGGGATGCCGAGCTCCTGGCCCTTGAATTGGAACGACGAGGTGCGCGAAGCGACATCAAGCCTCTTCACCTTGGCGAGCACGTTGAGGATTTCCTCCGCCATGCCGTCGGAGAAGTACGCCTGGTCCTTGGCCGGCGAGAGGTCGGCGAAGGGAAGGACCGCGATCGAGGCCTCGGAGATTGCGGCCTGAGGTGGCGGTTGCCCGCCGTGCGGAATGAGAAGCGTCCAACCCGCAACGGCCGCAACAGCGATGGCGGCGGTCGCGGCGATCGCAAGGTTCGCCCACGATAAGGTCTTACGCTTGGCCCAGAGGTTTTTGACCTGCGCCGTGAGGCCGCGCTTGATGGGCGCGCCCGGCACCAAAGCGAAGACTTCGATCGCCTCCGCCATCTTCGCGAGTTTGACCGTCCCCTTTGAATGCAGGCTCTGCGCCAGCGGTCCCCTGATCGTGTTGCGGACGTCGGCCGAGACGAGAACCGTCCCGGGAACGGCCTGCGCCATCAACCGCGCGGCGACGTTGACGCCGTGGCCCAGGAAGTCGCCGTTGGGCTGCACGACGACATCGCCCAGGTGCACGCCGACGCGGACCTTGGGCTCGCACGTTTCCGCAAGCTCGAACGCCGCTTCAACCGCGGCAAGGCTCGAGCCGAACTCCAGCATGAACCCGTCGCCGGCGGTATTGAACACGCGTCCGCCGCGCTGGGCGGCGATCCCTTCGATCACCCTCTTGAGCGCCGCCACCTCCGCCGTCGTACGCGCCTCGTCAGCCTCCGTCCGCGCCGAGTAACCGGCGACGTCGAGGGCCACGATGGTGGCGAGTTTGCGGGATTGGGTGTGGTCTTCCACACGGGCCATCGACGGAGAGTTTCACGGTCCAGATCATGCTACGCGCGGACGTCGGCTAATGCCAAGCAGCGCCGGAGAGCGAGGCGAGGGGCACGACGGAGGCGAGATTGCGGGCCGTGGCGCTCAAAACGCGAAAGCCTCCTTTGGAATGCTCCGCGCCTTTTCGCACGCGGCCTTGAAGTCGTAGGGCACCTCGTCTACGCAGTCGGGCCATTTTTGTGTCGCGAGCCAGAACTCGACGAGGCCGAGGCGGGCGCAGAGCCGCACGAAGCGCGGATCGTTCCGGATTTCCGGCATCCCTTTCCAAAACAGCATACCGGTGCGGTAGCCGTCCGGACCGATCATGTCGTCGGCGGTGCCCCGCGGTCCAAGGTGGGCGCTTTCGACGACGCGATAGACATCGTCAACCAGGCCCAGGTGAGCCGCATACACAAGCCGCGTGACATCCACCGAGCCGGTCCTTGCGACATGTGCTTCAAGCGCATCGCACATCGCGCCGATGTTCTCCGCCGTCGGGTTGCGCTTGGCGCGGACGATATCAGGCCGTCTTCGAACTCGCGCCCCGCCAGGTTCGCCGCCGGTGCGAGCAGCCTGTCCACCGCCGGCCAATCGTTCAAAAGGGCGAAGGCGCGCAGCAGAGTCGCGACCGGATAAGTCATTCCCGGCGAGCGTGCCATGAGGTCTTGGAGAAGCGGGATCGCCTCGGCCACTTGTCCGATGGCCATTCGGGCCATCGACGTCATCATCACCAACATCGGGTTGAGCGGATCTGACGAATAAAACTCCTCCGTAATCTGGGCGCATTCGCGGGCCCGTCCGATCGTGCGGGCATGCCAGCCGACATAAATCTGCCCCTCGCCGCGACCCGGCGCCCGTCGAACGCGCTCCATTGTCGCGTCCAACGCGATGAAACTGCCATACGGAGGCAAGTTGAAATATTGCGCGGTCAGGGCATCGACGTTTTGCGGGTCGAGCGCCAGAGCTCGTTCCGCTTCGCGCGTCACCAAGGCGGCAGACGCGGCGCGTTCCGCGAACGGCTGAAACAAGCGCGCCCAGGCGCGGAGATATGCCAGCCTTCCCCAAGCCTCCGCGAAGTCGGGCGCGCGCTGGAGAGCGGCCTCCAACAGTCCAATGCTCGCGCGCAACTCCGGCGGCGCATACAACTTGACGCTGCTGCGCAGATAGAGGTCGTAGGCCACCGGATCGATAGCCTTGGTCGAAAAACTCGTGAACGTCTGGTGCAGGGCGCCGGCAATCGCTTCGGAAATCTCGTCCTGCACAGCGAACGTATCGTCGAGGCCGCGGTCATAGTGCTCCGACCACAGGGTGGTGTGCGACGCTGCTTCGACGAGATGGGCGGCGATGCGCACGCGTGCGCCTGCCCGGCGCACCGAGCCGTCGAGCAAGTGGCTGCATTTCAGCGTGCGCGCCGCCTCGCTCTTCTTCTCGCCGCGAAACTGAAAGCTCGACGTGCGTCCGATGACCTTCAGCTTCGCGCCGCGCGACAAACGTTGGATGATCTCCTCGCTGATGCCGTCGGAGAAGAATTGCATCTCGGGATCCGTCGACAAATTGTCGAACGGCAGCACGGTAAGGATGGGTTCGGCATCCTTCGGCCGCGTCGCCCCGGTCGCCAATGCGGCGACAGTCAGCGCAAACGCCTCGATCGTCTCGGCCATCTTGTCGAGCTTGAGCATGCCGCGCGACTGCAGGCGATCGGCGATCGGGCCGCGGATCGTTTGTCGAACAGTCGCTGAGACCAAAGCTGCGCCTGGCGACGATTGCGCCATGAGGCGCGCAGCGACGTTGACGCCGTGGCCGAGGAGATCGCCATTCGGTTGCACCACAACGTCGCCCAGGTGTACGCCGACGCGCACTTTCGGTTCGCACGTTTCGGCGAGTTCTAACGCGGCTTCGACAGCGGCAAGGCTCGACCCAAAGTCCAACATGAAGCCGTCACCGGCCGTGTTGAATACGCGACCGCCGTGGCGCGCGGCTATGCCCTCGATCACCTTGCGCAGCGCGGCTACTTCCGCGGTTGTTTTCGCCTCGTCAGCTTCGGTGCGCGCCGAATAGCCCGCGACGTCCAGCGCGACGATGGTGGCGAGCTTGCGGGCTTGGGCGTCGGTCATGAAGACTTTCGGCTGGGGCGTGCGGATTGCAGATCATGCTAAGCCGGGACACGGGCTAACTCCAAGCCGAGCCTAAAAAGCGCGAAAGGGAAGCCCACGCCCAAACAATACCAATGACCGTTTCCGGCGAATTGGAGCCGCATGGCTGCACCGCCTCGAGTGACCGGTTAGGAGCAAGCCTGCCGCTTTGCAGGAGGCGCAATAGAATTACGGACACGTGCCGATCTCGAGCGACTGGCGCCTAAGGCATGCAGCACTCCTCAATCCGGCGACACGTCAATCCCGACCGAGTCCCGGATCCCCACGCGCTCGACCTCCGGCCCGGCGTAGCCGATGCGCAGAATGCGGGTCGAGTTCGTGTAGGGCAGGTTGGCGAAGGTGACCACGCCCGGCGCCTTGGACGTCGGCGTAATCGCACCCAGCGCCATGACGAGAAGGTTCGGGTTGCTCAACACGTCGGGGTCGTAGGTCACCGTCACGGTGTGCGTCGTGTTGCAGTCGCGGGTGATCGGCATCCGCATGAGAAGCGGCCTCAACGTCACCACCTCTCCGTCCCCGTGCTGGAGATTGCACGACACGGGCACCGTCGCGCGCACTTCGACGCGCGCGCTATCCGCCGACGCCGGCGCAACGGCGAGGCACAGGGCGACGACCGCCGCCGCCTTCATCACAGGCTTCATCCTTGCATCCCTCGATCGTCCGCCGAGAGAGTCGGAGGAAAGTGCTAACGCTTCCTTGCGCGGCATGATGTTTCCCCTCATGGCCCTCTACTCCGGCGTCACGGTGATGGTGAGCAGGTCTTTGTACGTGCCCGACGGACGCCCGCTCACGTCGCCGATCGTGACCACCATCGGATAGCTCGTCCCGTCAAGCGACACCGGCGGCGAAACGTCGGTCTCCGCCGGCCCCGGATCCAGCACCATGGTGACGTTGTTCAGCTTCAGCGCATACGGCACCACGGCCGGCAGCGTCTTGTGCTTCAGCTTGCCCTTGTTCTGCGAGACGACCTGGATCGTAACGCCGCTCGTCGCGCGCACCTGCACCCGGGCCGACCGTATCTCGCCGGTGTTCAGCGTGTTGAAGTCCAACTCGTCGACGCTCCACGCGCCCCAAGAGCCCGACGCGCCCGCAATGTTCACCTGCGCGCGCCCTTCGACCACGGCGTTGGCCGGAGCGGTCGCCACCGTCCCGAGTCCGCCGCCGCCCGCGCGATAGAGTTTGAAGCTCAGCATATTGCTGTAATCGCCCGCCGGCGCGATCAGGCCCGACGGCACCTTGACCTTGACGGTGATGAGCTTCGTCTTGCCGACGCCGCCCTGCAGGGAATGCCACCCGCGCGGCTCGCCGATGTCGTTCTCATAATCGTCGCCGTCGGTCGTCTCGACCACATAGCGCAACTTGTCGCCCATCCTGCGGAAATAGCGCGTGCTCGACGACCCGGCGCTAGCGACCGCCAGCGACAGATTGCACGCCTCCGCCGACTGGTTCACCGCCTCGACGGTAAACACAACGCTCGCCGACACACCGTCGAACGGATCGTAGACGACTGTCGGCACGGCAGAGACGGCGCCGATCGTGGCGCTGCACGACGACGACCCGCCGCCGCCGGTGGCAAACGCGGGCGTCGTCAGTAGCACGGACGCGAGAGCGGCAACCACAACTCCCCTCGCCCTTCCTTTAGGAAGGGAGAGGGGCCGGGGGTGAGGGAAGGTCCCGTCACCCAGCTGAGCTTGCCCAAACGTTTCGGGGACACGACAAACGCTCCGCGTGGCAGCATCCCTCACCCCCAACCCCTCTCCCTTCACAGAAGGGCGAGGGGAGATCCGAAGCACCTTCCGGTCGTCACGGTTAGCGAGCGCATCCATGATCAATTCCCTTTTTCTTTGACCGTGATCGTACCGACGTCGATCACGCCTTTGCTGCCGTCCGGCACTTCGATGTCGACGACGATGTCGAGCGCGGGGCCCAGCACCATCTGGTATTTGCCGGGCGCGAGGCCTTCGGCGAAGAACCGCCCGCCGCTGTTCGTGAACACCAGCACCGGCTTGAACCCTTCGCGCCCGACCGCCCGCACTTCGCCGCCCAGCAGCGACAGAGGCTTCCCGTCCGTGGCCAACAGATTGCCCATCACGACGTGCGACGCGTCCGAGCCCACGGTGACCGCGTAGCCGGAGGCGGGGCCCGGGAACAAATCGTATTGGCCCGTGCCGACGTTATAGCCGGCCGGCAAATCCTCGACGTCCACGTAGACGCTCTGCGGCTGATACGAACCGCCGGCGCTCACCAACGCGGGCCCGAAGAAATCCGTCTCCGCCTCGCGCGACTTCGACCCTTTGTTCTGCGTCACGCCGACGGCCGAGCCTTCCAGCGTCTCATGCGCGCGCACGATGGCGAAGCGCTGCCCGACGGGACGCCCCACCGCAATGTCGCCGTCGGCAAACGCCAGCTGCGTGCCGAGGGTGTAAGAGGTGCGCTGCGACTGGATCTCCGACATCGCATTGTCCGCGATCGCGTCGTGCTGCAGCAGCGCCGCAAAGCGGTTGGCGTTGTAGGCGAACTCGCCCGTGCCCGTCAGCCGGTCGTTGTCGCGAAGCACCGACGCGCGCACGCCGTAATCGCCAAGCTCGTTCCGTTGAAAGCGCAAATACTCGGCCTGATACTGATCGTTCTGCGAGTCATAGGACGCGCGCACATTCTCGCGGTCCGAGAGCGGGATCGAGAGCGACAGCAGAAACCGGTTGTCGTCCAGCTCGCCGTTGCGCTCCGTCCGCTCGTTCGACGCCGTCACGTCGGCAAAGCCCAAATTCCGGCTCACCGAAATGCCATAGCGCGCCTCGTTCGGCTCCAGATCGCGCCCCTGCGTGAACGACGCCGACACGCCCAAACCGAAGTCATAAGGCAACTGCGTCGAGAACCGCCCGCGCAGCTCATATTCCACGGGCTCATCCGGCACCGGCGTCCCGACGCTGGCGAAACTCTCGCTGGTGTAGAGGTAGGAGAGGTTCACCTGCGGGTTCCTGAAGAACCCGATCTCCTCCGCCGACGCCTCATAGCTGACCAAATACGAATGCCCGGAGAGCGCGCCGTCGATATCGCTCCACCCGGTGACGACGCCCAGCGTGCCGATCGGCGTCGCCCAGCCGAGCTCGGCCCCCGCCAGCCACTGCAGCTGATCCATCTGGAAATTGCCGCCGACGGTGATGTCGTCGAGCAAGCCGTATCGCGCGTAGGCCGAGAACGTCGCGTTGTTGTCGTCGTATTGCAGCCCGTCGCCGGTCTCGTCGCGGATCTGCGGCAAGCCCGCGGTCGCGCCGAATTCCCAAATCCCCGGCGACAGCAACTTCGCGGAGAAGAACTGCGAGAACGCCGCAATCAGCCGCCGCCCATATTCGTCGACGACGTAAAGCTCCACGTCGTTCAACCCGTTGAACAGCGGAAAGTCTTTGAGGTCGTACTGCCCCGCCTCAAGCCTAAGCGTGCGGATCACGGTCCCGTTCACGACCACGTCCACCGTCGCTGCGCGATCCAGCGAAAAGCGGAACAGCCCCGACGGCCGCACGTTGCGAAACGGCTGCAGCTCGCCGTACTGCCGCTGGAACGACAGCCCGCCCAAAATCGGCGACGACTGAAACCCCGCAGGCACCGGCGTCACGTCGCCCGCGGAATAGCGCAGCGCATTGTCCGTATCGTCGTACATCAGCACCGCGTTGCCGCGATGAAACGGATCGCTCGCCGCCTCGTCGTATTCGCCCTGCGCGAAGAAATACAAACCCTCGTGCCCGAAAATATTCCCGGCAAAGTCGGCCGACACGCGAAACGGATCCCAGCCCTGCGACGACGACGGCGACCACACATAAGCCTGCCGCGCCGTCATGGTCAGCGAGGCCGCCACAACGGCCGGATCGATGGTGACCAACGTCGGCCGCCCGCGATCCGTCTCGTCGACGGCCGACAGCGACTGCCCGCCTTGCTGATCGACGGGAATGGTGACGCGCAGTTCCAGCTTCGCGGTGTCATAGGCGATGACGATGCCCGCCGGCTGAAACGCTTCGATCGCCACGATCTGCTGCCCGCCCGACAACAGCTTCAACGCCGCCGTCATCTCCGGCGACAAGCGTTCGCCGAGCAACCCGATGAACCGCTCGACGTTGACGGCGATATGCCCATCGGGCGAAGCCGCCACCGGCACGTCGCCGAGATACGCGCCCTGAAAAATCAGCGGCAAGGTGAGGTTATAAGTGCGCACCGTCTGCGCGATCTGCACCTCGTCCGAAGCCGTCGTCCCGCGAACCTCCGCCACCGGCCCACGCAAAGCAGCATCGGCCAGGGCAGGGGAGGCGCCGAGCAGCGCGCACGCGAAGAGGATGAGCGCGCGTCGCCCCCCTCCACCGCTGACGCGGTCCCCCTCCCCCGCTAAAGCGGGGGAGGATAAACGACGGCGCACCTCATCCTCCCCCGCTTTAGCGGGGGAGGGGGACCACCGCGAAGCGGTGGTGGAGGGGGGCGACGCTGCACCAACGCGGAACATGAGCGCGCCCGCCCGCCGCCGCTTACGGCGTTGCTTCGACGAGGTTGAACTTCGCGTTCAAGTCCGCCGGCGCTTTGTCGGGTTTCGGCAGTTCGACGACGCGCGTGCCGCCGGGCAGGATCCAGCTGGTGCCGAGAGCCTTGCGCCACGCTTCGTCCTTGACGACGCTCTTGAACGTCCCGCCCGACAGCTCGACGTTCGACAGCGCCAGGTTCGCGTATTTGTTGCCCGCGTTCTTCAGCGTCACTTTCAGCGTCTTCGCGCCCGGCTCCACCGAGGCGACTTCCACCGCAGGCTTCGCGCCTTCCGGCACGATGTTGGCGACGGTCGAGAAGTTGAACACGAACTGCACGCCCGACTTCCCGTCATTGGGCAGCTTCACCGGCACCTGCTTGACCGTGATGGTGTAGGTCTCGGACTTGGTCAGCGCCGTCGGCCCCACATACTGCACGCGCACGGCCTGCGTCGCGCCCGCCGCGATCACGGCCTGCGGCGGGAACAGAACAAAGTCCTTGTCGGCCGCCTCGCGCGATTCCTTGCCGGCGGGGTCGAACAGCCGCTTCTCGGCCTGAAGCTCGACGGTGATGGGCGTCGAGTTGGTGTTGTTGACGCGAATGACGGTCGAGGCGCCTTTGCCCGTCGGCGTCATGTCATAGATCATCGGCGACACCTGATAGGCGTGCGCGATTCCGGCGATCCCTAGGGCGACGGCGGCGGCTGCGGCGAATTTCAATGTCTTCAGCATGCAAATCTCCCACCGGTCTCGTTGCGTGAATCGAAGGAACCGCGAGCGACAAGCGAGACCGAGCCGTCATTCCGCGGGTGACATGCATTTTGATGTCGTATTTTGCCCTTCATCGACTGATTCGCAGGGCGCGAGCAACGCTCGCGCCCCACTTATCCCTTAAGGACTGAGCGTGTATGAGATGACGCTTGTATAGGTGCCGGCGATCGTGGGGGCGGTATTCAATCTGATGTAGAAATCGCCACCGATCTCGTTGTTGGCAGTACCCGCTGTGTTCCAACTGAATGCTAGGTTCGCCGGGAACGGCCAGTTCTGGTACGCCCCCGGTGTCAGCGGATTGGGCGGGATACCCCAAAAAACGTCGTACAGTACCGTGTTAGATCCGTTTCGTAGGTTGGTGCCATCGGGTAATTGAAGCACCAGCGATGCGCTCCCGACGAAGTTGCACGTGTAGCCCAGGCGACCGATGTTTGTTTCGCCTGGTGTCGGGTTGATTGCGACGATTGATGGCGGCGCGGACGTGAAGGCGCAGGTTTGTCCAAGCGTCGTTGAAACCGTCGCATCTCCGGTTCCGGCCGCAAGACTCTGCGAACCGAAGAACGGAAATATCGCCACGCAGCCCAGAATAAGGATTCTTTTCATTGTGTTTCCCCCTTTGGGGTTCACTGGACCAAGGCACGTCGTTCCATGCGCCGACTGCTGGGCCTAGGTCGCGTGGGCAAAATCTGCCCACGCGGAGAGCACCAGGCGTTCGACGCAAGCAACTATTACGGGCTGACAGCGACGGTCACGACGTCGTTGTACGAGCCAGCGATGACGACCGGAGCGAGAAGCGTAGCGCTAAAGGACTTCGTCTCCGCCGTATTCGCGGCGACGACGCTGCTCGGGACTACGAGCGGTGTCGTCAGCGTCGAAAACGCCGAAGCGCTGCCGCTTTCAAACGCGATCGTATAGTCAACGACCGTCGCACCGCTCTTAACGCCGCCGAATTGGCTTGTAAGGGTCACGTTCAGAGGTGACGTACCCGTGCCGACAAAGTTGCAGCTGACGTCGAACGAGCTCGATCCAGTGCCGCCGATAGCGTTGCTCGACAACGTGATGTCGCCGGGCTCCGTCATCGAGCAACTCTCGGCCAACGTCGTCGAAACATTGACCGTCGCGCTGCCAGCAGCGAGCGCTGAGCCGGCACTGATAAGAAGGGCAGCCGAAGCAAGCAAGACCTTACGCATGATGTCTCTCCAATCATTCAAGGGTTGATATGCGATGCACTTCGCACTCTCCGAACCGGTCGTCTCCGTCCTGCGGAGTGAATTCATCCGGTTTGGAGGTGATTCCGGTCCGTCCCCTCTTCGGAACCCAGCCCGGAATTGGTTGGAGGCGGCGCGTCCGCGCCGCCTCATGTTGCTTACGGTGTGATGTTGATCGACAGCGTGTCGGAGTAGCTGCCGGCTACCGGCAGAGCTTCGACCAAGCCGACCCAGAATTCGGTCACCATCTCGTCGTTTGGCGGCGATGACAGCGAGATCCCGTCAAACTCTGCACCGGTCGTGGAGTCGCTCGCCTTTAGCCAGGTGCTGGGCGTGGGGAAGCCGCTCACAGCGGGCGTCTGGTCGTTGAGGAAGATGCCGTAGTCGGCCGTTGCCGTGCCGTTCTCCGACGTGTACACGCCGCCGTTCGTGCTTGTGAAGATGAAGTGTGGCGAGCCTTCGAAGTTACAGGTGTAATTGAACACGCCTTGAACCCCAACGTTCACACCCGCTAGTGGGATGCTGCCCGAGACTTGAGTGATCTCGCACAGCATCTCTTGCTCCGCGGTGATTTCGATGTCGGCATCATCCGCCGCCATTGCCATACCGGCGCTGAACGCAAGCGCGGCGGTGGCCAGAAGAATTCTACGCATGAAGGTCTCCATTCTTTTCTTGGTTTCATCAGGAGGCACGTCTGACTCTCCGAACCGGTAGCTGCTCTTTGGCAGTCTCCCCCCGCTGGAGGTCGTCCGGGCGCTGTGCGGCGTCCGGATTCAAATTTCGTTCAAGGTGAAATCGTGTAGGTGATGAGGTCTTTGTAATATCCGGCGACCACGCCGACGGTTGGGCCGGTCACCTTGAGTTTGTAAGCACCGAGTTCTTGCGTGCCGCTCGTTCCCGAGAGCAGGTTGAAAGACAGCGGGCTCGTCGGGATGGTCGCGTACGCGCCCGGTCCCTGAATTTCCCATTTGATCTGATAGGGCACGGTCTCGGTCCCGCCGACGCGCTTCAGCGCGCCGTTCTGGGACTTCACCGTCAGGTTCACCGCACTCGACGTCGCGATGTTGCAGGTGAAGCCGAGGTCGCCCAGGTCTTCCTCCTGGTCCGTCACCATTTGGCCGAACGAGGTTTGATCGGGCAGGGTAGTGAATTCGCAGGTCGGCGGAATCTCGCCCGTCACTTCGATCTGCGCGCTGTCGCCGAAACCGAAGGTGCCGCTTTCGCCGCCCTCACCCCCTTCGCCGCCTTCTCCACCCTCGCCGCCGCTGCCCGTGGCGAGCGCCAGCGAGGTCGAAAGCACGATGCCCACGGCGGCCGCGCCGATGGCGGCTGTGAAGCGGTAGAGGTTTTCGTTCGAACTCACGCTTGTTCCATCCCCTTAGTACCTCGCGCCGCTCGTTGAGTGGCTGCGCGAAAATCCAAACCGTTAGCCGGAGGAAGTTTGAGGCACGTCTCTGTGTCAGGAGCGGCCGGGTGGGAGACACCCTGTCGGAATCGCTCGTGTCGCGACGGACTATCTGTGATTCGCGGAATGTGAAGCAGTGCGATCGCGCTCTGTTTGCGCGTTATTGGATTCAGTGGGTGATTTACGCAACGCCAACCTCTGCGCGCGCGAATCTTTACTTCACACCACTCATCAATGCTCGCGAATCAAGAAAAACAGCGGCTTTCCGCGAGAGGATTATATTCCGATATTCCGAGACGAACCGTCCGGGTGCGCAATAGACTCGCCAGAGTTGCAGTTCCAAGTGCGCAAACGCACCCACGTTTCAAAACCGTCGCAACAGATGTGATCGATTCGAATCGCGCAGCCTCTCATTCACCCCTCGCCCTTCCACTTCGGAAGGGAGAGGGGTCGGGGGTGAGGGATGGCTCTCCACCTGCAGAGATTCTGTTGAACGCAGAAAAAAGGGTTTCACGCCAAGCCGCCAAGACGCCAAGGCGCCAAGGCGCTCTGCACCAACGGCAACGCAGCGCGTTTGCGAGGATTTACTGGCGCTACGCGCCCTGAGAATTCTTCTTTGGCGCGCAGCGCCATCTAAAGCGCCAGTGAGCGCTAGTGTTTCCCGTGATGCACAGCGCCTTGGCGCCTTGGCGTCTTGGCGGCTTGGCGTGAAACCTTTCTTTCTTCCGCGCGCATGGAGGGCCATCCCTCACCCCCGGCCCCTCTCCCTTCCGAAGTGGAAGGGCGAGGGGTGTCGTGATCGATCCTGAAAGGGCAGGGCGTGCCTTGTGCGCCGGGCACAAAAAAAGGGGCGGCCTAGTTGCGCCGCCCCATACTTCTGAATCTCGTGTTCTTCGTGCCGGCTCGGCGCGTCCTGAATCGCGCCCGCGACAACGCCCAAGCGCTAATCCAGCGCCTCAGCCTCAGCCGATTCCTCGTCGGCGTCTTCCTTCTTGACCGCTTTCGCCTTCTTCACGCGCGGCGCTTTCGGCGGCGCGCTGGCCTTCTTCAATTCCTTGCGCGCCAAAATCTCGGCCTCGACCACGGGCAACAGCTCGCTGGCGGCGACCTTTTGCTTGGCGTTGCCGTCGGCGATCAGACGCGTGGCGTTCACGCGCAGCGACAGCAACGCGGAATCCTCCATGCCCGGCACCCTGGTGCGCATATCGGTGATCTGGGGCCCGGCGCCGGTTTGCGCGCGTGCTTCCTTCTCAGTTTCACGGTTCATGGTCTCAAAAGCCCTTAAAAAAAGAGAAAGGCGGCGAAGCGTCGTTCGCTTCGCCGCCGATCCGATTCGAACTGCGAAGGGGCGAAGCGCCCCCTCAACAATTTTACGCTGCGCGAAGATTCACGGCCTTGGCGCCGCGTTGATCTTGCTCGGTGTCGAACGATACGCGCTGACCTTCCGAAAGCGTGCCCAATCCAGCGCGCTCAACAGCGGTCGCATGGACGAACACGTCCTTGCCGCCGCCGTCCGGCGAGATAAAGCCAAAGCCCTTGGTCGCGTTGAAGAACTTCACCATTCCTGTCATCGAAGCCATTGTAAGCTATTCCTTGTATGCATTTAGGTTCCGCCCTGGCGAAATACCGGGACGTCGTGAAAAGCTAAGCGAGGGGTGGGAACCGTTTTGCGCGCGGGGTCAAATCCGCGAAACCTTTGGTCCGCACTTCACAACTGTGCAGCCGTCACAGGCGGACATATAGTCCCGACCTGCCGAAATAGCAATGAATTTCCGATAAACGGCAGTAATGCGCCGTTATCGCGCATGCTGGTTCCAATTCAAACCAAATCGCCGCTGGGAATTCTGCGCGCGCAGCGCGCTGCCGTGACTCAGCTTTACCACGAAGGCACCAAGGCACGAAGAGTCACTGCCCCTTCGTGCCTTGGTGCCTTCGTGGTAAAACTAAATCGAAATCGCGCTGACGCGCGAAAACCTACCGCGCAGTGGCTGCAGCGACTTCGGTGAAGACCGCGGAGTAGTGCAGGAACGCCGCCACCAGCACCATCCAGTGCCAGATCGCGTTCTGATACGGCAGCCGTTCCCACAGGTGGAACACGACGCCCAGGATATACGTCGCCGCGCCCGCGATCAGCAGATAGCCGCTGACCGGCGAGATCACTTGCGACAGCTGATCCGCGACGACGACGATCGACAACCCCAAGCCGATGTAGAGCGCGACCGTCACGCGCTCCCACCGGCGCGGATAAAGCAGCTTCATGCAAACGCCGGCGATCGCGACCGCCCACGCAAAGGCGAGCAGCCCAAGCCCGGCGGTCCCGCCGACGCGCCCCATCAGGAACGGCGTGAACGTACCCGCGATCATCACAAAGATGGCCGCATGATCGAACCGCCGCAGCAGTTCCTTCACCGGCGAAGGCGGGCAAAGATTATACGCCGCCGAAAACCCCAGCATCGCGAGCAGCCCGATCGCATAGAGCGTCGCGCCCAGCACCAACGGCAGCGGCCCATTGCTCGCCTGCAGCATCAGAACCAGCGCGCCGGCGACCCCGCACAGCACGCCCACGACATGCGCCGCGATATCCGCGCGCATCTCTCCCGTCGAGTACGCCTTATAGGCAATGCCCGGCAGTTCGTTCGGCGGCGACATCAAACTCCCCAACGATCGGATCAGGGCCCCCGCCCTGAGCGCCTTAAGCTTCCCTGAAAGCGAAGATCGCGACAACCCCCGTGATGCCGGCGGCGACCCAGCTCATCATGATCGGCACGTGGTATTCGCCCACGGTTAACTCAAGACCGTAAAACGCGCGCAGCCCTTGCGCCACGGCGATCACGGCCAAAAAGATGGCGGCCATGGTGCTGAACAATCTCGGCACTTCGGCCTGCGGCAGTTGCTTTTTTTCCATTAGCGTTCTTCCCATAAAGGTTCCGGCAGCGTCCACGCAGCAACAACCGCGCCCGGACCCAAGATCCGCACGCGCCAACTGCGCAAATTTTATTGAAATGCAGGCCTACGGGCCCCGCTCCAGAACAAACAAGACATAGCGCAAAGGTGGCCGGTTATCCAGGCGAGGGGAAACGACGCCGGTAACCTTCACCCCATCTCATTTGTAACGGCGCCCCACCTTCATCCCTCTCATTTGTAAGGCGCCCACATCACCCCTCTCCCTTCCAGTTTTGGAAGGGAGAGGGGCCGGGGGTGAGGGATAGCGATCCGGTGCGCCAAAGAAAGCCAAAGGCCGCCCCGAAATTCCAAACGCTCTGCTGGCGGAAGGCCATCCCTCACCCCCAACCCCTCCCGCCTTCGCCGAGGCTTCGGCGGGCGAGTGTTGGCCACCAAGGCCGCCGTAGCTTTTAGCGAAGGCGGCTCCCTTCCAGAACAGGAAGGGAGAGGGGAGTTCCACAGGCCACGCCTCGTCTGATAAAATTGAAAAATGGCGACCACGAAGAAGGTCCGTTTGGCGCGCCGCTTGCGCCAGCGCGAAACCGATCTCGAACATCGTTTATGGCAAGCGCTGCGCGACCGGCAGAGCGGCTTCAAAATCCGCCGCCAACATCCCATCGGGCCATACGTTGCCGACTTCGCGTGCCCCGAAGCCAAGCTAGCGATTGAAATCGACGGCTACTGGCACGAAGAACGAACCGCCCAAGATCAGCGCCGAACCGAAATCATCAAAACCTTCGGCTACGACGTCGTGCGCTACACAATCGACGAAGCCGCAGCCATCGAAGCAACGGTCGAAGTCATCCGCTTCACCATCAAAGAACGCCTGCGCGAGTTGAAGGGCAGGGACTAGGAACGGACCGACTCCCCTCGCCCTTCCACTTCGGAAGGGAGAGGGGCCGGGGGTGAGGGATGGCGCTCCACCACACCGGCCTCAACCACTTTCTGTCCTTGCGCAAAACCGAAACCGCTCGGCGGGTGGAGTGCCATCCCTCACCCCCAACCCCTCTCCCTTCCGAAGTGGAAGGGCGAGGGGAGCAAACACGGCGCCTGCATAAGCCAAAACAAAACCGCCGGGGAATTTCTTCCCCGGCGGTTCCTTCATTCATACGCAGCGCGCGTTAGTCGCGGCGGCAGTAGCGGTTCGCGACCACGTCGCCGTCGGCGCGGCGGCATTCCTGCCAGGTGGAGAACCAATCGCGGCGGCCCTTCTTGCAGCAAACGCGCACGGTGTCGTCACGGCATTCGCGGCGCTCGACGATGTTACCGCCTTCGCGGCGGCATTCGCCCCAGGTCGTGAACCAGTCATGACGGCCACGCTTGCAGCAGATGCGGCGGCTGTCGCCGGCGTCGCCACGGTCGTCGCGGCAGAAGCGTTGGTCGACCACGTTGCCGTCGGCGCGGCGGCATTCACGCCACGTCGTGTTCCAATCGCGGCGGCCCTTTTTGCAGCAGACATTGGCGGTGTCGTCGCGGCATTCGCGGCGTTCGACGACGCGGCCGCCTTCTTCGCCGCACTCACGCCACGTCGTGAACCAGTCGTGACGTCCACGCTTGCAGCAAACGCGCGCGCCTTCGTCAGGACGGACGCCGCCGCGGCAGAAGCGATCGGAAACTTCACGTCCGCCGAGAATACGGCAGCCCGTGCGGCCCGTGAAGAACTCGTCTCGTCCGGCCTTACAACAGATGGTCGCTGCACTCGCTTCGGTCGTGCCCATCACCGGCGATGAAACCGGCATCATCAAAAAGAGCATCGAGAAGAGAGACAGCGCCCCTACAAAGAGTGCGTTTCGCATTAGTCGTTCTCCCACATTCGTTTCGTTTGCCTGCGGAATTTGTACAGTCGGTCCCGGCGCAACCCTTTACCACGATGGTATGAGCCTGTCGCAAGCAGCAGCTGTCACGCAGACGTGGATACATGACAGCGCCGACATGAACGGCAGCTAAATGAACGATTGTGTCGCGAATTGTCTCGCATACCGGCTTTAGCTGAACGGCGTGACCGCGATGAACGAAGTCTGTCAGTCCCGTACGGCGTTCCGACAGCATCCGACCCCCATCTTCGTGTGCATGGATTTGTTGAAACCGGCCGCCGATCCCCGACGGCCACACACGAGGAGCCTGAAAATGTTGACGAAGATCACACTTGCCGCCGCGGTTCTGACGCTTGGCTTTGCCGCGCCGTCGTTTGCTGCACCCGCGTTCAATGGTCCGTTCGGCCACGGCCAAGCTTCGAAGCCCGCGCCGATCGTGCAACCTGTGGCGTATGGCAAGCCGGGCAACTTCAATCGCCCCGCGCAGTGGGAACTCGTCGGCCAGCGCGTCGTGAACTTCCGCGGCACGCGTGACACCATCCCGGTCTTGGGCCGCGATCGTCACCAGCAGATCATGGTCTGCGTCTACAACCAGGCGGTCCGCATCAACGACCTGGGCGTGACGTTCAAGAACGGCGGCAAGCAAGACCTCGCCGTGCGCAACCAGATCAACCCCGGCCAATGCACCCGCGCCATCGACCTCAAAGGCCAAAAGCGCGACCTGAAAAGCGTAAGCCTCGCCTACAAAGCCGTAGGCTTCGGCCGCGGCGCCGTGGTGAAGGTCTTCGCCCGGTAAGACAAACATCGCCTGGTTCTTTCCTCCCCCGCTTTGGCGGGGGAGGAAAGCGGGGACACAATCACCCTCACGTGCAATTGCCGCGGATTCCCGCTATAATCGCCCCACCAAACCGGCGACCTCGATGTGACGCATGTGATGGCAATGTGATGGCAACGTGACGGCAGAAACCGCAGACTTCCGCCAATGTGACGGTGTGACGGCAAGGATTGCATTTTTCGCATGACCGAACTGCGCGCCCTCGCCAAATCCCGCTGGCGGATCGCCATCGCGCTCTCGACCGTCGTCGTCATCCTCTATTTCGGCTTCATCCTCGCCGTCGCCTTCGCCAAAGAAGCGATGGCCGCCGAAATCGTCCCGGGCTTAAGCCTCGGCATCCTCCTCGGCGCGCTCGTCATCGTCGGCGCGTGGATCACCACCTGGATCTACACCAGCTGGGCCAACACCCACTTCGACGCCAAACTCGCCGAGCTGCACCGGAAGGACAAATGAACACCACCCTGGGCGAACCGAACATAACGGCGATCGCCTTCTTCTTCGCCTTCATCGCCATAACGCTAGCCATAACGTACTGGGCCGCCCGCAAGACAAAAACGACGGAAGAATTCTTCGCCGCCGGCCGCTCCATCTCCGGCCGCCAAAACGGCTTCGCCCTAGCCGGCGACTACATGAGCGCCGCCAGCTTCTTGGGGATAGCCGGTCTCGTCTCACTCTCCGGCTTCGACGGCCTCATCTACTCGACCGGCTGGCTCGTCGGTTGGCCCGTCGTCCTCTTCCTCATCGCCGAACCCCTCCGCAACCTCGGCAAATACACCTTCGCCGACGTGGTGAGTTTCCGCCTTCGCCAAACCCCGGTTCGTGTCGCCGCCGCGATCGGCACACTCGCCGTCGTCGCGTTCTATCTCATCGCGCAAATGGTCGGCGCCGGAAACCTGATCAAACTGATGTTCGGCATCAGCTACGAACTCGCCGTGGTGATCGTCGGCCTCGTGATGCTCGCCTACGTCCTCTTCGGCGGCATGATCGCAACGACGTGGGTTCAGATCGTCAAAGCGGTGCTGCTCCTCGGCGGCGCCGCACTCCTCTGCGTGTTGACGCTCGCGCAATTCGACTTCAACCCGGCCAAGCTCTTCAACGAAGCCGCAACACAATACGGCCGCGAAGTCCTCGCCCCCGGCAAACAAGTCGCCAACCCCTGGGACGCGATCTCCCTCGGCCTCGCGCTGATGTTCGGCACCGCAGGCCTGCCCCACATACTGATGCGCTTCTACACTGTCCCCGACGCGAAAGCCGCGCGCCAATCCGTCTTCTGGGCCACAGGCCTCATCGGCGCCTTCTACCTGATGACGTTCATCTTAGGTTTCGGCGCAATGGTCCTCGTCGGCCGCGAAGCGATCATCGCCGTCGACAAAGGCGGCAACATGGCCGCGCCGCTGCTCGCCGAAGTATTGGGCGGCACAGGCCTGCTCGGCTTCATCGCCGCGGTCGCCTTCGCGACAATCCTCGCCGTCGTCGCCGGCCTGACGCTCTCCGGCGCCGCCGCGCTCAGCCACGACCTCTGGGTCTCCGTCCACCGCAAGGGCGACGCCCCGCGCGAAGAACAACTCCTCGTCGCCCGCATCGCAACCGTCGTGCTCGGTATCGTCGCGATCCTGCTCGGCATCCTCTTCAAAGGCCAGAACGTCGCCTTCATGGTGGGGCTCGCCTTCGCCGTCGCCGCCTCAGGCAACTTCCCGGCCCTGGTCCTCTCGATCTTCTGGCGCCGCTTCACAACAGCAGGCGCGGTCGCGTCGATCATAACCGGCACCGCCGCAAGCCTCATCCTGATCGCGATCTCGCCAACCATCATGGTCGACCTCGCCGGCTACGAAGCCGCCTACTTCCCGCTCAAGAACCCGGCCGTCGTCACGATCCCGCTCGGCTTCGCCATCGGCATCCTCGTCAGCTTGATAAGACCGGAAACCGCCGCGCGCGAAGGCCACGACGCCAAAGAACGCCGCATGATCATGGGGACAGAATAAAATGCTTGAAGCACTCATCTTCGCCGCCGCCACCGCCGCCTTCGACGCGGAAGTCATCCCGAAGGCGCAATCCGACATCGCCGCCGCCTGCGGCACGCGCCCGAACCTGCAAGTCCAATGGAAAGCCTTCGGCGAAGACGACGCCGGCGCTCAGGCATTGGTGAGCAGCGGCCTGAGCTTCCTCACCACCGCGTTCAAAACCGTCTGCGCAGATCCAGCGGCAAAAGCCGCGATGACCACACAGATCAAAAAGGTGGTCCTCACCCAAGCCTACGGCGCCGCCGATCCGATCATCTACATCAGCGAAGGCACGCTCAACGTCGAATACCTCTGGATCAAAGGCGAACCCGCTCCCGACGCAAAAGTCGTCGCCGCCGAGATCAAATCGCGTCTCTCGGGCGAGGAGATGGAGGCTCCGTGAGCGGATCTTGCATCTTAAAGTTGGTGTAACCCAACGGCCGCAGTTGTCGAGTGACTGAAGTAGCGGGGACACGGTCACTGCCGGAAGTAACGACAACCGATCGCACTACAAGGTCTTGCGCAAAGTTAACTCAAAAGTGCAAGCGGGTCTCAGCCAAACCGAATTTCACCATTCAACTAGAGATAGATTGAAGTGCGCACCTAAGCACGCGTTTGATCTACCCCGGGGAAGACGTTTGTCGCGCGCCGCTTGCGGCCGCTGGGGAGTGGCTCAGGCGGGCCGCGCGACAAACGGGGGGGAACTGAATGGGCGCGTGCGCAACGTGCGGCTGTGGGGAGCCGCGTGCGAACTCTTCGAATAAACCGGTCCGCGGTTCGCCGTTCGCCGGTCTATTGATCGCGATCGCCCTGCTCGCGCAGGTGCCCGTGCACGCCCAGCCGTCCACCGTTCAGCCCGGCGTCGTCGAACGCGAACGCACGGACGCGCCCAAGCCGCGATCGCCGTCAGAGGTCTCCATCCCCTCGATGGAATCGCCCAGCGCCTTTCAGGACGCGCAATCGACCAAGTTCGTGCTGAAGCGCGTCACGATCGAAGGCAACAACGCAATCGCCGACGATGTACTCATGGGACCGTTCAACGACCTCGTGGGCAAGGAAGTCACGATCGGCCAGGTCTTCGCCGCAACGGAGGCCATCACGCGGATCTACGACGCCGCCGGCTACGCGCTCTCGCTCGCCTATGTGCCGGTGCAGGACGTGGAAAACGGCGCGCTGCTCATTCGTGTCATCGAGGGCTTCATCGGCGACGTTCGGATCAACGACACCCGGTCGACACGCAGCGCACGCTGGGACGAATACGCCGCGAAACTGAAGGCCTCGCGGCCGCTCAAATCGGCGGATCTCGAGCGCTATCTGTTGCTCATCAGCGACCTTGCAGGGGTGAAGGCCACAAACACCTTTGAGCGTATGACCGATGGCGAACCGGGCGCCATGCGCCTCGTCATGACGATCGAACGCAAGTACATCGGCGCCCAACTCGGACTCAACAACCGCGGCTCGAAGGCGATCGGCCCGCTGCGCGAGTCCGCGAACGTTGATTTCAACGGCGTGTTGGGGATCGAAGAACGGCTAAGCATTTTCGGCGTGACCGCGATCGAAGACAACGAACTCGCCTATTACGGCGGGCGGCTGGACGTCCCGCTCGGCAGTGAAGGCACGGTCATGTCCTTTGAGGCGGCGCGATCGCAAACGCAGCCCGGGACCGCCGCCCTTTCGGCGCTCGCGTACGAAGCGGTCGGCTGGACCGGATCGGCGGCCATCTCGCTCGCCGTCATCCGCTCGCTGCGCCAGAACCTCTATGGTTCCGTGGGCTTGCTTCACAAGAACCTCAAGAGCGACATACTTGCGTTGGACAATTCCCACGACAGGTTGACGGCTCTCGCGCTCACGGCCGACTACGACGCGCGAGCGCGTTGGGGCGGAACGACACGGGTCGTGGCGTCGCTGTTCGTCGGCCTCGACATGCTCGATGCGACCCAAGAGGGCGATCCGCTGAGCAGCCGTGCCGGCGCATCGGGCGAGTTCACGCGCCTCGAAGTCAGCGCCTCGCATCTGATGTCGCTGTCGGATCGGTTTTCACTCTTCACTGAGATTGCGGGCCAAGTGGCGAGCGGGCCGCTGCTGGTCTCGGAGCAATGCGGCTACGGCGGCGGCTACATAGGCCGTGCATTCGATCCGTTTGAGGTGACAGGCGATCACTGCGTGAAAGGACGCGCGGAACTTCGCTTCGATGTGCCGCTGGAATACCAGGGGCTTTCCTCTGTGCTGGACAACGTGCAGCTCTACGCGCTGGGCGATTTCGGCGTGATGATCAAAGCAGGCGATCTGCTGCCGCTCGAAGAGCGGGTCGAAACGGCGGAATCGATCGGCATCGGCATCAGGTTCAAGGCACGTAGGTTCCTCTCGGGTTTTGTGGAGGCGGTGCAGCCGCTGGACCGCGGTGTCGCCCTTGAGAACGGGTCGCGTGACCCACGGATTTTCTTCGGATTGTCGGCCGACTACTAGGCCGAAGAATTCCGCGCGTCGGGGGGCGCGCGGTTGGGGGATGAAGATGACAGGCGCAGTAGAAAGCCAACGCTCGGCGTTGGCGCGGCGGGGAAGACGTCAATCGCTGAGGGCAGTGCTGTTCGCCGGCGTGAGTTCGGTGGCGCTGACATCGGCTGCATTCGCGAACCCGCAGGGCGGCGAGGTCGTGGCCGGTTCGGCCACCATAACCACGCCCACATCGACGACGACCCAGATCAATCAGCAGTCCGACAAGGCAATCATCAACTGGAAGAGCTTCAACGTCGACGCTGGGGAGTCGACGGTCTTCGTCCAGCCGAACGCCAACTCCATAACACTGAACCGCATCTTCGATTCCAATCCGTCGGTGATTGCAGGCTTGGTCAGCGCGAATGGCCAGATCATTCTCATCAACCGCAACGGTATGATGTTCCAGTCCGGCTCGCGCATCGACACCGCCGGCCTCATCGCCTCGACCGCCGACATTAGCAACGAGAACTTCCTTTCGAATAGGTTTCATTTCGACATAGCAGGCACCGTTGGCGCATCGATCACCAACGATGGATCAATCACCGCGCAACCCGGCGGGCTTGTCGCCATCGTCGCCCCGACGGTTGAAAACCGCGGCATCATCACGGCTAAGTTCGGGCGGGTGGGCCTCGGCGCCGGAAGCACCTTCACACTCGACCTGCAGGGCGAGAACCTCGTCAGCTTTCCCATCAGCAACGAACTCGCGCAACAGCTGACCGGCGGCGACTTTAGCCGCGCCGAAGGCAAGCTCGTCGTCCTGTCGTCCGACGCGGCGCGCAGCATCATCGAAGATTCGCTGAAACTCTCGACCGACACGATCGCAACCGCAGTCACTGCGGTGGACGGCAAGATCAGCTTCACCGCGCCCTCGGCTCAGAATTGGCTGTCGGCCAGCGGCGGCGGGACGGTGCTCGCCGGCGGAACGATCGACGTGGCCGGCGGATCGGTAGCTCTTTCCGGCACGCGCGTTGACGCGACGGGCGCAATCCGTGCCGACAATGCGGGCGCGCGCGGCGGTGATGTTTCGATCAGCGCGACCGGCGTCGCGACACTCACGGGCTCGATATCGGCCAAGGGCAGCACAGGCGGGTCGGTCGACGTCAAGGCGAACAACCTCCTGACGGCAGGTGCAATCTCGGCAGACGGCTCACAAGGCGCCGGAGGCTCTGTGTCGCTCAACGCCACTTCACGGCAAATCGCCACGTCCTCAACACAGGTGTCGGCGAACGGCACGGCACTCGGCGGCTCGATCTCGGTGTCCGGCGGCACCGGCGACGGCAGTGGCTTGTTCACCTCCGGCACCTACACCGCAACGTCCTCAAACGGCGTCGGCGGCGGCGTCGCGTTCCACGGGCGTGACATCAAGATGATCGACTCCAAAGTCGACGCATCCGGCGCGACGGGAGGCGGCGCGATCGCCGTCGGTTACTCGGGTGAGGGCGCCTCGCGTTCGATTGATGCGGACAACATCCTGGTATCGCCGACATCAACGTTCGAAGCCGACGCCACTGAGAGCGGTAACGGCGGCGGCGTTATCTTCTGGTCGAACCTTGCGACCGATTTCATGGGTACGGCCACAGCGAAGGGTGGGGCTGTCTCAGGCAACGGTGGCTTCCTGGAGATTTCGTCAAAGGGCGAGGTCGGCTTCTGGGGTCTCGGCGACGCGTCCGCCGCGAACGGGCAGGCGGGGCAACTGCTGCTTGACCCAAAGAACATAATCGTTTCGTCGACGGGCAGCACACTTCCGGCCTACAACCTCCTCGATCCGAACGCGAGCGCCGGGAATCTGTTCGGCGGTTCGGTCACAGCTTTGTCCACCGGCACTACCGTCGTCACGGCAACGATGGACGACTTCGGGGCTGCAAACGCCGGCGCTGTCTACTTGTACAACACCACAACGGGCGCGCTTGTCAGCACGCTCACCGGCTCCACCGCGGACGACAACGTGGGCTCGGGCGGGATCACGGTTCTGACCAACGGTAACTTCGTTGTCAGGAGCCTGAATTGGGATTTCAGCAATCTTATCTTCAATTCAGGCGCGGTCACCTGGGGCAGTGGCATGACAGGCGTTAGCGGCGCGGTCTCGTCAGCAAACTCGCTCGTCGGCGATTCCAGCAACGACCAGATTGGTTCGGCGGGCGTCGTCGCGCTGACCAACGGCAATTATGTGGTCGCTTCGCCCGAATGGGATAACGGAAGCTTCAGTGTCGGTGCGGTCACCCTAGGAAACGGCGCCACCGGAACGGTCGGCATTGTGACGTTGGCCAATTCACTCACCGGCTCTACGTCGTTCGACAACGTTGGTTTGGACGGCGTCGTTGCGCTGAACAACGGCAACTACGTCGTCGTCAGCAGCGGCTGGCAGAACGGTGCCGCTGACAACGCGGGCGCCGTTACATGGCGCAGCGGCACGAACTTCACGGGCACGACCGTGTCGGCCGCGAACTCGCTCGTCGGGTCGACGACAGGCGACGAGGTCGGGTCAAGCGGCGTGACCGCGTTGACAAACGGCAACTACGTCGTCGGGTCCTCGTTCTGGGATAACGGTGCGATATCGGATGCGGGCGCCGCGACCTGGGTCAACGGCATCACCGGCGTGACGATGAACGGCCTCAACACGATTTCGAACGCCAACTCGCTTGTCGGTACCGGCGCGAACAACGATGTCGCCATCGACGGCATCGTCGCGCTCTCGAACGGCAACTACGTTGTCGTCAGTCCGGGCTGGGACGGCGCGGGCGATGACCGCGGCGCGGTCACGTGGGGCAATGGCGCCACCGGCACAGCAGGCAACGTCACAACGGCCAACTCGCTCTTCGGCGGTACCGACGAAGAGCGGATCGGCAGTGGCGGCGTCTACGCGCTCACCAATGGTCACTATGTCGTCGCGAGCCCGTTCTCCGATCAGGGAGCGGGCACATTCCACGGTGCGGTGACATGGGGTAGCGGCACCGGCGCGACCGGCGCACAGGTGACGGCCGCAAACTCGTTCATCGGCGGAGCTGCGAACGTCAATCTCGGTGCCGGTGGCATCACCGTGCTCACCAACGGAAATTACGTCATCCTCACGCCGAACTTTGACGCCGGCGCTGGCAGCAACCACGGTGCGGTGACCTGGCGCAACGGCTCGGCCGCGACCACGGGCACTTTGGGCGCTGCCAACTCGCTGATCGGGAGCAGCGGCGACAACGTGGGCTCCGGCGGCGTGTTTGCACTCAACAACGGCAACTATGTCGTTGCGAGCCCGAACTTCGACGGCGGCACGACCAATCGCGGCGCCGTAACGTGGGGCAACGGTGCGACCGGTGGTCCGATCGGAACACTTTCGGCCGCCAACTCACTGATCGGCGGCGGCAACGACGACCTCGTCGGAAGCGGCGGCATTATTGCGCTGACCGACGGCAACTATTTGATCCTCAGCCCAAGCTGGGACGGCGCCGGCACGAACCGCGGCGCGGCGACATGGGCCAGCGGCACAGCCGCGACCTCCGGCACAATCTCCACAGCCAACTCAATTTTCGGCAGCACGGACAACGATCAGGTCGGCAGCGGCGGGGGTATTGCGCTCGCCAGCGGCAACTATGTCATCGGCAGTCCGCTTTGGAACAATGGCGCCACGGCCGATACCGGCGCGGTGACGTTCGGATTCGGTGGTGGCACGACGGTTGCGGCAATCACAACGACCAACTCCATCATTGGTGGTTCGGCGAACGCTCAGCTGACGACAGGCGGGTCGGCAACCACCGGCGAAATCTTCGCGCGTAGCTCGGCCTCGGGCACCGTCTTCGTCGGTCTGACCAATCCGAACCAGCTTACGTTCAACCGCGCCCTGGCGCAGACGCTGACCGTCAATCCGCTGTTCTTGACGCGAACGCTGAACACTGGCACGGCCGTCACGCTGCAGGCATCGAACGATCTCACCGTTCTTTCGGACATCATCGTCAACAACCCGAGCGGCAATGGCGGCGCGCTGACTCTGCAGGCCGGCCGCAGCGTCCTAATCAACGCCGACATCACGACCGACAGCGGCAACCTGACGATTGTCGCGAACGAAGTTCTTGCAGCGGGCGCAGTCGACGCGCAGCGCGACCCTGGCTCAGCCCTCCTCACGATGGGCGTGGGCGCCGACATCAACGCCGGCACCGGCAACGTGCGGCTGACCATCGCGTCAGGCGCAGGCAAGACCAACACCGCGTCGGGCGACATGACGTTGCGCAACGTCACGGCCGGCACCGTCATCGCCGAGAACCTAGGGCCGTCCAATGGCGACGTGATCCTGGCCTCTGGCGCGCTCACGGCGTCCGGCTCGGGCACGCCGTTGGTTGTCGCGTCGCAAGGCGGTGACTTCATCAACAACGCAGGCGCCGGCGCTCTCTCTGCACCAAGCGGCCGCTGGATCGTCTACTCGCAGAATCCAACGTCAAACGTACTCGGCGGTCTGACGGGCAGCCCGTACTACAACACGCCGTACAATCCCGCCGCCCCGACAGCCTTGAGCGCCGCGGGCAACAGGTTCGCGTACACGCTCGCTCCGAACCTGACGGTCACACCGAACAATCAATCGCGCGAGTATGGCGAGCCGAACAGCGGCTTTACGTACGCCATTACCGGGCTCATCAACGGCGACACGTTGGCGGCAGCAGTGGCTGGTGCGCCGACGTTGAGCTCGACGGCGACCCCGACGAGCAATGTTGGCAGCGGGTACACGATCACGGCCTCCCTCGGCACGCTCGTCTCTGATTACAATTACAGCTTCAACTTTGGTGCGGGCACGCTCACAATCACGCCGGCAACGTTGACCTATGTTGCCGATGCGGCAGTCCGCGCCTATGGAGACCCGAACCCGCTGTTCACCGGCAACGTCACCGGCTTCAAGAACGGTGAGACGATTGCGACCGCTACGACGGGCACGCTGACGTTCACCTCGCCGGCCACGGTGACGTCGAACGTCGGCAGCTACGCCATCGACGGCTCCGGCCTTACCGCCAACAACGGCAACTACCTGTTCGTGCAGGCCGCCTCGAACGCGACGGCTCTCACGATCAACCCGGCCACGTTGCTATATCTCGCCGATCCGAAGGCGCGCCTTTACGGCGATGCCAACCCGGCGCTCACCGGAACGGTGACCGGCTTCAAGAACGGCGACACAGTGGCGACAGCCACGACCGGTACGCTCGCCTTCACGACGGCCGCGACGCCAACCTCGAACGTTGGCAGTTACGCCATCAACGGCTCGGGCCTCACGACGACCTCGGCGAACTATGTCCTGGCGCAGGATCCGAGCAACGCCACCGCGCTGACGATCAATCCGGCGACCTTGACCTACATCGCCAACTCGGCTTCGCGCCTCTACGGCGATCCGAACCCGGCATTCACCGGAACAGTCACCGGCTTCAAGAACGGCGAGACGGTCGGAACCGCAACCACAGGCACGATGACGTTCGCGTCGCCGGCCATCGGGACGTCAAACGTCGGCAGCTACGCGATCGACGGTTCGGGTCTTATCGCGAACAACGGCAACTACGTGTTCGTGCAGGATGCCGCGAACGCGACGGCGCTTACGATCAATCCGGCGACATTGACCTATGTCGCCGATCCGGCATCGCGTCTCTATGGTGATCCAAACCCGGTCTTCACCGGCAACGTCACCGGTTTCAAGAACAGCGAGACGATCGCCACCGCCACAACCGGTTCGCTGACCTTCACCTCGCCCGCGACAGTGACGTCGAACGTCGGCAGCTATGCCATCGACGGCTCCGGCCTTACCGCCAACAACGGCAATTACCTGTTCGTGCAGGCCGCGTCGAACGCGACCGCGCTCACGATCAATCCAGCGACGTTGCTGTACGTTGCCGATCCCAAGACGCGCCTCTACGGCGACGCCAACCCGGCGCTCACGGGAACGGTGACCGGCTTCAAGAACGGCGAGACGCTCGCGACGGCCACAACCGGCACGCTCGCCTTCACGACCGCCGCGGCGCCGACATCGAACGTTGGCAGCCACGCCATTAACGGCTCGGGCCTTACCACGACGACGGCGAACTACGTGTTGGCGCAGGATCCGGGCAACGCGACAGCGCTGACGATCAATCCTGCAACCTTGACCTACATCGCCGATCCGAAGACGCGCCTCTACGGCGACGCCAATCCCGCGCTGACCGGCACGGTGACTGGCTTCAAGAACAGCGAGACGGTAGCGACCGCAACGACGGGCTCTATGGTCTTCACGACTGGTGCCACCGCAACGTCGAACGTCGGGAGCTACGCGATCGACGGTTCAGGTCTTATCGCGAACAACGGGAACTACGTGTTCGTGCAGGATGCCACGAACGCGACAGCGCTCACGATCAATCCGGCTACCCTAACCTACGTTGCCGACCCGGCATCGCGTCTATACGGCGATCCGAACCCGCTGTTCACTGGCAACGTGACCGGCTTCAAGAACAGTGAGACGATCGCGACAGCCACGACCGGCACACTGACCTTCACTTCGCCGGCCGTGGGCACGTCGAACGTCGGGACTTACGCCATCAACGGCTCTGGCCTCACAGCCAACAACGGCAACTACGTCTTCGTGCAGGACGCGTCGAATGCGGCGGCCCTCACGATCAATCCGGCGACGCTGATCTACCTCGCCGATCCCAAGACGCGCCTCTACGGCGATGCCAATCCGGCGCTGACGGGAACGGTGACAGGCTTCAAGAACGGCGAAACCGTCGCGACGGCGACGACCGGCACTTTGGCCTTCACGACAAGTGCGACGCAGGCGTCGAACGTTGGAACATATGCGATCGACGGTTCAGGCCTCAGCGCGAACAACGGCAACTACGTCTTCGTCCAGGGCTTGAGCAACGCCGGGGCGCTGACGATCAATCAAGCGACCCTATCCTATGTCGCCGATCCGAAGTCGCGCCTCTATGGCGACGCCAATCCCGCGCTCACCGGTACTGTGACGGGTTTCAAGAACGGCGAGACGCTGGCGACCACCACGACTGGTGCGGCCGTGTTCACGACGACCGCGACAACGGTATCGAACGTCGGAACCTATGCAATCACCGGGTCGGGCCTCACTTTGGTCAGCGGGAACTACGTCTTGGTCCAGGCGGCGTCGAACGCGACAGCGCTGAGCATCAATCCGGCAACGCTGACCTACATCGCTGACCCACAGTCGCGCCTCTACCGCGATCCGAACCCGGCGCTCACAGGCACGGTGACGGGCTTCAAGAACGGCGAGACGGAGGCAACGGCGACCAGTGGCGCGATGGTGTTCACGACGCCCGCGAACGAATTCTCGCCGCCGGGGACCTATGCGATCAACGGCTCCGGCCTGACTGCGCTCAACGGCAACTACATCTTCGTGCAGGACCCGTCGAACGCCACGGCACTAACGATTGGCGGCACCGTCGACATCATACGCATGCTGCGCGAAGGCGACCTGGCGGGCGACAGCCTCTTCGACCACGTCGAGGGAATCCCGGCGGCGAAACCCAGCGTAATCAGTATCGTGGGGCCCGGCGAAGTCGGTGTCGATGAAGACCAAGGGGACCTCAGAGATCCAGGCATCAAGGCGTGCATCGCCGGCCCGACAAACGCGCCGCTGCCGAGCAGCTGCAACGTGAAGGACCGCTAAGTAAGCTTGTAGGTCGGCCCGCAACCGGCCTCCACTTGCGGCTCTAACGAATCACCACAGTGATGCGATTCCCATTCGCCAAGGCCTGATACGAGACCTGCGAACTCAATCCCATCACCATCGCAATGCCTGCCTGACCGACGCGCTCTGGCGACCCCGGGGGAGGGGTCCAATCCGTCGGGTCGAACAGGGGCGCGTCATCCTCGATGACCAAGGTCAGGGCGCCCGCAAGGCGAAAAGACAGCCGTATCGGCCGCTCGCTCTCGCCGCCATAGCCGTACTTGATCGTGTTGGTAAACAGCTCCTCGAGCACGATCCGACCACGCGAAAGCACGCTCACCTCGCGGCAAATCGCCTCCAACGCGTTGAGCGCTTGGCTGAGCCCCCTTGTCGTCGCAGGCACACTCAAGTCAAGATTGCCCGGCATCCGTCAGTCCTGTCACGGGGATCCGCCAAATGACAGCCTTCCGCGTCATCGCCACCGCCGTCGCGCTCTTCATACCTCACACGGCCCTCGCCGGCGAGCCGATCGGCCAAATCAAAACGCACTCGGGCAACGTCACCGTCCAGCGTGCCGGCGTGTCGAAGCCGCTGGCCATCGGCGACCGCGTCTTCGAGTCCGACACAATCATCACGACAAGCGGCGCCGTCGGCATCACCTTCATCGACAACAGCATGATGTCGCTCGGCCCCAACAGCCGGCTCTCACTCGACCAGTTCAAATTCGACCCAACGACACACAACGGCGTCTTCAACAGCTCGCTGCAGACCGGCACGCTGTCGGTGAAGTCCGGCCAAATCGTCCGCCAAACACCTGAGGCAATGCGCATCCGAACACCCGCCGCACTGCTCGGCGTGCGCGGCACAGAATTCGTCGTCCGCGCTGACGGCACAGCCGGATGAGCCGCCAGCTACATTTCATCGCGCCGTTCGCCTTCGCGACGCTGCTCACAGCGTGCTGCGGCCCGAAGGATCTGATCGTCATCCTGCCGGCCAGCGACGGCCGCATCGGCGGCGTGGTGGTTGAAGCCAGCGGCAGCAAAGTCGTCCTCGACAAAGCCTACGCCGGCGCAAGGCCCGGCTCGGGCGCGTCAGAGCCCGTCGAAGTCGGCGCCTATGAAGTCGAACGCGTGTTTGCCAAAGCGTTGGCGGCGCGTCCGATCCCGCCCAAGAGCTACACGCTCTATTTCGAGAGCGGCGGCGACGAGATCGTGCCGGAGTCGCGCGCGGCGCTCGATATGATGCTCGCCGAGATGTCCGAACGTAAGGCCGTGGAAGTCGTCATCACAGGCCACACCGACACGATCGGTCCGTCGGGCGACAACGACCGCCTCTCGCTCGATCGCGCACGGGTCGTGGAAAGACAGCTGAGGGACACCTTGGCGGCCAAGGGCGTGCAGTCGGACTCCGTGACGGCGGTCGGCCGCGGCGAGCGCGAATTGCTGGTGAGGACGCCGGATCAAACCGCCGAACCACGCAACCGCCGCGTCGAAATCACGGTCCGCTAAGGCCCGTTCCAGCGTATGGCGAGCACGGTCAAATCGTCGGACGCTTCGGCCCCGCCAACGAACCGTCCGACCGCCGCATAAAGTTCGCTGACGACGGTCTTGGCGTCGGCCTCCGGCGGTATCTCAGCGAGAATCCGCTTCGTCCTCTCGATGCCCAAGAGCGCACCCGATCCGTCCATCGCCTCGGCGACCCCGTCCGTCGTCACGCAGAGCAGATCGCCGGGATGCAGCTGCAACGTCTCTGTCGGATACGTGAAGTCCTCGACCACGCAAAGCGGCGGCCCGCCGACAGAGACCACGCTCTCAGGTGCAGCGCCTTTGCGCAGCACAAACGGCGCGTCGTGCCCTGCATTGCAGAAGTGAAGCTCACCGGTGTTGAGATTCAAAATGCCGGCGAACATCGTGATGAAGAGCATCTCAGGATTATCGCGCGAGATCTCGGCATTCGCGCGATTGACGATCGCACCCACATCCATCTCGCCGCGCAGCGCATAGCTCTTGCAGAGCGACTTGCCGAGCGCCATGAACAGCGCCGCCGGCACGCCCTTGCCGCTGACGTCGCCGACGGTGAAGAACAACCGGTCGGAATCGATCTTGAAGAAGTCATAGAGATCGCCGCCGATCTGCCGGGCAGGGACCATCAGCGCACCGAGATCGAACCGGCCGTCGCCTGCGATGCTCTCGGCGCTCGGCAGCATGCCCGTCTGTATGCGCCGCCCCGCTTCCATCTCACCTTCGGTCTTCGCCGCGGCGATCCTGCGCGCTTCGACCTCACGCCGCAGATGCCGCCGGTGCATGTCGGCTTCGGCAAAGCTCGCGGCCAAGAGAGAAACGAACACCAGCGCCGTACCGATCGCCGGCGTCGCGACGTCGATAAGCAGCAGCGATTGCTTCCAGAACTCGAGCCCGACGATCCCCAGTACGAGCAGCGGTAGCAGGCCAAGCAACCCCTGCCAGCGCGCCCGCACGAACGGCAGCGACACGATCAGGAACAGGCCGAACAAGAGCGTCAGCGCAAGTTCGGCAAACCGCGTCCACCCCGGCCGCTGAACCATGCGCCCGTCGAGCACGTTCTCAAGCAATTGCGCGCTGATCTCCGTACCCTGCATGTAGCCCACGGGCGTCATGCGCATGTCCTGCGTCCCGAGGCCGGTCACGCCGACGAGCACAATCTTCTGTTCGAAGGTGTTCGGGTCGACCCGTCCGGAAAGAACATCCGCAGCCGACACAAACCGGCGCCCGTCATGCGGGGAATAATGGATCCACACAGTCCCGTCGCTCTGCGTCGGAATCCTAATCGGCCCGACGCCCACGCCCTGCACCGCGCCGTCGTCCACGTACAAGTCGAACCACGAGGCTTGTGCCGTCAACCGCAGCACCTCAAGCGCCATAGACGGCGCGAGACGATCCGACACCACCGACACGAGCGGCAGCCGGCGAAAGACGCCATCAAGATCTGGGTCTACCGACAACACGCCGTGCCCGGTCGCGGCATTGTCGAGTACCGCAATACTCCGCACCGTCGCATTGAAGCGCGGCAAGCCCGAAGGCGGCGTGGACGCACCGCCCGGCTCGATCAAGCGAAACGGCGCCAGCGGTCCGTCGTCCTTCTGGCCCTCGACAACCCGCAAGCCGCCGATGCCCAACATCACCGGCCCTGCAGCGATCGCCTGACCGAACATCGCATCGTGACTGGGCAACACTCGTATTCCGTCCCGCAGCGTCGGCGGCATGTCGCCGGCATAGCGCAGCCATTCCTCCGGCGATTGCCGATCCGCCTCAGGCAAGATCATGTCGATGCCCACCGACGCCGGCCGGCCGCTGAGAATTTTCGAAATCAACTGGGCATTGATCTGACGCGGCCACGGCCACTGACCGAACGCGTCGAGACTGGCTTCGTCGATCGCGACAATCACAACCGGATTGGCATGCTCAAGCCGCGGCGCCGTGTACTGATAAAGATCGAAGAGCGAAAGCTGCGGCGAATAGAAGAGGGAAGGGACGGCGGCCTGCAGCAACAAGAAAACGCCAAGCATCGCCCACGCCGCGCGCCGTCCCCAACCGTCGAACAGATATCGAGTGAGACGCGTCATTCTCAAACGTCGATCACAAGGCCGTCATACGCCGCGCACACTTTCAGCGGCGCGCCGGATCGCGTGATCTCCTCGAAGCGAATAGTCTCCGCCAAGACGTCGTCGATCCGCGCGTCATCGTTGACCGGTTCGTGATGAAACAGGCACAGCTGCTTGGCGCCGGCCATCTGACACAACTCGACGCCCAAAACGTTGCTCGAATGGCCCCAGTCCTCCTTCACGGAAATGGACTCGGCCAGCGAATACATCGCATCGAAAATGACCAGGTCGGCGTTGCGGAAGAACGCGGCGGCGCGCTCCATCTCCGCGGTGTCTTCCGGCTTGTGCTCGGAGTCGGTTGTGTAGACGACGGTCTTGCCGCCTTTCTCGATGCGATACCCGTAGGAATCGTTGCCGTGCAACTGCAGCATGCCGGTGACCGTCGCACCAGCGATCTCATGCTGTTTGCCCGGCTCAAGCGGGACGAACTCGATGCTCGCCGCAAGCGCTTCGAACTCGACCGGAAAAGACGGCTCTTTATTTTGCGCGCGAATGGCCTGCTCGAGCTTCGGATGACAGCTATAGAGACGAATGCGATTGCCCGGAATGAACGCCGGCACAAAAAACGGAAAGCCCATGATGTGGTCCCAATGCACATGGGACACGAGCACATGATACGTCTGCGGCTTGCCCGGTCCATGCTTGGCGAGCGCCGCGATCGACAACTCCCGCACGCCCGACCCCAAATCGCAGATCAGATATTCCGGCCCGCCGGTATCGATCTGCACGCACGCCGAATTGCCGCCATAGGTGCTGGCTTCGGCGAAACTCAATTCCCGCTCGCAAAACGCCTGCGCCTTCGCAACCGTGTCGAGCCCGGCGTCCGCACCCTTCACCAGCGCGTTCACGATTTTGCGGCGCACGGCGCGCCCATTGATCGGCGCCGGCAGCGACCCGCGTGTTCCCCAAAAGACCACTCTCATGGCGCGACCTCCTTCAGGATGCCTGAGAACCGGGCGCAAGCTTGTCGACCGCCTGACGAACCGTATCGAACAGAGGAAACACGAGATTGAACCGGCTGATGGTGAAGATCTCAAGAAGCAGCGGCTGAAGCGCCGCGATCCCGAACCCTTTGCCGTCCGCCTTGCCGGCCTTGAACGCAATCATCAACGCGCGAAGACCGGCGCTGCTGATGTAATCCACGCCGGACAGATCGAGAATGAGCGCGGCCTTCGCCTTCGCCATCGACGCAGAGAGCGCGTCCTTGAAGGCCTCGGCATTGGATAAATCGATACGCCCGGACGCAGACACCAAGACGGCATCGCCAACCCCACGCTCATTCCAACTCGCCGCCTGTCCGTCCATTCCTTAGCCCCAACCGTCCTCCGACGCGCCGTCATCATGGCACGAAACGCGGTGCAGGGGCATCGTCCGCGACGGATTTTCGTAGCGTCCGCGGTATTGACCGCCCCGCATTTTTCGCTCCCGTTTCGCGGGCCGCTGCAGGTAGTCTCCCGCATCAACGCCATTTAAGGACCGATCGATGAAAGCGCTTTGTTACCGCGGCGAACGCGACATTCGTTGCGAAGAGATACCGGCCCCCACGCCGCGCGATGTTTCCGGCGCGGTGGTCAAGATGAAGGCGTGCGGAATCTGCGGCAGCGATCTGCACATCTATCACGGCCAGGGCTTTTCCAAAGACGACGGTTACTGCGTCGGCCACGAAGCGGTCGGCGAAATCGTCGAGATCGGCAGCGGCGTGAAATCGTTCAAGGCGGGCGACCAGGTGATGCTCGCGGCCTCCGTTCGCTACGGCGGGTGTGGGGTGTGCCCCGCGTGCGTCGGCGGATCGCCTGTCAAATGCGCGAAGCAGCAATGGGGCTGCTACGGCCTCAGCCACGCGCTCGAAGGATGTCAGGCGGAGGCGATTGCAGTGCCCGCGGCCGACAACAATTTGAGTCACATCCCTGAGGGCGTCACGGCGGATCAGGCGTTGCTGCTCACCGACAACTTGCCAACCGCTTACATGGGCTGCAAGAACGCCGACATTGGCCCCGGCAAGACAGTCGCGGTCGTCGGTCTCGGGCCAATCGGGTTGATGGCGGTCGAATGTGCCTTCGTCCTCGGCGCCTCACGCGTCTTTGCGCTCGATCTCGTGCCGGAGCGGCGTGTGCTCGCTGCGTCGCTGGGCGCGACACCGATCGATCCGGCGAATGCCGTCGAAGAGATCAAATCGTTGACCGGCGGCGCGATGGTCGACTGCGTGGTCGAGGCGGTCGGCGGCGACAAGACGCTCGAACTCGCCATCGCGCTTGCCGGACGCGGCGCAACGATCTCTTCCTTCGGCGTCAACCAGAACCAAGCGTTCAAATATCCCGTGTGGACGGCGTTCAACAAAATGCTGACGTTCCGCGTCGCCGGCTGCCTCGTCCAAAGCCACTGGCCCGAACTCATCCCGCTCGTACGCAACAAACGTCTAAGGCCGGAACGCTTCATCACCCATCGCATGGCGCTGAAAGACGGCGCGGAGGCCTACCGCCTGTTCGACGGCAAGATCGACGGCACGCTGAAAGTCGTCTTGACGCCTTAGCCGCGTTCGGTGAGCACACGCCGGCAAGCATCCGGCAACGCATCAAGACGTATCGCCTTGTCCGGCTCATACGTCCCTTCGGACGGATGGGCCCAATCCGGCTTGTCGAACCAAGATTGCAACTCGCCGCCGCAACCATCGCCCGGCGGCGGCGCTTCTTGCGGTTTGCAGTCGGGACTGCCGGCGGGACACCCGAGCCGCACATGCATGTGCCAGTAATGCCCGGGCCAAGGCCGCACCTTGCGCAACCAACTACGCTCACCCTTCACGCGCTGACAGAGCGCGCGCTTGATCGGCGGCGAAACGAAGATCCGCTCAACCTCGTCCGACTGCGCCGCGCGCGACAGCATGGCGACCTGCGCAGCGCCAAACGCGGACGTCACGCGCAACGTGCTGAAGTCGACCATCGACACGGGAGCAAATGTCTCCAGGTCCCTCGACGGCACTTTCGAGGCCGGCATCGGCGTCAACCAGATGTCCGCGTCGAGTCCCACCTGATGCGAATTGTGATCCGACGGCGAAGGCCCGCCGCGCGGCTGTCCCAGATCGCCGATCAACAACCCGCGCACGCCATCCTTCGCAACATCGTCGGCAAGCCCACGCACGAAGCGAACCAACGCGGGATGCCCCCACGCCCGGTGGCGCGACGGCCGCATCACCTGCCAGCGCGGCGCATCGAGCGGCAGTTGCTCAGCCCCAGCGACGCATCCCCGCGTGTAGGATC
>JAWXBY010000002.1:0-2632 GCA_034440355.1 Alphaproteobacteria bacterium
GAGATGGGGCACTCCATCCACACCATGCTCTCGCACGAGACGCAGCCGTACGTGTACTCGGACTACACGATTTTTGTCGCCGAGGTGGCGTCCACACTCAACGAAGCATTGTTGCTTGAGTACATGCTCGCCAACGCCAAGAACCGCGACGAACAGATCGTGCTCCTGCAACATGCCATCGACTCGATCACCAGCACGTTCTACACCCAGGTCCTGTTTGCCGACTTCGAACTCCAGGTGCATCGCCGCGTGGAACGTGACGAACCCGTCACGGCCGACGTGCTCAATAGGATCTACTCGGAACTGTTCGTGGCGTATTACGGCGATTCCGTGGATGTGGAGCCGCTGACGCCGGCGACCTGGGCGCGCATCCCGCACTTCTTCAACTCGCCGTTTTACGTGTATCAGTACGCGACCTGTTTTGCGTCGGCCGCAAAAATTGCGGCGGAGATCGTGGAAGGACCAGCCGACACCCGCGAAGCCGCACGCACGCGATATCTGAGTCTGCTGGCGTCAGGTGGCAACGACCACCCGATGAAACAACTGGCCAAAGCCGGTGTGGACCTGTCGACACCAGACACCGTTCAGGCCGTGGTGAACCAGCTCGATATCCTGGTGACAAGGCTCGAATCTTTGTAACCGCCACATTCTGCATACGCTGGATATTCCACCCGCTTGGATTGTTGATTCAGGCTCCCGGATTCGGGGGACGCCGCCGCCACGTTACACGGTGGTGACGCGCGCCGTAACTACTTGCATCCAAACGACAAACGCTGCAAATGTCGCCGGCGACTCCGACCCTTGAAGTACGGCACAGGGTTTTCTTAACAAGAAGACAAAGGCGAACGCTTACACACATGGGAATTCTCGACAAACTCAAACCGCAGCCCCGTTGGAAACACGCTGACCCCGCCGTTCGCCTCGAGGCGGTGCGTGAACTCGACGATGACATTGAACTGGCCGGACTCGCCGAGTCCGACCCCGACGCGAAGGTTCGTCGCGCCGCCGTCGCCCGGGTCGCCGATCCTGCAGTGCTCGGCCGGTGTGCGACCGACAGCGATCAGACCGTCAAGGACGAAGCGGCCGATCAGCTCTTTGCCCTCGCGATGGACGGTTCCGACGCCGCGCGTGCCGCCAGTGCCGTCAGTCGGCTGACCGATGCCCGTCGTCTGGCCCAGATCGCAAAATCTGCGCAGACGGAAGGCACCGACGCGGTGCGGTCGGCCGCACTGGCGACGCTGACCGACGAACGCGCTCTGGGCGCCGTCGCCCGTCACGCCAAGGTGGAAGCCGTGGCCCTGGTCGCCGTCGCGCGCGTGACGACTGCCGACGAACTGCTGGACACCGTCCTCAACAGCGACCACAAGGACGTCGCGCTCGCCGCGTTTGACCGCGTGATTGACGCCAACGCACCGGACGTCGCGCAGCTCAAGACGATTGAAGCGCGTGCGCAGCAGAAGGCCGCCTCCAAGCGGGCCCGCACGATGCTGCAGGCGATTGCAGACGCCGAGAACGCCCGGCGCGCCGCCGAAGAGGAACGTCGCCGGCAGGAGACGTTGCTGTGTGATGCCGTCGAAGGGGCCAGTACGGTCGTGGACCCGGATCGCTCGGATGCGGATTTGGCGCGGTTGGAATCGGCTTGGCAAGCGATCGGATCCCCCGATCAGGCCGCGAGCGCGCGATTTGCTGCAGGTGCCGCCGCCATTCGGCAGCGGATCGCCGACAAACGTCGCGAAGCCGAGGCCGAAGCCGAAATGGCGCGCCAGCGCGGCGAAGCCCTCGCCTCGCGCGAAGCGTTGTGCCAGCGAGTGGAGACCATCGAAGGCGACGACATTCTCGAACAGTTGGCCCCTATTGAAGAGGAGTGGGCGACCTTGTCCCCCCTGGTGGGCAATGGCCCCGAAGCAGCGCGGCTCAACGAACGGTTCGCCGCGGCGGTCGCCTCCAGCCGGAAGCGTCATGCTCTTGGCGCGATGCTGGTGGAACATCGCGCGACGCTCGACACTCTTGTCCAGGAAGCTGAAGCCCTGCCCGCCCGGGAGGATGCGGCGGCGGCCCAGGCCCGGTGGAAGTCCCTTGCGCGCGAAGCCAGCGCTTTGGGGGGAACCCTCGCCGGTGCCTCACGCCCCGCTCCCGACCTGGCGGATCGCCTGAGCGTCGTCTCACGTGCCTTTGAGGCGCGTGAGACGGCAGCTCTGGAAACCGCCACCAAAGCGCGGCTCGACCTGGTCACCAAGCTGCAGCGGTTGACCGAACGCGCCAAGCGGGTGGTCGAGGCCGAAGCGGTCACGCTGCGCGAAGGCGAACGCCTGATGCGCGACCTGACGACGGCGCTTGACGAAGCGGGCGGCGGCGATGGACCGAAAGAATTGACCGAAGCCATCGCGGCCATGCGCGCGCAGCAGGAAGCCGTCGCGCCCAAGGTCAAGGAACTCCGCGACATGGACGAATGGCGTCGATTCGCCAACGCCCAGCAACAGGAACAACTCATCGCCATGGCCGAGGCGATCGTTGCCTCCCTGAAGGCCGACGACGAGGCTGGCAAAACGTCAGAACTGGCCGCCACAGCGAAGGCGCTGCGCGAATTCCACTTGCGCTGGCAGGAGGTCGCGGATGCCCCGCGCCATTCGGC
>JAWXBY010000003.1:0-39902 GCA_034440355.1 Alphaproteobacteria bacterium
CACCACCTGCTTCCCAAGCGGCGCAGGGAAAATCCACTCACCGACCGGCGCATCGTCGCTGCGATGTTCTAAGCGATAGTTCGAAAACACGATGCGCCGCCCGCCGCGCCGCTCTCGTGAGACGCGGCCGGCCGCGCGCGTGCCCTCCGTCGGCTGCCAACTGTCGAGCCCATAGGCGATAGAGATCTCGTCCGCCGCCCGCCAATCGCCCATCGCTGCAGTCGCCAACAGATCGCCGAGCCCGCCGTAGAAGGCCATGGCCGGCACGACCACAACGCCCTTGTCACGCGCCGGCGCTGTATACCGCTCGAACGTATCGATATTGGCTTCAAGTTCCGCCGCGACATCCAAATAGGGAATTCGTGCTCGCAGCGCCGCTTCGATCACGGGACCGGCGGTATGGGCGAACGGTCCGGCACAATTGATGACGGCAACTGCACCGGCGAGCGCACGATCGAGCGACGCCGCATCGCCGGCCGAAGCCGGTCGCACCTCGACGCCATGCCCCGCTCGCATGGCGTTGAGTCTGTCGCCGTCCCGGCCCGAGAGGACCGGCATCCATCCGCGCTTGCGCAACTCTGCAACGACGAAGCGTCCGGTGTGCCCGTAAGCGCCATAGACGGTGACGGTGCGATTCATGCCCAATGCGACCGAAGCGTATCATTGAACCAGCGCGATCGCTCTTCGAAGAAGAAGAGCCGCCCGCCGTCGACCTCGATCACGCGCGTAGTGCCCGGAATGCGCTCCGCCAGCCAATGCGCCCACTTCTTGTCGAAATAAACGTCGGCGGTCGCCCACACGATCAACGTCGGCGCCTCGATGAGCCGCAGCTTCCGTTCGATCGCAACCGTCTGCGCGCAATCGAAAGCGGCGACAAACCGCTCGAGCCCACGCACGCGATTGGCGTTCGCGAAGTAAGGTCGCAGATACGCATCGATCGTATCGTCTGACACTGTAGCCGCATCTTCGTAACAAGGCCCCAGTGCTGTGCGGAACACGTTTTTGTCGCTGAGCATCGCGTTCAACGTGTCCCGCAATCCGCCCGCCGCACACATATCGACAAACCCTTGGAACGCCTCGGGCGGCCAATTGTCGTGCGTATCGCAATCGGTCAGCGTCAAGCTGCGGATCCGATGCGGATTGTTCACCGCGAAAATCTGACAAACCGCACCGCCGCCGTCATTGCCGACGAGATCGACCTTGTCGATGCCGAGCGCGTCCAAAAACTGCGCCAGCATCACCGCCTGCGCAACGCTCGAGACATCCTGCGTGTCCGACACCTCCGTTGCGCCATGCGCCAAGCTGTCGATCGCAATACACCGCCGCACATCGGCAAGCCCCGCCAGCTGGTGCCGCCAGATATACCCGTTGACCAGCACACCGTGAACGAACAGCGCCACCGGTCCCTTGCCGACGTCCGCATAAGCAATGCGGCCCGACGGCGTATCGACGAACTTCTTCGCCGCTTCAAATGTCTTGCTGTCCATGTCTACGCCGCCTTCTCGCAATGCGCTTCCAACCGGTACCCGTCCGGATCGACCACGAACGCCGCGTAGTAATTCGCGCTGTAGTCCGCACGCACGCCAGGCTTGCCGTTGTCTTTGCCGCCGCTCTTGAGCGCCGCCGCATAGAAAGCATCGACCGCTTTGCGCGAGTCCGCGACGAAGCAGAAGTGCAAACCGGACCGCGCATCGGCCTTCACCGGATGCTCGGTCTTGCCCAGCCACAGCTGGATCGCCTTCCGCCCATACCCCGCGGACTCGTCGCCCGGTGCCAGACACTCGTACCCAAGCGGCTTGAGCGCCGCGTCATAGAACCGGCGCGCCGCCGCGATGTCGCGCACCCCAATCGAAACGTGATCCAGCATGACTTTCTCTCCTCGTCGTCTGGCCGGCGATCATCGCCGCGCCTATATAACCTTCATGATGGTTATACGAGTAACGTGCATTTAACGACTTGTCAACCGGCAAGGTGGTTAGTAGGAAAGACAATGATCGAAGCCCAGAAAACAGCCACGGAAGCGCTGATCTCGACGGCGCGCGCGGACCTGTGCCTCGACTTCGCCAACAGCCGCTATTGGCGCGGCACGGGCGAACCCACCGAAACGCTCACGACCTTCAACGACGTCTTCACCTGGCTCGCCGCAGCGAATGCGCTCGACGCAAAAACCGTCGAAGCGCTGAAACAAAATTGGCGGCTGTCAGACTCGGACCACGCCGAGACGATTCAGTTGCGTGAAGCGCTCTACAGAATTTTCACCGCCATCGCGGCGAACGCCGACCCGGCACCGGCCGACATCGAAATCTTCAACCGCCAACTCACGGCAGCCCCCGCGCGCACGCAGTTGGTGAAGCACGACGGCGCCTACCTCTGGCGCGCCGATCTCAAACCGCAACTCCCCGACCTACTCGCGCCGATCCTTTGGACCGCAGGCGACATGCTGGCCGAACCCCGCCGCGACCGCATCCGCCTCTGCGCCAACGAAAAATGCGTCTGGCTCTTCCTAGACGACAGCAAAAGCGGCACCCGCCGCTGGTGCGATATGAAAGCCTGCGGCAACCGCGCAAAGGCGCATCGGCACTACGAAAGGAAGAAGAAAGAAAAAGGATCGTAGCTCTCGCCGCATTGGATTTGAGGAGATGCCCGAAGAGCGGGCGAGACGCCCGCGCCCCCAGGACCAGCGCCCGACCGGAAACGCTCAACACTTCGATCGAGGGGCGCACAAATATTCGGAAAGTCCCCAGCCCTGGGGGCGCGGGCGTCCCGCCCGCTCTTACTGAGCATCCACCAACGTCAGCCCATCCATCTCGATAAACGCCGCCTGTGCAGCCCAGCCGCCGCCGCCTTCCGACACCGCGAACACGACATCGTTGTCGCCGCGGCGAAGCTGAAGCTGCAATTCGTCGTACAATCCGACCGTGCCCAGAAACCGGTAATCGCGGCTTGCCTGCGAGTCGTCGCCGGTGAACAGCAACGCGCCATTCACATAGACGCGCACCCGATCGCTGAACCCGAACCGCATCGCAACCGAACGCGCACGATCCGCGCGCACGACGACGCGCGTAAGCACCGTCGGCGCTTTCTCCGTCCAAGCCGCCGCGCGCGCCAGGTTGGCAATGCCGTTGCTCTCGACCGGAAGCCGCGTCCAGGCGAGACCCTTCAACGTGTTCGCACCCGCCGCAGCCAGCGCAACCGCTTCCGCCATCGGCGAACTCACGAACCACGCCCGCACATGACCCGGCATCAACTCTGACACCGGCTCCGCCGGCGCAGCATCCTGCGCGCCGGGTGTGATGTTGATGTTGGCGAAATAAGCGCCGCCCAAACTCCCTTTGATCATCACGAACCCGGCCTTCCGCTCGCGCTTCAAGTCGTGCACGACCAAGGTCGGCTTGTCGGAATTGACGAACACGCGCGCTGAGTCCTCGCCGATCTCAAGCCGCACGCGCATCCACTGGTTCACCGGAAAAATCGTCTGCGCATTGTACTGCTTGTAGATCTGCCAAGCCGTCATGCCGTTGATGACCGGCGTGTACTGCATCGAATCCGGATTGCCGTTCTGATGCGGCCGCAAATAGAAGTGCTCGTAATTCCCGTCATCCTGCCCGCGGAAGATAACGCCCGGAAAACTCTGCTTGGTATTGGGCAGCGCCATATCGAATTCGATCACCCCCGCATCGAAGTCCGCATCCGCCAACCTCGCATTGGTCCCCACAAGCGAAAGCGCCCGCTTCCCCTGAAACTCCACAACCTGAGGCGGAGCCCCTTCGAACTGCCACCGCGGCGAGTCCACCGCGACAGCCTCAGCCCAAGCCGGCGCCGCGAGAACAAAAAATAACATGGTCAAAGCAAAACGCATCGTGTCCCCCTCAGCCGACGATCGAGATCGACCGAGGTCGAGCTAACACCGCCACGCAGCGCGCAGCCCGTCACACGCCTGTGATGCCGCCACAGCCAGTTCGTCGCCAAACGCGAAATGAGCAGCGTGAAGAAAGAGCGGGCGTCCTCGCCCGCTCTACCGGCATCTCACCAAACTCCGCCTTGCAAGATCGCGCACAGTTCTGTATATGTTCTCACGCGCGCGGATCAGCCCGCGCCGGCTCTTTGACATCGTGGATGAGACCCAGTGGCCGTCGCGGCCCAAAGCGCGATGTGTGCCCCGATCTGCGCCCGCAATCTCGCTTCCGTCCACGTTGCCGTCACATGTGATGGCAATGTGATGGCAGCGTGACGCCATTTTCCGCGGAGTTCAGCCGATGTGACGGCGTGACGGATCGGATTGCATTTTTCGTATGCCCCCGCGAGCGCCGGCACACAATCAGTAGAGACGCGCCTCACGCACCAAACAGAGTCTTCAGATCCTTCTTCATGATCTTGCCGTTCGCATTGCGCGGCAGCGTTTCGGGCAAGAACAAAATCTTCACCGGCACTTTGAACGCCGCAATCTTCTGCGCCACGAAATGCCGCAACTCCTCCTCGGTCGCCTTCGTATCCGGCTTAAGATGCACGGCCGCCGCAGGCTCCTCGCCCAACGTGCGATGCGGCAGGCCGATAACGGCGGCATCCATCACCGCCGGATGATCGTAAAGCGCATTCTCGACCTCGACGCAGTAGATGTTCTCGCCGCCGCGGATCAGCATGTCCTTCGCCCGGTCGACGATATAGACGAAACCTTCCTCGTCGACCTTCGCAAGATCGCCCGTCTTCACCCACCCGTCGATGAACGTCTCGGCCGTCGCCTGCGGCTTATTCCAATACCCGCGCACGACAATCGGTCCGCGATAGTAGAGCTCACCGACCTGACCGACCGGCATATCCTTCCCGTCGCCGCCGACGATACGCACTTCGCCGGTGGGCGAGGGCACGCCGCAGCTCGAAGGCTTGCGCTCATAGTCTTCGCCGAAGTTGCTGGTCGCCGTCGCCGACGTTTCCGTCATCCCCCAACCCTGGCCGGGCTTGAGGTTCGGAAACCGCTCCTTCATTCGCCGTACAAGCTCAGGCGCCGACGGCGCGCCGCCATACGAAATAACCTCCAGCGACGACAGGTCGAACTCATGAAACCGCGGATGCTCGATGATCTGCCACGCGATCGTCGGTACGCCGCCCGCCGACGTAATCCGCTCCCGCTCGATCAGCTCAAGCGCCTGATCCGCGTTCCACCGGCGCTGCATGACAAGCTTGCTGCCCGCCAACACGGCCGGGCACATCACCGCAAAACAACCCGTCGCATGAAAGAACGGCACCGAGATCAAACTGGACTTCTGCACGTTCGGGTCCGGCACCGGCAAAGCCTCGCCCCGCCGCAAGAACGAACGCGCCTGCGCACACATCGCGTTGAAGAAATTGGAGATGACGTTCCGATGCGTGATCACCGCCCCCTTGGGCTTGCCCGTCGTGCCCGACGTATAGAAGATCGTGGCGTCGTCTTCCGGATCGAACGCCACATTCGGCATCGGCACTTCGGCAAGCGAGGCCCAAGAATTCGGCGCCCCGATCACGTCCTCAAGCTTCTGCACCCGCGGATCGGCAATCTCGTCGCTCGACCGGCTGACATAGATGCGCTTCAGCTCCGGGCAATTGTCGACATGCTCGCGCAACCGCTCCCAACGCTCCGCATCGGCGATAGCGACCGTCGTCCCGGAATCGACCAGCCCATATTCAAGCTCCGGCCCCGTCCACCACGCGTTCAACGGCGTCACGACCGCGCCGGCCAAAATCGCAGCCCAAAACGCCACCGACCACTCCGGCAGATTGCGCATGATGATCGCAACCCGGTCGCCCTTCTTCACGCCGTCCGCGACCAACCGCTTCGCCATCTGCGAGACGGCGCGACGATGCGCATCGAACGTCACCCGCTCATTCTCGTTGACCATGTAGACGCGGTCCGCGAAAGCAGCGCTCGCCTCGAACACGACCGCGAGCGACGGCGGCGCATTCTTCCACGTCTTGATCTTCACCCCGCGGATCACCCGCTCTTCGACCTCGAAAGGCGAAGCAGGCGCGGACACCAACAACTGGTGCGCCTGCGCAATCGACATGGCGGGAAAGCCCGCAGGCAAGGCGGCGGCGTTACTCGACATCGGCGGTTCCTCGAAGGCTAGAGTTTTTCTGTGTTACCCGTCGATTACCGCGTCTGCCCCAGCACCTCAAGCCCGGCGCGAGCGTCAGTCGGTGAAGGCCGAGTACACCATCGTCCGCAGTTCGCGCCGGATGGGGTAGGCGGACGAGGGCAGAAGCTGGGTCATGAAGATCGCGATCAGCTCTTCCTCCGGGTCGATCCAGAACGACGTGGTCGCCGCGCCCCCCCAAGAGTATTCGCCCACCGAGCCCGGGATCAGCGTCTTGGCCGGATCCATCGTGACCGAGAAGCCCAGCCCGAAACCGATGCCGTTATACGTCGCCTCGCTGAACAGCGACCGCGACAGCGCCGGCAAATCCTTGCCGTCCGGCAAATGGTTCGACGTCATCAAGGCGATCGTCTTCGGGCTCAAAAGCTGCACGCCATCCGACGTCCCGCCGCCGATCAGCATCCGGCAGAACTTAAGGTAGTCGCTCGTCGTCGACACCAACCCGCCGCCGCCCGAAATCAAACTCGGCGCTTCGAGATAGGGACTCTTCGTCGGATCATCCTGCAGATCCATGGTACCTTTGGGCGTCGCCGCATAGCATGCCGCCAATCGCGACTCCTGACCCGCACGCACATGGAAGTCGGTGTCGACCATCCCCAGCGGCTTAAAAATCTTCGCGCGCAGGTAATCCTCGAACTTCATCCCCGACACCTTGCCGACGATGTAGCCCAGAATGTCCGTCGAGACGGAGTAGTTCCAAGCCGTCCCCGGCGAGAACTCCAGCGGCAACTTGGCGAGCGTCTGAACCATGTCCTCCAGCGTGCCGTGCTTCTCGATCTCGCCGATCTTGTGCTTGCGATACGCAGCGTCGACGTTCGTCGATTGCTGAAACCCGTAAGTCAGCCCCGACGTATGCCGCATCAAATCGACGATCTGCATGGGCCGGTCCGGACGCTTCGTGCGAAACGTCTCCATGAACCCGCCCTGATAAACGCCGAGATCCTTCCACGCCGGAATATATTTGTGGACCGGATCATCGAGCCCGATCAGCCCTTGCTCGAACAGCATCATCGTCGCGACCGACGTGACGGGCTTGGTCATCGAATAGATGCGGAAGATCGTGTCGTCCTTCAGCGGCTTCTTCCGCTCGACATCCGCCATACCGAAGGACGAAAAATGCGCCGTCTCACCGCGCCGCCAAACGAGAACCTGCCCGCAAGGCATCCGCCCCGGCTCGACATATTTGCGCTGAACGAACTTGTCGATCGCTTCCAACCGCGACGACGAAAGGCCCAGTGTTTCAGGACGCGCGCTCATCTCTCAGTTCCCTATGGCAATGGCGATCCGCCGATCATAGGGCCTGAGCCAGCGTTGCGGAACGGGAGATTAAGGCGTCGGCGTGCCGTCCTGCGGGACTTGGCATTTCTGGGCTTCGAAGCGAGTGGACATCGTTTCCAACCGCGCCATGTCGAGCCCTTCCATGGCCTTTTGCAGGCGCTCCATCTGCGCCTGCATCCGCTCCATGTGCTCACCGGAAGGCGCCGACGTCGACATCATCGCGCCGAAGCCACAGATCAATCCGACGCCCGGCAGCGAACAGGCGATCGCACTACCCATGCCGCCCATCATCGAACCCGCGCTGCCGGCGGACGCCGCTTGATCGGCCATGGCCTGCGCTTCCCGCGCGAACTCGGGGTCCATCTGCGAATTCATCTTCTGACCCGCGACGGTCATCTCCGCGATCATCTGATCGCACGTCATCGTCTCAACGGCCGGCAGCGCGTCTGAGGCGACAGCGACGGTGGTGGCGCACAAAACGGCGAAGGCAGCGGGAAGACGAGTGAACATGGAGAAGCCCCAGCATCGTGATCGAGGGCAGTCTACCGCGCACGACCTCCGCCGACCATCGCCAGACATCGCAGATGCGGCAGAAGTCACATCAGACCCTAAGCCCTTGCGAGACCAGTCTATCCAGGCGCTTCCAGTGCGCCGGCCACGTAATTCTGAAACCAGGCCACGCCTTGCTCGTGTTTCGGCGAGAGCACGCCCGCCTCATAAACGCCGGCGTCGATGTTCGCCTGCACCCGCTCGCAGATCCACCGGTCCTCGGCGGTCACGGTGCCCGACATCGCCATGATGCGATGCCGCTCACGCTCGTCGTCGGCGATCTCCGGCACAAGATAATAGTCGTACACCAGCCGCGTCAGATTGAGCTCGATCGGCAGCATGCGCTCCATCATCAACCCGTCGCCGTAGACGTTGATCCCCAGATGCGGCTGCGCGAACGCCCACAACCCATCATAGATCGCGCTGTCGGCAGGCGCCTTCATCGGTGCGTAGTGAAAGCAGACATCGCCCTCGACATGCACCTCGTACCTCGACGCATCCACTTCCGCGCTCAAACCCTGATGCACCAGCGGGATGTGATACCCCTCAAGATAATTCTCGACGTAAATCTTCCAGTTGCACGCGATGTCATGCGTGCGCCGGTCGGTATGCGCGAGCCGCATCAGATCGCGCGCACCGACACGCTTGTCCAGCGGCGCCAGCGTGTCGGCGAGGGCAGGGGACTGCTTGTCGATATTGACGAACACGAACCCGCGCCACGTCTCGACCTTCACGTCGAACAGTGGAAAGTTACGTGGATCAAACCCCGCCGCGACGCCGAAGTCGCGCGCGTTCCGCAGGCGACCATCCAACGTGTAGACCCAGCCGTGATACTTGCAGGTCAACGACCCGCCGCAATTCCCACGCTCCTCGTCGAACAGAGGCCCCGCGCGATGCCGGCACACGTTGTGAAAAGCCTTCAACGCGCCGCCGGTCCGCACGACGATCAGTGGATATCCCGCAATCGTCGCCGCGACGACATCGCCCTCATGGCGCAACTCGCTCTCATGCCCCATGAACAGCCACGACCGCCCGAACACGCGTTTGCGTTCGGCGTCATAGCGCGCGGGGTCGCGATAAACGGAAGCGGGAGCGGTTGCTTGAAGCTGGGTCACAGGCGGCAGGTTACGCAGCCGTGCCACCCACTGTCAGGCCCTCGATCAACAATGTCGGCTGACCCACGCCGACAGGCACGCTTTGCCCGTTCTTCCCGCAGGTGCCGATCCCGGTGTCGAGCTTCAGATCGTTGCCCACCATCTTCACGTGCGTCAGCGAGTCCGGCCCGTTGCCGATGAGCGTCGCGCCTTTCACCGGTGCACCGACTTTGCCGTCCTCGATCCGATAGGCCTCGGTGCACGAGAACACGAACTTCCCGCTCGTGATGTCGACCTGACCGCCGCCGAAGTTCACCGCATAGATGCCGTTCTTTACGCTCAACAAAATCTCACCCGGATCATGCGGCCCCGCCATCATGAACGTGTTCGTCATGCGCGGCATGATCGAGTGCGAGTGGCCTTGCCGGCGTCCGTTGCCGGTAGCCTTCATGCCCATCAACCGCGCGTTCTGCCGGTCCTGCAAATAGCCTTTGAGGATCCCGTCCTCGATCAAGACCGTCCGGCTCGTCGGCGTACCTTCATCGTCGACCGACAGAGACCCGCGCCGCGCATCGATCGTGCCGTCATCGACGACAGTCACACCGGGCGACGCCACGCGTTGACCCAAGAGGCCCGCGAACGCACTCGTTTTCTTCCGGTTGAAGTCGCCCTCAAGCCCATGTCCGATCGCTTCATGCAAAAGAATGCCCGGCCACCCCGGTCCAAGAACGACCGGCATCACGCCGGCCGGCGCCGAAACGGACTTCAGGTTCACCAGCGCCTGACGCAAAGCCTCATCGACCGCACCTTTCCAACTCTTGGGATCGAGATAGACGTCATAGGCCGTTCGCCCGCCCATCCCATGCGAGCCGCTCTCCTGCCGGTCGCCTTCCCCTGCCACAATTGACACGTTCAGCCGCACGAGGGGCCGAACGTCGCGCACCGTCATCCCGTCAGGCCGCAGGATTTCCACAGCCTGCCACTCACCGAACAGCGAGCAAGACACCTGCCGGACCCGAGAGTCCTTGCTGCGCGCATAGGTATCGATGTCCGACAAAAGCTTCGTCTTGACCTCGAACGGCGTCCCGTCGATCGGGTTGTCCGACTTATAAAGCTGAACATTCGTGCGCTGCGGACCGGCCGCCCATGTGCCGGTGTAGCCGCTCTTCACGGCCTGCACCGCGGCGGCGGCGCGGCGAATGGCGTCTTCGCTCAAATCCGACGAATGCGCGAAACCCATCGCCTCGCCCGCTACGGCACGCAGGCCAAACCCCTGTGTCGTGTCGAAACTCGCCGATTTCATCCGCCCGTCGTCGAACACGAAACTCTCGGTCAGGCGGTATTCGAGGAACAGCTCGCCATCGTCGGCGCCCTTAAGCGCGTCCGCCGTGATACGCTCCACGTTGTTCCGGTCGAGGCCGTTTTGCGTGAAGAACAGATCATGCGTCGCTGTCATGGCTGCCTCGAGTTTTCTTGAGTGTGGTTCGCAATTTGGAAGGCCAAGTTCGAACGTAGGTCGTTCGTTGTCGTCGTCAATCCGCAGTCGCGCTAGAGTTGTGGCATATAGTCGCAATGACGATGCGTATCCTGCGCCGCTAAATCGCGTCCACTAAAAGTACCACGGGTCTGACCTAAGGGGCGATTCCTCTTCAGGTTTTTTCAATCACATGGGCTGAACGGGGCTGGTCAGGCGCATGCGCGCATCGTTGCGAATTGGAATCACGACATTTTTTGCGCTGATCGCGACGTTGATCGGCGCCGGCACGGCATGGGCGACTGAAGGGAGCTTTGCGGTTCCCGAACAAATCAACCTGATGCCTGCTGCAACCGATCACATGCAGGACATCCACGATTTCCATAATCTGCTGTTGGTTATCACCACGCTGATTACGGTTTTCGTTCTGGGCCTGCTGATCTGGGTGATGGTGCGCTACAACGCGCGCGTCAATCCCAAGCCCGCGAACTGGTCGCACAACACGCTGATCGAGATCGTCTGGACGATTGTCCCGATTGTGATCTTGGGGCTGATCGTCGTGCCGTCGTTCCGGCTGCTCTACGCGGGCGAGGTCATTCCGGCGAACGTCGACCTCACGGTCAAGGCGATCGGACATCAGTGGTATTGGTCGTACGAATATCCCGATCACGGCGGCTTCACCTTCGACGCGACGATGCTCAAGGACGAAGATGCCGCGAAGGCCGGTGAGCCGCGCTTGCTCGCTGTCGACAACCGCGTCGTGGTGCCGGTCGGAAAGACCGTTCGCGTGATCGTGACGTCGACCGACGTTATTCACTCGTGGACCATCCCGGCCTTCGGCTCGAAGATCGACGCGGTCCCCGGCAAGCTGAACGAGACCTGGTTCAAGGCCAACCGCGAAGGCGTCTTCTACGGCCAGTGTTCCGAACTCTGCGGTTCGCGCCACGCCTTCATGCCCATCGCGGTCGAAGTCGTCAGCCAGGAAAAGTTCGATCAATGGATTACTGAGGCCAAGGCCAAGTTCGCAGCCGCCGACGGCGCGCCTTCTGCGCTCGCCTCTCGCTAACGTTCTAGGAAAGACAAAGACATGGCGACCGCGCATCACGCCGACGCTCACGACGATCACCACACGCCGACCGGTTGGCGCCGCTTCGTCTATTCGACGAACCACAAAGACATCGGCACGATGTACATCATCTTCGCGATCATCGCGGGGTTGATCGGCGGCGCCTTGTCGATCGGCATCCGCATGGAGTTGCAGGAGCCGGGCATCCAGTGGTTCGTGGGCGACGAGCATCTCTACAACGTCTTCGTCACCGCCCACGCGCTGATCATGATCTTCTTCATGGTGATGCCCGCCATGATCGGCGGCTTCGGCAACTGGTTCGTGCCGCTCATGATCGGGGCGCCCGACATGGCGTTCCCGCGCATGAACAACATTTCGTTCTGGCTGCTGCCGTTCTCGTTCACGCTGCTCATCCTCTCGATGTTCGTCGAAGGCGACTCGGGCGGTCACGGCGTCGGCGGCGGATGGACGATCTACGCGCCGCTATCGACGACCGGCTCACCCGGTCCCGCCATGGACTTCGCGATCCTGGCGCTGCACATCGCCGGCGCCTCGTCGATCTTGGGCGCGATCAACTTCATCACCACGATCTTCAACATGCGCGCGCCGGGCATGACGCTCCACCGCATGCCGCTCTTCGTGTGGTCGATCCTGGTCACGGTGTTCCTGCTGCTGCTCTCGTTGCCTGTCCTCGCGGGCGCGATCACCATGCTGCTCACCGACCGCAACTTCGGTACGACCTTCTTCGATCCCGCAGGCAACGGCGACCCGATCCTGTTCCAGCATCTGTTCTGGTTCTTCGGTCACCCTGAGGTCTACATCCTCATCCTGCCGGGCTTCGGCATGATCAGCCACATCGTCTCGACCTTCTCGAAGAAGCCGGTGTTCGGCTATCTCGGCATGGCCTACGCGATGGTCGGCATCGGTGTGATCGGCTTCATCGTCTGGGCGCACCACATGTACACCGTGGGCATGAGCGTCAACACGGAAGCCTATTTCGTGGCGGCGACGATGGTCATTGCGGTGCCCACCGGCATCAAGATCTTCTCGTGGATCGCCACGATGTGGGGCGGCTCGATCGAGTTCAAGACGCCGATGCTCTGGGCGATCGGCTTCATCTTCCTCTTCACCTTGGGCGGCGTCACCGGCGTCGTGCTCGCCAACTCAGGCGTCGATACGTCCCTGCACGACACGTATTACGTCGTCGCGCACTTCCACTATGTGCTCTCGCTCGGCGCCGTCTTCGCCATCTTTGCAGGCTTCTACTACTGGTCTGGCAAGATGTGGGGCTACATGTACAACGAGTTCCTGGGCCAGCTGCACTTCTGGGTCACCTTCGTCGGTGTGAACCTGGTGTTCTTCCCGCAGCATTTCTTAGGGCTGGCCGGCATGCCGCGCCGCTACGTCGACTATCCGGATGCGTATGCCTACTGGAACTACATCTCGTCCGTCGGCTCGTATATCTCGGGCGTCGGCGTGCTGATCTTCCTGATCATGCTCATCGAAATGTTTGTCGCCAAGCGCAAGGCCGCCGCGAACCCGTGGGGCGTCGGCGCCACGACGCTGGAATGGACGCTGCCTTCGCCGCCACCGTTCCACCAGTTCAACGAACTGCCGAAGATCACCGGCGGAGACAAACATTGACCGGCGCAGCCGCAACCATCGCAACCGAAAGGGCTGGCGCCTCTCTCGCCGGCCCTTCCGACTATCTGGCGCTGCTGAAGCCGCGCGTAATGTCGCTCGTCGTTTTCACGGCGCTGGCGACCATGATCGTCGCGCCGGGCGGATTGCATCCGGTTCTCGCCGCAGCAGCGTTGCTCTGCATCGCGGTCGGCGCGGGCGCGGCCGGCGCACTCAATCAATGGTATGACGCCGACATCGACGCGATCATGATCCGCACGCGCACGCGTCCCGTGCCGTCGGGCCGCATCGGCCGTCAAGAAGCGCTCGAGTTCGGCGGCACGCTCGCTGCCTTCAGCGTCTTCGCCATGATCTTCCTCGTCAACTTGACGGCCGCAGCGCTGCTGGCCGCGACGATCGCCTTCTACCTCTTCGTCTACACAATGTGGCTGAAGCGCCTGACGGTGCAGAACATCGTCATCGGCGGGGCAGCCGGCGCACTGCCGCCGGTGATCGGCTGGGCCGCCGTCACGGGCAACGCGTTCGACACGCTGCCCTGGCTGCTCTTCCTCATCATCTTCCTCTGGACGCCGCCGCACTTCTGGGCGCTGGCGCTCGCCGGCAACGAAGACTACGCCCGCGCCAAGGTGCCGATGCTGCCCGTCGTGAAGGGTTCGCGCGCCACCCGCAACCAGATCGTCGCCTACACCCTGCTGCTAACCGCCGCCGCGATGGCGCCCTACGCGCTGAACCTCGCCGGTGTCGTCTACGGCGCGACGGCCGCACTCGGCAGCGTCGGCTTCATCGCCGCCACGGTTCTGTTGTGGTTCGCACCCGCCGACCGCGAGCGCGTGACAGCGCTGCGCGTCTTCGCCTTTTCGATCTTCTATCTGTTCGCGCTCTTCACGGCACTCGCCACCGAAGCGTTGATCGGTCTTGCGCCGGGAGCGGTGTAGAGGATGTCGTCCATGGAACTGACGCCCGAAGAAAAGAAAAAGCAGAAGCAGCGCAACTGGGCGCTCGCCGCCGCGCTCGCCGCTTTTGTATTGCTGGTCTACGTAGTGACCGTCGTAAAGCTCGGCGCCAACGTGATGAACAGACCGCTGTAATATGAAACCGAACGACAAAGTTCTGGCCCTGTGCGTCGGCGTTGTCGTCGGCATGGTCGGCTTGTCGTACGCGTCGGTCCCGCTCTACCGCATCTTTTGCCAAGTCACGGGCTTCGCCGGCACGCCGCGCATCGCCGACGCGGCCTCCGACACGATAGCGGCGGGTTCGATGGAAGTGCGCTTCGACGCCAACGTCGGGCAGGGCCTGCCATGGGAATTCGGCCCGGAACGCGTGTCGATGAAAGTGCGCCTCGGGGAAAACACCGTCGCCCACTACCGCGCGCACAACGATTCAAGCGTGCCCGTCGTCGGCACCGCGACCTTCAACGTCACGCCGACGAAGGCCGCGCAGTATTTCAACAAGATCCAATGCTTCTGCTTCACCCGTCAGGAACTGAAGCCGGGGCAAACCGCCGACATGGCCGTCTCCTTCTTTGTCGATCCCGCCATCGCGACGGATCCCGAAACGAAGGACGTCACGGCCGTCACGCTTTCCTACACGTTCTTTCCGGCGAAGGCTGAAAAGGTCGCCGCCGTGAACACACGCTAAGCCCAGAGGTCGAACGCAAATGTCATCCGACGAAGTCAAACACGATTATCACCTGGTCGACCCCAGCGCGTGGCCGATCGTCGGCTCAATCGGCGCCTTCGCCAGCGCCGTCGGCGCCATCGGTTACTTCCAGCATCTGAAAGGCGCGCCGGCGCTGTTCGGCCTCGCGCTGTTCGACGGACCGTGGGTTCTGATTTTCGGCGGCCTAATCCTGGCATGGACGTTCGTCGGCTGGTGGCGCGACATCATCAAAGAGTCCGTCGTCAACGGCGACCACACGCCGGTCGTGAAGCTGCACCTGCGCTACGGCATGATCCTGTTTATCGCCTCGGAGGTCATGTTCTTCGTCGCCTGGTTCTGGGCCTACTTCAACGCGGCGCTGTTCCCGACCTACATCAACTTGCCCGCGTGGCCGCCCGCGAACATCCCGACCTTCGATCCGTGGCATCTGCCGCTGTTGAACACGTTGATCCTGCTGACGTCGGGCACGACGGTCACGTGGGCCCATCACGCGATCCAAACCGGCAACCAGAAGGGCGCGGTCAACGGCCTCGCGCTGACGATCCTGCTCGGCCTTACCTTCACCGCCGTCCAAGCCTACGAGTACTCGCACGCCGCGTTCGGTTTCGCCGGCAACATCTACGGCGCCACGTTCTTCATGGCGACCGGGTTCCACGGCTTCCACGTCATCGTCGGTACGATCTTCCTGATCGTCTGCTTCTTCCGCGCCCGCGCCGGCCATTTCACGCCGGAGCGTCACTTCGGTTTCGAAGCGGCGGCATGGTACTGGCACTTCGTCGACGTGGTATGGCTCTTCCTCTTCGCCGCGATCTACGTCTGGGGCGCAGGCACGCCAGCCGCGCACTAAGTCGGGCGCGAACCGAAGGGTGAGGTATGGGACAGTTGCGGGCAGCCCCACTTTGGCGATCGGGGCTGCTCTGCCGTTGCCCCCGCTGCGGCACAGGCAAGCTCTACGCCGAATACCTGAAATTCGCCCCGCGCTGCACCGTTTGCGACCTCGACTACCGCTTCGCTGACTCAGGCGACGGCCCGGCCGTCTTCGTCATCCTGATCGCCGGCGCCTTCATTGTCGCCAGCGCCCTCGTCATCGAAGTAAACTTCCAGCCGCCCTATTGGGTGCACGCGGTCCTCTGGCTCCCGCTCACCATCGGCCTCTGCTTGGGCTTGCTGCCGGTGTTCAAGGCGACGCTCTTCGCGCTCCAATACCGCAACCAAGCCGGCGAAGGCCGGATGAAATAGCCGTGACCTTCCGCCCGCTGCCCATCCTGACAGTCGCGACCGTGATCGCGCTGGCGATCCTTATCGGCCTCGGCAGCTGGCAACTTCAGCGCCGCGCCGAAAAACACGAGCAGCTCGACCAGATCGCCGCCCGCTCCACCGCAGCGCCCGCTCCCGTCGAAGTCCTCTTCGCAACGGGCGACTACGCCGCCTACCGCCACGCAACCGCCGACGGCACATTCGAACACACCAAAGAATCTTACGTCTACGCTCCGCGCAGCGATGACGGCCCCACGCGCGTCGGCTTCAAAGTCATCACGCCGTTCAACCTCGTGTCCGGCGGCACGATCCTCGTCGACCGCGGCTGGGTCCCCGAAGACAAGAAAGACCCGGCGACGCGCGAGGCCGGCCAGTTCAAAGGCGAAGTCGAAGTCACGGGCACGCTGCGCCCGCCGCCGACGCCCAGCACCTTCACCCCGCCGCCCGACCTCGCGACCCGCACGTTCTATCTGCGCGACAGCGCAGCGATCGCTTCGGCTGTCGGTGTGACGCTCTCGCGCCCGCTGATCTTGGAAGCGACGTCGGCCATCGACGGCGGCCCGGAACCGCGCGCAACCGACATCAACATCCCCGACAACCACCTGAACTACGCGCTGACGTGGTTTTCACTGGCTGTTGTCCTTCTCGTCATATACTTGCGCTTCCATCAAGTTCGCGGACGCTTGAGGTTCGGCAAATGAAATACGTCTCGACGCGCGGCGCCTCGCCCGCGATCAGCTTCGAAGATGTCTTGATCTCGGGCCCCGCACCCGACGGCGGCCTCTACGTGCCTCAGACATGGCCGACGTTCGACGCCACACGCATCCGCAACAAGCCCGGCGCCACCTACGCCGACCTCGCCGCGGCCGTCGTCGCGCTCTTCGCCGGCAGCCCCGATTGGTACCGCGACATCGACAAGCACGCGCACGAAGCCTACGCGAAGTGGGACGACAAACGCGTAGCCCCACTCGTGCCCTTCGGCGAACACCGCTGGCTGCTCGAACTCTTCCACGGGCCCACGCTCGCTTTCAAAGATTTCGCGCTGCAACTCTTGGCGCCGCTGATGAACGAAGCGCTGAAGCGCCGCAACCAACGCGCCCTCGTTCTCGCCGCAACGTCAGGCGACACCGGCGCGGCAGCCGTGGCCGCACTCGCGAATCAGCCCAACATCGACCTCGTCGTCCTGCACCCGAAGGGCCGCATCTCCGACGTCCAGCGCCGCCAGATGACGACGACGACCGCGCCGAACATCCGCAACGTCGCCATCGAAGGCACCTTCGACGACGCGCAGTCGCTGGTGAAGCAAGTCTTCGCCGACCAAGCCTTCGCCCGCGACCACCGCCTCGCCGCGATCAACTCAATCAACTGGGTCCGCATCGCCGCCCAAGCCGCGTATTACATTTCCAGCAGCATCGCCCTCGACAAAAAGGCGCTGACCTTCGCCGTCCCGACCGGCAACTTCGGCGACGTCTTCGCAGGCTACGTGGCCAAGCAGCTCGGTGCGCCGATCCGCCGCCTCATCGTCGCGACAAACACGAACGACATCCTCGCCCGCGCCATCACGACCGGCAACTACACGCGCGGCGAAGTCCACGCCACCATGTCCCCGGCCATGGACATCCAGGTCGCCAGCAACTTCGAACGCCTTCTCTACGAAAGCAGCGGCCGCGACGCCGCGCAGATCAAACGCCCGATGGAAAGCTTCGCCGCGACGGGCACGCTGAAACTCGCCCCCGACACGCTCGCCAAAATCCAAGCGCTCTTCGCCGCCGACCGCGTCGACGAAGCCGAAACCGCGGCAACGATCCGCCTGATGCACCGCGATGCAAAGCTGCTCGTCGACCCGCACACGGCGGTCGGCCTCACCGCCACCCGCAAGGCCGCACCCGACGAAGACACCGTCGTCCTCGCAACCGCACACCCGGCCAAATTCCCCGACGCCGTCGAGAAGGCGTCGGGCGTAAAACCGGAACTGCCGGAGCGCCTGCGCTGGATCCTGACCGCGCCCGAGCACTACGACACACTCCCCAACGACCTCGCCGCCCTTAAGCACCACTTGGCCGGGAAACGTTAGCTCGGAAACCGGCAGGAAACCGCCATTTACCGGCATCCTCCAATTCCGATGAAAACCACGGCCAAGTGCCCTATGTAATCCCGGCCCAAATCAGAAGGACCGGCATGCCCGAAATCACCAAGCTCCCGAACGGCCTCACCGTCATCACCGACCCGATGCCGCATCTCGAGACCGCGGCGGTCGGCGTCTGGGTCGATGCGGGCGCCCGCAACGAGACCCAGGCGACCAATGGCATCGCCCACATGCTGGAGCATATGGCGTTCAAGGGCACGACCCGCCGCTCCGCCCGCGCCATCGCTGAAGAGATCGAACGCGTCGGCGGCTTCATCAACGCCTACACCGCCCGCGAACAAACCGCCTACTACGCGCGCGTCCTGAAGGACGACGTCGCGCTCGCCGTCGACATCATCGCCGACATCTTGCAGGACTCGGTCTTCGACGACGAAGAACTCGCCCGCGAAAAGGGCGTGGTGATTCAAGAGATCGGCCAGTCCGAAGACACGCCTGACGACATCATCTTCGACCACCTGCAATCGATCGCGTTCCCGGATCAATCCTTGGGCCGCCCGATCCTCGGCACCGAAGCCCACGTCCGCTCGTTCACGCGCGAAACGCTGATCGAGCAGATCAAGGGACACTATTTCGCCCACGGCATGCTGCTCATCGCAGCCGGCGCCGTCACGCACGAGCAGATGGTCGCGCTCGGCCAACGCCATTTCGCCAAATTCCAAACCGGAAACACCAAGCCCGTCGAAAGCGCCCGCTACGCCGGCGGCGAATTCCGCGCCGAGGACGATCTGGAACAGGCGCACATCGCGCTCGCGCTGCCCGGCTTCCGCGCGGCCGATGAAGATACCTACGCGGTCAGCGTCTATTCGACGGTGCTCGGCGGCGGCATGTCTTCGCGCCTCTTTCAGGAAGCGCGCGAAAAGCGCGGCCTCTGCTACGCCATCCACACCTTCGGCCAAAGCTTCGTCGACACCGGCATCTTCGGTGTCTACGCCGGCACCAGCGCCGCCGACGCGCCCGAACTCGTCAACGTCATTGCGGGCGAAATGAAATCGCTCGCCGAAAGCGCCGGCGAAGACGAAGTCGCCCGCGCCCGCGCGCAAATCAAGTCGGGTCTCTTGATGGGCATGGAGCAGGCCTCCGCGCGCTGCGAACAGATAGCGGCGCAAATGTTCACCTATGGCCGCCTGATGGACACGCGCGAACTGATCGCCAAGATCGACGCCGTCGACACGAAAGCCGTCAGCCGCGTCGCTGCCAAGGTGCTTTCGAACGGCGGCCTGACGCTGGCCGCGCTCGGTCCCGTCGGCACGCTCGGGACGTATGATCGCGTGGCGAAGCGTTTCGCCTGATGGCGTTGCGTGCCGCGTTGCCCGGCTCAAAGCCGCCGTTCGCGCTCGAAGGCAAGAGCGTGCGCCTGCGCGCGCCCGTCGCCGGCGACTACATGCAATGGTCGAAGCTGCGCGGCGACAGCCGCGATTTCCTGACGCCGTGGGAGCCGACTTGGGCTCCCGACGAACTCACGCGCGCCGCCTTCCGCCGCCGCCTCAGGCGCTACGCGCAAGCGGCGCGAGCAGGCTCAGGCCACATGTTCTTCGTCTTCGACAGAAAGACCGGCGATCTCCTGGGCGGCTGCCAACTTTCCAACGTGCGCCAAGGCGTCGCGCAATCCGCGGCCTCGCTCGGCTATTGGATGGGCAGGCGTTTCGCGGGCAAAGGCCTGATGACCGACGCCGTCACGATCCTCGTCCGCCACGCCTTCGACCGCATGGGCTTTCACAGAATAGAAGCCGCATGCTTACCATCGAACACGCCGTCCCGCAGGGTGCTGACCAAGGTCGGTTTCACGGCCGAAGGAACCGCCCGGAAATATCTAAAGATCAATGGCGATTGGCAAGATCATCTGCTATTCGCCATCATCGCGGGCGACCCGATACCCGCATCGAAGACAACCTAATTTGCATGAGCGATACATGACGAAGGCGGCCACAGCGGACGTTCGAAGCACAGTGCCCTCCGCGCCGACGATGGCACTCATCGGAAGCGGCGCGGTGTGCCTCGCGCTCACCATTTGGATTTTCGCGCCTGGCGGATTTTTGGATTCGGTGTGCGCGCCGAGCGATGTGGAAGTGCAAGCAGATTTGATCCCCAACGAACAGGAGACTCACGTGGCCGCAGATCTCACACCCGAAAAGAACGCGGCCTTCCTGGCCGACAATGCAAAGAAGGACGGTGTCACAACGACGGCGACCGGCCTTCAGTACCGCAAGATCTCAGGCGGCGGCGGCAAGAAGCCAGCCTCGTCGCGCAGCAAGGTCACCGTCCACTACACCGGCGCCCTCATCAACGGCAAAGTCTTCGACTCATCCGTCTCGCGCGGCGAGCCGATCACGTTCGGTTTGAACCAAGTGATCCCCGGCTGGACCGAAGGCCTGCAGCTGATGAGCGAAGGCGAAAAAGCCGAACTCGTCATCCCGCAAGACCTGGGCTACGGCGCCCGCGGCTCGTCCGGCGCCATCCCGCCCCTCCAAACGCTCGTCTTCCAAGTCGAACTCATCAAAGTCCAAGACTGAAGTATCCGGACGCCACTTCCTTCACCCCTCTCCCGCCCTAAAGGGCAGGCGAGGGGTGAAACATGTGAGTGGTCGAAAACTACTGCGCTGGTGGAGGCGGCGGCGTGGGCGGCACGCCCAACAACTCGTCGAACACCAACTTCCACCCCTCACCGTGCTTCTGCCAAATGCGAACGTAGTGACCGCGCCGATCGTGGCCGTCGCGCATCCACTTGGCATCGCCGTAGGTGTAAACGAGATCACCCGCGCGCGACGCCCGCCCACCGAGTTGGCTGAACGCAATCGACGCCGCGCGCCGGTCGAGCTCCGCACCATGCTCCGATGTGTTCGTGGCGGGCAGGGCGGGAGACCCCATGATCCGCGCGTCCGCGGAGAGATGGACGAGGTAGGCCGCCTTCGAGTTCTGAGTTGCCGCCGTCGCGAACTGCGCCTCAACTTCCGCAACTTCGGTCCACGCTTTGACCGCCGTTCCCGAAGAGGCCGTCGCCGTGACGAGATGTGTCGGCTCAGTCTCAGGCCCAAGCGGCGAGCGCATCTCATTGCGCGGTCCGCCGTCATAGATCCAGCGCCACGTGCCGTTGGGCTGCTTCGCCCACACGGTGAAGTAATGGCCGAACCGTTGTTCGCCCGACGTGTATGGCCCTGTCGTAAAGCCCAGGTCGCCCGACTTCGCGATGCCTGCCCAAACCGGCCACCACTTCAACGACCGGTCCGCAGGCTCGTCCGGTTGATGCTTGAACGCTTCCTGCACGTTGACGGGATCCGGCTGAAACGCGATGGCGTCCGGCGCAGCGTATTTCTTGAACGCCGCGATCCAGCCGCGCGCCTGACCATCGGCGGCGAACTCGCGCTCGGCCGCGACCACGTCGTCAGGCGTTGCCGGCGCCGCATTCGCCTGAGCCATCATCGCCATCCCCACCGCGCACACCGCCAAGCCACGCATGTTCTTGTCCCCCGTTTCATCGAAAGCGGCCGCGACCATAGCCCACGGCCGGATCGCCGGTCGGCCGCCAACCTTCAACAGTTCGTGCGCCGCAGGTGAGCCAGTTCGCCTGCAAGGCGGCGAAACGTTCCAATGATTAACGGTTTATCCGGTTGCGAGAGGGGCCACCGATCATCGATATTCTGGTCGCAGCAAAGCCCCCCAATTTTTGCCTCGGTACATGGAAGCTTTTGTCAGGAGTCCGTTCTGGTCTGCCCGGCGCTTTGCGCGGTGGCCGATGCGCGCCCTGGCTTGTTTCGCGCTGTTCGTTGTGGCCGCAGCCGGTGTGTATGCCGCCGTGCCGATCTCGCTCGACCGCGACGTCACCGACATCTCCGCCTGGCTGAAGCCGGTGAACGAAGACGCGAGCGACGCCGCAGCCGGCGAGAAGCGCTGGCTGAAGCTCGATCTCGTCAACCCGACACAGCAAGACCTGCACCGCATCTTGACCGTCGAAAGCGCATCCAGCGGCATCCTGCGCTTCCTCGGCGGCACCGCACCCGTCAGTCTCGGCGATATCATGGCCGAGGACGAAAAGGCGAGGGGCGTGATGCTCGACGTCGGCGGCGAACGCGCGGCCGATATCGCGTTGGGGCCGCTCGAGTCGGCGAAGTTCGTCGTGTTCTCCGAAGGCGCTATCGACAGCGCCGTCTGGCGCATGTGGAAGCCCGAAGCCCTCGCCGCGTCGAAGCAGACCGAGACGCTGCTCATGGGGCTGCTGGCCGGCGCCGCGATGGCCGTCGCCGCTTGGCTCGCAGGCCTCGCCGTCTTCCGCCGCTCGACCGAACCAGCTTGGGCGGCGATCGGCCTCGGCGCGCTGGTCCTCCTCATCATCGGCGGATCGTTCCTCGCCATCCCCTCTGAAGCGCTTGAAGTCATCGGCGCGGTGATGATCGCAGCCGGCCTGCGCTATGTCGTCGAACAGCTGTCGTGGGAACGCGACCGCCCGCGCATCGCACTGCTATTCGACGGTGCCGCCTTCGCGATCTTCGGCTTCACGCTGGCAGCCGCATTCGGCGTCACCGACGCCCGCATTTTCGTCAAAGTCCTGTCGATCGCTGCGCCTGTGATCGCCGCCATCCTCGTGCTCTATTTCTCGCTCAACGCCGGCTCGCGCGTGAAGGCGATGGTGCCCGGCATCGCGCTCATGCTTGTCGCGCTCGTCGGCACGGGCTTCTTCGCGCCGATGTTCGCCGACGTCATCGTCAACATCCCGCTCTTCGCCGACGGCCTGTTCACGGCAGGCGCGCTCGCGCTCGCCTTCGCCGCCGCCGTCCCGCGCGAACCCGAACTCAGCGAAAAGGCCGTCGAAGAACTCTCCGCCGATCAACGCAAGGCCCGCGAAGCCGAATACCGTTATGCCCTCGGCCTCGCCGCCGCCCACCAAGGCCTCTGGGACTGGAACTTCGAGACCGACGAACTCTTCGTCTCGCCCTCCGTCGAAGCATTGCTCGGTCTCGACGCTGGCGCGCTCGCCAACTCCGAGCGCAAATGGGCCGAGATGATCGCGCCCGAAGACGTCCAGCTCTACGCGGATTCTCTGAACGCCCACCGCCGCCAAGGCAATTCGTCCTTCACGCTCGAAATGCGCATGCGCAACGCCAAAGGCGGCCAGCGCTGGATCCAACTTCGGGCGAGCTGCATCGCCAACGCGGGCGGCAAAGCCATCCGCTGCATCGGCGTCGTCAGCGACATCACCGGCCGCAAAGCCCAAGAGGCGCAACGCCACACCGAAGAGTCAGCCGACACGGTGACCGGCCTGATGCTGCGCAACACGTTCCTCACCCGCCTCGACGGCGTCTTGAGCTCCATCCAAACCGGCCACGCCCGCCGCCAAGGCGCGATCCTCGCCGTCGACGTCGACCGCGTTCGCGTCGTCGCCGACAGCATGGGCCACCAAGCGGGCGACCGCTTCCTCGCCCAGATCGCCCGCCGCCTCGACCACGCGGCCGGCCCCGAAGACGCCGTCGCCCGTCTGGGTACGGACGAATTCGCCGTCCTCGTCTTAGGCTCCCGCGGCGACGAAGACGGCGCCCAAGTCGCCCAACGCATCCGCGACGCGCTCTCCCAGCCTGTCGCGATCGGCGACAAAGAGATCTACCCCGCAGCCTCCATCGGCCTCGCCCTCATCGAGCCCGGCCACCGCGTCGGCGGCGACGTCCTGCGCGAGGCCGAGATCGCGATGTACCACGCCAAACGCACCGGCCGCGGCGGCTTCGAGATCTACCAGCCGCAGATGAAGCCGCGCTCCGCCGAACGCCTCCTCATGGACACCGACCTACGCACCGCCTTGGACCGCGGCCAGATCGAGATGCACTACCAACCGATCGTGCGCCTCGACGACGGTTCGATCGCCGGCTTCGAAGCCCTCATGCGCTGGCGCCATCCGCAGCGCGGTCTGCTGGCCCCCGGCGAATTCATCGCCCTCGCCGAAGAGACCGGCCTCATCATTCCCTTGGGCCGCTTCGCCGTCCAAAAAGCCACCGCCGAACTCAAGCGCTGGCAATCCTACTTCCCGCTCCGCGAGCCGCTGTTTTGCAGCGTCAACGTTTCCGCGCGCCAACTCTTCCGCCACGAATTCTTCGACGACGTCGCCGCGGTCCTGCGCGACGAGAAACCGGCCCGCATGTCGCTCAAGCTCGAACTGACCGAGAGCGTCATCATGCAGAACCCGGAATCCACCGCCCGCGCCCTCGCCAAACTGAAAGAGGCGGGAGCAGGCCTCTCGCTCGACGACTTCGGCACCGGCTTCTCATCGCTGGCCTACCTCCAGCGTTTCCCGTTCGACACCGTCAAGATCGACCGCAGCTTCGTGGCCGACATGGCGACCAACGAAGAGACGCCGGTGGTGCTGCGTTCCATCATCCGCCTGGCGCACGACCTCGACATGTCGGTCGTGGCCGAAGGCGTCGAGACCCAGGCCGAGGCCGCCCGCCTGAAGACGCTGCGCTGCGAGTTCGCCCAAGGCTTCTTGTTCGGTCAGCCGATGGACGCGACGGCGGCGTATAACTTCATCGCGCTCAAAGCCCGCGGCGTTCAGCAGCCGCCGCCGCGCGAACTGCCCAGCCCCTCAGGCCCGGCCCGAGTCCCGCGATAGCTGCGCCGGATTGATGCCCAGTTTGCGGATCGCATAATCCCACTTGCCCTGCAGCTGCTTGCCGAACAGCAAATAGTCATCCGCCGGGCAAACCATCCAGCCGTTCTGCGCAAACTCGCGCTCCAGCTGCCCCGCACCCCAACCGGCATAGCCGAGCGCGAGCATCGACTCGCGCGGTCCCGAACCTTCGGCCATCGCCTTCAGCACATCGACCGATGTCGTAAGCCCGACATCCGGCCCGACATGCACTGTCGCCTCGCCGGCAGTGTATTCCGGCGTGTGCAGCACGAACCCGCGCCCGGTCTCGACCGGCCCGCCGAACTGAACGGCCACGCCCGGCACCCGGCGCGAAGCCGTCCGGATGCGAAGCTGCTTGAGCAGATCGAGAAAGGTGATGTTGCCGACGAGCTTGTTGAGAACCAGTCCCATCGCCCCGCGCTCGGAATGTGCGCACAGAAACACGACGGCCTGCGCGAACTTGGGGTCCGGCATGCCGGGCATGGCAATAAGCACATGCCCTTCCAGGTTGCCGCCGCCGGGCGGCTGTGGTGGACGGGGTTTGCTGCCGAATAGGCCCATGGTGAGCAATTCTAATCTTTTTTAGTAAACGACACTAGTAGCGCACAAGCCTCAGGGGAACCTGAGCGCATCGAATCATGTCACGGAGTTTTTACCCCACGATTGACATCAGGTACTGTCACTCGCCCTAGCTGCACCGATACTTACACAGTCATGAAGACGGCCCTGCCGACAGTTGCGCTTTTGTTCTGCACGCTCGCCCCCACCTGGGCCGGCGAGCAGACGCCCGCAACGGCGACCACGGCGTGGAGGGGCAAGGCCCCGGCACACAGCCGCCTGATCCTGGAGTCGACCGAGTTCGCGGGCGAGAACGTCAGCCGCGCCGGCGTGCAGATCAAGCTCGACGAAGGCTGGTGGACCTATTGGCGCGCGCCCGGCGCGTCCGGCATGCCGCCGATGTTCGACTGGTCGGGCTCTGAAACCCTCGCCGACGAACCGGAAACGATCTGGCCGGTGCCGCTGCGCGCGGTCGAATACGGCGAGTCCTTGAACCTCTACCGCGACGAAGTCGTCTTCCCGATCGAATTCCGCGCCGCCGATCCGACGAAGCCGGTCAAGCTTCACCTGAAGATGGCCTACGGCGTCTGCCGCAACATGTGCGTCCCCTCGACGGCGGAGCACGAAGTCGTCGTCAAGCCCGCGCGCGCCGCGCCGCAACTCAACGCCGACAACGCCAAGCTGATCGCCTCTTACAGCGGCCGCCGCCCGTCGCACGATCCCTTCGCGACCGGCCTCGAGATCCGCGAAGTGCGCACGACCATCGACGACGCGAAGGTCAGCCTCGTCATCCGCATGCGCGGCTTGAGCCTCGACCGCGCCGCGCTGGTGCTCGTCGAAGGCCCCGACTTCATCCACGCCGACGAAGTCTTGCCCCGCCGCGCCGCCGACCCGCGTGTCAAAACGCTGAAGCTCAAGATCGGCGGCAAGTCGAAAATCCGCGCCCTGTCGGGCAAGCGCATCCGCATCACCGTCATCGACGGCGACCGGGCGCTGGAACAAGTATGGGTCGTGGGCGCGCAAAGCTCGTCGGTGGCGGGCGGCGGCCTCACCCCCGTCTCGCGCGCGGCCGAACGGCCGGAACCGTAAGGCCCGAAAACACCGCCCGGGCGAAGCCTCTTTCCTCCGCCCCCCGGATCGCCTAAATCGACGGGCCAGAACCGTCACGAGAACCCAAAGGAAGCGCTCATGTCCATCAAAGTCGGCGACCGTCTGCCGTCCGTCACCCTCATGCACATGACCGAAAAGGGCCCGGCCCCGATCACCACGGACGAGCTCTTCGGCAAGAAGAAGGCGGTGCTCTTCGCGCTGCCCGGCGCCTTCACGCCGACCTGCAGCGCGCGCCATCTGCCGGGCTACGTCGAACACGCCGGCGACTTCACGAAAAAGGGCGTCGACGCCATCGTCTGCCTGAGCGTCAACGACGCCTTCGTCATGAACGCCTGGGGCAAAGACCAAAACGCGGCCGGCAAGGTGATGATGATCGCCGACGGCAACGGCGACTTCACGAAGAAGGTGGGCCTCGAAATGGACGGCTCGAAATTCGGCATGGGCACGCGCAGCCAGCGCTACGCCATGGTCGTCGAAGACATGGTCGTGAAGAAGCTCGAAGTCGAAGAACCCGGCGCCTTCAAAGTCTCCAGCGCCGACCACGTCCTCGGCGTCCTCTAAGCTACAGCACGAACGCATCTCATCCTCCCTCGCTTCAGCGGGGGAGGGGGACCGTCCGCCGAAGCCTTGGCGAAGGCGGATGGTGGAGGGGGACACTCCACGCCCAACGCAGCCCGATTTCTCGCGCTCGCAAAAAACAAACGCAATCCGATCCGTCACACCGTCACATCCGCTGATTTCAGCCATTCCTGCCATCACACATCCATCACATTGCCATCACATGTGACGGCAAGCCCCGGGCGCACGACCCCGCCCGCGCCGAACGGCGCAGCGACGGCAAACGCGAAAGCGCACACGCGGGCCAAAGCCGACATCCAAACCTGATTGGTGAGAAAGCGGACCGGCGCATCAGCGGTATCGGCCACCCCCAAACTCTACCGCAAACGCACCCACCAAAACGATACCGCACGTCATCGCATGTAAAAGATGTTTGACACCGCCGCGCCAGTCGCTATATGTAAAACATCTTTGACATGGCCCCAAGAAGGGCCCAAGAGGCGCCGACGATGTCGCAAAACGAACGCTACGCCTGGTTCTCGCTCATCGCCTGGATCGCCATCCTGTTCTTCCTGCTGACGCGCTTCACCGCCGGCATCGACATCCTCGGCCAATCGCTGGGCCTCACGATCGTCGAGCAATCGGCCGGACGTCTGCTGTGGACGTATGTGACGCTGGTGATCGTGGCCATCGTGGCGGAAAGCGTGATCGCGGCTGTCATCGCGGCGCCCAAGGGCGATGAGATCGAGAAGGACGAACGCGACCTCGCGATCGAGGCGCGTGCAAAGCTCGCCGCCTACTGGTTCGTCGCCGCCGCGATCAACGTGATCGTGATCCACGTCCTCGCCAACGCGGCCTACGACCGGCACATCCTGCCCGAACTCGTCCTGACGAGCCCCACCGGCATCGCCTTCGCGCTGCTCTTCGTGCTGACCGTGTCCGAAATCGTGAACCGCATCGCCATCATCTGGAACTACCGCGCCGCATGACCCCTCGAAAGGGACGTGTACGGAACAAAATCCACGCCCTCCGCACCGCGCGAGGCCTAAGCCAAGCCGCGCTCGCCGACATGGTCGGCGCAACGCGCCAAACCATCAACGCGATCGAGCAGGAGAAGTACGCGCCGTCGCTCGAGTTGGCCTTTCGCATTGCGCTGGCGTTCGATATGGCGTTCGAGGAAGTGTGGTCGTTCAAGGACTAGCCCGGCCAGAACACGTGCGTTGCCGCACAAATTCTGTCTGACAAGTTCCGCCCAAGGAACTATCAACGACTAGCGTGTCTGATCACCCGCTGCGCAAGAACTCGTCTTCGCGACGGCGTGCGTAAGGAACCTTGAATAGTTCCGCTGAAATCAAGTTCGCAATCGAGATTCATCTGTTGTGTTCGCGATGACACGAACTCCGGCGTACACGGATGAGTTTTCAAGGCTTTATTTGGAGGCGCCGTCCACGCGCAAAGGTTCCGTTCTCCGCGGCAAACTATTGACGTGACTCACCGAGACGCTGCGTTGCTAATTCGATCGCGCGTCATTCACGACAACAACCAACAAGACAATTCGAACGCTGCCGTGCGCGACAACGTCGACAGATTTCGGCGCAAGCCAAACAAGAATTCCGTGCCCGTCTCCGGGCCGGGATGCTCTGCATCGTCCGCTCTAGGGGGCAGGCGGTGGGGAGGAATGCCAGGAAGTAATCGTTTCCACATTTCAACCGCATGGGGGTTACATGCGCATTCTAGCTATGTCTTGCGCCGCTTTGGCGCTGATCGGCGCCGGGGCCGCGATGGCCGATACGGCTTCGGTCGAAATCACTGCGACGCAGGAAGAGACCTGCACGATCAACGCCAGTTCGACGTCGAGCTCAATCGCGCTCGGCGCCGTCGATGAAGCCGTCGCCGGCGTGTTCGAGTATCAATGCAACTTCGTCGGTTCGCCGACGCTGACGTTCACCAGCACGAACGGCGGCGTCTCCAACGGCACCGACATCGCCGACTACGGCATCTACCTGAACGACACGGCGCCTTCGAGCGCCCCGTCCACGTGGCTGCAGGCGAGCGCCGCGACCGGCAGCGGCGCGGTCTACAACAACATCACCTCGACGACGGCAGCGAACACCAACACGCCGACCAATTTCTCGGTCGGCTTGACGGAAGCGCTGCCCGTGGCAGGCGACTACTCGGACACGTTGACGATCGATCTCGTGCCTTGAGTCAGTGACTGGCGGGGCTCGGGTTCGCCCGGGCCCCGATTTCGATCATCGACCGCGTTATGGGGGCGCGACATGTTCAAGAGATTGCTTCTGCTCGTCGTCACGCTGGCGGGCGCCGGCGCGGCGTACGCCTATCAAGTGACGCCCATGATATACGACCTGAAAGCGTCCGGTAAGGGCGCGACCACGGTCATCCGCATCGTCAACACCACCGCCGCGCCGATCACCGTCGAGATCGCGGCCGAGCGTCGCAAGATCGACCAAGCGGGCAAAGACACCCGCGAGGCCGCCGACGCCGACTTCGTTCTCTTCCCGCCGCAAGCCGTCGTGCCCGCCGGCGCAACACAGGCGGTGCGCGTGCAGTACGTGGGACCTGCGGACCTGAAAGAGTCGGTGATGTATCTCATCACCGCCAAGCAAATTCCGGTGAAGCTGCCGGACGACAAATCGACGGCCGTAAAGTTCGTCTTCAACTTCTCGACCGTCGCCAACGTCGTCCCCGAAGGCGCGAAGGCACAGGTGGAGACCGTGTCGTTCGCGGCCGCGGGCGGCAAAGGCAAACTCACCATCCGCAACACCGGCACCAAATACGCGAACTTGGCGCTTTCCAGCGTCGCGCTGTCGGGCGGCGGTTTCAGCGGCACGGTGAAGGACGGCGTGTGGCGCAAGGCATTGGGCGGCAGCTGGATCTTGCCCGGGGGAACACGCGTGATCGACGTGCCGTTGCCTGCGGGTGCGCCGGCGTCCGGCGTCACCGCGAAGCTCGAATACGTCGACGCGATGCGATAAGGGGCGGTTGGGGGACACCATGCATCCCCGCAAAGATAGGGGTCGCCGGCGGGCGCTGCTCGCGGCGGCGCTGCTTTGCCTGACTGCGGCCACTGTCGCCGCCGAACCCGCGCCCGGCGAGCAAAAGGTCGCGCAGAACGTTCGCGTCTTCAACGTGACGCTGCCGCTCATCTTCCAGGGCTATTACCTCGGCGACGTGCCGGTGCTCGCGACCGCCGACGGCAAGGTCAGCGTCGACATCGAACGTTTCATCGCGCTCTTGGGCCAACGCCTCTCGCCCAAGATGATCGAGGACCTAAAGCGCGTCGCCGGCGCCGACCGCATTGTTCCGATCGAAGCGCTCGCCACCGTCGGCCTCGCGATCGAATACGACGCGGCGAAACTCGAACTGCGTGTGTCGATTCCACTCGACCAGCAGGGCGGCCAATCCGTCACGACCTATGATCGTTCGAGATACGGCGCCCCGAGACCCGGCACCATCGCGCCGGCCGACTGCTCGGCGTCGCTGACGCTGTCTGTGCGCCAAACCTACTATTGGGAGCCGGACGCACTCGAAGGCTGGGGACCGCTGCGCGTCGCGGCCGACCTCGCCGCCAACGCCTTCGGCCAAGACGGCGTCTATCTCTTCGCGCAAGGCGAATACGACGATGGCGCCGACACCGCGTTCCGCCGCGGCAACGCCGTCCTGATCCACGACGATCCGGAGACGGCGATACGCTATTCCGCCGGCGACGTACTGCTGATCCCGGCGGGCTTCCAGGGCGCGCCGGTCATCGGCGGCGTCGCCGTCGAACGCCGTTACGGCGAACTCCAGCCCTTCACCAACATCCGCCCGTCAGGCCTCTACCGCTTCACACTCGACCGCACCGCGACGGTCGAAGTCGTCGTCAACGGCGCCACCATCCGCACGCTGCGGCTCGATGCCGGCCAATACGACTTGCGCGACTTCCCGCTCTTCAACGGCTTGAACGACGTTAATCTCTACGTCGTCGACGAGTTCGGCCGCCGCCTCATCGCCTCGTTCTCGCTCTTCTACAGCACGCGGCTCTTGAACCCGGGCATCACGGAATTCGGCGCCACCGCCGGCTATCTGCAGCGCCGCAAGCCCGACGGTGAGATCACCTACCGCGAAGAATTGCCGACGTTCAGCGGCTACATACGCCACGGCCTGACCGAAGAGATCACGGTCGGCGCCAACCTGCAGGCGAACGAGTTCCAGTGGCTCAGCGGACTCGAAGTCGGCTGGGGCACGCCTGTCGGTACCTTCGGCTTCCTCGCCGGTTGGAGCGACGTAGACGGCGAAAGCGGCCACTCGTTTCTGGCGAGCTACGAGTTCTCAGCCGACGAAGCGTGGATCTTCGAACACCCGCAGCTGAATTTCGAATACGTGACGACCAGCGAGTTCTTCGTGCCGCTGGAGGACCTCACGCTGCAAACGCCGAAGGAATACGAACTGCGCGGCCGCGCTTCCGCCCGCCTGCCGTACGATGTCGGCATCGGCATTTCCGCGTCCTTCGCCAAGGGCCGCGACATCGACCCCGACGAACGCCGCTACGCGCTCAGCGTCAGCCGCAACCTCGACTTCGTCAACGTCACCGCCTCGCACGAACGCATCGAAATCGAGGACGAACCCGACGAAGATCGCTTCCTGCTGACGCTCAGCCTGCCGCTCAGCGACAATGAAATGGGCCGCGCGTCCTACGACTCGCGCAACGACCTCGCCGAACTCGAATACACGCGCTTCCAAAGCGAAGAGGTCGGCGACGTCGGTATCCGCTCCTCGATCGCGCGCGACAACGACCGCTTCGCGGGCGCCGGCGAACTCAGCTACAACGCCAACCGCGCGGCGCTGACGATCTCGCACGACGCCGTGTCCGACAGCGCGATGAGCGAGATCACCTCGCAACAAACGTCGTACAACGTCGCGACGCAAATCGCCTTCGCCGGCGACGACGTTGCCTGGGGCCGCCCGGTCGGTCCGCGCTTCGCCATCGTCTCGGCGCACGACACGCTCGACGGCCACGAGGTCGGCGTGAAGGAAGGCACCGTCCGCGGCACGCGCCAAGCGGTCGCCGACGACCTCGGCCCCGCGCTGGTGCGCGTCGGCTCCGCCTACCAACCACAAACCGTGATGGTCGACGTCGAGAACCTGCCCGAAGGCTACGACTTTGGCACCGGCCAATACGACCTCTTCGCGGGCCCGGCGTCCGGCTACGCCATCCAGGTCGGCTCCGACGCCTCGCACGTGATCCGCGGCGTGCTCGTCGACCGCAACGGCAAAGCGATGACCTTGCTCGGCGGCGAAATCCGCTCGCTCAGCGACCCGACGTTCAAGCCAGTGTTGGTGTTCACCAACAGCGCCGGCCGCTTCATCGCCGAGGGCCTCGCCCCCGGTAAATACGAAATGGTGCTGGGCCCGGCGCTCGACGTCGTCGTGCCGTTGGAAGTGCCCGATGGCGCGAAGGGCATCGTCGACGTCGGCAACGTGAAGCCGAAAGGGGAGGGGACGTAATGCGCATCCTTGGGCTCGCACTCGCGCTCATCGCACTCGCCGTCGCGCAGAGCGCCGAGGCCGACACCTGCAGCGTCACCCTCTCTCGCGTCACCGCGTCGCCGTCGCTGTCCTACGATCCGTTCGAAGGCGTGCGCGGCGCGGCGACGGTCGAGGTCGAATTCGTCAACGGTGGCAGCGATCCCTGCACGCTGGCGCTGGCGGTCGGGCAAGCATCCGGCGGCCAACGCTTCTTCACCAACCACAGCGGCCGCCTCGCCTACGCCGTCAAACTGGCAGGCAGCGACCTCCCCAACGCCCTCACGTCGCCGGTGGGCCTCGTCACCGTCGAGGGCGGCAACGGTAAGCGCACGAAGCTGACGCTCGCCATAGACGTCGCGGAAGGCCAAATCGCCCCCGCCGGCCGCTACCGCGACGAGATCACCGTCCGCGCCTATGATCTCACCGCCCGCGCGTTCCTGAGCAAGGAGCGCAACGTTCAACTCGCCGCCGAAGTCCGCTCGCGCGCACAAGTGAACATCGCGGGCGCCAGCGGCCCGTTCGACAAGTCCTTCGCACTGCCCAAGATCGACTTCGGCGAAATCGTCGCCGGCGCCGAACGCACCGCCTTCGTCCAAGTCCGCGCCACCAGCGCCGTCACCATCGACGTCGAGTCCAAGAACCACGGCGTCCTGCGCCACACACAATTCGGCGACACCGTGAAGGGCGTGCCCTACACCGTGCGTCTCGACGGTAAACAACTGAATCTGCGCGGCGGCGGCGCATCCCTAGACCGCCACCCGCCGATCACGCTGGAAGGCGCGAGCTATCCCATGGTCGTACGCCTAGGTGACGCCCCGCCCGCGATGGCCGGCGAGTACCAAGACACGATCACCATCAGCGTCTGCCCCCGCTAACGCCTCAACCGGAACGTCACCCCCTCATACGTGCGCACGGCATTGCCGCGTTCCAGCTGATGGTTCTGTGCCCACAGCGCCGACTTGCCGTCCGCCACCTCGCGTTCCCGCCGCTCGCGCAGCATCAGCGCAAGTTTCAGCCGCGCGACCTTCTTGTTCGCATGCTGCGAGCGCTGGTCTTGCGACACCGTCGTCAGCCCGCTCGGCACGTGCGTCGCACGCACCGCGCTGTCGGTTTTGTTGACGTGTTGGCCGCCGGGGCCGGAGGCGCGCATGGTTTGGTAGACGATGTCGCGCTCTTGGAGGTCGGGCGTGTCATCGATCTCGGACACGCGGGTGACACCGACGAACCAGTTCTTCCGCTTGTGCGTCGGCCGGAACGGGCTCGTGCCGATCCAGCGCACCGTGCCCGTGCGCGCGGCGGCGAACGCCTCCGCCGTGTCGCCCTCGACGCGCAGCATGATGGACGGGCAGGGGCCGGCGAACGGTTCGACCGCCGCGCACGCCAACCCATCCTTCGCCGCCTCCCGGCAAAACGCGTCGGCGAGTTTCGCGACCACCCACTCGCATTCGGCCGGGCCTTGACCCGCCGTGATGTGCAGAATGATCCCGCTCATACGCGCCGCGTCTTGTACGTGATGAGCGGGCGCAGCGTGGCGACGACGTCGATCAACGCCGCCGCCGTCAGGTCGTGGATCACCTGGTGAATGTCCTTGTACGCTTGAGGCGCCTCCTCATAGATCAGCTCCCGGTCTTCGCAGATGACGCGGCTGCCGATCTTCGTGCGCTGCATGTCGGCGACCGTGAAGCGGCGGTTGAGCTTCGCCTTCGCCTCGCTGCGGCTCCACTTCCGCCCCGCCCCGTGCGCCAGCGAATGCAGCGCCCGATCCGCCTTCTCAAGCCGCGGCTGCACGACATACGTCACGTCGCCGCGCGATCCGGGCACGACGATCAGCCCGCGATCGCCCGGCGCCGCGCCCTTGCGGTGCAGCCAGCCGCCGTCATGCGGCGTGACGCTGTTGTGGCAAATGTCGATCCGCCGCTCGCCGCTCATGCCGAGCCGCTCGAAGAAACGCGCCGCGATGACCGTGCGGTTCAACACCGCCCACGCGACCGCCTGATCGTGCTCCCGCAAATACGCCGTACACGGATCGCTGCCCACGCTCAGCGGCCGAACATTCTGCCGCTCAAGCTGCCGCTCCAAAATAACGTGGCCAAGCCCGCGCGACCCGCTATGCACCATCAGATAGATGCAATCGCGGCCAAGCCCCGCCGCATCGAACGCCGCCTGATCCGCGACGTCGTCGATGCAGAGGATTTCGGCGAAGTGATTGCCGCCGCCGATGCTGCCCAACGAACCGCCCATCAGATCTGACGGCAAGCCCGCCTCGGCGAGCGCGGCTTGCGTGTCGCCCGGCCACGGCGCTTCGAACCCGGTCAACCGCTTCTCCGCCGCGTCAGGCTTGAACCGGCGCGCGGGCGTATCGCTCGCCCACAGCCCCATCCCGCAGCCGATGTCGCTGCCGACGAGGTGCGGATAGACATGGCTGCGCGACCAGAACGCGGCGCCCACCGCGATGCCGCGGCCGGCATGCAGATCCGGCAGCCCGACGACCCGCTCGATCCCCTCAAGCAAGGCCGATTGGTGGAGCTGATCGATCGCCGTCTGCTCGATCCAACTGCGATCGGACGCAATGATCTCGACATGTGCTTTGGTCACAACCGCGCCTCCCCAAACTTGAGGAAAACCGCACAGACGATCAGACGAAATTCATTCAGGCGGCGAGAGCCGCCCTCACAGGAAGTGCCCATGATGTTTGTTCCAGAACAGGATGAAAAGTGAGAGTGCTAAGGCTGTCGGCAGTTGCTGCACGCATGACGCACTCCTTTCCTGTTCGAGACCAAACCGCGCCGCTCCGGCGCTTCGCGGCAGTGCAATACATGCCGCCCTCGTCACGTTCAAGCGAAATCCTTGCCGCGTCATTCGCGCCCGAATACGCTTTGCGGCAAAGGGAGAGAACAAGATGTCGCCAAAACCATTCGTCGTCGCGCCGAAGGACTACGACAAACCGCTCAACATCGTGGGCGAACAACTCACCGTGCTCGCGTCGGGCGCCCGCACCGGCGGCTACGAAGTATTCCTGCAGCAAGGCCCGGAAGGCTCAGGCCCCCCGCCGCACCATCACCCGTGGGACGAATCCTTCTACGTCGTCAAAGGCGAGATCGAATTCGGCATCGACGACAAAGCGATGGTGGCGAGCCCCGGCACGCTCGTCCATCTGCCCGCGGGCACGACGCATTGGTTCCGCTTCGGCAAGGGCGGCGGCGAAATGGTGTCGATGACCTCACGCGAAGGCGCCTCGCACTTCTTCACCGACCTCGCCCGCGAAGTCGCCCCCACAAACCCCGACCTCGGCAAACTTGTCGAAGTCGGCGCGCGCTACGGTTTGAAGGTCGAGGCATAACGGCGCGGCGACCGAAGCCGCCGCGCCAATCGCATTAGAACCGCTGCCCGAACTTGATGCCATACGTCCGCGGCTGCGCCACGGCGTCATACGGCTGCCCGCCGCAGACGCTGATCTGACATTCGCTGCCGCGCGCGTAGATGGCGCGCTCGTCGGTCAGATTGTGGATGTAGAAGTCGAGGCTGAACGTGTCCGTGTCGAAGCCCATGGAGAGGTCGACCAGCGTGTAGGCGGGCAGGGTGCCGATGATCGCCGCCTCTGCCGCGCGCAAGTCGACGCCCGCTTCGCCCGCATGCACCACGGCGGCTTGCGCATAGGCCGGCATGTCCATGAACTGGAACGTATAGCGGCCGATCAAATTGCCCTTGAAGTCCGGCACGACGGGTAAGCCCGGCGTCGCCGGCGGGAAGCCCGGCCCGCCGGAGAATTCCGTGTCGAGCCAACTCGCCGCCGCCGTCAGCGTGAAACTATCGGACAGCGCCCACAGAATGTCGCTCTCGATGCCTTTGATCGTCGCAGCACCCGCGTTCTGAATCTGCGTCAAACCGTTGAGCCCCAGGAACGAGAACTGGAAATCCTCCCATTCTTCCCAGAACACCGCGCCGTTGAAGCGCAGCCGCCCGTCCGCCAGCGTCGTCTTCCACCCGAACTCATAATTCGTGAGGTAATCCGACGAATAAGGCGGCAACGTCCCGCGCCGGTTGACGCCGCCCGGCCGATAGCCGGTCGACCACGTCGCGTAGATCATCGCGTCTTCGTCGATCTTGTACGACAGGTTCAGCCGGTGCGTGGTACCTTCCTCTTCGGTCAGCTTGTTCAGGTTCGTACACGGCGCATCGCGATTGCCGCCCGGCGCAAAGCACGCCGCCTCGCCCAACAGCGGCACCCCATAATCGGAAGCGAACTGCGCGCCGAAGCCGAAGAAGCCCTCCAGCGAATTCTCCGACTTGAACAGGCGCAAGCCCCCCGTCGCCGTCAATCGCTCAGTCAAGTCAAACGAGACTTCGCCGAAGATCGCCTTGTCGACGTCGATGCGCTTCTGAGACGTCAGCCAGATCGTGTCGTCCAACGTCGACACCTCATGCCCGTCGAACAAGCCGTTCATCAGATAGCGCTGATAGATGTCGTGCTCCTGCCGCTGATAGAAGAGGCCCGCGATGAAACGGAAGCGGTCCTCAGCGGGCGAAGCAAAGCGCAACTCGTGGCTCTCCTTCGTGAAGCCGTCGCGCGCGTTGATATACTGCGCCGGGTTGATCAGCGTGCCGCCCGGAATGACGCCGTCGCTCGTAAAGTACGACCCGTAGCCAAGCACGGTGTCGTAGAAGAACCCGTAGTCCGCATAGTCGAGATTGGAGTCGATCGTGCGGTCCATGTAACCGCCGGCATAGGTGACGTCGAGATTGGCAACCTTGCCTTCGATCGTCAGCGCCGCCAGGGCCCAGCGGTCATGCGAGTTCTCCGGAAACCAATGCGTGACCGCCAGATCGCCGACACCGGGGTCGTAGAAGAACACGCCCTCGGTCTTCTCGTCCTGCGCCATGACCATCGGCGTCACGGTCCAGTTGTTGTCGAGATCGATCTTCAACGCCGCGCGTGCGCCATATGTGTCGACCTCGTTGTAATCGTCTTTCGCGACGTCGAAATTGTCGTGAAGGATGCCCGAGGTCGGGTAAAGCCGCGCGCCGGCGACGTTGTCGATGTAGCCTGCGTCGTGCTGCGCCCAGCCGACGATACGGATCGCCGCACTGTCGGATAGAGGCGCGTTGACATAGCCCTCGACGCTGCCGCCGATGCCGCCGTTCTCGACCGAGTTCCCCTCGACGCTATACGCGGCCGAGAACTCGCTCGTGTCCGGCTTGTTGGTGATGATACGGATCGTGCCCGACTGCGAGTTCGCGCCGTAGAGCGTGCCTTGCGGTCCCGCCAACGCCTCGATGCGCTGGATGTCATAGGCATGCACATCGAGCGCGCCCGAGATCGTGGTGATCGGGATTTCATCGATGTACGTGCCGACGCTGGGCATCGGCCCCGAGTGGTTGCGGTTCTCGCCGCTCGCCACGCCGCGCATATAGACGCCGACAAAACCCGGGCTTATCGGCTGGATCGACACGTTCGGCAGAAACTTGCTGTAGTCGTTGATGTCGCTGATCTGCAGATTCTCGATCTGCTTCTCGCCGATCACGTTGACGCTCGCCGGCACGTCTTGCAGCGCCTGGCTGCGCTTTTGCGACGTGACGGTGACCTTCTCGATCGGCCCGCCGCTCTTCGGTGGCGGCGCGTCCTGCGCAAAGCTCGGCACCGCACAAATCGCCGTGCTCGCCAAAAGCGCTGCCGTCAACCCCACGCGCCGCCGCGCGCCGTTCATGTCTATCCGTGCCATCACTGCCCCCTAGAGACTTAAGTCTCGTTCGTATTCGTCGACCACATCCCCAAGCGCATCGCGCAGAGGGCTGAGCCACGCTTCGTAATTCCGCCACTGCTCGACCGCATCGCTGAAGATCGGTCGTCTCACCTGCTCTGAACTCGCGGTCCGCACCGCACGCTGCGTTTCGTTGAAACGAAGACACGCGTCTTCAAACGGCAGCCCGCAGTAATCGAGCAGCCGCCGGACCTCGCTCGCCGTATCCCCAACCATCCGTTCGTAAAACACGCGATGCACGCGCCCCGGCAGCACCTCATCGACATGCGCCATCAACGCGACGTAGTCGCGGTAGTACCGGCCGAGTTCGGAAAGGTCGTACGAGAACGTCTGCCCGCGCGCGAAGTGCTGCTTGAACGCGGAGAAGCAATTCCCCATCGGATGCCGCCGCGCATCGATGATCTTCGCGTTCGGCAGGATCAGATGAATAAGCCCCGCATGCGCAAAATTGTTCGGCATCTTGTCGATGAAGAACGGTTTGTCCGTCTTCCGCTGAATCCGCGTCCGCGCGATGTATTCTTCGCCCAGCGCCCTCAACTCAGCGCGATCGATCCCACCAACAGTCTCCGGATACTTCGAAACATCCGACTTCAACTTCTGATCGCCGAACCGCCGCGCCATCAGCGCCAGATCCGGCAACTCCATCGTCCCTTCGACCTGGGAATGGCTCGACAAAATCTGCTCGATCAGCGTCGATCCCGCCCGCGGCAGCCCGACGACGAAAATCGGATCGGGATCCGGCGCCCCCGCACCTTCGCGCTCCGCAAAGAACGCGCGCGTGAACAAAGCGCGCGACCGCTCCGTATGCGCGTGCGTCTCATCGGCGCTGTAATTGACCGTCCGCCGCCGAAGCGAATTGGCTTGGGCATACTGCGCAAACGACGACGCAAACTCACCCGCATCCTCTAACGCCTTCCCCAGCGAGAAGTGCAAGTGATACCGGTCATCGTCCTTCAGATCGCCGCGCGTCAACGCTTTGCGCATCGCGGCAACTTCGGCCGGCGCAAAACGATAGGTCTTCAGGTTCGCCAGGCTCCACCAAGCCTCGCCAAACGAAGGCGCCAACTCCACGCACCGCCGATACGCGGCAATGGACTCATCCTGCCGCCCGGCCGTGCGCAGCACATGCCCATAGCTCATCCACAACCGATGCTCGCGCGGAAACTCGCCCAGCATCTGCTCGTAGAGCACGATCGACGGTTCATACTCGCCGATCCGCGCCAGCACCGCGGCCTTCAAATTCCGATAATGCGGATTGCGCGCATCGCGCGTCATCAGCCGATCGATCTCGGCCAACGCCTCCGCCGTCTTCTGCTGGCGATGGAGCACGATCGCAAAATTATGCCGCGCCGCCTCGAACCCCGGCGACAGCTCAAGCACGCGGCTCAACAATTTCTCTGCATCGCCGTACCGCCCAAGCCGCGCGCCGACTTCGGCCAGCATCCGGATCGCCGCCACATCCGTCGGCGCCGCCTTCAGATGCGCGCGC
>JAWXBY010000004.1:0-10060 GCA_034440355.1 Alphaproteobacteria bacterium
GCCGCGATCGCGGCGGCAACGCTGACGATCAGCGCGGCCAGCCATTTGGTCATGGGAACATCGGCAGCATGTCGATGCCCGTGCTTTCGGGATAACCGAACATCAGGTTGAAGTTTTGGACGCCCTGCCCGCTTGCGCCTTTGGTCAGATTGTCGATGGCGGAGATCAGGGTGGCGCGGCCTTTCTTCTTGTCGGCGACGACGCCGATGAAGCAGTGGTTCGAGCCGCGGACGTGGCGCGTTTGCGGCGTCTGGCCGAGGGGCATCACGTGAACGAAGGTTTCGCCGCCGTAGCGCTGCGTGAGCGCGCCGTGCATGCGCTCGGCGGTGCCGCCGTTCAGCGCGCGGACGTAGATGGTGTCGAGCATGCCGCGGTTCATCGGCATGAGGTGCGGCGTGAAGGTGATCTGTACGGGCTTACCTGCGGCCTTCGTCAGCTCTTGCTCGATCTCGGGCATGTGGCGGTGGTTGGCAACGCCGTAGGCGTGGATGCCTTCGGAGACTTCGGTGTGCAGGTTCGCCTGCTTCTCGCTGCGGCCGGCGCCCGAGACGCCGGACTTTGCGTCGATGATAATTTCGTCCGGGTCGATCAGCTTCTGTTCGAGCAGCGGCAACAGCGGCAGCAACGCCGCGGTCGGGTAGCAGCCGGGGCACGCGACGAGCCGCGCTTTCTTGATGCGCTCGCGGTTGAATTCGGTGAGGCCGTAGACCGCCTCTTTCTGGAGGTCCAGCGCTTGGTGCTCGTGGGCGTACCACTGACGATAGGTTTCGGGATTGTCGAGGCGAAAGTCGGCGGAGATGTCGATGACGCGCACGTGGTTCGGCAACTCGCTCACGACGGATTGCGTCGTCGCGTGCGGCAGCGCGCAGAAGGCGGCGTCGACGTTCGCCCAGTCGACCTCTTTGATCGTCTGCAGGCGCGGCAAGTTCAGCATCAGGAACTGACCGAAGACGTCGCTCATCGCTTCGCCGGCTTTGCGGTCGCCGGTCAGCGCCACGATCTCGACATGCGGATGACGTGCGAGCAGGCGCACGAGTTCGGCGCCGGTGTAGCCGGAGGCTCCGAGGATCGCGACGCGCGTCTTGGCTTTGGTCATGGCACTTCTTAGTCCCGTCGATTTGACTTGAGGGGAAGAAAGGCCGGACGGGGCCGCGTGTCAAGTTTGCGCAGTTTATCGATGATAAGTAATCGTCAGCGCGAGCATATGCGCACGCTTCCGCGCACGGCCGTGAAACATCGTCATGTTTCGTTCGTAGAGGCTCTCCATCTCAGTGGCGACAACAGAGAGGAGAGAAGACCACATGGTCACGAACGTCGCGTTGTGGAGCAGGATCGCTTGTTTCACGCCGGATGATCCGCAGGCGGACTTTCAGTTCACGGATCGGCTGGCGCGCGAGAACGGATGGTCGAAGGCGTTCGCCGCGGACGCCGTCGAAGAGTACAAGAAGTTCGTCTATCTGGCGGCGGTGAGCGAACGCCACGTCACGCCGTCGGACGTCGTCGATCAGGTTTGGCATCTGCACCTGACCTTCACGCGCTCATACTGGGACGATCTGTGCGGCGCGGTTTTGCAGAAGCCTCTGCATCACAATCCGACGATGGGCGGGCCTGCTGAACGGGCGCGCTATCGCACGCAGTATGCGCAGACGCTGGCGCTGTATCAGCGCGAGTTCGAGTGTGCCGCGCCGAACGCCTTCTGGCCGGATGCCGATGTGCGCTTCGCCGGCACGGCGCATCAGTCCTGGGTCGACCGGCGCACGCATTGGATTGTAGTAAAGCCCGGCTGGCGCGGGTTGACGGTGGCCGCGCTGGCCTTCGGTGCGGTCGCAACGATCGGCACTGCGTCCGCGACCGATGCGCCGGTGTTGGCCGGGATCGATGCCGATGACTTGTCGCTGTGGGTCGTGGGGTTCGCCGTGATTGTGGTGCTGTCGGCGATCGGGAGTGCGCTGGAAAACGCCGGTCGAAGGAAGAAGCGCCAAGACGACAGCGACAACGGGTTCGACATCGACTTCGACGGCGGCTCGCGCAAGGGCGGCAAGTCCGACAAGGACGGCGGCGAAGGTGGTGAGGGCGGCGGCGAAGGCGGCGGGGACGGCGGTGGAGGCTGCGGCGGCGGTTGCGGCGGCGACTGACGCCTCAGAGCGTCAGGGGCCGGTGCGCGAAGGCGAAGGCTACTGCTGCAAGGCGTGGAAGAAGTTCCAGATTTCCGCGGTCGCGCTCACTTCCTGGCTCGTTTTGCCCAGCACCATGTCGGCGATCACGCCCGTTCGCGAGCCGGGCCAGGTGTGGCCGCCGCCCTCGATCACGATGTGTTTGAGCGGGGCGTTCTTGCAGGTGTAGTCGGTGACGATGGCCTTGGTTTCGTCGCGGCCGACTTTGTCCAGGGTTACCGTTTCCTTCACGCCGTCGCACGCATTGATGCGTTTGAAGGCCGCGATCGTTTCGTCGACGCTGCGCACGGAGCCCAGGTTCTGGCGCGTCTTGGTCGGCGCGATTTGGCCGCCGGCGAAGGGCATGTACTCGTCGGCCGTGCCGTGAATGAAAAGTGCGGGCAAGCGTTTGGCGTTGCATTGCCAATCGACGGGCTGGTTCGCGATCACGGCCGCGATGCCCGCGATGCGGTCGCCGAGTTCGCAGCCGGCGCGCATCGCCATCATGCCGCCGTTCGAGGCGCCGGTGAGGTAGACGCGGTTGCGATCGACGACCCGTTCGGCTTCGAGCTGCGCGATGATCTGCGCCGTGAAGTCGACGTCGTCGACGTTCGCGGCTGCCCGCTGCATGAGGTCTTCGGAGTTGCGGCCGTCGTTCCAGTTGTTGTCGAGGCCTTGCGGATAGACGACGGCGACATTCTCCTTCGCCGCGAATTCGTCGAAGCGGGTGTAGCGCCGCGCCGCGTCCGCGTTCTGTCGCCCGCCGTGATAGACGATGATGAGCGGGATCGGGTTCGGCACGTTCGTCGGCGTGATGAGCGTGTATTTCCGGCTCGCGCCGCCGGTCACGACCGCGCGGTCGCGTTCGGCGGCGTGCAACGGCGCGAGCGTTGCGACGACGCAGGCGAGTGCGAAGACGAGGCGCATGGCGCTAGTTCGATGCATTGCGCAGACGTTCGTAGTCGGCGGGTTTCGGCTTGGCCGGCATGCCGAGTTCGGCGAGCAACGCTTCAAGCGACTTCCAGTCGATCGGCGCATCGGTCGGCGGCATGTCGAACGCGGCGCGGACCTTGTCGACCTCCGCGGTTTGCTTGCGTTGCAGCTTTTCGGTCCAATTGCCCAATTGCGCGTAGCGGTCGTAGACCGGCTTGACGCGTTCGTCATAACCGGGCGCATTGAGCGAGTAGTTCGTGCATTCGAAGCAGACGTCGAGCGTGCCGATCACCTGCCCTTGCGCGTCCTCAAACACCAAACCGTGGCGCGGCACGAAGCAGGCGCCCAGCGGCGCCTGGTCGCCGCTCGCCGCGGTGAAGGTTTGCTTCACACGTGCGATTTGCTTGGCGTTGAGCGCGATGCCGCTGCCGGGAACGGCCGTCGGCTCCAACGTGCGAAACTCACGCAGGATCCCCGGGCGCTTCTCCGGATCGGCGTCGTACATGTAGACCTTCACCGTCGCGGCCTTCGCGAACAACTCCGGCAGCGGCGCGCCGGCGTTTGCTGGGGCGCACAGGATGAGCATCAGCACGATGAAGGCGGATAGGCGCATGGCGGTTCTCCCGAGTCGGCCGAGCGTCAGGATATCAAAACGGCGCGTCCAGGGCTTTGCAGACGAAGGCCATCAGCGGTTTGGCGGCGCGGAAGGATTGCTCGACTTCGTCGAGTAGTGCTTCGGATTGCGCCTTTTTTGGGGTGGCTTCGTGAGTCGCGAAGAAGCTCTTCCGTTTGATGTCGGCGATGTAATGATGGTCGGGGTCGAAGCCCTTCGGCGGGCGGGCCAGGCTCTCGCCGTCGATGCCTTTGAACGTGTTCGCGAAGGTCTTGTCCTCGACGACCTTCTTCCATGATTTCGGATTGTCGGCGATGGCGCGGCGGACTTTGGTCAGCGCGTCGGGTTCGGGCATCCAGATGCCGCCGCCGAAGAACACCTCGTCCGGCGCGAAGTGCATGTAGTAGCCGGGCACGTGCGCGTTCCTGCCGAGCGCGTGGCGGAAGTGGACGCCGGCGTGCGTCTTGTACGGGCTCTTGTCCTTGGCGAAGCGGACGTCGCGATAGATGCGGAACATCGAGCCGCCGTTCGGGCGCGGGTCGGCGACCATGTGCTTCGAGATTTTCGCAAGGCGCGGGGACATGGCGGTGATGAAGTCGCTGAGCGGCGCGACGACGGAGTCCTTGTAGCGCTGCTTGTTCTCCTCGAACCAGGCGCGTTCGTTGTTCTGCGCGAGTTCCTTGAAGAACACGAAGAAGTCCTTGGGCAGGCCTTTGAAGGTCGGCATGCATGGGTCCCGTCAGTTCGGTTTTGGGGCGGCTTGGCGAATGCTGTCCAGCGTCGCCTGCAGTTCGTCGACCAGCTTTTTATCCAACACCGGCGTCGCCGCGAACGTTCGGAGGTCAACGCGATAGAGACGCTGAGGCTCCGGGCCTGCGCCGCCGCTGTAGACGCGTTCGGCCGCACTGCCGTCGGCGTCGCTATCCAATGTCGTCGAAACGATCAGATAATCGACGTCGTGAATGTCTACGGCCGTTCCGGCGCTGCCTTCAAGGCCGGTCACCTCGTGCAATTGTCCATCGTCGAAGGTGTAGACGTAGAGCTGCTGAATGTCTCGATTGTCCACGGCGCCGTCGCGGTCGCTGTCCTCGCTCGTCGCCGTGAGAACAAGCGCGCGACGCGTCGTGCGGTTCATGAGCTTGAACACGGATATCGCGATGCGCTGGTCGAAGATCTTCTTCAGCGAGCCGTCGGTCTTGTCGTAGATCACGATGTTGTTGAACCTGCCGGTCACCGTCAAAGCTCCGTCGCTTCCCGGGATTTGTCTGAATCCGCGATACCCGTAGTCGTATGCTCGACCCGACGATTGGGACGTCGTGAACGCCTGCGGCTCGGCAAGGGTGATTTGACCAATCGGGATCGCAAACAGATGAGGCGGCGGCTCTGTTTCTCCGGCGGCACGTTCGGGCAATGGGAACATGTCGTCGCCAAACGTGATAACCTGCTCTCGCTTACCGTCGCGCGCCAGTTCCTGCGCGCGTTCGGCTGACGCCATCGGACCGGCCGTACGGGGGCGGTTGATGAACACGAACGCGACGACGATCACCACGATTGCCGCCAGTGCGGCGCCTATGAAAAGATTGCGATAGTATTTGTCCATGCTGTCGCTCCTGCCGCCGCGCGGTTCCGCCAGCCTAGCACTAGGCTTTGAACTCGGGCAGCATGCGTCGTCACTGCGCGTCGAGGGCGATAGGCATGGTGCTTCCGGAGAAGTTGATTTGGCCGGCGGTTCGTATCGTGCCGACGGTTTGCGATCCTTCGCGTGTGGCTCTTGGGCAGTCGCGGTTCGGCGGACTGCCGGATGTGCCGGCCTCGTTCGCGTGGCCGCAATGGCAGGATCGGCCGCTCGCGTTTCTCGCGCAGATCAATCTCGCCGATGTCGCGCGGTTCGAGAATTCGGTGAAGCTGCCGCGGACGGGGTGGCTGTTGTTCTTCTACGATCCGGAGCAAGAGGCTTGGGGCTTCGATCCGGCGGATCGCGGTTGTTCGCATGTTGCGTATCTCGGAGAGACCGCCACGCTGGTTCGCCGCCCTCTGCCCGACGACATGCCGGACGGCGGGCGGTTCAGCGTCGCCGCGTTGACGTTCACGCCGAGCCGGACGCACCCGGACTTGCATTCGCTTTGGGTGGATGCGTTGGAGTTGAATGAGCGGCAGGAAAAGAAGTTGTTCGACGACTTCGATGCCTATGCGAGCGGGCTGGGCCCCACGGTTCATCAACTCGGCGGACACCCGTTGCCAGTGCAGAACCCGATGGAGCTTGAGTGCCAGTTGGTCACGCACGGCGTCTCTTGCGGCAACGCCGAGGGCTATGATTCCGAGGAAGCGGCTACGCTTGAACCCGGCGCGGTCGATTGGCGCTGTGTTCTGCAACTCGACAGCGACGAGGACATCGGCTGGATGTGGGGCGACGTCGGGCGTTTGTATTTCTGGATGACCGAGAAGGACGTCGCCGAGCGGCGCTTTGAGAATGCGTGGCTGATCTTTCAGTGCAGCTGATCAGGGCTTAGGCGGCGCCGTCGCGTCCAGCGTTTGCTGGAGGCTCTTCATCGTTTCCGCCGCGATAAGTGGCTGCGCTTGATAGGTTCGCAGATCGAGGCGGAACAACAGGCTCTGCTCGGGCGCCTTGTCTTCATACGGCAGTTCATTGGTGCGGCCGTCGCCGTTGTCGTCTTGCACGGCGCGAATGACGGCATAGTCCTGGTTCGCCACGATGAACAGATCGACGGGATTGCCGGACAGCCCGGACACCTTGTGCAGTGTACGTTCCTTCACGGCATACACATATGCATCTTGCATATCGCCGTTACTGAGCAGCCCGTCCTTGTCCGTATCCTTTTCGGATGCAAATACGACCACATTCTCGAACTGCGGGCCGGCCAAATAGCGAAATATCGATATGGCGAGGCGCGTCGAGAATACTTTGGTCGTAACGCCCGACTTCGGTTCGAAGATCAGAAGATTGTTGAACTGCCCGACGGACGGCTGCGATGATGCGTATTTGAGTATGCTGGGCGCGGGCCGCGCGGGCGACGTCAGGTTGAACATGCCGGATGGGCGCACCTCATCAAGAGTCGTTTGGCTCACGCCAATGGCATAGAGGTCGAACTCATCGGTTGCCGGATCCTTACGCAGGCCAGTCGGACCATCGCGGAACGTCACGACCTGTTGGACCAAACCGTCCTTCGCCAATTCCTCCGCGCGCTCGGGCGAGAGGACTGCATCGCGCTCCCACCAATTGCCGCCGTAGAAAATTTGCGGCCCCAAGACGAACGCTGCGACCGACCACAGCGCAAAGAACACCAGCGGCGCCAGCGCAAGCGCGACATAGGCGCGGGCGAGAAATTTTCCGAGACCTTGCATGTCGTTCAACCCTTTGGCGATGGCGTTTGCTGCGACGACGCCGACTTCGGACCGTCGAGCGTGCGCTGCAAATTTTCCAGATCCTTCGCGCTGCTCCATGCCTGCTGGCCGTGGGCCAACAGGATAGCGGCCGAGACAATGAAGACAACAATGCCTCGCAACATAGTCCCGTCCCCCAACAGAACAGGACTATCCTAGTCGAAGTCGGCCGGTTCGCGAAATCGACACAAACAAAAGGGCGTCCCGTTGCCGGAACGCCCTTTCCTTCCGCACCCTGTGGGGCGCGAATTCTGTCTTTTAGCGCTTCGAGAACTGGAAGCTGCGGCGGGCTTTGGCGCGGCCGAACTTCTTGCGTTCTACCATGCGGCTGTCGCGGGTCATGAAGCCGTGCTTTTTCAGGACGGGCTTCAGGTCGGGTTCGTAGTTGACGAGGGCGCGCGAGATGCCGTGGCGCACCGCGCCCGCTTGTCCCGAGAGACCGCCGCCGAGAACCGTGGCGACCACGTCGAACTGCGTTTCGCGGCCGGAGACGACCAGCGGCTGGCGCAGGATCATGCGCAGAACGGCGCGTGCGAAGTAGACGGTTTCGTCTTTCGAGTTGATCGTGACCTTGCCGGAGCCCGGCTTGATCCACACGCGAGCGACCGCGTTCTTGCGGCGGCCGGTCGCGTAGGCGCGGCCTTGCGCGTCGACCTTCTTGGTGGCGTCGGGCGTCTGCTGCGCGTCGCCGCTGGGGCGCTTGATCAGCGTGGCTTTGACGTCGCTGAATGAACGAACTTCATCGGCCATCGGTTAGCGCCTCACGTTCTTCGAATTCATGGATTTGACGTCCAGCGTCTTGGGCTGCTGCGCCGTTTGCTTGTGCTCAGGCCCAGCGTAGACGAACAGGTGACCGAGCTGCGCGCGGCCGAGCACGCCGCCGGGCAGCATGCGTTCGACGGCCTTCTGCAGGACGCGTTCCGGGTGCTTGCCCGTCAGGATCTTGCCCACCACGCGGTCTTTGATGCCGCCCGGATAACCGGTGTGGTAGTGGAAGACCTTGCCCTTCATCTTGTTGCCGGTGAGGACAACCTTGTCCGCATTGACGACGACGACGTTGTCACCGCAGTCCATGTGGGGGGTGTAGGTCGGCTTGTGTTTGCCGCGCAGGCGGGTCGCGATCACAGCGGCAAGGCGGCCGACGACGAGCCCATTGGCGTCGATCAGCACCCAGTCCTTCGTGATTTCCGACGCCTTGGCCGAATAGGTCGACATGACGTTCTAGCTAATCCATCTGGTTCGATTGGAGGCGCGTGGATAGAGGGGGCCACACGCATTGTCAATGCGAATGGCTCTGAGTACGGCAGAAAAGCTAGCAAAATCTGATGTGGTAATATAATACCGCTACACGATCGCTAGCGCCTCGGCGGCGGGCCGTCCTCCGCCATGGGCGGCGCCGACGATGCATCCGGGAATGCGGGCGAGATCGGAAGCGGCGGCGGAACATCCGGGGCGACGGCGGGCGGCGCCACCAACGGCACGGCGGAAGGCTTCGGCTCGCTCGTTGGCAGAGGCGTCTCCTTCATCAACGCGGGCTCGGCGGAGAGTGGACGCGTGGACGGCTGAGCCGCAGACGCCGGCCGAAGCGGGGATGACGGCGCCGGGGAACAACGATCGCCAGCTTGGATTTGGCGAAGGCGGTTTTCGTATTCGGAAGTCGATCTGCCCCTTCCCGTCTCTCTTAAACGGTCGATCGCAAATCTTTCGAGTTGGATGGCAAGCGCGCGCTCGCCCGTCGCCGCGAATGCGCATGCGACCGTATCGGCGGTGGCCGGATCGCCGGGCATGGCCGCCCATGCCGACAACGCATACTGAACCGCAAAGCGCGCGTAACCGCGGCCGAGACCGGGCTCGGTCGCATAGACCCATGCCAGGCTGTTTTGCACCTGCTCGTGCGTGGGCTCGGTCGCCATCGCTAGCTCCAGCACCTTTCGCTTGCCGGCGCCGTTCACCTGCCGCGCCAGGAGATAGAGGAACTGCGCGTGCGCATACGTCGACGTCAGGCCTTTGAGATAGCGCTGACGCGCGGGCCAATCGCGATAGTAGGCGCCGCCGTCGATTGAATAGTCTTCGTTCCGGGTCGGACCGCCCGCCGTCCAGTCCCAGTTGACCGCCAGCTTCGGCGTTAGATACCAGCGTACGAAGTAGTGGTCGTCGACCCAGACAAGGCGGATGTCCCACCCCATCCGCTGGCCGACGCTGATGATCAGTTGAGAGCCGATGTCGTCGTCGATGTAGTAGAGCGGCTTGTCGGGATCGATGTAGCGCGCGCGAAAGCCGTTCACTTCGCCGGGCGACAAGAGACGCCTGCGTTCTTCGCGCGATATCGCGAGCGGCGTGAGAGCGTCGCCGATCGTATCGGTCCAATCCTCGCGCGAGGTCGGCTGGATGAAGTTGTGTTTGGCGAGCGCGATCTGAATGGCGTCGAGGACTTCGATCGCCTCTCGGCGCGTGTCCGGCCGCGTGTGTTGAGAGGCCGCGTCGTACCGCGCGCGCTCCAGCGCCGAACGCAGGAGGTCGAACTTCGTCTTCGACACGCGACGGACGCTGCCTTCCATTTGCAGCATTTGATAGGACAGCGTCGCTTCAAGCGGCCGCGGCGCTTCGGCCGAGGCTTGCCCACTCGCGAATACGGCGACGCTAATCGCCGCGACCGCGGCGATGCGCTTCAAACCAAACATGTCCCCCACTCCCCCAATCGACGGCCGTTAGGCCGCCTTCGTCATTGTCCTCAAGCGCCCTCGGGCTTCGTGCAAACCTTTGCGCCGGAAGCGTCCGTCGAGACGACGCCGCATGTGTCTTGGCACCGCTTCGCCGCCGCCGCGTCGTTCGCGTCGATTCTGCTGCTGCGTGTCGCGCCGCCCGGCGCCGGGCAGCTGCGCGGCATGGTGCAGATCTTGTAGCCATCCTGATCGGTCGAGACGGCGCCGCCTTTGTCCGTACACGCTTTCGCGGCCGC
>JAWXBY010000005.1:0-41098 GCA_034440355.1 Alphaproteobacteria bacterium
CGGCGTCGACGCCGTGATCGTGGCCGATATGGGCGTCGCCGACTATGCGGCGCGCACGTATCCCAATTTGCGCTTGCACCTGTCGGTCCAAGCGGGCGCGTCGTCGCCCGAAGCGATCCGCTTTCATTGTGAAGCGTTCGGCATCAAGCGCGTCGTGCTGCCACGCATCCTCACGGTCGCTGAGATCGCAACCGTCCACCGCGAGATCCCCTGCGAGATCGAGGCCTTTGTCTTCGGCAATATCGGATTGATGGCCGAGGGGCGCTGCAGTCTCTCGAACTACGCGACCGGTGTTTCGACCAACATGGACGGGGTCTGTTCGCCCGCCGCCGATGTGCGCCACGAAGAGGACGGCAATCACACACTCCAAACGCGCGTTGGGTGTTACGTCATCGATCGCTTTGCACAAGGCGAGAGCGCGGGTTACCCGACAATTTGCAAAGGCCGCTACACGTGCGCCGCGCGACCTCAGCCCTACTACGCATTCGAGGAGCCGGTGAGCCTCAACCTATCGGCGCTGCTGCCCGACCTGATGCGCGCCGGCGTAACGGCACTCAAGATCGAAGGCCGTCAACGCAGCCGCGCCTATGTCAAACAAGTCGTCTCGGCGTTCCGCTTTGCTGTCGATGAAGTGATGGCGGGACGCAACGGCGGCCTCGCAAGCCTCATCGCACTGACAGAAGGACACAAGCAAACGGAAGGCGCATTCGGGAGCAAGCGATGGCGTTAGGCGAGATCACACTCGGGCCGGTGTTGTTCAACTGGCCGGCCGAGCAATGGCGCGACTTCTACTATCGCATTGCGGACGAGGCGCCGGTGTCCACGGTTTATATCGGCGAGGTCGTGTGTTCGAAACGTGCCCCGCTCTTCGCCGATCATATCGAAAGCATCGTCCGACGGCTCGAGGCGGCGGGAAAACTCGTCGTGTTCTCGACACTAGCTGAGGTTGCGCTCGCCAAGGATCGACAGATCGTCGAGAGCGTATGCGCTGCCGGCGACAACTTGATCGAAGCGAACGACACCTCGGCGCTCTACCACCTCAAGGGCCGGCCTCATCATGTGGGGCCGTTCATCAACGTGTACAGCGAGCACACCGTTGCGTTCTTGGCGCGCAACGGCGCAGTCAATTTGTGTGTGCCGCCTGAATTGCCTGCCGCCGCGCTCGCCGTCATCTGCGCCTCGATGGGCTCCGGTGTGACGACGGAGGTCCTGGCGTTCGGGCGTATCCCGCTGGCGCTTTCGGCGCGCTGCTATCATGCCCGCGCGCACGGCCGCACTAAGGACAGCTGCCAGTTCGTGTGCGATCAAGATGCTGACGGGCTCCCGTTGCGAACGCTGGAGGATCAGCCGTTTCTGACCATCAACGGTGTCCAGACGATGTCGCACGAGTATCTTTGCCTGCTGGATGAACTCCACGACTTGCGCGACGCCGGCGTTTCCCGCTTTCGCCTCTCACCACACAGCTGCGACATGGTTGACGTCGCGTCGGCCTTCCGCCGTGTGCTGGATGGCGACATCGCGCCATCGGAAGCGCGTGCCAAGCTCACGGCGCTGAACTTGCCCGCCCCTCTTTGCAACGGTTTCTATCATGCCAAGCCCGGCTACCGTTGGGTCGGAGCAAAGCAGACTATCGACGACGCCGGTCAATGACCGACGTGTGCATCCTCATCGGCCCGCGGGGCATGGAATGAGCCGGCGCGCAGTTCCTGCGCTTGGCGGCGCACCCAATGCTCGATTTCCACGCTAGGGATCAGTCCCTTGCCATCGGAAATATACGAGAGTCCGTTGAGCACTTTGGCATACGGTCCAAAGCCTTGAATACGATACGGGATGACGATCGCGCGACCGCCGTTCTGTGAGGCTTCCTGCACGAAGGCGTGAATGCGTGCTTCGGCTATCTTACGCTTTTCCGGCCAATCTTCGCGCAGCGTCTCTACCTGCACGCGGCGGAATGGCAACGCTTGGCGAACGGCCTCCGCTTGCGCGTCAATCTTCGTTAGCCAACGCTGATTTTCATCGTCGGCCTCAGCGCCGTGCGCAATGACGAGAACGCCTTCGTTCCGCGGATCGCGGCTCAGACCCCGGGCACGCTCGACGAGAACCGCGCCCATCTCCGGCGCATCCGACAGTCCCTGCATGTTCACAGCGAAGACGGCGTTCGTGCTGATGCGCCAGAAGGCCATGTGAGCGCCGCCGTGCCCGCCGGGGCCGTGCTGGTTGTCGCCTTCGTGAGACGGGCGTTGGGGCGCACCCGAACGCAGTCCAAGAATCTGCTCGGTGCGCTCGTACCAGCTCTCGCCGCTGATGAACAAGCGCACCACGCCGATCCGGCGCACGCCGCGCGCCTCGAGCCTGTTCACGCTATCCTGCAGGCTCTTGGCATCCGCCATCCCGAAGGCAATCTCAAGCGGATAGTCGCGCGCGAGCGGTGACAGCATTCCTTCAACCTCGCGGTTCCAGGTGGCGTCGCCACCATGCGCCATCACCAGCACGCCGAAGTCATTGGCCCGCGCCATCGAAACGGCCGTCAGCAGCGCTATCGCTGCCATCAGTGCGGCCTTCATCGTGTTCCACATTGCTCGTCCTCGGATAAGAATTTAGCGGACAGTATTGATACTGCGTCGCACACTCAATGCTTAAATTCTGGACGAGCGCCCTGACTGATCTCACGCAGTTGGGCATGACCACCGCCCTGCGGCGCTCGATGCGGGGGGAGAGGGGCGCCGGGCGCAGACGCATCCGCGGTGTGACGGCGCTCGAATGAAATGGTCGACGTCACGACGCCGCCGATATCACGACCCTGAGCCTCCGCGCGACCACGCTTTCGGGTCGTTGCTACGCGCGCCTCGCGCAGACACTCTCTTCCGTGATGGGACGATATGCCTAGGCGACTGCCTTCGTGTAGGTCGCCATGTCGAAGTAGTCTCGCCATTCGCGGATCTTGCCGTCCTTGAGTTCGAACACGCCGCAGCACGGTAAGGCCACCTGCTTCGCGCCTAGCGACGTACGATCAACCCGTTCGGCGATGACGATGTCACCCTTGGAGATCAGCGTGCGGATCTCCCAGTCGGTTGCGGACCACGACTTGACAAAGCCCTGAATGAACTTGCGGAGATTTTCGCGACCGGCGACAGGTTGCAGCATGATGTTGTGATAGACGCCATCGTCCGTGAAATACCCGACGATGCGATCGACGTTAAGCGTGCTCCAGGCTGCGATGAAGTCTCGAACAATGCGTTCGTTCTCGTTCATTGTCTCCTCCTAAGAGTCTCTAAGCCACTTGGGGTGCCGGGCTGACAGGCGCCATACGCGGCTTGCGACCGCGAGGGGCCAGCAGAAGGTACATTACCGGCGTGACGATGCGCGAGAGCAAGGTCGATGTCACGAGGCCGCCGATGATCACACAGGCGAGCGGCGAATAGAGGCCTGAGCCTTCGACGGCGAGCGGCAACAACCCGCCGATCGCAGTTGCGCTGGTGAGCAGCACGGGTAGAAAGCGTATCTCGCCTGCCTTCTCGATCGCCTCGCGCAATGGCACGCCCTGGCGCTGAAGCTGCACCGTAAAATCGACGAGCAGGATCGAGTTCTTGATCTCGATGCCGACCAGCGCGATGAAGCCGATTACGGCGGTAAAAGACAGAGTGTAACCGGTGAGCCAAAGCGCGACGATGCCGCCGATGATGCCGAGCGGAATGACGCCCGCGACCACCGCACTGGCGCGGAAGGAGCGAAATTCGAGGATCAGCGCCGCCATGATGCCGAAGAGCGCGAGCAGCATCGCGACCCAGAGCCCGCCGAAGCTTTTCGCCTGCGCTTCGGCCTCGCCGCCGAGCACGATGCGGTAGCCCGGCGGCAGCTTCAACGCTGCAAGGCTGCGCACCACGTCGGCGGTCACTTTTGCCGTGACCTCGCCGGTCGCCACCTGCGCGGTCAACGTCACCGCGCGCTGGCGGCCTATCCGGTCGATGCGGTTCGCGCCGCCCTCAAGACGCGGCCGCGTGACCAGTGAAAGCGGTACACCCGCGCCGCTCTGCGTCGGCAGATAGACACGGTGCAACGTGTCCAGATCGTGACGTTCGGCAAGCGGCAGGCGGATGGAGACGTCGTAGTCTCTGCCCTCCCCCGTGCGGTACTGCGCCAGCGCCTGGCCCTCGAGCGCTATGCGCATCGTGCGGTCGATTGCGCCTGCCGGAATGCCGAGAGCACCCGCCTTCGCCTCATTGATGCTGAGGTCGAGATCCGTGCGCATGAGCCGTACAGAATTGACGACGTCGCGCACACCAGGCGTCGCTTCGACGATGCGCGCGGCGTCGGCCGCAAGTCGGCGCAGCGTCGCAATATCCTTGCCCACGATGCGGACGGCGATCGGCGCCTCCATCGGCGGGCCGTTGCTGAACTCGCGCAGCATGACTTGCGCACCGGGTATCTCGCGGAACTGCTTGCGCAGGCCGTCGAGTAATCGCGGACCTTTACGGCTGTCCCATTCGCCGATCGAGACGAAGACTTCGGCGAAGTTTGTGGCCGTCTCTCGCCGGCGCATGTTGTAGAAGATCTGCGGGTTGCCGTGACCCAGGTTCGACATGAACCATCGCACCTCCGGCGCCTCTGCAAGCACCTTCTCGACACGGCGCAGCACCTCGTCGGTGCGCGAGAGCGCGGCACCGTCTGGCATCTCGACGTCGACGAGAAAGATCGGCGCGTTCGCCGGCGGAAACAGGCTGAAACCGATGATGGGTATCAAGGGCAGCGAAAGTGCGACGAGAAGGCCCGCGACGGCGAGGGCCCGCCACGGATAGAGCAACGCGCGATGCAGAATCGGGTTGTATACGGTCCGGATCACCGCATGGAGAGCTTGGAGAGCACGATTGCCTTCCGGCCGTTCGCTCTTGGGCAATAGACGGCTGGCCAGGAAAGGTATGATGGTCAGCGCGACGAAGAGCGAAGCGATAACCGTCACGAGGATGCTTACGGGAAGCGAACGCGTGAACTTCCCTGCGCCTTCCGGCAGGAACAGCAGCGGCAGAAACGCGAGCACAAGTGTCACCGTGCAGCCGAGCACGGCGACCAGGATCTGTCCGGTCGCTTCCATCGCTGCCTGACGGCGCGATCTTCCCTCGCGCAGGTGGCGAGCGATGTTTTCGGTCACCACGATCGAATCGTCAACCAGAAGCCCGAGCGCGAGGACGAACCCCGCGATCGACAGCTGATTGAGCGAGAAGCCCATGAACTGAAGGGCCGACACGCCGATCGCCAGCGACAATGGGATCGACATCATCACGATGAGTGAAGCGCGAAAACCCAACGGGATCAGCGTCACGAGGACGAGCGAGAGCGCAAAGGCAAAGTCGAGAAAGAGGTGGCTGAGCCGCTGATCGACGCTCTTCGACTGATCGAACGGCCGCACCATCCTGATCGTCGCCGGCAGATCATGCTCGAACCGGTCGAGTTCGGCCCAGATCCGGTCACGCACCGTGAAGACGTTCTCGCCCACTTTCTGCGTTACGGTGACGAAGATGGCGCGCTCACCGTTGAAGCGTGCCAAATGATCGGCCTCGGCGCTGGCCCATCCGACGTCCGCAACATCGCGCACGCGGACGGTGCGCCCTTCGGCCGACAACACGACGACGTCTGCGATCTCGTCGACCGACCGGAACGAACCCGTGGCCTTGACGTTGAAGCGCCGCCCGCCCGCATGGATCGCGCCTGGCGGCACGTTCCTGCCTTCGGCCTCGATGGCCTCGGCGACACGCGTCAGCGGCACCCCGAGCGCCGCAAGCCTGCCGAGGTCTACGGCGACACGCACTTCGCTTTTCGGGATCCCCCAGACCCGTGCCTTGTCGACGCCCGGGAGCCGATCGAGCCCATCCTTCAAGTCCTCGGCACGGTCCTCGAGCTCCTTCCACGGCACGTCCGGCGCGATGAGGGCGATCTGCACGATGTTGGCGTCGGTCGTGCGGATGCGGTCGACTTCGAGCTTGGCGAGCCCCTCGGGCAAACTCGGCTTCAGCGCGTTCACTTCGCGCAGTACGTCGTCATATTTCTTGTCGGCGTCCGAACTCCAATCGAACTCCACCGAGACGATGGCGACGCCGTTTTGGCTCGTCGAACGCAGATCCTTGACGTTGTCGAGCGAGTCGAGCGCATCCTCGATCGGATCGGCGACCAGGCGCTCCATGTCGAGCGGCTCCGCACCCGGCAGCACCGCCTTCACGATCATCGCCGGAATGGGAAAATGCGGATCCTCCGCACGCGGAATTGTGCGCAACGCGTTCAACCCGAGCGCCACAAGCATGGCGAAGACGACGAGCGTGAACTGCCAGTGGCGAACGGCGAAGGTGCTCAAAGGGGATGTGGGCATAGGCATATGGCCCCGCGCTACGGCGGCCCGCGCCGCAGTTCTGCGGATTGCTCCACGATTCGCACGGCGTCGCCGGCGCGGAGGTAAGCTGCGCCTGCAACGACGACGCGCTCGCCCTTCTTGATGCCGCTCGCAACAAGGGCCTGAGAGCCCTCGAGCCGCTCAAGCCGCACCTCGCGAAGCTCCGCCGTGTCACCCTTGGCGGTGAGCACGTAGATGCTGACGCGCTCTCCATCCCCCTCGACGATGGCTTCGGCTGGAATGGCGAGCATCGCGCTCGCCGATCCGCGCGAGGGATAGATCGTGGCGTCGCCGATCATGCCGCTGCGTAGTGACGATGGTGACGTGTCGAGAGCGATCTCGGCCTCGAAGCTCCCGGTGCGCGCATCTGCCTTGGCGGTCAACCGCGCAACGCGGCCGTCGACCGGCGTACGCGCGGCGGCGAACGATACGGAAGCGCGATCGCCGACCGCGATGCGCGCGACGTCACGATCGGCGATGGGCGCCATCATGTTGAAGCCGCCACCGGTGTCGCCCACCACAAGAACGGCGTGGCCCGGCGCTACGATTTCCCCCGCTTCGGCAAAGCGATTCAACACGACGCCCGCCCATGGCGCGCGAAGCTCCGCAAAACGACGGTCAAAATGCACGACGTCGAACGCCGCTTGCGCGCGCTCAAGTGAAGCCTTGGCATCGTCGGCGCGTCGCGCGGCAACAAAGCCGCGGCGCAAGAGTTCCGCGGACCGTTCGTATTCCTTTCGCGCCAACTCGAGCTGCGCGCGGGCCTCCCGCTCCCGCGCCATGATTTCCGTCTGATCCAACTTCGCCAGCACTTGATCGGCTGCGACCGTATCGCCCGCGCGCACGCTAACGGACGTGATGACGCCAGCAACCTTGAACGACAAGGCAGTCTCGCGCTTGAGGACGAGCGTTCCGGTTGCCTCGATGACCTCCGCGCCTGTCGCGCTTTGCACGTCGGCAATGGTGACCGGAACGGCTTCCTGCTGCGGCGCCTTGACGGGCCCGTCAGCGCCGCGCAGCAGCGCGATCACGGCGACTAGTGCGACCGCGACGATCGACAGGGTGGCGACGAAGAAACGCATATGTCCTTTCCCGGCTATTGCGCGGCGATGTTCTCGTAGTACGGAATGACCGTCTTGTTGCCCTCACCCGCATCCATCAGCATGGTCGTGATTGGATGCACGGCCTCGCGATCGACCATAATGTTGAGGCAGGCCGGTTTGCCGCTCGCGAGGGCGCGCTCGACCGCGGTACCGACATCTTGCAGACGGTCGACGCGCTCGCCGTAACAGCCGAATGCCTGCGCGACCGTGTGATAGTTCGTGTCGGCAAGTTCGGTGATCACGTGCGCGTTACGTCCGTACATCGCCTCCTGCCCGTGGATCGACATGCCCCAGGCGCGGTTGTTGAGGATGATGGTCAGCACCGGCAGACCGTGGCGTACCATCGTGTCGAATTCCTGAATATGGAATCCGACGGCTCCGTCGCCGGTCACGAGCACCACGCGTTTGTCGGGGAATGCGCGCTGGGCGCCGATAGCCATGCCTGGGCCAATGCCCAGACAACCCAGATAGCCATGACCCAGCAGGCGCCCCGGCTCATCGACTTCGACGTGCATCTGCGCCCACGCGCCCGCCTCGCCGCCGTCGAGGACGCAAATCTTGTCGCGCCCCAACGCCTTCATGACCTCGCGCGCCGCCGCATAGGGATGCATCGGCGTCTGCTCGTCCACGCCGCCGAACAGCATCGCGTGTCCGTTCTTCAGCGATACGGCCTTCGCTGCCCACGTCGACCAGTTCGGCCAATTGAGATGCGCGCCCTCGTCGATCATGGCGCGCAGCGTTTCGGCCACGTCAGCACTCGCGGCAACTTCGGGCGACATCAGCCGCCCGATCTCGCCTGCATCAATGTCGACCTGCGCGATCCGTGCATTCGCCGGAATGATTTTGCCACCGCGCCCGCCCGCGAACAGCCCGAGCCGCGCACCGAGGATGAGAACGGCATCCGGGCCCTCGCCGCCCATCATCCCCAGCGCGGCAAGGTTGCTTACGTCCTTGCCGAAAAGGCGATGGTCGTTCGGCAGCAAGCCATAACCCCTCGAGTTGACGAACACGGGAATGCCGGTGAGCTCAGCAAACTGGCGCAGCTCCTTGGCTGCGTTGGCGAAGCGCGATCCGCCACCCGCAAAGATCGCCGGCCGCTCCGCCTTGCGTAGGAACTGGATCAGGGCCGTTACCTCGTCGGCGGAGGGCGCCGGATGCGTGCGCACATCAAGACCCGTCGGCGCGGCGACGATCTTGGGGTCCACGGGCATATGTAAAATGTCGATCGGCAACTCCAGCACGACTGGTCCCGGTCGCCCGTTCCGCGCGATACGAATGGCCTGCGCCGTGAGGTCGGGAATGCGCTCGGCGTTGGTGATTCGATGCGCCCACTTCGCAACCGGCGCCGCCATCGCGATCTGATCGAATCCGCCTTGCAGCGGATTCGTCTCCGCTTCGCGCAACGGCGGCGCCCCGATCAGGAACAGCGTCGGCACGCCGTCGAGATAAGCATTGACGATCGCCGGGATCACATTCGCGAAGCCCGGGCCTGCAGTCACAGTGCAGACGCCGATCTCGCCTGTGACGCGCGCATAGCCATCCGCCGCGTGACCGGCGGCCGCCTCGTGGCGGGTGTCGGTCAAACGAATGTTGTTGTGCACGCAGCCTTGAAGGAACGCCTCAAGGTGGCCGCCGTGCAGTGCGAACACTTCTTTGACACCCCCTTTTGCGAGCGTACGGGCGAGCAGCTCGCCACCGTCCAAGCGACTCATTCTTGATCCTCCCTAATGGCCCGTTCGCACTTCGACAGCCGCGGCGCGCTGGCTTGCCTGCCGGCGCGCAGGCGCGCCCTCGCCATCTCCGTGAGCAGGCGTCGGCGCCGGTTGGTGCAAGCCGGCCGCGGCAAGGGCGGCGATCAGCGGGCGATGACCGAAAGCGGCGGCGGGCGAGGCAAAGCCCCTCGTCCGCACACCGCTCTCAAGGAGACGCTGCACACCCGTGGCGATAAATACGCCTGTTTGTTCATAGGGTGCAGCGCCATAGAGAACGACATCCCTGCCCGCTTCCGCGCCGCGTGCGCGGCAGGAAATGATGCTTCGATTGGCGTTGACATCTTCGCGCGGCGGCGTCGAGGCAACGGCTTGACCCCAGCTATTGGTCAGCGCCTCAAGCTCGCTCTCAGATTTCGTCGCGGAGACTTTGTCGAACTCCGCCGCGCAGTTGAGCAGCCAGTCTACCATCTGCGAATTCTGCACGGCGACCGTGACGCGGCAATTGCGCACGCGTTTATCGTGCTCGTACCACAACGGCTCGGCGCCGCCGCCCCACGGCAGACTGCGCACGACTTCATGTGAATGCGGTAGAGCGTTCAGAATCGCCGTGCCATGCGGCCATGGATCGAGTGTGCGATTGACCAGCCGATACTGCGTGCGCGTCACCATGCGCATGAACGAAAGCGTCGAGGCGATGGTCGGTGCGCTGCCCGGCGCGTAGACGATGTCGAGACTGTCGACCTCCTTGTCTTCGAGCGCGAGTTCGGCGGCGATCTGCCCGGCCGCCCACATATAGGCGAGCGCCGGACACAAGAGCAGGCCCTCTTCCGCGAAGCGTGGGCCGTACTCATCCTTGAGCAGCCTGATCCAATCAGTCTCACCTGTCGTGTCGAGATAGTGGCAACGCGCGGCAAAGGCGGCATCGGCAACCGTGCGGCCCAGCTGGCCGAAAGGCCCAACGACGTTCACCGCGACGCGCGCTCCGTCAAAGACCTTGGCGAGCGCCAGCACATCATGTTCCACGGCCGCGACGTGGGCTTGCGCCGTCTTGGCGTTGCGCAGATTGGCCATCGCGTGCTCGAGACGCTTCCTGTCGCGCCCGGCCGCCACGAACGGAATTCCGAGGTCGACGAGCCGTTCGCTGATGAGCTTTCCGGTGTAGCCGCTTGCTCCGTACACGACGACGTCAGGCTTTTTTTTCATAACGCTGGTCCTCTCGATGTTGGTCAGGCGGCTACGGCATCGGCGGCGGCGTAGATGCCGGATCCACGCGCGGCCCACTGTTCGCGCAAGAAGCGCTCTTGCGGCTTTTGTGACGCCGTCTTTGGAATTTCCGAAACAATCTGCAGGAACGACGGCACTGCGTTGCGTTCAAGCACGCGGCGGCAATGTGCGAAAACCGAAGCGACATCGATCCGGCCGCGCTCTACGGGCACGATGGCAGCAACGACGTCTTTCTCACCCGGCGCACCGCTGCTCGCCGGCACGCCGTAGACGAACACATCGGCGACCTGCGGGTGCTCGGCGATAGCCTTCTCGACGAAACCCGGCGAGATGAACTCGCCGTTGCGCCGAATATCGTCGCCCTTGCGGTGATGGAAGTAGAGCCAGCCTTGAGCGTCCACGTGTCCGATGTCGCCGGTGTGCAGCCAGCCGCCTTCGGTCTTTTGTCGCGAGGCCGCGTCGTTCTTCAGATATTTCACGACAACCGAAGGGCCGGCCGCCGGGCGGAAGCAAATCTCGCCCGCCTCGTTCGCCGGCACGCGGTGTCCGTCGTCGTCGAGAATCGCTAGTTCCGAACTGGGTGGCGGCTTACCGACGCTGCCGATCGGACCCACGCGGGGCGGATTGAGCGTGAGCCCGCCTTCGGCCGCGCCATAGAACTCGAAGATCTCGACGCCGAAGCGCTTGGCGAAACGGTCCCACAGCGCGGCGGGCATTCCGGCGGACAGCACCATTCGGACTGGATGAAAGTCATCGTTCTCGCTCGGTGGCTGGCTGTATAGCTCGACCGTCATCCCGCCGAGGAGATTGAACACGGTGCAGCCGTACCACCGCGTGATGTCCCACAGGCGCGACTTCGTGAACCTCCGGCTGATCACGGCGCGCATACCCATCGTGAGCGCCGTGCCGAGCGTGATGAGCTGCGCATTCGCGTGCGTGAGCGACAAGCCGGTATAGAGACAATCGGTCGGCTTCAGCCCAAGCATCAATCCCAGCATGCCCGCTTCGACAAAGCGCCGGTGCGTCGCGACGATAGCCTTGGGATCGCCGGTCGTCCCTGATGTGTAGAGCAGCTGCATCGTCGCGTCGGGATCGTTCGAACAAATCGGCGTGTCGAGCACGCCGGCGTCGTCGTGCAAGTCGAGCCTAAACAGCCGCGAATCGGACATGCCCGATGTCTTCGTTCCGAACGTCCCGATCCAGGCAAGCCGCGGAAGCCGAGGCAGGACATCCGATAGATTAGCCAGAGCGTAATCCGCGACGATCGCACCGGTGCATTCGGCGAACTCGAGCATGTAAACGAGTTTCTCGCCCTTGGTGCGCGGATCGATCGGCACGAAGACCGCCCCCAGGATCGACGCAGCGACCATGGCTTCGACAAACTCGGGATGATTTTGCATGATCAGCGCGAAACGGTCGCCTGCCTTGACGCCCTTCGCCGCCAACACGCGCGCCGTCATGCAGCCGCGCCGCCATAAGGCCGCATAGGTCCGCACTTCATCGACGAAGTTGCCGTCGGCCGCGATGTTGACGAATGTGAGCACGGGGAAGTCTGGCTGCGTCTCCGCCTTGGAGCGCATGAGGTGGGCCAGAATCGGCCGGACATCGCTCATATCGCTGGCCTCGTAGCTTCCAGCACGGTCACGACGGCCGCCGCCGCGTCGGCGCCTATGAAGCCGCCACCGTTCTCGGCCACCGCGAGGCGGGCGCCGGCGACTTGGCGCGCGCCCGCGCGCCCGCGCAGTTGCACGCAGAGTTCGACGATCTGCGCGGCGCCCGTGGCGCCGACCGGATGGCCTTTGCGCAACAGACCGCCCGAGGTGTTCACTGGAATGCGACCGCCGAGCTGCGTCGCGCCTTCTTCGAGCAGACGGGCACCCTCGCCTTTCTTGGCGAGACCCATTGCTTCGTAACAGATGATTTCCGCGGGCGCGGTCGCGTCATGAAGCTCGACGACGTCGATGTCGCGCGGATCAATCGCCGCCGTTTCGTAGGCCTTGCGCGAGGCGTATTCGACCACGGATTCGTCGCTCGATCCCGAACCTTCCCACCCGGAGGCCAGCACGCTGGAGCGCACGCGCACGCCGTCCTTGAGCCCCATCGCGCGCGCCTTCTTTTCCGACACCAGGACGATTGCCGCGGCGCCGTCCCCGATCGGCGCGCACATCGGCAAGGTCAAAGGCGGCGACACGGTTGGGGCAGCCAGGACCTCGTCGACGCTCAGCACATCGCGATATTGCGCGTGCGGATTGAGGCTGCCGTGATAGGCATTCTTGGCCGACACCATCGCGAAGTGACGCGCCGTCGTGCCGTAGCGTTCCATGTGCCGCCGCGCAGCGCTCGCGTAGATGTCCATGAAGATGGAACGCTTGTCACCGCTCGCGCTATCGCCGGGCATAGGCTCGTTCTTGGCGAGAGACGCGAGGAACTGGGGTATGCCCTCGACATCGATCGCGCCCATGAACACTTGGAATGTGCGTGCCTTGTCCTTGTGAAAGAGCTTCTCGAACCCAGCCGCCAGGACGACGTCGTACTGCCCGCTCGCAATCGTGCGCTCTGCCTGCTGAAAAGCGGTCGCCGAGGTCGCGCAGGCATTCTCCACGTTGACGACCGGGATGCGGCCGATCCCGAGCGAACGCAAAATGACTTGGCCCGCAATCATCGCTTGACCCGTGATCAGGGCTGCCGCCGCGTTGCCCATGTAAGCTGCTTCGACGGCGCCGGGCGGCAAACCCGCGTCCGCAAGCGCCGCGACGATCGCCTCGCTCGCCAAGGACTTGAGTCCGCGCTCGGGAAACTTGCCGAAGTCCGTCATCCCAACGCCGGCGATGATCGCGCTCTGCGCCATGAGGCTTTCCTTCCTTAGTGCAGGCGTTCCCATCCTGTAAGCTGTGACCCGCCCTTGATCGCCAGGAGCTCGTTACAGCCGTCTTCGATCATCGAGGCACGCGCGTCGCGCAAAAGCTTCTCGACCGGGTATTCGCGCGACATGCCGGCGCCGCCGAAAATCTGAACAGCTTCGCTCGCTACTTCGAACGCGGTCTGTGTGGCGGTGATCTTCGATGCGATCGCACCCTGTAACGCCGGCTGCGTCGCCGTCGCATTTGCCACGGCAACGCGGCGCGCCAGCGCCCGCGCGGCTTCAACCTTGCGATACATGCCGAAGAGGCGCGACCTCACGCTCTGGTGCTGGACGATCGGAACGCCGCCCTGTTTGCGCTCATGCGCATAGGCGAGCGCATGCTCGAACGCGGCGCGCGCGACACCGACGAACAATGAGCCCATGCTCGCATTGGCAAGGCACAGCGTGCCGTAAAGCGCATCGTGATACTCGTCGGGGCCGGCCGCGATAAGGTTGGCCGGCAACCTCACCTCGTCGAAGAAGATTTCGCCCTGTGGCAGTGAGCGCTGGCCGAGCTTCTCAAGGGGCTTGCCGCGGGCCACGCCTTTGGCGTCGAGCGGCACGTAAAGCACGCAGCCGCGAATCCCCGTCCTGCCGTCGTCGTACAAGCTGAAGAGCACCGCCTGTTCCGCGACCGCACCGTTCGAAACCCACGCCGACTTCTGACCGCTGAGCACGATCTCGTCGCCGACCTTGCGCGCGAGGCAGCTCGGTCGCCCATATTGGCCGTTGCTGGCAAATGTCTGCCGGGTCGAGTCGAGCATGTCGCTGCCGTGATCGGGCTCCGTGATCGCCCAGCAGCCAAACTTGGTTTCGGGGAAGCGCTCTGCGAATTCGTTAGCTCCCAGGAGCCGCGCAACGGACGCCGGCATCGCATTGACGCCGATCGAGATCGCAAGACCGGAGTCGCCCCAGCCCAGTTCTTCATATGCGATCGACTGCAGAAGAGCGGCCTCGGCCGGCGGCAGCTCGGCGAGCGCGGCCTGACTGATGCCCAACGACCGATATATTTCGTGCGTTGCGTAGAAGTGGGAGTCTTTTTGGACGACCTCTTCCGCCGTCATCCGGTCGAGCGCGCAGCCGGCCGGCCGCATGACGTCGGCTGCGAAACGATGTAGCCCCTCACGCATCGCGCATTGAACATCGGTGAGCGGCGGATCGAGCAGCGATGCCGCCGATGGGTCGAAATCGTTCGCGGTAATGCTCTGGCGATCAAGCATCCAGGCTCTCCCTGTTGGCGGGTAGCGGCTCGTAACTGACAATTTGTCAGTTTTGGGGGCCGAGCACTTTGACCTGTATCAATGCCGACGCGCGACAAGTCGGCGCGTACGCGACTTGCGCCAGATCAACGCGACGCGCGCCCGCCTCGTGCGAGTGAAGCAGTCATGAACCTGGCAGAGCTTCTTGCGGTCGGGGTGCCGCGCTACACGAGCTATCCGACGGCACCCCACTTCAACGCCGCAATCACGGCCGACACGGTGCGGCTTTGGCTCAACGCGTTGCCGCCCGGCGAACCGCTTTCGCTTTACGTGCATGTTCCGTTTTGCGACAGCCTATGCTGGTTCTGCGGTTGCCACATGAGCGTCGTGAACGCTTATGGTCCCGTCGCCGCCTATGTCGACCTCTTGGTGCGCGAGATCGAGATCGTCGCGGACGCGTTGGGCGACAAACGACCGGTCAGCCATGTGCACTTCGGCGGCGGCTCGCCGACGATCCTGAGCCCTGGCGATGTCGCGCGTGTGATGCACGACCTGCGCTCGCGCTTCGTTATCCTCCCGCAAGCGGAGATCGCGGTGGAGATCGATCCACGGGGGTTGAGCCCGGCTTCCATCGACGCGTGGGCCAAGGCTGGCGTGACCCGCGCCAGCATCGGCGTCCAAGACGTGAGCCCGCAGGTGCAGCTCGCCGTGAACCGCTGGCAACCTGTCACCGTTACCCGCAACGCAGTCGCACGACTGCGCGCGGCAGGCATCACGGCGTTGAATCTCGATCTCATGTATGGCCTGCCGTTCCAAACGGTCGAGAATGTGCGCCGGACCGTAGAAGAGGCGACGGCGCTTGAGCCCCAGCGCCTGGCCGTCTTCGGCTACGCGCATGTGCCGGACATGAAGCGGCACCAGAAGCTGATCGATGCGGCGGCACTGCCCGACACCGCCGCGCGCTTGCTCCAGTACGACGCGGCAAGGGAAAGCATCACGGCGAGAGGATATCAACAGATCGGGCTCGATCACTTCGCGCGGCCCGACGATCCTCTGGCGCAAGCGCTCCGCCGCGGCACCCTTGCGCGCAACTTCCAGGGCTATACGGTCGACAACGCCAAGACGCTCATTGGGTTCGGCGCATCGGCGATTTCCGCTCACGCGGAAGGTTATTCGCAAAATGCCACCGACGTGCCGACCTACCGCGCCAGACTCAGGGGTGGAAGCCTGGCGACGATGCGTGGGCGCGCGTTGACCCAGGACGATCGTATGCGCCGCACGATTATCGAGCGGCTGATGTGCGACCTGGCGGTTGATCTTGACGATATCGCTTCGCGCTTTGGTCGTCCGGTCGACGCATTTGCGGCCGAATTGGCAGCGCTGCAGCCGTTGGCCGATCAAGGAATGGTCAGGATAGACGGCCGGCGGGTAAGCGTGCCGGAGTCCGCACGCGTCGCCGTTCGTTTGGTGGCGAGCACGTTCGACGCGTATCTGCCGCAAAGCCACGCGCGGCACGCAATGGCGGTGTAGGTCGCCGCCCTGGGTCAATCTGCGCGCGTGGCTCGAGATTCGCGCAGTGCTAAAAAGACCGGCAGGGGGAAAGATGCGATTTAGTTTTGGGCTTGTCGGATTCTGCGCGGCGCTGCTCAGCGCTTGTGGGCCTGGGGCGGGTGAAACCTTGCCGCAAAAGATCAAACGTGCGGAAGCGATGATGCCAAGCGACCCAGTCCTGTCGGAAAAATACGAGCGCTCCTGCCGCATTTGCCACATCAATCCCGACTCCGGCGCGCCGCTGACGGGCGACGCGACGGCCTGGGAGCCGCGGCTTGCACAGAGCAAGGATGTCGTCTCCGCTCACTTGCGCGACGGTTTCAACGCCATGCCGCCACGCGGCCAATGCTTCGACTGCACGGATGACGAGTTGGAGCGGCTCACCGATTTCATGGCGCGCCGCGCATCAAAGGCGGAGGCCGCACGATGATCGTCTCACGTCGGACAGCACTTCTCGCCGGCGCAGGCGCCGCCACGCTCGGCGCGACGGGCGTCGGCTATCTCGCGCTGTCGGCGGGCGATCCGCCGGAGCCCCTCCCCGCGCCCGTCCCACCCGGCAAGACGCGATGGAGCAATTGGTCTGGGCTCCAGACCTGCATGGCGGAGTCGATTGCAGTGCCCGCCGATGTCGAGGCACTGCAACAAGTGTTGAAGACCTCGACCGGACAAATCCGTCCGGTCGGCGCCGGCCACAGCTTTACCGGTCTCGTGCCGACGAACGGTACGATCGTCTCGCTCGATCGCCTGAACGCCCTCATCGCGCATGATGCTGAGAAGCTGACCGCGACAGTCGGCGCGGGCATCCGGCTCGCCAAGCTTGGCGAGACGCTATGGCAGACCGGCCAATCGATGGACACGCTACCCGACATCAACAAGCAGAGCCTTGCCGGCGCGATCGCGACAGCGACGCATGGCGCAGGGCGGGAGCTCGGTGCGCTCTCAAGCGCTGTCACGGGCCTTGAGCTCATGACCGCCGACGGCGACCTTGTCGCCTGCAATGCCGAAAACAACCGCGATCTCTTCGACGCCGCGCGCGTGTCGTTGGGCGCACTCGGCATCATCACGAGCATTCGCCTGCAAAACCGCGCACCCTTGCGCCTCAAGCGCCGCACATGGTTCGAACCGATCGCTGACGCGATCGCGGCCGCGGACGAGCGCAGCCGCGCGCACCGTCACTTCGAATTCTACTACGTCACCTTCACCGGCATGGCGTATTGCATCGCGCACGATGAGACGAGCGAAACGGAAACGCCGCGCGGCGCAAATGCGGAGAACCAAGGCACCGAAGACTTGATGACTCTGCGCGATTGGCTCTCATGGGCGCCATCGCTGCGCCGCATGGTCGCGCAAGACCTTATCGCCAATCAGGAGACGGAAACGGCGGTGGGTCCCGCATGGCGACTCCTCTCCACCGACCGGCCGAAGCGCTTCAACGAAATGGAGTATCACCTGCCGCGCGAGGCATTGTCCGGCTGCCTGGAAAGCGTCATCGCGACCGTCGAGCGGCACAGCGAGGTCTATTTCCCGATCGAGATCCGCTTCGTCGCCGCCGATGACGCGTGGCTGAGTCCCTTCTATCAGCGACCCTCCGCGTCGATCGCCGTTCACATGGGGCACACGCAAGACCACGCGTTCTTCTTCAGCGAAATCGAACCCATCTTCCGCCGCCACGAAGGCCGGCCGCATTGGGGCAAGCTGCACAGCCTCGGCGGCGAAGACCTTGCGGCGCTCTATCCACGCTGGACGGACTTCACGGCGATGCGCGCGGAGCACGACCCCAAAGGCCGCCTCCTCAATCCCCATCTCCACCACGTGTTCGACCTCGCCAGATGATCGATTAGATCGAGCCCCGTTCGACGGTTCGACCTGTGACCCATCATCAACTGCGTGCGTGATTCGCGTCCCTCCCTTCCGCATGCGCCCTTTCCGCCAAAGTTTTGGCCGCATCGGCAAAGTGTCGGCCATGCAATGCAAGCGGAACCGTCAGGTACCGATCAATTTGTCCCAGTCGGTGCGCGGCTCGCTCACGGGGCGAGTTGCTGGCGCGCTGCGTGGTAGTAACTGGAACGAGTTCCTACTACACGGCGATACGTCGCGCCACCATCGAGCCTGTCCTGCAGGAGCTGTGTCGTCGTCTCGCTGGCGACAAGCTGCGCCACTATTTGCTCGCGCTTCGGCGCATTCAACGACCAGCGTGGTCCTTCAGTTCGGGAAATGCCGGTAGCGCCTTCAACATGCCCGCGGCTGCCTGGCGTTCCATACGCCGGATCGCAAGGTGCATCCATAGCAGAGCAACCGACACCAGCGCGAAAAACAACATGAAGGCGCTCTGATAGATGTCGGTCATCTCAACGAGAAGAGCAAACATGACGGTAAGCAGAAACCCGCCGAGCCCTCCCATCATGCCCACAACCGCGCCAACCACCGCGGCATCCTTGGGATAATACACCGGAATGTGCGCATAGACCGCGGCTTTGGCCAAACGACAGGAACAAGGACAGCAGAGTGACAAGGCCGCCGAACAGGACGATGCCGACGCCGGCCCGAACCACGACCTCGCCCCCCGTCGTCGAGATCGTGTAGCTGGCAGGCGGATAGGATAGGATGAATGTCACGGCGACAGCTGCGAAGAACGTCCAATAGAGGACACGGCGCGCGCCATAGTCTTCGACCAACCTGCCGCCATACACGCGGCCGAAGCCGCCCGCGAGCGCAACGGCACTTCCGATGAGCGCCGCCGTCTTGAACGTGGCGCCGTAGGCTTCCGTCACATAATGCGGTAGCCAGACAACGAGGGCCACAAAGCCGCCGAAAACAAAGAAGTAGTAGAGCGAGAACCTGCGCACTTGGATCTTCTGCAGCCGTGCAAACTGTTGCAGCAATAAGTGCCGCGTAGGCACTCCCTTTCCAGCCGAAGCTCTGCCGGCAAGAGCCAGGAACAACGTCGCGCCGGAGAGCAGGATCACGGCCGCGAGTTGGAAGACAAAGCGCCAATCATGGACAGCGTCAACAATGATGAATGCCAAGGCGGCGCCCGCGACGCCTGAACCCAGCCAATCGAGTGCTCGTCGAGCCCGCGCATCGACAAATTGACCAGACACGAAATTAACCCCGACTGCGAATGATTCACCGGCAACGCCGATCCCCGCTGCGGCGACGAGAGCCTGCCAATACGACTGGGCGAACGACAGCGCCAGCTCCGCAAGCGCGCCGGCGATCATCACAATGGCCATCATCGTCCGGCTGTCATAGCGATTGGCCGCCGCTCCAAGCGGCAGGCGCACAAGCGAGCCCACAAGAATTGGCATCGCCACGAAGACGCCGAATGCGGCCTCCTGCAACCCAAACTCGTGAGCCAAGCGGACACCGACGACAGCCGGAAGAATCCAAAGCGCAAAGCAAAGGCTGTGCGCCGCGACATACATCCAAAACGAACGGCCCTCGTCAGGATTGTTTGCCAAGGATTCCTCCTTTTTTATATGACAACCGTATACCCGCTGCCGAATTGATGCATGTCAAAGCTCAAAGCCTCTTGACCACGGTCAAGAGCGTCGATCGCTTCGGCGTGCTAAGGACATTTCATGGGACATGATCGAAAGCCGGAAGGATCTACGCCATTGCTGGCATGGCTCGATCGCGGCGTAGCTGGCCTTTATCCGGGCTATTTCGCGTTGGTGATGGCGACCGGAATCATCTCGAACGCCTTCTTCTTCATGGACTGGCTCGGGCTCTCAAATGCGCTCTTTGCCGTCAACGTCACGGCCTATCCGGTGTTGCTCCTGATGACGCTCGCTCGCGCCACCGCGCATCCACAAGCGCTCTGGCGGGACATGACCGATCCGAAGCTTGTGTTCTCGTTCTTCACGATCGTCGCCGCGTCGGACGTATTTGGCATGCAGTGCGATCTTCGCGGCATGGCGGTGGCGGCGACGACTCTTTGGTTGTTCGCGTTTTTTGTATGGTTTGTGTTGCTCTACTTCAGCTTCAGCGTGCTCACGTTCTTCAATACGGCTCACAACGCGAACGTCGTGCACGGGGGTTGGCTCATTGCCATCGTCGGCACCCAGTCATTGGTATTGTTAGGCGCGCGCGTGGCTGAGCATACGCCAGACCTGGCTGGGTGGATCTTCATCCTGATCCACATGCTGTGGGGCATCGGAATCACGCTCTATGGGATCTTTGTCACACTGTTCAGCTACCGCATCTTCTTTTTCGAGGTCGAGCCGAAAGACGTCACGCCGCTGCATTGGGTCGTAATGGGTGCGGCGGCCATAAGCGCAAACGCCGGTACGACGCTGATCCTCAGCGAGTCCCACCTGCCGTTCCTGCAGGCCATGCAGCCTTTCGTCGACGGCGTCACCCTAATCATCTGGGCCTGGGGCACGTGGTGGATTCCGCTGCTGATCGTGTTCGGCATCTGGGCGCATGGTATCCGCCAGATGCCACTCGTCTACACACCTGCACTGTGGAGCATGGTATTTCCGCTTGGGATGTACTCGCTGTCGACGTTTCGGCTTTCGCTCGCGACGCAATTCCCGCCGCTGCAGAATTTGGGGCTCACGCTTGTGTGGGTGGCTTTCGCTGTTTGGCTGGTCACGTTTGCAGCCATGCTCACTTCGCTCTGGCAGACGCGCCGCACGCAACGCGTTCAGGGCGCGCCAACCGAATCGTAGCCGCACTTGGCGACCCGGCAGACCAGGGACAGGATACTGACACGCTCACACTTTTGCCGGCGGGCGCGGAAACGTTTGCCGCCGAAATTGCACGCTGGAAAACATATTTCGAAAAGCCCGAACGCAACGGCGGTCTATCGGCCAATCTGATTTCCGATCCGAAAGAGCTGCACAATCTCACGGCGTTCTTCACCTGGGCCGCGTGGGCGTCCGTCGCACGGCGTCCCGACGCGACGCATTCCTATACCAACAATTTCCCCTATGACCCACTGGCCGGCAATCACCCTACAAGTGCAGCGCTCTTATGGACGGCCATCAGCTTCATCGCGCTGTTGGGCGGCATCGCCATCGTCTTGTTGGCTTTTGGAAAATTCGACTATTTGGGTTGGCACGGCGCGCCGACGCCCGTTGAAAAATGGGTCTTGAGCGATGCACAAAGGGCGACGCTCAAATACATGGCGGTGGCCGCGATCTTGTTGCTGGCTCAAACCTTTTTCGGTGCGGGTGTCGCACATTACCGTGCCGACCCGAGTACGTTTTTCGGCATCGATCTGGCCGCCTATTTTCCCAGCAATCTCTTGCGGACCTGGCATTTGCAGTCGGCGATCTTCTGGATTGCAACCTCATACGTCGCAGGCGCATTGTTCGTGGCCGAACTGTTGGGCCGCGGGAGTCCGCCAAGGCAGGCCCTGGGCATCCATCTGCTCTTCGGCGCTGTCGCTATCGTTATTGCCGGCAGCATGCTCGGCGAATGGGCCGGCATCCTGCAGTGGTTGCCCACAATGTGGTTCTGGTTCGGCAATCAGGGTTGGGAATATCTGGAACTCGGCCGCTTCTGGCAGATCCTGCTCGCCATCGGACTCCTCTTTTGGTTCTTGCTGGTCTGGCGCGCGGTTGAGCCCGCGCGGCGCGACCCCGAACGGCGAGGTTTTGCAAATTTCTTTTTGATCGCGGCGTTTGCCATTCCGCTGTTCTATCTGCCGGCGCTCTTCTTCGGTCCGCAAACCAACTACACGATCGTCGATGCGTGGCGGTTCTGGATCATCCATTTGTGGGTCGAAGGTTTCTTCGAGTTTTTTGTCACGGTGATCGTGGCCGTCATCTTCTTTCAGATGGGGTTGGTTAAAAGAATCACAGCGCTTCGCACGATCTATCTCGACGCGATCCTCTATTTCGGCGGCGGCCTGATCGGCACCGGGCATCATTGGTACTGGACGGGGCAGACCGAAATGAACATGGCGTTCTCCGCCGTGTTCTCGGCACTCGAAGTGGTGCCGCTCACCCTCATCACGCTGGATGCTTGGGACTTCGTGAGACTAACGCGCGGCAGCGACAGCATGGTCGAGCGCCATCGCTGGACGTTCTACTTTCTGATGGCGGTGGGTTTCTGGAATTTCTTGGGCGCGGGCGTCTTCGGCTTCCTCATCAACACGCCGATTGTCAGCTACTACGAGGTCGGCACGATCCTCACCGCCAATCATGGCCACGCGGCGATGATGGGCGTGTTCGGAATGCTGGGCGCGGGGCTAATGGTGTTCGTACTGCGCGAAGTGGTAGACGACGACGTCTGGCCAAGGCTCTCGCGGCTCGTGCGTGTTGCGTTCTGGGGTTTGAATATCGGCTTGGCGATGATGGTCTTCATCAGTTTGTTCCCGGGCGGCGTCATGCAGATTCTCGATGTGATCGAGAACGGGTATTGGCACGCACGCAGTCTCGCCTATACGGCCACGCCTTTGGCCCGCACGCTGGAGTGGTTGCGCATGCCGGGCGATCTCGTGTTCATGTTCCTGGGCGCATTGCCGCTGACATTGGCGATGGTGTGGGGGTATGTATCAATGTGGAGGAAATCGGTCGCCCGCGTTCATGCATGAGATTCCGTACGAAACTTCGGACGATGAACGGGCCCGCAGAGCGTGGTGATGAAATTGCATGCGCCGTCGCTCATTGCGGCCCACACGGCTGCAACTCGTGTGTTGAACGATCTGTAGAAATTCAATCTGTTGCCGACAATGTGAGCTGACCCGATCCAGCCTTCCAGGCCCAGCAGAGGTATCGCGGCAGGATCGATCAGCATGCTCGGCGTGATCATCCGCGTCCGGATCGGGAGGAGGCGGCGCGTGGCCGTCGTTAGCGCACCAGGATGCGCACGATGGCGGACTCCGTCCCGTCTTGGAAGCGTACCTTGAAAAACACAGCGTCCGGCGCTGTAGAAATCCCGAGGAACTTGATCCCAAACTGGTTTCCCGCCCGCCAATTGCGATATCGCGGACGCGCGCGCGCCGCCGTGTTGCGCGTCGTCACGTCCTTTGGGTCGGCCTGCTCGAAAGCGTCGATAGCCGCCTGAGCGTTGAAGCGATCGAGGTCGGCGAGCTGATGCGGCGACGTTCCCCAAAAAATCTTCTCGAAGAGGAACGGCGGCGGCAGTTCCGCGATGCTTGTTTGGAACTGGCAACTTGCTGCGAAGACGTCTTGGTCGAGCGCGCAATCGAAAGCCGTCTTGAGGTCGATGCCGGCCTGCAAAAAGCGTCGTGCGTGAGCACCCAAGTCGATGGCGTATACGAATGGTTTCGCTGCACTCTCGTTGCCAAATTGATAGAAGATGCGAAGACTGACCGGCTGCCCGGCAACAGGGCCGTCGCGCCCGGCTCCCAAATCGCGTGCGGTTGCTTTGATCGCAAAAGCGCCGCCGACGCGCTCGACCGGCGTGCCGCCACCGTCGAAGGTTGTCCAACTGACGCTCTTGACGTCCGACCCGACGATCGGAACCAGCGACCAAGTGCGAAGCGAGCTTCGATCGGTCATACAGACCAGAAGCTTCGGCGCGGCTTGCTGTTCGCCCGAGATCGGTGCGCATGACGGCGCCTGAGGTGGCGGCGCCGGCAAAGAAGATTCTACGATGTCGCTCTTTGTTCCGTTGTCGAACTCGACTTGCGCGAACACAACGGTGGACGTCCGCGCCAACAGGTACGTCATTCCCAGGATGCCGCGCTCGGCTTGCTGTCCCGGAGAAAGGAAGGCAACGATGCCCCCCGACACGGTGCCGTCTTTCCCCGACACGAACTCGTCGAGTTTCTCGCGCGACGTACCGAACCGGATCCGGGTAATGTCCTTGCGGGACGCAGCATCGATCGAAAAGGCGCAAGTCGGCAAGGGTTGGACGCCGAACCTGGCACATTTAATCCAGGGGCTGCCGTAACTCAGCGGCAAGGAGCTGGGTGCCGTTACAGGACGTTGGAAGCTGGCCATACCCTCGGGTGGTCGATCCACGACCGCCGTTCCGCCGTCGCGCATGACAAAGCCGACGATCAACGCGATGGCAGCCGCGCCCGCGCCCATCGCGCCGTAGCGTAGCCAGCGCGCGAAATGCACACGGCGCATGAGTTCGGGTGGAAGCCTCAAATCCAAGTCGGGATTTCGCGCGATCTCCAGCGCCAACTTTGCCACGTGCAGCGAGAGATCGCCTCGCCACGCGTCGATCCAGTGTTTCGTGGACACGAAAATCTCGAGCGCCTTGGCGGGAAGAACGTCCTCGATCCGCACCGGGAATATCGGTTTACCCTTGGAATATGCGCGCTCGACTTCGGCGCGAACGAACGGAGAGGCGTTGGCGGCCTGCGACAAGACAAGGACGAGGCACTTCGACGCTTCGATGCCTCGGATGATTTCCGTAGGATAGTCTTCGCCTGGTCTGACGTCGCGCGGCGCGATCCAGCAGCGAAAGCCCGAGGCTTCGAGTTGTTTGCACATTGCCTCGGCGAACTCGCTGTCGTCAGAGGCGTAGCTCAGGAACGCGGAATAACCTGCGGTGCCGACGGTTCGACCGTCTTCCGCGCTCGCTTCATATGTCATACCTTAGCCCCGCCGCGATCACCGGTCGCTGGACCGATTGCCGAAGTTCATCATGGCTCGCACGATTTTGAAAGGTGACGCAAGAACCCGTGGATGGTTCGCGTGCAAAGTGGAGTGAACCCTGGAGTAAGACAGAGAAATTGGGGACAGTTCTCTCTGGAGAACGAATGTCCGAAGACTCACGACGCCGGAGCTTCCGCCGAGACTTCAAGCTGAAGGTCATTATGCGAATGGAAGCGCGTGATCGCGTTATGACGCTCTCGCGTGCTATCGATCAAGCGGGAGATTCCTCTACCGCTGGCGCGACGCGTTCCGACGAGGCGGCGAGCAGGCGTTGCGATCGAAGGCTTGCCCGGTCGAGGACCCTTAATTCAAAAAATGGTGACGGCCGCCGCGAAGCGGCAAGCTGTGGCACCTCTTTTGCGTCTATGAGATGAGCCAGCGGCGGGCGTGTACCGTGATCGGCAACGCTTCTCCTGGGTTTGCGTTTTCTCGTATGACGCACCGGCCTTTGATAGTCACTTTTCGCTTCCAACCCACTGCAAGGAAACGGTCGACGCGGTGAGAAGACTCAGGCGCGGCCCTGTGTGACGATCTCGAAAAGATGCTGCTGAAGGCGACTCAAACGCATTGAGATAAATCGTTCATGAACGTTCGGGGAGTATTGGAAGGCCTCGCGCGGTCTCTCACTAGCAACCTGACATGCGCAGGGCTTTGGGCGTTGAGACTTCCGGGAACCTAGCGGCTACACGCCCGATCGCCCGGTCGGAACGAGTCGAGAGGTTGGTAGCGACTATTGTGCTTTCCATGACGTGGCGCTTTCGTCGGCTGTGGCACGCCCCCTAGCGCCTGCCGGGAGGAACTGCGAGTACGTCGACTCCCGAGTTGATCAGAACCTCCTCCGCGACGCTGCCGAGCAAGAGCTTGAGAATCCCAGTTCGACCATGCGTTCCAGCGACGATCAGGTCCGCGCCGACTTCGCGCGCGATGTTGCAGATGGTCACTCCGGTCGAACTTTCTTTGGGCGCGAGGATAACCCGTGCTGGAGCCAGGTGAGCCTCCCGAAGGAAGGCTTCCATCTCGCGCGCGGCGCGCTGGCGTTCTTCGTCGATATAGTCCTTGATTTCCTCAGGCCCGAGGGACGCGCGCGACATCAAGCTTCCATCCGGCGTGTCGAACACGTGGGCTGCCGAGACCAGCGTCTTAGATGTTAGACCCAGTTCCAGCAGTGTTCGAACAGCGTCGCGGCAGCTACGCGAAAAATCCACGGCAACGAGAACATGACGGTATGGTCCTTCCGGAACGGCATTGGCCATCAACGTCGGACGAAGGCTTGTCCTGATCGCCCGTTCTGCCGTAGTTCCCACGAAGACGTCGCGTAAGACTTGGCGTCGGTGAGAGCCGATTACCTGAAGATCGGCGCCCGTATGCTCTCCTGTCGTCACGATTCCGGCGAACGCATCGCCTCGCACGATCTGCGGATCGCATTTCACGCCATCGACATCGTGCAGCGTCTGCGCGAGCTCGCGAAGCAAGGTCAGCGCGGCGTTGTGCTGCACTTCAACAATGCGCTGGGGCTGGTCGTCGTCGACAACATGAAGGAGCGTTAGGGGTACGCCGAATTGCTTGGCCAGCGATGTTGCGCGGCGAATGGCACGATCCGAGCGAGCGGAGAAATCGGTTGCAACCAGGATTCGTTTCATGTCGGTGGCCTCAAGTGAGATGGCGATCTTCAATACGCTGTCCGTCTATTGGGAAAACAATAGTGAGATTCCACAAACTGCTCGAGCTTAATCCGGATGTGTGACGAGCGGCTGCGCATCGATGCCGACGCGTTATAGCGCCAGCAATGACGCGTTGTCGTTCGCGGTAGCCGGTCATTGCCGAGCCGACTCCGACCGATTTGTGCCCAATCGCAAGTCCCGGTTTAACAAGCATACTCGGCCTTTATGAGGTGAGCGTCGGCGCCAAAATCGTGGTCGTTTCAGTGCGCACGAGTGCATCGAGCGGCGCAAAGCGGCGGCCTTCACCGTCCCGGCATCGCTGTCCTTTCTCAAAGAGTGCCGGTCAGCACAAGGGAAGACTACGTCGAATGGCATGGCCGAGTTCCGACGCCGTTGATGTGCATCAAGTATGCCGACGGTCTCTCGTCTAACGTGGCGTGGAGATGGCGCCAGGCGGCTGCTGTCGGCGTTGGAGGCGGCGTGGAGCCGGCCTACCTGGCGCACAGGCTGCCCGCGTGCCCCTCGGTCTGTTGTCTTTTGAGCGCGTCGGCTAGACCGAGATAGCGTTGACCAACCATCGACAAGTCCGGTCTCGTCTTCTTCGATACCGAAGACATCGACCTGCACAACTGGACCCGCTCGAAACATTTATCGTTTTCACGACTATTCTGTCGTCTTGCCGTCGAAATGCTCTTCGGAAGCGTGAGCTTTGGTCACATGCACCGTGCCGTCGCGATGTTCCGGCGGAGCGTAAAGAGTGTACAGCCGCAATGGCTTCTCGCCGGTGTTCATGATGTTGTGGCGAGCGCCGGCTGGAACAATGATCGCATCATCGCTTTTGATTTTTGAGCGGTTGCCGTCGATCAGCACTTCGCCTTTGCCTTTTTCGACACGGAAGAATTGATCGCGATCCTCATGCACCTCTTCGCCAATTTCTCCGCCGGGCTCGATCGCCATCAACACCAGTTGGAGGTTCTTGCCCGTGTAGAGCACCCGGCGGAAATCGCTATTCTCCTCAGTCAGTTCTTCAATATCTCCAACAAAGCCCTTCATGATGGCTCCTCCATTGACGCAAACCGCGCTTGCGAGTGTGTCGAGTACCGTTACACCGTCGTGGCCCCGAAGCAATCGCAATAGGGGGCGAGCACGTGTTTGCCGTCTGCGTCGATGACAACTTCCCCGTCCTCCTTGATTGGTTCAATTATCCTTGTGGTTGTGTATAAATGAGCGATCTCTCCAGCGACCGCGCGCCTCCCGCGCGTCCGTTCGCCGGACGAGGACGGCGCATTCGCGGCTGCGATGGCTTCACCAATCCCGTTCTCATTGATGCCGAGCGGCAGATTATCGCCGGCCACGGGCGCGTTGCGGCGGCCACGCTGCTCGGGATCGAAGCGGTGCCGTGCCTGCGCCTCGATCACCTTTCGGAAGCCGAGAAGCGGGCCTACATCCTTGCCGACAACAAACTCGCCCTCAACGCGGGATGGGATCGTGAGGTTCTAGCGATCGAGCTGCAGCACCGTGTCGAGGGCCAATTCGATGTGACGCTGACCGGCTTCAGCGTCTGCGAAGTCGACATTGTCTTGGCCGAGGCGGCCTCAGCCGATCCGAACGGCGGAGACCACCCCGATGATCTGATCCCCGAAGCAGAAGATCCGGCAAATGCTGTTACGATCTCAGGCGACATATGGCGCCTCGGCCGGCACCTTCTCATCTGCGGCGATGCGCGCGATCCGAGCACCTTCGCCGCCCTGATGGGCGGCGACCGCGCGGACATGATCTTCACAGATCCGCCCTATAACGTGCCGATCGATGGCCATGTCTGCGGTTCGGGCAAGATTCACCACCGCGAGTTCGCGATGGGCACGGGCGAGATGTCATCGGCTGTGTTCACCTCCGCATCGGTCATGCGGAGGTCGCGTCCCGATGGGTGTTCAATCAGACCACCGGCTTACGCACGATATTTTCTTTTGAGTCCGGCGGGATCTCCGGTTGTCGGACGATGATCCAAAGCGGCAGGTGTTCGCAATGGAATTGCTCACTTTCCGGTCGACTTCCGAGCGCAGGAGAGCGTGACTACGCTCTGCTCGCGTCGCCGTTCGCGGCAATGGTGCTCTTTTCGCCAACCCGAGGGCACCACTCCCTTGATGCTCCGCCGCCGCGAGGTGCCGGGGCTTGGGGCGGTGACGGCCTGGAGCTGTCACAACCTCAAGGAGCGATCACTCATGGCGAAACTTTCCGATACTCAACTCGTGCTGCTTTCGAACGCAGCAAAGCGCGACGATGGCGCGCTGGTGCATCACTCGAAGCTCAAGGGGCCCGCAGCCGATGAAGCCGTCGCGCCCCTGCTCTCCCGCAAGCTCTGCAAGGCGATTCCTAAAGCTGGTCAATTGCCTTTGTGGAAGCGCGGGCCCAACGACGAGCCCCTCAGCCTCGTCATAACGCCAAAGGGCCTTGTGGCGATCGGCGTCGAGCCCGAGGGAAAGCCGGCCGAGGCCAATTCGCCTGTGACACAAACCAAACGGCGGGCGAGCAAGTTGACCGGCCCGAAACCGCAAAAGGCAAGATCAGCGAAGGCCGCGACGCGTCGTCAAAAACTAACGCAACGCGCAAACAGCAAGATCGCCAAGGTCGTCGAGATGCTCCGTAGACCAACCGGCTCAACAGTCAAGGCGATCATGACCGCGACGGGCTGGCAGGCCCACAGTGTCCGCGGGGCTATTTCGGGCGCGATCAAGAAGAAGCTGGGCCTCAAGGTCACGTCTGAACTCCGCGGTGACGATCGTTTCTATCGGGTCGAGGCTTGAATGCGCCGCACGCGACAACGGCATCAGGAAGCGATGGAAGCGCGCTGGCGGCGGCGGTTTGAGGAGCCGCCACCGATCCGCGCGAAGGCAACGCTGCTGGCGCAGATTCTGAACCAAGAGCATCGCACTTTGACTCCGAAGGACGCACGCAATGAGACAGACGAAACACTCGAGCCATCGTGAGTCAGGAATTGCTGGCATTGCGGGCGATCTCACAACACGCGAAGCCGAGATCGAGCAGCAGATCGCAAAGCTGGAAGCGATGTCGCTTGTGCAGCTCAGGGAGGCATGGCTTGAGCGCTTCGGCGCTCAGGCGCCGAAACTCAAGGGACGAGAGCTGCTCATTCGCGTGCTCGCATTTCGGATTCAAGCTGATGTCGTTGGCGATCATTCGCCAGCGGTGAAGCGCAAGCTCACGCATCTCGCGTCCAGTCTCGCAAAGGATCCGAAGGCGCCCCTCTTCCCGACCCCGTCTCTAAGGCCGGGTATCGTGCTCACGCGCGAATGGAAGGGCGTTGTCCACAAGGTGCTCGTCCGGCATCAAGGATTCCTCTATGCCGACAAGAGCTACGGCAGCCTCTCGGATGTCGCTCGGTCCATCACCGGCACGCGGTGGTCGGGGCCACGCTTCTTCGGCATCGAACAACGCGTGCGGCAGCAATTGCGCGCTCGGGCGTCCAACCAATGACCCCGCCCAATAGACTGCGCTGCGCGATCTACACGCGCAAATCGACGGAAGAAGGCCTCGAACAGGCCTTCAACTCGCTACATGCGCAGCGCGAGGCCTGCGAGGCCTATGTGAAGAGCCAAGCCGGTGAGGGTTGGGTCTTGATCCGCACGATCTATGACGACGGCGGGTATTCCGGTGGTTCGATGGATCGCCCCGCCCTGCAGCGCCTTCTCACCGAAATCGACGGCGGCCATGTCGATGTGGTCGTCGTCTACAAGGTCGATCGGCTCACCCGCTCGCTTACCGACTTTGCCAGGATCGTCGAGCGCTTCGACAAACGCGGGGTCTCGTTCGTCTCGGTGACTCAGTCGTTCAACACCACCACCTCGATGGGCCGGCTGACGCTCAACGTGCTTCTCTCCTTCGCCCAGTTCGAGCGCGAGGTTGCGGGTGAGCGCATCCGCGATAAGCTTTCGGCGTCCCGCAAGAAGGGCATGTGGATGGGCGGCACGATCCCGACGGGTTACGACCTGCATCGGCGCAAGCTCGTGCCGAATCCAGAAGAGGCCGAGACCATCCGTCAGATCTTTCGGCGCTACGTCGAACTCAAGTCGACCGATCAACTCCGCCGAGAACTCAAGGCCAAGTGCGTGATCTCGAAAATCCGGACCACTGAGAAAGGCAATCGGCTTGGCGGCAATCCCTTCAGCCGTGGTTCGCTCAATCATCTGATCCGGAACCGCGTCTATGTCGGCGAGGTCTTCTATAAGGACTCCATCTATGCGGGCCAGCACGAAGGCATCGTCGACCGCGAGCTCTTTGAGCAAGCGCAAGCGGTCATGGAGACGAACCGGCGGGTCAAACTGCACAGACCGAGCACGACTCAGAAGTTCCCTCTTACGGCTTTCATCTTCGATGATCGGGGCAATGCGATGGCCCCGAGCCAGAGTCAGAAGGGCGGCAACCGACGCTACCGCTATTACGTCAGTCGGGCGCTGATCGACAAAGATCGCGGCGAGCCGGGATCGATCCCGCGCGTGCCTGCGCAAGCGATAGAAGATATCGTGCTGGGTGCGTTGGACCGACTGCTGGGCCAAGCGAATTCAGACCAAGGCACGAGCAAAACCGCCGATCTGATCCGCGCGACGGTGCGTCGGATCGAAATTGGTGCCAGTTCGATGGTCCTGTGCCTCGATTCGGGCGCCCTCGACGTCACTGATCACGAGCACACCACGAGTGATGATCTCGCCGGCTTGCGCGCGCGCATCGGCGCCGCGGGTGCCCTTGCTTGGGACCGAGACAACCTCGTGCTCACCATTCCGATACGCGCCAAGTTCCGCGGCGGGCAACACCACATCATCGCTCCCAGTTCAGGCGAGGTGCGATCGTTTCCCAAACCGGATCTCACATTGATGAGAGCGATCGTTCGGGCACACACCTGGTTGAAGCTGTTGCTGGACGGTCATGTGTTGTCGATGGAGGAACTCGCGCGGCATGTGAAGCACGAACGAATTTATGTCCGGCGCATCCTGAGGCTCGCCTTCCTCAACCCAGACTTCACGTCGGCTGTTCTCGATGGACGCCAGCCAGAGCACGTTTCGTTGACTGACCTCATCGAGACTGACTTGCCCAACTCATGGCGCGAGCAGGCTCAACTCACCCTGCTGTGACACGACCGGATCGCCCGGTACAGTGCCGAAATTCCGACGCGCCAGAGACAATGCGCCTTAAGCGCCGCACATTGGCCGCGTTCAAATGCGGAGAGCAGAAGGGCCGCAAATACTAGCCCCGGAACGGCGCGGATCCGCGCCACTTTCTCTGCGTGTTGAGTGCCTGACGAGCAGAGAAGCGTGGGTGGTACAGTTGGGTGGGCTTGAACCACCGACCTCCGGATCCACAATCCGGCGCTCTAACCAACTGAGCTACAACTGCATCCTTGCGGCAGGGGGCGGAAACTACGGCTGGCGGCGGCTGTTTGCAAGGTTCGACCTGTGTACGGCACAATCGTCGCATAAGCGGGGGAAATGAGCCATGGAACGGTCGGACGAGCGCGCGGCGGCGGCACTGGATGTCGTGCGCATCGGGGTTGCGGGGTTGATCTTCATTCATGGCGCTTCGCGGTATTATTTCGGCGGTGTGGAGCCGTTCGGCGGGTGGCTTGAATCGCAAGGCTTTCCGTTCGGCGTGCAGCAGGCTTGGGCGGTGACGGTCTATGAGCTTGTTGCGCCGCTTTTCATTGTCGCGCGGCGTTTCGTGACGATCGCTTGCTTGGGGCACATCTTCATTCTCTCCGTGGGGCTCGTGCTCGTGCATGCGCCGGCCGGGTGGTTCGTCGTGGGCCTGGGGCGCAATGGGGTCGAGTACAGCGTGCTTTTGATCCTGTGTTTGATCGCCGTTGCTTGGGCGCATTGGCCGGCGTGGGCGCGCCTTCGGTAAACAGTTCCTTAACGCGTGCTTTAACCCGGCCTTAAGCACGCCCCCTCACATTCAAGACGAAATTAACCGCGGCTAACGAGGTGTGCACGGGGCGCGCTTTGACAGTCGTTTCGTCAAGGGGGCTTCGATGCGTTTTGCACTTACACCGGCGGCGTTGGCCGTCATCGGCGCGGTCGCCTTCGCAGCGCCGGCCGCAGCCGAATACGACATTGCCTATTTGGGTTTGCGCGGTTCGTATGTTCAGACGGACGGCGGGTCGACGCAGGGTTCGGTCAATTTCGACTATGACGAAGAGTACGCGGACGGGTTTGCGGCCGGCATCTTCATGGGCTGGGTCGTCGACGAGAATTTCCGTCTTGAGATCGAAGGCACGTACCGCAGCGCCGACCTCGACACCGTGACGATGGTACGCGACGATCTTCTGTTCATCCCGGCCGGCACCGTGGTCGAAGTCGGTGGCGACGCGCAGGCGGGAGCCGCGATGGCGAACCTCTATTACGACCTGCACTTCTTCGACGGCGCGATCCTGCCGTGGATCGGCGCGGGCGCCGGCGGCGTGTTCGTCGACTATTCGATCGACGCCACCGATCCGTCGGATCCGCTGGTCACGCTGTTCGGCGCGAAGGATGACACCTGGGTGTTCGGCTATCAGTTCATGGCGGGCATCACGTTCCCGATCGCGGAAGGCACCTCGATGTCGGTGTCCTACCGCTACTTCCAGACGCAGGATTTCGTCTACGTCGATCCGACAGGCGAGGAATTCGAAACCGATCTGACGCAGCAGAGCATCGACGTCGCCCTGCAATTCCACCTTTAACCTTTTCCCCGGGTAGGGGCGCATCCCCAAGGGCCGTCGGCGATGAGCCGGCGGCCTTTGCGTTTTTGGGACCCGGGCGGTATTCACGCCCCTCCCATGGCCCAATTCGATCTCACCAGCACCTCCGGACGGCTCGCCGCGCATGTTGATGCGAACTGGCGCGACCACGCGTTCCTGCGCGTGTGGTGGACGAATGCGCACTGGATCTCGGACGAGATGGTGCGCACGAACCAGCCGTGGCCGTTTCAGATCCGCCGTTGGGGCAAGCGCGGGATCAAGACGATCGTCAATCTGCGCGGCGGCGTGAACTCCAGCTTTCACGCGCTGGAGAAGGACGCGTGTGCGAAGGCCGGGATTACGCTCGAGAATTTTCTTGTGACCTCGCGCGGGGCGCCGACGCTGGAGCAGGTGCGAGGCGCGAAGGATTTGTTCGAGCGCATCCAATATCCGGCGCTGATGCACTGCAAGTCGGGCGCGGACAGGGCTGGGCTGATGAGCGTGCTCTACATGCATTTCCGCAAGGGCGAGCCGATCGAGACGGCTGTTCGCATGCTGGGCCTGCGTTATGGCCACATCAAGCAGGGCAAGACGGGCGTCATCGATTACTACTTCGAGCAGTATTTGAAGCACGGCAAGCCCAAGGGTCTGTCGCTGATCGAGTGGACGGAGCGGGACTATGATCCCGACAAGCTGAAGGCCGAATTCCGCAGCCAGGGCTGGGGCGACGTTTTGGTCGATACGATTCTGCGGCGCGAATAGAGGTTTCCCATGAGCGACTTTCCCATTCGGACCGCGTTCGTCAAAGCGAACGGGCTGACGTTCGAGGTCGATCAATGCGGGACCGGCGACAAATTCGCGCTGCTGCTGCACGGGTTTCCGGAGTCGAAGTTTTCGTGGCGCTTTCAGATGCCGCTGCTCGCGAAGCTCGGCTACACGGTTTGGGCGCCGAATATGCGCGGCTATGGGAAGACGTCGCGACCTGCGAACGTCGCGGACTATCGCATCGATAATTTGGTGGCCGATGCGGCGGCTTTGATCGATGCGGCGGGGGCCAAGAATACGCTGTTGATGGCGCATGATTGGGGCGCGGTCATTGCTTGGCAGTTTGCGATCCGCAAGGCGCGGCCGCTCGACCGGCTCGTGATCATGAATGTGCCGCATCCGGCCTGCATGACCCGTGAGTTTAGGACGTGGGCGCAGCTGAAGAAGTCTTGGTACATCTTCTTCTTTCAGATTCCGTGGCTGCCCGAACGCATGCTGGGGGCGCGCGGCGGCGATCCGATCCGGCGCGCGTTCGTCGACATGGCGATCGACAAGTCGCGCTTCCCTGTGGCTGTGACCGACGAGTACCGGCGCAGTGCGCTTGAGCCGGGCGCCCTGAAGGCGATGATCAACTACTATCGCGCGGCGATGCGGGCGGGCACGGCGGCCATGAATCCGCCCGGCATGATCGCGACGCCGACGTTGATGATTTGGGGCGAGGAAGATTCGGCGCTGGGCAAGGCCACGACTGTCGGCACCGATCAGTATGTGCGGGATTTGACGTTGCGTTATCTGCCCGGCGTTTCGCACTGGGTGCAGCAGGAGGCGCCGGAGCGGGTCAACGCTATGATCGAGGCTTGGATCACAGGCCAGCCGGTGCCCATCGAGGGCGAGATCGTTTAGGCCTGAAGGCCCGCGGTCACGAAAGCGATCAGCTCGCGCTTGATCGTTTCGACATCGGTTGCCGCTGCGGCGTCCGCAAGCGGCATGCCTTTCGGTGCGCGGCCGGAGCGGACGGCGGTGATCATCATGAGCGTGTGTTGTGTGGCGCCGCGCATAAACGCCAGACGCCAGTGGCGCTTGCCGTCGTTCGCGCCGAGCGCCGGGGCGGCGCGGCGGAGGGCTGCGTCGAAGCGTTCGAAGAGGCGGACGGAGCTTTCGGGCGGGGCCAGGTCTTCGACGCCGGGCTCCCACGCCAGGCGCGAGAGGAAGCGGATGAAGTGGGACCAGCCGACTTCTTCCGAGAGCGCTTGGGCGAAGACCGGTGCGATCAGGGATTCCACCAGATCGTGGACGGTGGGCGCCCTGCCCTCGCGCGCCGCGTTGGCTTCGACTTTGTCCAACGCCGATGCACGTGCGGCCTCTAAACCGGCGACCCGTCGCGCGATGACGGCGCGGACAAGGTTTTCTTTCGAGCCGAAGTGGTAGTTGACCGCCGCGACGTTCACTTGCGCCTGGTCGGTGATGGCGCGGACTGAGGTGCCCGCCACGCCGTGCTCGGCGAACAAGCGTTCCGCCGCATCCAGAATGCGATCGTGTGTCGCTGCGGAATGCGTGGTGTCGGCGTGCTGGAGTTCGACCTTGGTCATTGCTGGCCGTGAGCATAGCCCCGTCGCGCCGCGCACGCCACCTTCGTCCCTTGCGCTCCAGGCACAGGGCGGGTTTCATTGGGGACAAAGCAATCCATAACGCGGAGCAACGCCCATGGCAGTGACCTACGATGGCCTTATGTCGCTCAAGTCCGAAGGCGACGAGTTCACCTATACCGACCGCGAGACGATGCTTTACGCGCTGGGCGTGGGGTTCGGGCGCGATCCCATGAACGAAGCGGAACTTCCATTCGTCTATGAGAACGGGCTGAAGACGGTTCCGACGCTCGCCACCGTGATTGCGTGGGGGCAGCGCACAATCGGCGCGTCGGGTATCAACTATCTGATGGTCGTGCACGGCGAGCAGCGTTTGACGGTGCACAAACCGTTGCCGGCTTCGGCAACGATCGTGGCGGACGAGCGCGTCAGCGGCGCGGTCGACAAGGGCGCCGGCAAAGGTGCGTTGATCTTCACGGAGAAGGTCATTCGGTTGAAGGGTACGAACGAGAAGCTTTGCACGTTGGGCGGCACGATCTTCGCGCGCGGCGACGGCGGGTTCGGTGGGCCTTCGACGGGGGCGATCGAGCCGCATCCGATTCCTGAGCGCAAAGCGGACGTCGTGCACGAGGCGGACACGCGGGCGGATCAGGCGTTGCTCTATCGCTTGTCGGGCGATCGCAATCCGCTGCACTCGGATCCGAAGATCGCGACGATGGCTGGCTTTCCGCGTCCGATTTTGCATGGGCTTTGCTCTTACGGCACCGCGTGCCGGTCGGTGCTGGCGACCGTTTGCAAATACGACCACACGCTGATCGCGGGCTTCGACGTGCGCTTCTCGTCGCCGGTGTTTCCGGGCGAGACGATCGTCACGGAGATGTGGAAGGACGGGAAGATCGTCTCGTTCCGCTCGAAGGTGAAGGAGCGCGATGTGGTCGTCATCAACAACGGCAAGTGCACGCTGACGCATTGAGCGGGCTTGAGCCGTTCTACGATCCCATCGGCGAACCCGCGGCGCTGATCGCCGATGGGCGGGCGGACGAGGTTGTCGCGCGCTGCGAGGCGTTGCTGGCCGCGAACCGCGGCGGGATTTTGACGCGCGTGGCGCTGGGACGTGCGCATGTCGCACTGGGGCAGGCATCCCAGGCCATCGACGTTTTGCGCGAGGCGAGCCATTTGTCGCCGGACGCGGCCGAGGTGGTGCTGGCGTTCGGCGAGGCGCTGGCGGCGGCGAACTCTTTGCCGGCGGCGATCGGCGAGTTTCAACGCGCGGCGCGGATGGCGCCCAACGATTGGCGGCCGCATTGGCAGAGCGCGCTGTTGTGGCTTGCGGCGGGCGAGCCCGACAAGGCGGAGGCCGAGGCGGACAACGCGGTGCAGTTGGGCATCGCTGACGACGACGCGGTTGCCGCTCTTCGCGCCGACGCCGCGCGCATGCGTAAGGCGGAGCGGGCCGATGCGGGCTATGTGCGGACGCTGTTCGATCAGTTCGCCGCCGATTACGACACGCGGATGCGCGGGCGCCTTGGTTATGCGGCGCCCGGTATCTTGCGTGACCTCGCTGGGTTCTTGATCGATCCCGCCGCGCGGTTCGATGTGCTCGATCTCGGGTGCGGGACGGGATTGAGCGGCGTTGCGTTCAAGCCGATCGCGAAGCGTCTCGTCGGCGTCGACCTGTCGCCGCGCATGTTGGAGCAGGCGCGGGCGCTCAAGATTTACGATGCACTTGTGGTCGGCGATGTTGAGAATTTGCCGGCCGAGGGGCGCGGGCCGTTCGACATCGCGGTGGCGGCGGACGTGCTGGTTTATCTCGGCGACTTGCAGGCGCTCTTCGCGGCGGTGCGGGCGCGATTGCAGGGCGACGGGTTGTGGCTGTTCACGACGGAGCGCGGCGAGGTCGATTTCGAGCGCGGGCCCAAGCGGCGTTATCGGCATAGCGAGGTCTACTTGCGCGCCTTGGCGGAGGCGCATCGGTTCGATGTGGCGAGCCTGGTCGAGTGCGTGACGCGGCATGAGGCGGGTGAGCCGGTCGCGAGTTGGGCGGCGGCGTTTCGCGCGCGCGATTGACGCGTCGTTGATTTCATTCGGTTTTTCAAAACGCATGCAATCCGATCCGTCACGCCGTCACATCGGCGGAAATCCGCCGAAAATGCCGTCACACCGCCGTCACGTTGCCATCACATGTGACGGCAGCCGCCATCGCACGGCGGCCTCGTCGAGAGGGCTGCCTTCAGCGAAAACTGATACTGTTGCGATTGGAACGAATATAGAACTTTTGCCTGCGTGCGCCAACTGAAAGAGTGTCGCTGGCTGTTCGCACCGATCCGGAGACACCGATGTCCTATCAAGCGCTCGTCGATGAGTTGAACGCCTTGCTGCGGTTGAAGACGACGGTGACGGCGATGAAGCTCTTCGAGCGCGTCGAAGACATGATGGCCATCCCGAAGATCCGGCGGCCGAAGGCGATCCATACGACGGATCAGATCGTGTCGATGGGTTCGCGGTTGGGATGGACGGTCGGGGTGACCGCCGAAGATCTCGCGGGTGCGCAGTGCCGGGCGGTCATCGGTCTTTGCGCGCAAGACGACGAGTGGTTGAGCGGCAAGCCTTATGTCGGCGTGTGGCACGAGACGGCCGACGATGCACGGGCGCGTCAAGAGGCGCTGTCCGTCGTGCCGTTCGGGAAATACCAGGCGATGGCGGTGTCGCCGTTGGCTTCGGGGCGGCTCGATCCGCCGGACATTTGTCTGGTCTATGCGACGCCGGGGCAGATGATCATTCTCATCAACGGTTTGCAGTATCGCAATTACAAACGCTTCGATTGGAGCGTGGTCGGTGAGACCGCGTGCGCGGATTCTTGGGGGCGTGCGCTGAAAACGGGTGAGCCGTCCTTGTCGCTGCCGTGTTTCGCCGAACGCCGTTATGGCGGCGTGCCGGACGAGGAGATGCTGATGGCGTTGTCGCCTACGCATTTGCGCGTCGCGGTCGAAGGCATGAAGGCGCTGGCGAAGAACGGGCTGCGCTATCCGATCGCGCCCTACGGCATACAGAACGACGTGCGCGCGGGGCTTGGCGTTAGTTACGGCAGCTGAACGGGCGTCACGAACCTATTGGGCGGCCGCCGCCACGGTCTTTTGTGGTGGGTTCGGACGGCTGGTGAACCGCCAAAGCATCGGCTCGAGACGCAGTTCCGGAGCCGGCTTGGCTGCGCGCGCGTCGAGCCTGTACTCCATCTGCGCCGTCAAATGCTCGCGCAGACCTTCGTTGGGGAGGGTGTGGAGGTCTAAGAAAGCTTCTTCAAGCACTTGGTGGACGAGGAAGAGCGCCTCGTTCACGCCTTCGCCGCGGTGCTCCGCGAGACGACGCAGTTCCGGTCCTAGCGCTACGAGTTCCACGATACGACTGCACATGTGTCACGACCTTGCCCGTTATTATCGCCCTTACGATTCTGCCGGCCGGCCAAGGTGCCGGTGAATCGCTCCCACTGCGGTTACGGTCTCACAGAGGTTTTGGCCTGTCGCGCGAAAACCGATGAGAAAGAGATAATTTGGCAAAAGCGCTTTTGTGCGGGAACGATGTTCGTGTTCGTGCGTTGTGTGCGGCCTCGTTCTGCGACCGCACCTGAGAGTGCCTGCAGAAATTGCGGCGCCTGGGGCTGCGGACGAGCGCGGCGTCCGCCACCGCGCTCGAGAGGGGACTGGCCGGAACTGTCGGTTAGCGCTTAATCCGCGAAATCTTGGTGCCTTCGATGCTGATGCCGGCCATCAGACCTTGTTGATTGAAGATGAACGCGTAAGCGTCGTCTTTCATGGTGCTGGTCGAGAAGTTCTTCGCGACGCCTTCGTCGACGACGACAACGGTCGGCCCGACGCCGATTTCCCAGCCCGAGCTTTTTTCCAGATAGTCGACGGCCTTGTCGTTCATCAGAAAGACGACGTAGCCATACGACTGCGCGCCGGCCTGCAGGCCCCACGAGCCCGACACCGAATTGTAGTATTCGATGACGCGCCCGCCCTTCATCAGCGTGCCTTCGCCGTACGAGCCGCCGAATACAAGCCCCGCCTTGACGATATTGGGAAAGACGAGAACGGCGCGTGCTTTGCGCGAGATGTCGGAAGCCACTCGATTGGTCTGCGTGAGATTCCGCAGCGCCTGGGCGGAATCTCTATCCAAGTCCTCCGCGGTCGCAGCTTGCGCAACGCTCGCGGCGCTCACGGCAAGTATGGCTGCGAGCGCAAAGGCCGCGGCCATGATGTTCTGCTTCAAATTTCTCATGTCGTATCTCCTTGGTTTGTTGCGCATGACGGGCTGGCTATGCGCGCGCGCACCAACCACTCATGCTTCTGAGATCGGACTTCGGCTTAAATGCCGAGACCGCTGAGTATGCCGAATACCCTGAGCAGCCACAGGACGACCGCGATGACGACGACCACGTTCAGGATTTGCTTGATCTTGCCGTCCATCGGAATGAAGGCATTGACGGCCCACAACAGGACGCCGACGACGATCAGGACGACTACGAGTTGAATGAGGGGCATGCCGGTCTCCTATTTCTTGTCGAGGGCGTCGTCGATTTCTTCGCCCGCACGTTCCATCGGACCATCGTTCTGCGGTTCGATGTAGTTGTTGTAGTAATATAGTCCTCCGACGACCGCTGCGGCGCCGATGAGTATCAGCAACAATGCGCTGCCGATCGATCGCTTTTCCATCGCTGTGTCTTTCGCTGAGCGTCTGCTTCCGCCGGCGGGCGCAACTCTGCGCCTGACGGAGTAGCAACGCGCCAAGTATGTCATCGATAAAAAGCCGGTTCTTGATTCAAATCAATTATGTACGGTTTCGAACATACCGCGGCGAATATTGATTTACCGCAAAGCTTGTTTGATTGCGCTCGGCTGCAATGGTTGCTGGTCGCCCCACCATTCTGTGGCGGTCCGAACCAGACGTGGGGACGAGGAACAAGACGATGAAGCGAACCATGACGATGATTGTGGCGGTGTCGCTGATGAGCAGCGCAGCAGCCACCGCTCAGCCCAGCGGACCGGGCGCCGGAGGACCGGGTCAACCGCCGTTGTGCGGACAGGCCGGTCAACCGCCGTGCAGCAGCCCAAGTCAACCACCCGGCGATCGAACGAGGAACAACCCTCCGCGCGATCGCCACGCACAGCCTCCCGGTGGCCAGCAAGGACAACCGCCCGGCGACGTACAGCGTACGCCCCCGCGCGGCCGGCGGGCTCAACCGCCAACGGTTCAGCCGACGACGCCGGTCGTTCAACGGCGCCAGCGGCAAACACAACCTCCCGTCGTTCAACAGCGTCCGCCGCGCGCGCGGCCACCTGTCGTTCAACAACGCCCGCCTGTGCCGCCGGTCGTTCAGCAGCCCGGCTTTCGTTCGGACGGACGACGCTGGTCGCGCGGCGATCGGTTGCCGGATCAATTCCGCAACGGCGCGCCACCTGTGCAGGATTGGCGGCGCCACAATCTCTCACCGCCGCCGCGCGGTTATCACTGGGTCTGTCAGCGGGGCGGGCATTGCTTCCTGGTCGCGGACCGGACTGGCATCATTCGCGAAACGCGCTGGCGCGACGATCGCATCAACGCGTGGCGGCGCCGGCATTCGCGCACGTATTCCTATAACGACGATTATTATTACACCGAATGCCGCAGCCGTCCGGACCCTGCCGGCGTCCTTATCGGCGGCTTGATCGGC
>JAWXBY010000006.1:0-21819 GCA_034440355.1 Alphaproteobacteria bacterium
TCGACGCGCCGGTCTCCGTCGTTGTGACCTATGACCGGTCGATCCATGGCGGCGACATCGCGCCGTTCGATTGCGGTGCGGTGACCAACGCGTTGGTCAACGCGGCATGGTCGCGGGGGCTCGGGTGCGTGATCAACAGCCAGGGCATCATGCAATCGCCCGTCGTTCGCGAGCATGCCGGGATCCCGGACGATCAGGTCATCATGATCTGCGTCGCGATGGGATTTCCGGACCACAGCTTTCCGGCCAACGCCGTCGTGTCGCGCCGCAAGTCCGTCGATGAGGCGGCCACGTTTGTCGGCTTCGACGACTGATCCTAGCGCTTGCGCGGTTTCTTCAGCTGCACGAAGGCGAGGAGGCGGAGGTCCTGTTCGATGTCGGTCGCTTCGAGTTCGGGCGGGGTGATCAAAGTCGGCTGGGCGAGGGCTTCGACGTTGCCGGCCATCAGGATGGCGTTGCGGTTGATGCGGCCTTTCATGTCGAGCGTGCGGACGTTGCGCCAGACCTTGCTGAGGCGTGCGGCGGTGTCGCGTGCGAAAGGATCATCGTCGTTGCGGACGTAGGCGTTGACGAGGAATACGCCGCCGGGCGCGATGCGGGTCTTGACCAGTTCGAAGAACTCGGGTTCGGCCAAATGCGCCGGCATCTGCGCGGCGTCGTACGCGTCGAGGACGATGGCGTCGAAGCGGCGGTCGTCGTTCTCCAGGAACGCTTTGCCGTCGGCGACGTGGCGTTCGCAGGCGTCGGGTAGGCCGAAATACCAGCGGGCGAGTTCGAAGGAGGCGGGGTCGATGTCGATGACCGTGACCGCGGTGCCGGCGTTCTGCAGCATGGTTGCGAGCGAGCCGCCGCCGCAGCCGATGACGAGCGCTGTTCTGGCGCGCGTCTGCAGGACGAGGCCATAGAGCGCGTGGATATACGTCGCCGTCGAGACGCCGTTGCGGTCGGCGGCCGACTGCTCGTAGCCGCCCTGGGTGTAGGTGATGAGGCCGGACGGGCCGTCGCGGTAGACCTTGATTTCGCCGGAGACGGGCGAGGTTATGGTGGCGATGGCGCGCATCAGGGATCAGGTATCAGGGATCGGAAATCAGGCAAGGGGCGGTGCTGTCACAGGTGCGGTGACCATGCGTCTTACCTGTGAAGGGCCGGTGTCGTGCCGGTTCGCAGCGTCGGGAGCATGGTTATGAAACAGCGATTCAATGCGTATGCGGTGGCGGGCGGCGGGGTCGCGGCCCTGGTCGGTGTCGAGAAATACGTGAACGAGAGCGGGCTTGAGCATGGGCTTTTGCATCTGATCAAGACGCGCGCGTCGCAGATGAACGGGTGCGCCTATTGCCTGCACATGCACACATCGGATGCGCGTGCGGGCGGGGAGAGCGAGGCGCGGCTCTATCTGCTGCCGGCGTGGCGGGAGTCGGCGATGTACACGCCGCGCGAGCGTGCCGCGCTGGCGTGGACGGAGGCGATGACTGCTGTCGCCGACGGCAACGTCAGCGACGCGGTTTACGAGGAGGTGCGGGCGCAGTTCTCGGAGAAGGAGCTTGCCGACCTCACCATTGCGGTCGCGATGATCAATGCGTGGAACAGGATCGCGGTCGCTTCGCGCTCGCGCCATCCGCACGATAAGGCGGCGGCTACTTCGGCTTCTTCTTCGTGATCGAGGGTTCGCCGGTGTCGTAGCCCTTTGTGGCGTCGAAGACGGTGCCCCAGCCGCTGTCTTTGCCGGGTTCCAGGATGCGCGCGGAGATGTAGCTGAAGACTTCGCTGTATTCGGGATGCGTTTTCACGAAGCCGTCGATCAGGCGCTTGTTGCGGCGCTCGGCCTTGCCGGTGTCCTTGCCGTCCCAGCTGGGGTCGCGATGCAGAAAGGTGAGGCCGAGTTTCTTGTCGGTGCCGACGAGGGCGACGAATTCGATCGGGAAGGTCGCGCCTTCGATGTCCCAGGTGAAGGGTGGCTTGCCTTTGAGTTCGGGCGGCGGCGTTTGCTTCTTCAGCGCGGCGTCGATGGTCTGCTTGAGGCCGAGATCGATGTTCGGTCCTCGGTCGGCAAGGTTCTTGGCGACGGCGTAGAGCAGATACGCGTTGAAGGCGTGGCCCTTCTTCGCCTGTTCTTCGGCCATGCCGAAAATGTTGGGCGCGGTGTGGCCGACGATGGAGCGCATCGAGACGTAGAAGGCGTGCACGCGCCAGGCCTTGTCCTTCTGGACCATCCACGTCGTCAGCGACCAATCGTTGTTGCGCGTCTTGGCGGTGAACAGCGTGTGGGTCTGCGTCGCGTCGGGCATGGTCGACAGCGAGACCGTCGTTGCGTCGCTGTCGCCGGTGCAGGTGATGCGGCCGGGCGCGCCGGTGATCGTGGGCTGATAGGTATGTTCGACGGTTAGGTCGCTGTAGGGGCCGTTCGAACCGATGGTTCGCATCATCGCGTCGAACACTTCGGGGGCGACGAGTTTCTTCGCCTCTTCCGTCAGGTCGTCGCGTGCGGTGGCGTCGCCTTTCAGCAGCTTGTCGTAGAAGGCGGTGGCGGCGTCGTTGGCGGCCGTGCGAACGGCGGGGTCGATGGCGTCGTCGGTCAGGCACGGCGCGGCGGCAGCTTGTTCAACCGCATCGTCGAATTTGATCAGACCACTGAAGAACACGGCGATGGCGCCGAGTATCACGACGCCGAGGACTATTGCGATTGTCCGCATGCGCGCCCCCTGCATTGATTTGTCCTCCTGTCATTTTAGTCCGGGCAGGGGGGAATGCCCAGAAGGAAGATTTGGCGAGACTGAAGGATCAGTCGAGTTCGTAGTGGATGGTGAGGGCGACGGCTTCCGTCTGCCAGTCGATGTCCACGTCGCCTGCGGGCGTGCCGTTGGTGCCCTGCATGTCGTACTGGCGATATTCGAGGCCCATGCGCCAGTTCTCGGTCATCGCTTGTTCGATGCGAGCGGCGAGGACGATGCCGTCATGCGTGGCGTTCGACGCGTCGAGGCCAATGGTGGTGTCGACGTCGGCGACGGCGTAGCCCCACGTGCCGGCGAACAAGATGTCGCCGAAGAGGACGAAGCCTGCGCTGATCTGAGCCTCGCCGATCCAGCCCGCCTGGCCGCTGCAAGGCAGGCCGATGCCGCAGATCTCGGAGAACTGCACATCGGCGTGCGAGGCGCGGGCGGCGGCTTCGATGACGATGGGGCCGAGGCGGACGCCATAGCCCGCTTCGCCGCCAACGATGATGCCGCCTTCGCCTTCCGTTGCGTCGGCGACCGAGGGCAAGAACGTGCAGTAGCACCAGTCGCCCGAAGCGCCGAAGGCATAGCCGGTGTTCAGACCGACGAACGCGCCGGCGAAATCGGCCGGCGGGTCGGCCTCGCGCGCGTTCGCGAGCGGCGCAAACGCCACCGCCAAGAGCACAAGCAGAATTGCGCGCACCATCTTCCCCCAACGGCGCGAGAGCCCCCCAGCCTTCGCGCACGCCCACATGCTAACGCGGCTTTGCGTGGCTGCGCGGGCACGACCGGCTTTTGTTGCTGTGCGGAAGAACTCGCCTTGTGCGCGTCGGCCACGACCGTGAGATCGCGTGCCAGGGGGTGGGGAGGGGCGTTTTCGGGCCGGTTTTGGGTTCTGGCCCGGTTCGCCTAGTGTCGCCCGCCATGAGCTATGTGTTTCATCTTTTGCCGCGCCAGGGCGATGGCGATATTCGCGCGCGGGCGCGCGCCGAGCGCGACGATGGCGCTTTCGTCGCCGTCGATCCAGTCAAAGAGGCGTTGAAGCTGCGCGTCGCGGAGGCCTTGGTCGCGCGCTATCCGACGCTTGAGGTTTCGCGCGAGGGGTACGATCGTGGGGCGCCGTCGCGGATGCGCTGCTTCGAGATCAACGATCTCGGCGACGACAGCTTCGGCGTACAGATTCAGGTGTTCGACAACGAGGCCACCGTCACGGTGCCCTATTGGCACACGGGCGATAAGGCGACTGCGTGCTTTGCGCAGGTGTGGGATTGGATGCGGTTGATCTGCGAGGTCACAGGGTACGCCGTGTTCGATAAGCAGATGGATCGTGCTCTCGAGGACGGCGAAGCGGCCGATGCGGCGCTTGGTGCGTATGGCGCGGCGATGAAGCGGGTTTCGCGCGATCCCGATCTCGGCGGGCGTAAGCCGCCGAAGCCCAAGTGGAAGAAGTAGCGGCCGTTTAGTCTTCCGGCGCGCGGTACTTGTTGTGGCAGGCGCTGCAGGCGGCGCGCGTGTCGGTGATGGCTTTTGTCGTCTCGGCTTTGGCGCCCTTGGCGAGCGCGGCGTCGAGTTGGGCGAGGCGGTCCGCGAGTACGCTGAACTTGCCCTCGAAGTCACTGCGGTTGGCGAAGATGATCGACAGAGCACGCGATTGCGTCACGCCGCGATCGCCGAGCGCGGTGCCGCGCGGGAACAGTTGCGGCGCGCGGGCGAGAGCGGTCCTGGCGTCGACAACCGATTTCCGTGCGGCTGCGGCCGTCGTTTTGCCTTGGGTTTGATTGGTCGCTGTGCCGAGCGCTGCGCCGAGAGTTTTCATGATCGCGACGCGCTGATTGACAACGGCTTGCGGGTTTGCGGGCGGCTTTTCCTCGATGAGCGTCGTGCACGCGGCGAGTGCGACGGCTATGCCTGCGGCGGCCGCGACATGGAGGAGTGAAAGGCGCATCGGTGCAGTGCCTCTTAGCGGAAGAAACGGCCGCGCCAAGCATAGCGCGCGAGCAAGATGCCCGCGACGGTCAGCGCGGCGAGACCCAAGAACAACGGCAAAAACAGAATGAGCAGAACCTCGACCCAGCCCGAGTTGGCCGGGCGCATCAAAGTGTCGGCGATATTCAGTGCGAGGCGCACCGCATAATAAATGGCGACCGTGGCCGCCAAAGCGGCGCCGACGCGCAACGCACGCTCACGTATTGTCGGCGCCGGTGCTGCAGCCATGCGTATTTTTCCTCTGCTGTGGCCGACACTATTGCGCAACTAGCGCAACGTCACTGACGCAAACGGCATGATTCGCCGGAGCGGTTGTGGGCCCCGGTTCCTGCATTTGTTGATCAGTGGCGCTGATGTTGGCGACGCAGCTATAGTGTTGAGAGCGGGGTGATGGCGATTCTTGTGCGCGAGGCACCATGTCTGCAAAGTATGTTGCGTTAATTGTTGCAGCCGTCGTGTTGTCGGCGTGCGAAACGACATCGGTCACCGATGCAGGCCCTTCGCCTAAGAAGCGGATCGTCGTGCGCGGCGAGGTCGTGCCCGATGAGCCGATCAAGTCCAAAAAGGTTGCCGTAAAGAAAGCCGCCGCCGTTCGCACGGCGCGCGCGGTCGCGCCGATTGTTCCTGCCGGTGAGATGGCGCCGGTGATCGATGCGACGCCGGGCGCGTCTTCAGGTTCATCCGGTGGAACGGGTACGGGCGCAAGCACCGGCGAAGGCGCAAGCACGGGAAGTGACGTGGGTACGGCGCCCGGAGCCGATACGTCCGCGCTTGCCGACGCCAGCGCGACCGTGCCCGGCAGTGACGTGACGGCGACGCCGCTTGCGCCTGTCGAACCGACGACGGTGTCGGCTGAGCCTGTTTCGACGACGACGCCCACGCCGTCGCCGTTCGCCATAGATTTTCGCGATATGCTGAACGCGACTGTTGCGGGTTTCCCGTTGTGGTTGATGGTGGTCGTCGGGATCGTGCTTGCGGGCGCGTTGGTGTTCGGCACTGGCGGCCGTCGTGAGCCGCGAGAAGAGCGAGACTATGAGCCGCGTCCTTATCCCGAACGCGAGTCACGCTATGACGAAGCACGCTATGAGGACGAGCCGCACGACGCCGAGCCTCAGCCAGCGTAACCCTTATGCGATTGGTTACGGGCGTCACGTTTAGGACGCCCGCGGCTAGATGTTCTCGCTTGTTCCCCTTGATTTGGGGGAGCCGTTTCGGGTCATCTGCGCCCTCTCTTCGTCTGCCCCCCTCGTGTTTCGTTCTTGATGGAGAATTGTCGGTGACAGGTTTTCGCTGGCTGGTTTCGGCTGCGGTTGGTTTGACGTGCCTTAGCGCCCCTGCCGTGGCGGTCGCGTTCGATGCGCAAGCGGCCAAGAAGACGTGCCTGGAGAACTATAACGCCGAGAAAGACGCAGGCACGATTCCGGCAGGGATGCCGAAGTCGAAATATATCAGCCAGTGTACCAACAGCATGCGCCGCAACGCCGAGCTTGAGAAGCAGTTGGCGAATACGCAGGCCGATGCGACGCCGGCCGCGACCGGCGGCAGCAACGAGATCGCCGCGACGACCGCGACCAAGTCCACAACGACCGCGACGAGTAGCAAGCCGTCGAACGTCACGGCGCCGGCTTTCGCGCCGCCGCGCGGGTACTAAGACCGTCCGCTATTTCGGCGATTGAATACCGCGCACGATTTTCAGCAGCGTCTTGCGCGGCAGAAACGGCACAAGACGTGCCGTCATCGCGTTCGAGAAGCCGGTGATCACGACGCGCTTGTTGTTGCGGAATCCGGCGTAGCCCTGGCGCGCCACCTCCATCGACGTCATCACCTTGCTATTCGAGAGGCGCGTCTTGCCGGTGCCGGCGCGTTCGCGGAATTTGCTTTGGGTCGGGCCCGGACAGAGGCACGAGACGTGGACGCCGGTGCCGTTGGCTTCTTCCCAGAGCGCTTCCGAAAATGACAGCACGAAGGCTTTAGACGCGTAGTAGATCGCCATCAACGGGCCTGGCTGAAACGCCGCGGTCGAGGCGACGTTGAGGATGCCACCGCGCTTGTTCTTGATCATCTGCGGCCAATAGAGGTGCGTGAGCTCGACGAGCGCGCGGTCGTTGAGGTCGATCATGCCGAGTTGCTCGTCGAGTTTCGATCCGTCGAACCCGCCGGCGATGCCGTAGCCCGCGTTGTTGACGAGGACGTCGACCGTCAGGCCCTGCCTCTTGATCTCGGCTGCGAGCCTCGATCCGCCGCCATGCACCTGGAGATCGGCCGCGATGGGCGTTGCCGTTACCTTGTGCTTTGAGGCGAGGCGCGAGGCGACCTCTTTCAGCGCATCGGCCGAACGCGCGGCGAGAATCAGGTTGTAGCCGTCCTGCGCAAAGCACTCCGCGAGGTCCACGCCGATGCCCGCCGACGCGCCGGTCACCAGCGCGGTCTGTCCTTCACCTCTGCGTTTGCGGGCCATTGGCGTTCGTCCTTCGTCGTTGAGCCGCAGTGTAGCGGTTCGCTCGAATGCCGTCAGGTGCAGTCATATTTGACAAAACGTCAAATTTGATGTTTCGTCAAATTATGCTGGCACGGGTGAAACTTCCTGAGGGGGTGGGTAAGCGAGGGCGGTCGCTCGATGAGCTGCTGGTCGCGGCGCAGGCGTTGCTGCTGGTGCGGTCTGCTGGGTCGCTTTCGATATCGGAGATCGCGACCAAGGCCGGGATGGTGCAGGGCAGCTTCTACAATTACTTCGACGATATCGACGCGTTGATCGACGAGCTTGGCCGGTTGTTCGTCGTGCATCATGGGTTGATGTTGAAGGCCATCGTTCGCGACGCCGTTCAGCCGGTCGACGTGTTCGCTTTGAAGACGCGGCAGACGTTGCGGATCGTGACGGGCTCGCCGGCCATCGGGCGGCTGTTGTTCGATGCGGGGTTGCCGGTCGATCGTTTCATCGCCGCGTTGCGCGACGATCTGCACGCCGACATCGTCAAGGGGATGGCCGCGGGCGCGTTCTCGTTTTCGAGCGCGGATCTGGCGGCCAGTTTCGTTTCGGGCTGTTTGGTCAGCGTGTCGCTGGACCTGCATCGCGGACGGATCGACAAGACGGCGATCGACGGGGCGACACAGGAGATGTTGCGCCTGTTGGGCGTGCCTGCGGGCAAGGCGAAGGCCGCGTCGCATGCCAGGGTCGAATTTCAACCGCTGTTGAAGCTGCCGCTGACGTGGCTGTCGCTCGCTAACCGCACGAAGAAAGCGAAGGCATGAGCGAAGCGCGCGCGATCAAGGGGCGGGTCATTCTCAAGGGCGATCCGGCGTATGCGGCGGCTCTGGGCGAAGCGAGTTTCAATGCGCGCGAGGTCGGGCGGTTTCCGGATGTGATCGTTTGCGCGCGCGACGCCGATGACGTGATGGCCGCCGTGCGCCTGGCGAAGGATCGTTCGATGAAGATCGGTGTGCGCTCCGGCGGGCACAATTGGGCGGCCAATCATCGGCGCGACGGCGGCATGTTGCTGGATGTATCGGCGTTGAAAGGCGTGAGCGTCGATGCGCCAGCGATGACGGCGACCGCGGGGCCGGGGACGGTAGGATCGGAGTTGCTGCTCAAGTTGATGCGGCAGAATTTGTTCTTTCCGGCCGGTCATTGCGAGGGCGTTTGCTTGGGCGGGTATCTGCTGCAGGGCGGATTCGGTTGGCATAGCCGGGAGCTCGGGCCCGCGTGCGAGAGCGTGATCGGCATCGATTACGTCGATGCGGATGGGCAGCTTCGTCACGCGAATGCGAACGAGAACGCCGGGATGTATTGGGCGGCGCGCGGGTCGGGGCCGGGGTTCTTTGGCGTCGTCACGCGCTATCACTTGCGCGTTTACGCCAAGCCCAAGGTCATTGCGGCGAAGGCGATGGCGTATCCGCTGTCGCAAGCTGAAGCCGTGTTTCGCTGGGCGCATCGCGTTGGGCCCGAGATTCCGCGGTCGATCGAGCTCAACATGGTGATGTCGCGGCACATTCCGTTTCTGCGCGGTCCGGGGTTTCAGATCGTGGCGCCAGTCTTCGAGGACGATTGGGCGTCGGCGCGCAAGGCGGTGAGCTTTATGAAATCGCGTCCGAAGGGGGCGGCGTACGTGACACCGTTGCTGCCGGTGCGGCTCTCGTGGATGTACAAAGGTGTGATGGGGCACTATCCACACGATCATTCGTATGCGGTCGACAATATGTGGACGCGCGCGCCGATCGATCAGTTGATGCCGGGGTTGTTGCGGATCGTTGAGACGCTGCCGGCGGCGCCGTCGCACATGCTTTGGATGAATTGGGCGCCGCCGGCAACGCGGCCGGACATGGCGTTCTCGGTGGAAGACAGTATCTACATTGCGCTCTACGGTGTTTGGAAGGACCCGAAGCTGACGCCCACGAACGGCGTGTGGGCGGTCGACAATATGCGCGCGATGTCGGCGTTGAGCACGGGCGTTCAGTTGGCGGACGAGAATTTGGGGCAGCGGCCTGCGCCGTTTTTGGCATCTGCGAATTTGGCGCGGCTCGATGCGTTGCGCGCGAAGCATGATCCGGACGGGCGCTTCCATCCTTACATGGGGCGGTTATGAGGCGGAGTGCGTTGAAGGCCGGCCGTCACCTGGGCTGGAGCGCGGATGATCTTGCCGGCAAGCCGTATGCGCGGTTTTGGAATCCGGTGGTTGCGCCGCTGGGCGTTGCGGCTCGCGAGGCGTTGATGCAGGGGCCGATCGCCGAGGCGTTTCTGCCGCCGCTGTCGGAGGCGCAGACCATGTTCTTCGGCGGGGCATCGACCGTCGAGAACGGTTTCACGCTGGCCGGCGACGGATCGATGCGGCTGGCCGTCGCGACGGATATGCCAGGCGTTGCGCCTGACATGATCGACTGGTGGTTCGGCTGGCATTCCGACAGTCCCGAACGCTACAAGCTGTGGCATCCCCAGGCGCACATGCATGCAAGCTGGCTGCGCGCGCCGGCGAAGGGTTCGCGCGGGCGGACGCGTTATCTCGGACATACGTCCATCGTCGACGAGTATGTCGGCAGCGATTTTGTGCGGCTGGCGATCAGCTTCGTGCCGCCGGAGGCGCTGGGTTTGCGTCACGCGAGTCTGGCGGCTGGCGGTTCGGCGACGGCGATCTGTGCCGATAGCACGCTGGCGGGGATGCCGCTGACGGCGGGGTACCTGATCCATCTCGTGCAGCCGACCGCTACCGGAAGCGTGATGCGCTCGCGCTTTTGGATCGGCGGGTCGAACATTCGCGCGCGTGGGATCGTCGGCATTCCGGCCGCCGCTATCGCGCGCACGCAACTGCGTCCGAGCGAGAACGATGCGCGCGCGCTGCTCGTGCACTGCGCGCAAGAGATGCATCACCTAGCGACGTTTCTGCCGGCGCTTTATGCGGCGTTCAAGGACGCGGACTGACGCCTCAGTTACTTTCCCCGCCGCGTTCGGGGCACGAGGTGAGGCGGGCCAATGCCCAGTTGCGGTCGGCGGGCTTGGCTTTCAGGCGGCGGCCTTCCGGCAACGGTTGTTGGCTGTCGGATGCGTAGGGATTCACCCAGACGTTGCCGTTCGTGACGAGGAGACCGCCCTTGGGTGTCGCGCTCACGCGCCAGGAGCCGCGGTCGGCGAAGTCCGTCTTGCACAGCTTGCCCGCGCCGTCGGTCGCACAATCCGCATACATCGCGTAGTGGGTGGCGTCGCTGCGCAGCCAGATGTCGAGGTGCACTTGCACGCCGCCGTCGAAGACGCTGTAGCTCGCGGCGATGCGCCGGACTTTTTGAGCGGGATGCGCCGCGAGGTGGCGAGCGCTGTAGGTTCGTTCGTAACACGTCGACGTGTCGGGGAGGCCGGCCGCGGCGACGGCCGACACGGACAACGCGGCAAGCGAACTCAGGATCAGCGCACGCATCGATGACGTCTTGCCTCCGGTTTACAGCTACACACGGCTCTTGCGGCCTTCCCAGAACGGTTTGCGCAGGTCGCGTTTGAGGATTTTGCCGGAGCCTGTGCGCGGGATTTCGGTGAGGTAGGAGAGGCTGCGCGGGACTTTGTAGCCGGCTAGGTGTTCGCGGGCGAAGGCGGTGATTTGGTCTTTGGTCAGTGTTTGGCCGGGGCGGACGACGACGATGGCGTGGACGGCTTCGCCCCATTCGTCGTCGGGGATGCCGAAGACGGCGACGTCGATGATGTCGGGGTGCGTTTCAAGTGCTGCTTCGATTTCGGCGGGGTAGATGTTCACGCCGCCGGAGATGATCATGTCCTTCTTGCGGTCGCAGATGTAGTAGAAGCCTTCGTCGTCGTAGTAGGCGATGTCGCCGACGGTCTGCCAGCCGTCCTTGCGGTCGGCCATGAATTTGTCGTGGGCCTTGTGGTAGGTCGAGAACATGTTGGCGCTCTTCACGTAGAGTTCGCCTTCGGTGTTCGGCGCGGTGACGGCGGCGCCGCTTTCGTCGAAGAGTTGGATTTCGACGCCGGGGGCGGGGCGGCCGCAGGAGCCCGGTTTTGATAATTGGTGTTCGGGGCGCAGGACTGTGTTCACGCCGAGTTCGGTGGAGCCGTAGACTTCGAACAGCGAGAGTTTCGGGAAGCGCGAGAGGTAGAGTTGCTTCAGCGCGAACGACCATGGCGCGGCGTTCGCCACCATGCGCGCCATCGAGCTCACGTCATAGCGTCTGAAGACATCGTCGGGCAGTTGGCAGATGCGGCGGATGGGCGTGGGCGCCGCGAACGTCGTGGTGACGCCATAGGTTTGGACGAGGCGCAACCAGTCTTCCTCGTCGAACTTGTGTTGGAGCACGGCCGTGTTGCCCTGGCGATGCGCGGTGGCGAGAAAGCCGCCGGGGCCGGAGTGATAGAGCGGGCCGGTGGTGATGTAGACGTCGTCGGGGATGTAGCCGATCTCGGCCCAGAGCGCGGCCGACTGTTGCGGGTTGCCGAGCGACGAGCGCACCGCGCCTTTCGGTTTGCCCGTCGTGCCCGACGTGTAGATCATCGTCATCGGCTCGCCCGCCGGTTCTTGCAGTTCGGGCGGCGCGATGGCGTGCTTGGCGAGCAGGGGTTCGACGCGGGATTGGCCTGGTGCGGCAGGGCCGTCGAAAATGAGGGTTTGGCGGACCTTCGGCGTGTCCTTAGCGATCTTGGCGAAGAAGTCGGCGAACTCCGTGTCGGCGAAGACCACGACGGCGTCGGAGTTGTCGACGACGTAGGTCGCCTCTTCCGGCGTCAGGCGATAGTTGAGCGGCACGCCGACGGCGCCGATCTTTCTCACGGCGTTCGACATGGCGACGAGCCAGCACGAGTTTTGCCCGCAGCTGACGATGCGGTCCTTCGGCTTAGCGCCCAATTCGATCAACAGGCGGGCGAGGCGGTTGGCGTTCGCCTCAAGTTCGGCAAACGTCCACTTAACCACCGGACCGCCGGGGCGGTCGTCGATCAACGCGATTTTTTGCCCGAGGCGTGCAGCCAAGTCGGTGAGTACGTCGTTCATAGTGAGTCCCAAGTTCCAGGTGTGGCAATAGCGGTCAGGCAGTGTCGCCGATGGATCACGCAAAAGGCAATGAGGGTTGGGCGGCGTCGGTGCTGGACGCTTGTTTCGGCCGCGCGGGGGGAACAAACTCCGCCGTAACCAACGAGCGGATTCTTGCCATGGGCCAGAAGGCTGTCGTGTGCGTCATCGACGATAACGACCTTGTGCGGGCGACGATCTGCAACGCGCTGCGGGATGCGGGATTCGAGACGGTCGAGGCCGAGGATGGGATCACCGGCCTCAAAATGATCGCGGACTCGCATGCCAAGGTCGCCGTAATCGACATCGTCATGCCCGTGCGCGAGGGGCATGACGTCATCGTCGACGCGACGCGGCAGTTTCCGGATTTGAAGGTGCTTGCGGTTTCTGGTGGCGGCGTGATGGGGCCGACCGAATATCTCGAGCTTGCGCTGCAGCTCGGCGCGCACGACGCGCTGGCCAAGCCGTTCCGGAATGCGGAATTGGTCAAAAAGGTGCGGGCGCTGGTTTAGAGCGTTCGCCTCTACAACCTGTCGATCTCAACATGTGATTTGAACGGCGTCGGCGACGGGCGTAGCGTCCAGGTCATGTTCGGCGAGCGCGTTTTGGCTCCTCGCGAGCGGTCTCGCCCCCGTATCCGTGATGTTGTTCGTCAAGCGTTTTGGAAGCGGGCGGTGACGCTCGCGCTCTTTCATTCAACATGTTTGGAGATGAAGCGATGATCTATTCGACAATCTCGTTTACCGTCGCGCCCGGCAAGAATTTCGAGGCGAACGAGTATTTTCACACAGTGGTGCGGCAGGTGAAGAAGCTGACCGGCACGGAGGTGAGCATCCTTCAACAGCTTGCCGGCCCGATGGGACACTTCGTGTTGTCGAGCACGTATGACACGCTCGCCGAATGGGACCAGGCGCGTACGAAGATTCAGCATGACACGAGCTTCCAGAAGCTGGTCGCGGAAGCAGGCAAAGACGGCGTCTTCGTGCCCGGTTCGGTCACGGCGTCGCTTTGGCAGAAGCAGCAATAACGCCAAGAAGAGCCGCCCTTGCGGGCGGCTCTTCAACGCGCCGGGGGCCGGCTCGCTGTTGATCTGGGCGAGTTCGGGGCATTGCTGCTGTCGGGCTTGACGCGCACGCGTGTTGCGGGCGTCTTGGGCGGCATGAGGCACTTTCTATTTCTCTTGGCTTTGTTCCTGGCTCTGCCGGTGCGAGCGGGCGAGACGTTCGACGTGCTGCACTATGATGTCCGGCTCAAGCCCGACGTTTCAGCGCAGACGGTGTCGGGGAGCGAGGTTGTTCGCTTCAAGAGCCTCGTCGATGAGCTCGATGCCGTGTCGTTCAGCGGCAATTCGCTGCGCGTGATAGCTTCGATCGACGGGGCTGCGATCGTGCCGGGGGCGGTGGTCGACGGTCGGTGGGTGTTCCGGTTGCCGCGGGCGATGCGGCGTGGGCAGGTGGCGCGGCTTGTTCTGACCTTTGACGGGCCCGCGCCGAAGGGGCTCGCTTTCGATCATGGAACGGTGAGCGCCACCTATTTCACCTGTGACTACATGATCTGCGATCTTGATCGGCCGGGTGATAAGGCGACGCTGGATTTTGAGCTGACGTTGCCGAATGGGTCTGAGGCTGTGGCGCCGGGGCGGCTCATTCGCGATGCGGGGCGTGATCGCGTCTGGCGTTGGCGGGAGCGGCGGGCGATGCCGGCTTATCTCTTCGGCTTTGCGGGCGGGGCATTTGAGCGGCATCGGCTTGATGCGGGGCGGCCATCGCTTTTCGTGCTGGCGAAAGATGTTGAGGCTGCGAAGGCGCGGGCATTGTTCGGCGATACGCGGGCGATGCTGACGTTCTTCGAAAGCAAAGCCGGCGTGACGTTCGGCGAGCCGTCGTACACGCAGGTTCTCTTGCGAGAGAGCGCGGCGCAGGAGGCGGTTGCGCATTCGACGATCGGATTGACCGAGATTTTGCCGATCCTTGACGATCCGCATGAGGATTGGGTGGTCGCGCATGAGCTGGCGCATCAGTGGTGGGGCAATGCGATTACCTGTGCGGATTGGTCGGAGCTGTGGCTCAACGAAGGGTTCGCGGTGTTCATGACGGCGGCTTGGAAAGAGATGCGGTGGGGACGGGCGGATTATGAGCGCGAGCTTGCGCTGGCGAACAAGCGGTGGACGGCGGCGAAGGACGGCGGGTTCGATGTGCCGTTGAGCTGGAAGGGTGTGTATCCGTCGCTGAAAGTGAAGCGCGCGATGGCTTATGCGAAGTCGGTTGTATTTCTCGACACGCTGCGGCGCGAGTTGGGCGAGCGCGCGTTTTGGCGCGGTGTGCGGATTTACACGCGCGCGAATTGGGGCGGTGTCGTTACGGCGCGCGATCTTGAGCGGGCGATGACGCAGGCGTCCGGCCGGGACTTGTCGGCTTTGTTTGCGACGTGGGTGTACGGCGCCTGAGGTGATCGTTGCGGTTGACGGCGTGCCCGTTGTGAGCCGCGTCACGCAGACATGATGCCGACATAGTGTAAATGTACTGGGACTTTCCGTTCGGATCATCCAGCGAGTCTCATCATGCCCCGGTTCGCCTCACAAACGGCTTATGCAAGAGCGTTGCGTGCGCGCGGCGCTGAGGTGCTAGCGGCGTCGCCGACGGGCCGATATGCGGATGCCGAGCAATGGTTTCGCGGTGGTGTCGCGCTTGCTGCGTTCGTTGGCGTGTATGCGCTGATCTTGAGCGGTGCGGCCGGTGCGTGGGCGTTTGCCTTGGCCGCGATCGGCGGCACGCTTGCCTATGTCGTGATCGCGACGCTGTGCCATGACGCGTCGCATTATTCCTTGGCGCGGACGCGGCGGGTGAACCGGTTTGTCGTATTCGCCGGATTTGCGATTGCGGGGATTTCGGGCGCGCTGTGGGCGCGACGGCACATTCGCACGCATCACATGTTCCCCAATGTCGCGGGGACGGACATCGACGCCGACAGCACCAGCCTCGTGCGGTTGACGCCGCATCATGCCTGGCGGTGGTGGCATCGGTATCAGGCTTATTACGCGCCGTTCCTTTACATGCTGGTCTTGGGGCATCTCGCGCTCTACGAGGATTTCCTGCATCTGCGCGCGGCGCGGCGGGAGGCGCCGGAGACGTTTCGCAACTGGGCAGCTTTGGGTGAGTTCGCGGCGTCGAAGGTCATTCACATCGTGCTTGCGATCGTCGTGCCTCTTCTGGTGATCGATGCGCCGGTCGCGAACATCATCCTGGGCTATGTGATCGCCAGCGCGGCGGCGTCGGCGATGTTCGTCATCATCAATGTGGGCACGCATATTTGCGACGTGGCGGGGTTTGTCGATCCGCGGGCAGACGGCGCGATCGCGCATGATTGGGCGACGCATCAAGCGATGACGGCCGTCGACTGGTCGCCCGAAAGCACCTTGGCGATCGCGCTGACCGGCGGGGCGAATTCGCATGCGGCGCATCACCTGTTTCCCGAGGCCGCGCATTGCCACAACGCGAAGCTCAGCCGCGTGGTGTCGGCGTGCGCGCGCGAGTTCGACAAGCCGCATCACGTGCTGACCTTCGCGGGCATGATGCGTTCGCATTTCAATCAGTTGCAGGCCTTGTCGCGGCCCGAGGTGCTGGCCATCCGTGGTGACGGCCAGGCAGCGACCGTGATCTCGGCGCGCGCGGCATAGGCCTAATGAAAAAGGCGGAGACCTTTCGGTCCCCGCCTTTCGGCTTTCCCCTTCGATTGGTTCGTCGCGTCGCTTAGAGCGAGATGTGGACGCGGCGGTTTTGCGGTTCGCGGACGCCGTCGGCGGTCGGCACCATCGGGTCGCTTTCGCCTTTGCCCGAGACCGAGATCGCGCCGCCGGAGATGCCTTCCGAAACCAACGCGCCCTTCACGGCGGTGCCGCGGCGGAGCGAGAGCTTCTGATTGTACACATCCGAGCCCGAGCGGTCGGCGTGGCCGACGACCATGATCGAGGCGCTGCCGAATTGCTTCGCGGCGTCAGCGGCTTGTTTGATAACCGTCAGCGCTTCCGGCGTCAGGTTCGACTTGTTGTGGCCGAAGAAGACGATGAACTCACGCGGCGCGACGGGTTCTGCCGGCGGTGGCGGTGGTGGCGCTTCCACCATCGGCGCCGGTGCGGGCGCCGCGCCGAACGCATAGCGCAGACCGATCGTGGCCGTGTGCTTAACGTGGTCGTCACCTTCGAAGAATCCGGGCGCGACCGGGCGGAAGTCGTAAGACGGATCGGTTGCGCGGAAGTAGCGGTAGTTCACGAACAGCGATGTCTGCTGGCCGATCGCATAGTTCAGGCCGGCGATGCCTTGATAAGCAAAGCTCCAGTTATCGTCTTCGAGGTTTTGCGTCGTGCCGTTCAGTTCGAATTCGGCGAAGTCGCCGCCGGCACCTGCGCCGAGCGTGAACGACATGCGTTCGGTGAGCGGGATGTCGTAGAGCACGTTCAGCATCAACGACACTTCGCGCAGATTCCCGTCGAGGAAGGTCGGCGGCGGAACGCCGTTCGACGTGTAGCCGTCCATGTCGTTGTCGCGGTAGCCTGCTTCAAACTCCGTGCGCCAACCGCCGCCGAAGCCATAGCCGACGCTGGCCAGCACGGCCCAGCCCGTCTCGAACGACGCGGACGCGAGGTCCGTGCCAAGCGGCGCGGTGGTGAATTGCGTGTGATCCCAATCTTCGACCCAGTTGGCGCCGCCTTCGAGGCTGACGTACCAACCGTTTATCGTGGTCGCATTCGCGGCTGAAGCGAGCGCAAGAGACGCAGCGGCTCCAAGAAGCAGCGATCTGATTTTCATACCGTCACCATTTGTTGTTACTCGAGGGGGCCAGTGGGCGTTGAGTGGCGGATCTTCGTGCCGCCTTGGGGGGAACGCCCGGTGAGCACGACGAAAGTAACGCACGCGGGCAGGGGTCCTATGTCACGCATGAGACACAGCACAAAGCGTTACGGCGAGTCCGTGACGCGCTCCGGCATTTTCTGCACGGCGGGGGTGGTGGAATGCTACCTGCGATTGGCTGTGGACAAAAAGCGTGTGGACGGACGCCACTACACGCGCGTTGGGAACCCATTCTTAGGCGTTGGGTGATTCATACGGCGGGCGATGGTTTTACGGCGCGTGTTTTGAGGATCGCGAGCGCAACGGCGGCGAAGGGCGCATTCTGAAACAGAATTTCGATGGCATGCGCGACGCGCAGTTCAAGCGGCCATGCTGTGTTGCCGACGAGTGGCGCGATACCCCCGAGGCCTGCGAACAATCCCATTGCGATCAGCGTGCTGCGGGGGCGCGGCGTTGTCACTGCGAACACGAGCGCAGCGAGAGCATAGACGACCCCACGCATGGCCTGCGCCGCGAAGACGGTTTCGATCGCGGGGGTGTGCAGTGCGAGGCCCGCCATCTCTTCGTAGTACGGCTTTGTGTACGTGTAAGCTGCGGCGCCGACGACGACGTATAACACGACGTACACAAACGCGGCGGTGAGTATGCGCGCCGTCCAGTTCAGCGCGCCGCGCGCATGCCAAGACGCGAGCAACTGTGCCGTTGGCTCTGAGCGGGGCGATGCCATGCGTGCGATCAGCACCGCGACGACGCAGTGCGCGGTGGCGTGCGCCGCCATCAGCGCGCGTTGCTGTGGTTCGGCTTGCATGAAGAACGCAAGCTCGACGTGGATGTTGACCACCATGATCGCGAACGCGACGATGAAGGTTGCGACGAGCGGTGAGCTGGCCGGGCGCCATGCCGCGATGAAGAAGACGGTTAGAGCCATAGCGGCGATGCGTTGGGCGGCGACGGCTGGATCGGGCAGGGCGCCATGACTCTCGATCATCAGGAAACCGAGCGCCGCGACTGCGGCGGCGACAGCGGCAAGCAGTGCGTCGGTTGTTTTCATTTGCGTCTGTCCTTGCCCAATTGCGCGGAGCACGTAACGGCCCATGCGGCGGTGGCGCGGTAGGCGTTGATGCCGTGGTCGAGCGCGAAGCGTGGGAACGGTGCGCCTTTCGGCATTGCATCGGCTTGCGCCTGCAGTTCGCGCGCATAGTCGGAGCAAGCGGCTTCCATCGCCTGCAGGAACGCCGCCGCTTCGGCATTCGAAAGCACGCCGGTTGCGAAGGCCAGGCGCAGGAGCCAGTCAGATGTGTTGTCGACGATCTCGCGCGGCGTCGGCGTTTCGCGGACCCAGGCGGCGAGCGCCGCTTTGCCCGCGGGCGTCGGGCGATAGAGTTTGCGCGGACGCAACGTCTTTGCGCCTTCGATGCGACCGGCGATGTAGCCGCCGCGCTCCAGACGGCTCAGCGCCGGATAGATCGCGCCGGGCGAGGCGCTGTAGTGGCCCATCGGCGTCGACGTGAACTGCCGGCGCACGTCGTAGCCCGACATCGGCGCCTGCACGACGAGGCCAAGGACGGCGTAGCCCAGGCGCTGGATTTTAGCCGGCTTTTTCATGCGCAGCGTAATAGTACGTTTCGTACTAGTCGTCGAATCGTGGCATAGCACGCTCGTGTACACCGCCCGCACGGCGGCGACCCGTGTGGAGATTTTTGCCTGCGCCTGCGTTAACGCTTGATACGGTCCGTCGCGTCGTTGCAAATAACTCACGCTGCGCCTTTACGTTGGTGGCGGGGCCTTCGCGTGGAAACGAATCAGTTATGATTCCTCCATGCTTAAATCGTTGGGGCGATCCATTTTTACGTTTTTCGCGCGTCCGGCGCCGACTTCGGTCGCGCTGATGGCCGGGCCTCGGCCCGGCTTGGCCGCGAACGACGATCAGTCGCAGATGCTGCGCCGCGCGATGCAGGCGGCTAGCGCCGCCGAAGAGACGCGTGAAGACGAAGCGCCAGAGGGCGTTCAAAATTTTGAACCACTTTGCGTCGACGAGTTCGATGACTCGGCGGCGGCGCAGGCTGCCGTGTTTGCGCCTGCGAGGCCGATGACTGCAGCGCCTGCCAACGACGCCGTGACGCACGACGCCGTCGAAGAGCCGGCGTTCGAGGCGACCGGTCAGGCGCCGATCGAATTCGCGGATTGGGTCGAGGTTGAGATCGACGAGCACGCGGCGGCTGAAGCGGATCTAGCGCTTGAGGTGCTTGTTGCGCCGGTAGCGGGCGGGGCCGCGGACGCGATTGAGGCGCTGGCGTTTGAAGTGCCGGTTGAAGTGGTCGCCAACGATATCGAGACACTGCCGCTCGAGGCCGAGCCGGTTGAAGAGCCCGCGGTTGAGTTGCCGTCTGAAGAGAGCGCCAAAGTCGCGAACGAAGAGGTCGCGAGCGACGAGCAGGTTCACGAGGAACCTGCGATCGCGTTGCCGTCTGAGAAGAGCGATGTCGAGGCTGAGCTCGAAGAGCCGGCCGCGGTCGTGGCTGAGAAGAAATCACGCAAGAAGCGTGCGCCCGCTAAGCGCAAGGCGGCGGCGAAACCTCGCAAGGCAAAGGTGGCCGACGAAGCGGCATTGGAGCCAGTGCCGGAGGACGATGTTTGGGTTTCGGACGCGGTTGCCTGGAGTCTAAGCGGCGAGTGGGCGGATGGCGCGCAGGTGCCGCCGGAGAGTTCGGATTTCCCGCGGCGGCTTGAAGAGTTGCACGAGGCGGCGGCGGAAGGGCGGCTTACGATCTGGGGTCGCACGGGTGACGCCGGCACGTGGCAGCCGATTGAGGCGTCGTACTGGAAGTCGGGCACGGTCGAACCCGCGTCGCTGGCCGAGGGGCGCGAGAACGTGGTGGCCGAACCGAAGACCAAGGGGAAAGCGAAGTCGGCGCGAAAATATTCTGCGCTGAAGGTCAGCCGCGCACAGGTCGAAGATCTTTGGCAGCCGGATGCGATGCACTGACGAGAAGCGAGGGTAGAGGTGCGAGAAGCGAGAGTGTCGCTGCTTTTCTCTCACTTCTCGCTCCTCGTCTCTCGTTTCTCAACTTTGGCGCGCTTGCGGACTCGCTCTAGTGGTCCGCGTACGCGATCGAATCACGCAACCGTAGTGGCGGACCGCCATTGCTGCACACGAGGGCGGTGCGCACGCCGCGTGATTCATTGCACCTGCGTCGCGCGCGGGCCGCGTAACGCGTTTTCCTAAGTCGCGCTCATACTTGATTCGGGATTGATTCGCGGGTGGGCGACGGCGCAAGCCGGGCGGATTTCACGCACACCTGCGCAACAAAAACATATCTCGGTCATAAGTGGGTGTTGGGATGAAGACGACGCGCGCGCTCGCGGGAGCCATCGTGTCCCTGTGTCTTGTCGTGCCGGCGCAAGCGGCGCCGGGCTGGTATTTGAGCATCGAGGGTGGCGGCAGCCTGGTCGGCGACTGGGAGCATACGCGCACCAAGATGACGTGGTGCGGGCCGGAGGTGAAGGAGGCGCTCGCCGCGTTCGACACCGGCTATGCCGTCTTCGGCGCCGCCGGTTACGGGCTCGATGCGTGGCGCGTCGAGGTGGAAGGCGGGTTTCGCCGGAACGACATCGAGTCCTATGAGAAGAGTTCGTGGAAGCGTTCGTATGTCGTGGACGCAGCGGGCGAACTCAGCGAAGCATCGGTGATGGTCAACATCATCTATGACGTGCCGCTGTTCGAACGGTTTTCGTTGAGCGTGGGGTTGGGCGCGGGTGCGGATTATGCGCATTTTCAACTCGACACGCCGTGGGCGCCGGTGGACGAGGAGGATTTTCATTTCGCGTATCAGGGGCTCGCGGGGCTCAATTATGCGCTCAGCGAGGTGACCGTCGTGTTCGTGAACTACCGCTTTGCGAACGTGCGCGACATTCGCTTCGACCCGACGCCTGATGTGCATCTGGAGGGCGACGATTTTCAGAAGCAGGCGGCGACTGCAGGCGTTCGCTTTGCGTTGAGCGCGCCCGTCGTGATGGCGCCAGTGCCGCAACCGGAGCCAAGCGCGCCGGGGCCCGTGCCGCTTGAACGAGAGTTCATGGTGTTCTTCGGCTTCAATAAATGGAGTTTGTCGCCGCAAGCGCTGTCGACAATTCGCGAAGCCGTGGGTTCGGTGCATGAGTCAGGTTCAGCCGCGATCCGCGTCATTGGGCACGCCGATCGCGCGGGATCGGTCGCGTATAACAAGGCGCTGTCGCTCAAACGGGCGAAGTCGGTCAGGAAAGCGCTGATCGCGGAGGGGCTGGGCGCCGACACGATCACCATCTCGGGCCGCGGTGAAAGCGAACCGATGGTGCCGACTGCGGACGGCGTGCGCGAGTCGCAGAACCGACGCGTGCACATTTCGTTTTGATCTAGCGTTCGCGGAAAATTCTTGACTTTTTCGGCGCTTTCGGCGATAGTCTGCGCTTCAAATCCATAGACGGCGAATTGTGTCCTGGGCGCGAAAGCGGTCCGGGTTATTGCGTTGCCGCTGCCAAAATAGGCGCGAGGCACTGCTTGCCTTTCGCGATCACAGGCGGCCGCGAACGCGAAACGCTGCCCTAACGCGAATTCTGACAGTTAGGAGAGACGCGCATGCTGAACCATGTGAGCCGTTATGGCTGGACCTTGCACAACGACGCACTGCGGCCGAGCCTTCTCGGCCGCGCGGCCGGTCGCAAGGTTTATGTGTTCGAGAAACCAGCCGACGGCCGCGATGATCCAGAGGAGGCGCCGCAATCCGCGGAGACGAAGACGAA
>JAWXBY010000007.1:0-28722 GCA_034440355.1 Alphaproteobacteria bacterium
GCCTCACTCCCACTCAATCGTCCCCGGCGGCTTTGAGGTCACATCGTAGACCACCCGGTTTATTCCCTTCACTTCGTTGATGATCCGCGTCGCGACGCGCGAGAGGAACGCGTGCTCGAACGGGTAGCTGTCGGCGGTCATGCCGTCGGTTGAGGTCACGGCGCGTAGGGCACAGACGTAATCGTAGGTGCGGCCGTCGCCCATCACGCCGACCGTGCGCACGGGGAGCAGCACCGCGAACGCCTGCCAGATCTTGTCGTACAAACCGGCCTTGCGGATCTCGTCGAGATAGACGACGTCCGCTTTGCGCAGGATGTCGAGTTTTTCGCGCGTGATCTCGCCAGGGATGCGGATGGCGAGGCCCGGCCCCGGAAACGGATGGCGGCCGACGAACGCCGGCGGCAACCCCAACTCGCGGCCCAGTACGCGCACCTCGTCCTTGAACAATTCGCGCAACGGCTCGACGAGCTTCAGCTTCATGCGCTCCGGCAAGCCGCCGACATTGTGATGCGACTTGATCGTGGCGCTTGGCCCCCCGGTGAACGACACGCTCTCGATCACGTCGGGATAGAGCGTGCCCTGCGCCAGAAAATCGACTTGGCCGATCTTCTTCGCCTCTTCGTCAAACACTTCGATGAAAGCCGCGCCGATGCGTTTGCGCTTCGTCTCGGGATCGCTGACGCCGGCCAGCCGGTCGAGGAACAAATCCTCCGCATGCACGTGCACCAGCGGAATGTTGTAGTGCTCGCGGAACAGCGTGACGACCTCGTCCGCCTCACCCGCGCGCATCATTCCCGTGTCGACGAAGATGCACGTCAGCTGCTCGCCGATCGCCTCGTGAATCAAAACGGCCGCCACCGATGAATCGACGCCGCCCGACAACCCACACACCACACGGCCTTTGCCGACCTGCGCCTTGATGCGCTCGATCTGCGTGCGGCGGAACGATTGCATCGTCCAGTCCGGCTTCACCCCCGCCACGCGCTGCGTGAAATTCTTGAGCAGCTCGCCACCGCGCGGCGTATGCGCGACCTCAGGGTGGAATTGCACGCCGTAGAACTTGCGCGCCTCGTCGGCGATCGCCGCGAACGGCGCGTTGCCCGAGATCGCGACCACCTTAAACCCCGGCGGCAATTCGGTGACACGATCGCCGTGGCTCATCCAGACGTCGTCCTTCGCGCCCTTCGCCCACACGCCTTCGAACAGCGGCGTCGCCTCGGTCACCTCAAGCGTCGCCCGCCCGAACTCGCGATGATGCCCGGCCTCGACCTTGCCGCCGAGCTGCGCACACATCAGCTGTTCCCCGTAACAGATGCCCAGCACCGGCAGATCCAACTCGAACACCTTCTGCGGCGCGCGGGGACTCTCGTCCTCCGTCGTGCTCGCCGGCGATCCGGAGAGGATGATAGCGACGGGCTTGTTCGTCTTGAGATAAGCCTCAGCCGATTGGAACGGCACGATCTCGCAATACGTGCCCTGCTCCCTCAAGCGCCGCGCGATCAGCTGCGTCACCTGAGAGCCGAAATCGATGATCAATACGGTTTGTGTCATGGAGGCTGGGGAAGCTAATGCGGCACCGTCTCCGCGTAAAGGTGCCCGCAGGAGTCTTCCACATGCCCCCGCGCAACCGTCGCGGGACACACGAATGGCGCAATTCTGCCGCAGTCAGGCCGCGCTTGGCCGCTTGTCTAGCGGCCTATTAATGTGGCTCGTTCGGGGCCCCAGGGGAGATTCAACATGACGTTCCGGCATGCGTGCTCAGTCGTTGCGGCTGTGGTGGCGTCGTTCGTGCTCACGGCCTGTTTCACCGTGTCGAAGAATGCGCCGAAGGGCGCAGGCCCCATCAACGATGAGCGCCTCATCGGCGCCTGGCGTGGCGTGGACAGCGACAGCGGCGAAGAAGCCGACGACGCGTTCCTCCACTTCCAAAAGCCCAAGGACGACGGGCCGCTGCGCCTCGTCTGGGTCGAAGACAAGGGCTACCAAGTCTACGAACTTCAGACGATGAAGATCGGCGGCAAGGACGTCTTCGCCGCAAAGATTCTGACGCCGATGGAAAAGACCGACGGCGAAATCCCTGACGGCTATTTCCTCGGCTTCTACGAGGTCAAAGGCAACGAGGTCGTCTTCGAAATGCTCGACGCCACCAAGATCGGCAAGCTGATCGAAAAGGGCGTCGTCAAAGGCATCAAGCCGCCGCGCACCTACGACATGGCGACGCTCACGGGCTCGCCCAACGAACTCGCGCGCTTTCTCGCGTCGCCCGAAGCCTACGCTGCACGGGTCGACGAGCCCGCCCGCATCCGCCGCATCGCACCCGGCAAGAAATAAACCTGCCAGTCAGTAGTTGAGGGAGTAACGCCATGGCTGAAGAAGAAACGACGTCCCACCCCGCCCCGCGCCGCAACGTCGGCAATCTGGTGCGCGGCCTCGGCGTCTTCATCGCTTTCGCAGGCCTTGGCGCGCTCGCCCTCTACACGGTCCAGAATCAACAGCGGGCCGGCGGCGCCTCATCGCCGTCATCGTCGTTCGCCGCCGCCCCACCGGAAGCGCAGGCCAAGCGCGCCGTGACACACACCGTCTCAGGCCCGCCCGGCACGCCAAGCCTGCGCCGCGTGATGTTGTCAACCGGCGGCGTCGGCTATTTCGAGTACGAGGCGCGCGTCTCCGGCACCGCCGAACTCCAACTGCCCGTGCGCATGGATCAAGTCGATGACGTGCTGAAGAGCATCGTGGTCTTCGACGACAAGGGCAACACCGGCTTCGTGCAGTTGCCGTCGCGTGCGCCGCTCTCCGATATCTTCCGCGGCCTGCCCTTCGGCCCCGCCGCGCTGGAATCGAACGCAGCCCTCATTGATGCGCTGAAAGGCGCTGAAGTCGCCGTTCGCGCCAGCGACAGCATCTCCGGCCGCGTGGTCAGCGTCGTGAAGGAAGAAGTGCGCCTGCCCGACGGCGACGCCACCACCACGCACCACCGCGTCGGCGTCATGACCTCCAGCGGCCTAAAGCAATTCGTCCTCGAAGAAGCCTCGTCGATCAGCTTCAGCGATCCCGTCCTGACGAAGCAGATCAACCAAGCGCTCGCCTCCGTCGCCGAACACCGCGAAGGCCAAGGCCGCACGCTGAAGATTCGCGCCAACGGCGAAGGCTCGCGAACGGTCACCATCGCCTACGTCGTCGAAGCGCCGTTGTGGAAGTCGTCCTACCGCGTGACCACACTCACCGGCGGCAAAGCGCACCTGCAAGGCTGGGCGATCCTGGAAAACGTCACCGGCAACGATTGGGTCGACGTCGACCTCACGGTCGTCACCGGCAACCCGGTCACCTTCCGCCAAGCGCTCTACGCCACCTACTACGTCGACCGCCCCGAGATCCCCGTCGAAGTGTTGGGCCGCATCCTGCCGAGACCCGACGAAGGTTCGGTCAACGCGCGCGGCGAAGGCTACGCCGACGCCGCTCCAGCGCCCGCAATGGCGCCGCCACCGCCGCCGCGCCCGGAGTCCGTCGCGGTCACCGGCTCACGCGCTCGCATGGACAAGAAGGATTCGGACGGCATGATCGCCGGCGGCAATACCGGCAAACCGATCGCCGCCGAGTCGACCGAAGCCGCAACCCAAGTCACCTTTCACATGCCGTTCACGGTCACCGTGATGAACGGCCAATCGCTTGCAGTGCCGATCATCGACAAGGAAGTGCCCGGCGATCTTGTCTCGCTCTATCAGCCTGAAACGCACGCGCGCCACCCGCTCGCCGCGCTGAAGCTCACCAACGCGTCGGGCACCAGCCTGCCGCCGGGCGTACTCACGCTCTACCAAACGAGCGCGGCCGGGACCGATTATGTCGGCGACGCCCAACTCTCGACCCTACCCGACGCCGAAGCACGGATGCTCGCCTTCGCGCTGGACCAAAAAATTCTGATCGACCGCGAAGATAAAGCCGAACAGCGCATCTCGAAGGCAACGCTGGCGAACGGCATCTTCAAGGCCTCCGTCGTCGACCAGCGCACCACGATCTACACGATCAAAGGCGCCGCCAAGGAAGACCGCCGCGTCGTCGTCGAACACCCACGCGCCGCCGGCTGGGAGCTCGTCACGCCGGATTCGAAGAACGCGGAGATGACCGACACCGCCTTCCGCATCCCCTTCGACGTGAAAGCAGGCGCGACGATCAAACAGACCGTCACGACCCAATGGCCGCGCGAGGAACAACAACAACTCGTGGACCTGGATATCGACGTGGTCCTGGCCTACGCCGCGAACGAAGGCCTAACCCCCGCCCAACGCGCAGCCTTCACGCGCATCGGCGAATACAAGCGCTCGCTCGAAGCCCTCGACACGCAAATCGAAAACGAAACCGAAGCCCGCGACCGCGTCTTCGAAGACCAGGGCCGCATCCGCGAAAACATCAAAGCGGTGCCGGCCGGCAGCGACCTCCAAAGCCGCTACCTGCGCTCGATGGGCCAACTCGAAGACCAAGCCGACTCCCACAACAAAAACATCACCCGCCTCCAACAACAACGCGCGGCGGAGCAACAGCGGCTAGCCGACTACGTGGCGGGGCTGCAGTTGTAACAGCAGGCCTCAAAGCATCAACGACTTGCGCGTGACGAAAGTGCGAGCGGGAAGCGCACAACGTGACGCTTCCGTCACGCTTGCGTTACGGATAAATGTCAATCAGCTCAACACTGTAACTGACGTTACGCTTGGGTAGGGGTGTCATTGGCATTCTCGACAAGGCTATAACCGCGCGGCCGACAGGGGGGACGCACATGACCGGACGCACAATCGCCGCCATCACGGCTGCAGCATTAGTTCTGGCGCAGGCGCACGCCGCCGACGGTCCGATGACGCAAGCGAACGATCCCTACTACGTCGACGCCGCCAAGCATCTGCGCGAGATCGCGATGCAAAAGCCCAACACGCGCCGTGCGAAGAACATCATCCTCTTCGTCGGCGACGGCATGGGCGTCACCACGGTCACCGCCGCACGCATCCGCCAGGGCCAAGTCGCCGGCCGCGACGGCGTGTCGAACAAACTCGCGTTCGAGTCCCTGCCCTACGCCGCCTTCTCGCGCACCTATTCGCACGATTCCGAAGTAACGGACTCCGCCCCCTCGGCCAGCGCCATGACCACCGGCGTGAAGTCGCGCAACGGCGTCATCAACGTCGATTCAAGCGTGCCCGAAAACGACTGCAAAGCGGGCCTCGCCCATCCCACGACCACCATCGCCGAACTCGCCGAGATCGCGGGCATGTCGACCGGCGCAGTGACGACGACGCGCATCACGCACGCCACGCCCGCCGCGACTTACGCGCATGTCGCTGGCCGCGACTGGGAAAGCGACGCCGACATGAAGCCGGAAGATATCGCCGCCGGCTGCATCGACATCGCGCGCCAGCTCGTCGAGATGCGCTACGGCGACGGCCTCGAAGTGGCAATGGGCGGCGGCCGCGCGCAGTTTCTTCCCCAGACCGTGACCGATCCGGAAGACCCGAAGAAGACCGGCGCGCGCAAAGACGGCCGCAATCTCGTCGACGCGTGGCTCAAACGCTACGGCGACGGCGCGGCCTATGTCTGGAACCAGCAACAGCTGCAATCGCTGAACACGAGCAAGACCAAGCACCTGCTCGCGCTCTTCGAACCCAGCCACATGCAGTTCGAAGCCGACCGCGTGCGCGACAAAGCGGGCGAGCCCTCGCTGGCCGAGATGACGTTCAAGGCGATCTCGATCCTGGAGAAGAATCCCAAGGGCTTCTTCCTGCTCGTCGAAGGCGGCCGCATCGACCACGCTCATCACGGCGGCAACGCGCTACGGGCGCTCCACGACACGATCGCGATGGATGAGGCGGTGGAGGCGGCGCTGGCCGCGACCGACGCGCGAGAAACCCTCATCGTCGTCACCGCCGACCACAGTCACGTGCTGGCGATGGCGGGCTATCCCTCGCGCAACAATCCGATACTAGGGCTCGCCGACCGCGAAGACGGCAAGCCCGCGCTCGCCAAGGACGGCAAGCCCTACACGACGCTTTCCTACGCCAATGGCCCCGGCGCCGTAGACGGCGCGCGAGAGGATCTGACACACGTCGACACCACAGCACGCGATTATCGTCAGCAGGCACTCGTGCCGATGGGCTCGGAGACCCATGGCGGCGAAGACGTTCCGATTTACGCGACCGGCCCGTGGGCGCATTTATTCCAAGGCGTCGTCGACCAGCAATACATCTTCCACGTCATGAACCGCGCCGGCCAAATCAAACAGCGCGCCGATACTGCAATCCGCGCCGGAGGCAAGAAGCGCTGATGGAAGCCGTCTTCAAACTCAACGGCAACATTGCCGAAACGAGAAAGTGGGCGGCAGGCCCGTGGAACGCCAACCAACAACACGGCTCCGCGCCCTCATCGCTCATCGCCCACACCGTAGAACACATGCCGTCGCCGCAGCCGATGCGCGTCGCCCGCCTGACGATCGACCTGATGCGCCCGGTCCCCGTCGCCCCGCTCGAAATCAAAACCGAAATCTTGCGCGAGGGCCGCAAGATCCAACTCATCGGCGTTCAGCTTCTGGCGAATGGCGTCGAAGTCGTTCGCGCGACAGTACTGAAAGTCCGCGCCCTCGACATCGATCTGCCCGCGGCCGTCGAAGCCAAACGGGTGACAGTGCCCTTCCCGCGCGAAGACGCGCCACCGGCGATGCCCAACGGATCGAACCCGTTCATCACCGGGCTCTCGGTCCAAGAGGCGAGAGGCGGCTTCCGCATCCCCGGCCCCGCCGCCGTTTGGTTTCGCGCCGACCGCCCGTTGATCGAGGGCGTACCAACGTCGCCTTTGATGCGCGCGGTCGTCACCTCGGACTTCTGTAACGGCACCGCGTCGGTGCTCGATTTCAACAAATTCACCTTCATCAACGCCGACCTCACGATCAGCCTGTCGCGCATGCCTGTCGGCGAATGGATCCTGCTGGACGCGGAATCGTGGATCGGCGAAAACGGCGCCGGCGTCGCCTTCGCAGGCCTCGCCGACGAGCAAGGCTATTTCGGCCGCGCCGTCCAAACCCTCGTCATCGAACCGAGATGAACCGCCCATGAGCACCAACGCGAAACTCACGCTTTACCACTGCAAAGGCGCCCGCTCGCTGCGCCCGCTCTGGGCGCTGGAAGAACTCGGCCTCGATTACGAACTGCACAACCTCCCCTTCCCGCCACGCGTGCTGCAGAAGGAATACTTGGCGATCAACCCGCTGGGCACGATCCCGTGCTTCTTCGACGGCGAAACCCGCATGACGGAATCGCCAGCGATCTGCCACTACCTCGTCGAAAAATTCGGCGTCCAACAAGGCAAGCCCGGCCTCCATGTCCGCAACGACGAACCCGACTACGCGCGTTATCTGAATTGGCTCTATTTCAGCGACGCAACGCTAACGTTCCCGCAAACGATCGTCTTGCGCTACACGCGCCTCGAGAAAGAAGAACGCCGCCTCCCCCAAGCCGCCGCCGACTACCGCGCCTGGTTCTACGGCCGCCTCCGCGCCGTCGACGCCGTCGTGAAGGACCAAGAATATCTGGTTGCGAACCGCTTCACCGCCGCCGACATAGCCATCGGCTACGCGCTCTATCTGGCAACCCAAGTCGGCATCGACCAAGACTTCCCACCGGCCATCCGCGCCTACCTCGATCGCGTCACAGCCCGCGAAGCCTTCCAACGCGCGAACGCGAAATAATCACGGCGCCCCGCGCACGACTCGCAGCACAGCCACCGCGATCTGCTCCGGCTGCTCCGGCAACATCGCGTGGCCTGCGCCCGTGATATCGACGATCCTCACGCGATCACCAAGGCGTCGAGCAAGATCGTCGGCATTCTCTCGGGTCGCTATCGCGTCATCGCTCGCCTGCAAGATCGTGATCGCCTTACCGCCGGCTTCCCACCAATCCTCGACCTTCGTCGCCCGCACGGCCATCGACTGCGCCAGCGCCACCTCCGGCCACCATCCGTCGAGCCAAACCGAAGGATCATTCCCCCGCGCAAAGAACGCCGTCGACAAATGCGAGAGCCGCTCTTCGCGCGACAGTCCCGGAGCCATCGACCCGCGCATCGCCGCGACAATCTCCTCGCGGATCGGAATGAGCCCGCCTGCCGCGATCAGCACCAGATCCTGCACCAATTGCGGATGATCGGCGGCAACAGTCCGTGCGACTCGATTGCCGTACGCGTGCCCGATCAACACCACCGGCCCGTTCGACAACTCGCGGATCACAGCCGCGACGTCGCCTGCGAAGTCGTGCAGCGTCTTGCCGTCGAGCGGCCCGCTGCTGCCGCCGATGCCGCGCGGTTCGGGCAACAGCACGCGATAGCCCTGCACCGCCACGCGCGTCGCTAGCGCATCGAAATCCGGACTGCCGCGGCCCAGCGACGGCAACATCACGACATCGCGCTCACCCCACTTGCCGACGACGCGCACCTTCAGGCGCGCATCGCCGTGCGTGACCCAATGCTCGGCAGATTCCATGCTTCAGCCTAGAGCCTGCTTCAGATCGGCGACGAGGTCTTCCGGATGCTCGACACCGATCGAAATACGGATCAAGCCGTCGGGAATGCCAAGCCGCGCACGGTCTGCCGCGGAGAAACTCGAATGCATCGTCGTCGCCGGGTGACAAGCGAGGCTCTCGGTGCCGCCCAAACTCACCGCGAGCTTCACGATCTGCAAACTGTCGAGGACGCGAAACGCTTCATCCTTGCCGCCCTTGACCACGAAGCTGAACGTCGATCCGGCACCGGAGCACTGTTTGTCGAAGATCACGCGCTGCGGGTCGCCCTTGGGCAACAGGCTCGGGAAATTCACCGCCTCGACCTTGGGATGCGTCTTCAGGAATTCGGCGACCGCACGCGCATTGTCCGCCGCCTTGTTCATGCGCAGCGCCACCGTCTCCAGCGACCGCGTCACCATCCAGCACGAATTCGGATCGAGCTGACACCCGAACCAACCGCGCAACGTGCGCAACGGCGCCAGCGCCGCGTCGCTGCCCGTCACCGCGCCGGCGACCAAATCGCTGTGCCCGGCGACATACTTGGTCAACGAATAGATGTTCATATCCGCGCCGTGCTTCAACGGATTCTGGAACACCGGCCCAAGCAGCGTGTTGTCGACCGCCAGGATCGGCTTCTTCCCCGACTTCTGCCCGATCTCCTTCGCCACCTGCGCCAGCGCTTCGATATCGCAAAGCAGACTCGACGGATTGGCCGGCGTCTCGGCCAGGATCATCTTCACCGTTCGCGGATCGACCTTCTCAAGCGACGCACGGATCGCACCCACCGACGTCGCATCCTCGATCGCGACCCACGTCACGCCGAACTCGCCCAGGAATTTCTCGATCACCGACGCCGTCGCGCCGTAGAGAGGCTTCGTGAACGCGACGCAATCACCCGGCCGCAAATAGCCAAGCAACGTCGTCGTGATAGCCGCCATGCCTGAGGAGAAGACGAGCGAATCCTCCGCATCGTCGATCAATGCCAGACGGTCTTCCAGCATCTCCAAATTCGGATTGTTGTAACGCGAATAGACAAGCCCGCCCGACTGCCCCTCCGGCGCCGCGCGGCGGTTGCCGATAACGTCGAACAGAATCTTCCCCTCTTCCGCGCTGCGGAACACGAAGGTCGAGGTCAGGAAAATCGGCGGCTTGATCGCGCCTTCCGACAGCATCGGGTCGTAGCCGTAGGACAGCATCTGGGTTTCCGGATGCAGCGGCCGGCCGGCAATCGTGCGCTTGTGATAGCGGGTGGTTTTCATGGGAAGCGGGTGTCCTTACGGGTTCGAGCGCGCCGCGAGTCGCCGGGGCGCGAGATTGCCCCAATTCTAGCCCCGCCCACGCACGGAAGCGCTTTCAATTTCGCTGGGTTTTCCGCAATCTTAGGTCAGCATCCGGGCCAGGCCCGTTCGCGAGGCACCATATGAAGGCGAACCTGTACCCCACCGCGCATTCCTTCGCGCACGAGCGGCGCTATGGCTTCGAGTTCGCAGGCGCACGCGACCTGCCGGAAACGAAGGCCGATCACGCGGCCCTGATGCGCGACGGCTACGTGATCATCGAACGCCTGCTCGACGCAAAAACCTGCGACGCCATCCGCACCGAAACTCGCCGCCTCTTGGGCGCACCGGGCCGCAATCAGTTCGAAGGCTTCAAGACCCAACGCCTCTACAACGTTCTCGCCAAGACACGCGCCTTCGACGACCTCATAGACCACCCAAGCTTGCTGGCGCTGCTCGATCACCTCTTCGAACCGAACTACCTGCTCAGCCAAGCGCAGGCCATCAACATCACGCCCGGCGAAGACGCCCAGCAACTCCATTTCGACGACAGCTTCTACAAGATCCCGCGCCCGCGTCCCGCCCTCGCCGCATCCGTGATCTGGGCGATCGACGAGTTCACACCGGAAAACGGCGCCACCGACATCGTCCCCGGCAGCCACAGCTGGGACGCTGAAACATTTCCGACACGCGAACAATCGATCCCGTGCGTCATGCCCGCCGGCTCGATGGTGGTGTTCCTCGGCACGCTCTGGCACGGCGGCGGCGCCAACCGCACCACACGCGACCGCTTAGCTTTCACGAACCAATACTGCGCACCGTGGTTGCGCACGCAGGAAAACTTCTTCCTCGAAGTCCCACGCGAGACAACACGCACGCTGCGCCCAACCATCCAAAGCCTGATGGGCTACAGCGTCTATCCACCCTTCATGGGCATGGTGGATTCGATGCACCCCAAGCGCGTGTTGGATAGCGACTAAGTCTGCTCCCAAATCGAACGAAACCCATCCGGCGAACCGAGCATCTGCGCCGGGCTCTTCTTGTCGATGTGCCCGATCAGCCCGCGATAAACGCCATAGCCGACCAACTCTTGCAGCCGCGGCGAAAACGTCTTCACCAAATCCGGCTTCAACCCCAACTGCTGGTTCTCCTGCTGCCGCACAAAGCCGGCGCAGTAATTCATCGCAATCCCGGTCCGCCGCTTGTCCGTCGTGTTCGCGCCGCCGCCGTGCCACAGCGACCCATCCCAGATCAACACGCTGCCCTTCTTCATCTCGCCGGGCACGCTGTCATACGTGCCGCCATAGACGGGATTGTCCTTCAGATGCGACCCCGGCACCAACCGCGTCGCACCGTTCGCTTCCGTAAAATCAGTGAGCGCCCACATCGAATTGCACACGATCGGAATGTGCGGCTTGGCCAGCGGGATCACCATATCGTCCGCATGGATGGGCTGCGCGATCTCGCCCGGATCAATCGCGATCGACGACAGCGACGAGATCAAACACCCGGGGTCGAGGATTTCCTCGACCACCGGCAGCACGCTCGCATGCACGGGCACATCGGCGAACGGTGAGCCGTAGGCCAGCAGGTTGTAGATCCTGACAGTTTTATGTCCCTCAAACCCGTTCATCGCGGGCTTCGCATCCAGTTCGCGCTCAAGCCGCAAGAGTGCGGCGTTCAACCCGTCGACGAGATCGGGCGCGATTGCATTCTCCACGATCGTAAAGCCGTCGCGCCGGACGCGCTCTACGTGGGCCTGCCGCTCTGCATCGTTCATATCGAAAGTCTCTAGGCAACCGCGCCGCCGGCAGTCTAGCCTGCCGCCACAACACATGGGGAGGGGCAACATGGCCTGGTTACGCTGGTTGATCTATTTCGTTATCGGTCTGGCCGTCGTCGCCGCCGGCGCCTACTACTGGCTCTTCATCGACGCCCGCGTCCCTGCCGGCAACTACAGCATCGACATCGCCGAAGTCCGCAAACTCGCCGACGCCGTCCCGGGCGACAAGCCGACAGAAATTCGCGCCGAGCACATGTTCTCGTTCACCTTCCCGCACGCCGCGATGGTAACCGGTACGGGCTGGGAAGACATGGACGTGCCCGTCTATTCGTATCAAGTCGCCTATGCCGACCGCGCCGTCGTTGTCGACACCGGCGTCGACGAACCCGGCAGCAAGGACAACCCGAAATTCGACGCCGCCGCCTACGCGCGCATGCAAACGGCGATGCTGACGGCTGCGAACGTCGTCATCACGCACGAACACCCCGACCACATCGGCGGCCTGGTCGCCAGCCCGAACATCGCGGCCGTACTCAGCCACACGCAACTGACCAAGGAGCAAGTCGACAATCCGGCGCGCATGGCAGGCCTGAAATTCCCGCCGGGCGCGCTCGATAATTATCAACCGCTCATCTACGACCGCTATCACGCACTCGCCCCCGGCATTGTGCTGATCAAAGCGCCGGGCCACACGCCGGGCAGCCAACTCGTCTACGTCAAACTCGCCGACGGCCGCGAAGTGCTCTTCCTCGGCGACGTCGCGTGGCGCATCGAAAGCGTCGAACGCGTCGCGCCCCGCGCCCGCTACGTCTCCGACTTCTACCTGAAGGAAGACCGCGAGGCCGTCATCCTCGAACTCGCCGAGTTCAAACGCCTGCTCGACACCGAACCAAGCCTCATCATGATCGCCGGTCACGACGGCGAACAAATGGCCGAGCTGATCAAAACCGGCGTCGTGAAAATGGTTTTCAAATGACGATCCGCGGCGTTACGCAAGCCGACGCCGCACCGATCGCCGCCCTGATCCGCGAACTCGCAGGCGATGCGACAGACGACGACACTGCCGCACGCCTTACCAGCGTCCTCGCACGCGACGACCATCGCGTGTGGGTGTTCGAGCAGGGTGACCGGGTCGAAGGCGTGTTGCACGCCTTTATTCGCCCCGCGCTTGAGAAACCGGTCGAGGTCGTCGTCCAGTCCCTTGTGGTTTCGCCAAAGCAACGCAAGGCCGGCATCGGCCGCGCGCTAATGATCGAAGCGGAGCGCTGGGCTCAGCAGAGCGGACACAGCTCTGTTGCACTCCACACGCGCAATGCCCAGGCATTCTACGCTCGCCTGGGCTATGCGGCTGTCGCCTCGCCGGACCTCATGCGGAAAACGCTGACATGAGGGGCTTGCCAGCGCGGTCAAGATAGTGGCATTAAGAGTGTCACTATATCCGAACCGGGCAGAACGGCGTGCGCGCGACCCTCAGCCGACTCTTCAGCACTATTCTCACCAGCCGCACGCTGCGCGGCCTGCGTCGCGCGCGCTACGCGCTTGGCCGCACCTTCGGCGGTAAGGCGATCGTCCACTACTTCCACCAAAGCGACGACCCCTATTCGCAACTCACCGCCCAGATGCTCGCGCCCCTTACGCGGGCGTACCGTATCGAGATCAAGTCGCACCTCGTCTCGCCGCCCGACAACGCGGCGGCGCCTGAGCGCGAACGTCTCGCCAAGCTCGCCGTAGAAGACGCCGCATTACTCGCGCGCGCCTACGGTTTGAAGTTTCCAGCGCCAGAAGCCAAGCCGCCAACCGTCGAGCCCGGCGGCGACGCATTGCGCAAACGCCTCGGCCACTATCTCGGCGCGATGTTCTATTTCGAAGGCGAGTGGTACTGGGGCGTCGACCGTTTGCACTTCCTTGAAGAGCGCCTCTACGCCGCGGGACTCGCAACCGCGAAGGGTCCGTTCAAACCCATCGCGCCGGTCAAAGACGTCACCTTCGCGCCGGCGAAGCCGACGGGTGCAACGCTCGACTACTTCCTCTCGTTCCGCAGCCCCTACACCTACCTCGCCGTGCCGCGCATACGCCACCTGGCCGAACACTACGGCGCGAACCTGCGCCTGCGCTTTGTGCTGCCCATGGTGATGCGCGGCTTGCCGGTGCCCGCGCCCAAGCGCCTCTACATCTTGCTCGACACCAAGCGCGAAGCCGAACGCCTGGGCATGCCCTTCGGCACCATCGTCGATCCCGTCGGCAAGGGCGCGGAACGTGGGCTCGCGGTGCTACACCACGCGGTCCAGTCCGGCAAAGGGCCCGAGTTCGCCGAGAGCTTCCTGCGCGGCGTCTTCGCCGAAGGCATCGACGCCGCGTCCGACGCCGGCCTCGACAAACTCGCGGTGCGCGCCGGTCTCGACCGCGATCTCGTGCAACGCGCGCTGAAAGATGAAAGCTGGCGAAAGGTCGCCGAAGCCAATCGCGAAGAGCTTTTCGCCCTCGGCCTCTGGGGCGTACCCTCCTTCTGTGTCAACAAGAACCGCCCGCACTGGGGCCAAGACCGCCTGTGGGCGATCGAACAAGAACTCCAATCCGCCAAAGTGGAAACGCCATGATCCCGACACCGATCACGCTGAACGGCGCGCCAGGTTCGCCCTACACCCGCAAGATGCTGTCGCTGCTGCGTTACCGGCGGATTCCTTACAAGCTTCTGCAATTTGGCATGGGCTCACCCCCGGGCATGCCAAAGCCGAAGGTTCAACTGCTGCCCACGTTCTATCTGCCGAACGAACGCGGCGAACTCGAAGCCGTCGTCGACTCGTCACCGTTGATCCGCCGCCTCGAGCGCGAATTTGAAGGCCGTTCGGTCCTGCCGCCGCATCCCGTGACAGCCTTCATCGACGTCATGCTCGAAGACTACGCTGACGAATGGCTGACCAAGGCGATGTTCCACTACCGCTGGCACTACGCCGCCGACGCGGACAAGGCCGGCGACATCCTCCCGCGCTGGTCGCGCATCGCGGCCTCCGACGAAGACATGGCGCAGATGAAGAAGTTCATCATGGACCGCCAAATCTCGCGCCTCTACGTCGTCGGCTCGAACGACACCACGACGCCGGTGATCGAAGCGAGCTACGAGCGCTTCCTCGACCTCTTCAACGCGCATCTGAAGCACCACCCCTTCCTGATGGGCAACCGCCCCGGCGCCTCCGACTTTGGCGTCTTCGGCCAGCTGACTGCGCTCACCCATTTCGATCCGACGCCGATGGCGCTCACCATGGCGAAGGCGCCGCGCGTCTACGCCTGGATCGAAGTAACGGAAGACCTATCGGGCCTTGAACCGAAGGACAGCGACTGGCTTGATCCCGCGAACATCCCAGCGACCATCATCGCGCTGCTGAAGGAATTCGGCCGCGTCTATGTCCCCGCATTGCTGGCGAACGCCGCCGCCATCGCGAAGGGTGCGGACACATTCGAGACAGAAATCGACGGCAAACCGTGGAAACAGCAGACGTTCCCGTACCAGGCCAAATGCCTGCAGTGGCTGCGCAACGCCTACGCCGACTTGAGCGCCGGCGATCGCGCGAGCGTCGATAAAATACTGGGCGGCACTGGCTGCGCCGTCCTCTTCCAAAACTAGGAACACGCATATGCGCAAATGGCTTATCGGAACCGCCGCCGTCGTCGCCGTGCTAGGCGTCGCGGGCTTCATCGCGTTCCAGAACTACTGGTACTACCTTCCCGGCATCATGGCTGCGATCCGCGACCCCATTCAGCCCAACCAAGACGTCGTGTGGGAGAAAGGTCCCGACGCCCCGGCGGCGGCACCTGCAGATCGCCAACCCAACATCATCCTCATCGTCGCCGACGACCTCGGTTACAACGACATCACCTTAGGCGGCGGCGGCGTCGCGAACGGCGCGGTGCCCACGCCGAACATAGATTCCATCGCCAAAGACGGCGCGAACCTGACGCAATCCTACGCCGGCAACGCCACCTGCGCCCCGTCCCGCGCCGCGATCATGACCGGCCGCTACGCCACCCGCTTCGGCTTCGAGTTCACGCCGGTGCCGAAACAGTTTTCGCGCCTCGTAGGGCACTCAGGGACAACCAGCCACCCGCCCGTCTACCATCCCGAACTCGAAGACGCCGTGCCCGAGATGGCCGACATGACGGTGCCGGCGAGCGAGATCACACTGCCGCAAATGCTGAAGACCAAAGGCTATCGCACGCTGATGCTGGGTAAATGGCATCTGGGCGAAACGGCAACCTCGCGTCCCGAAGCCCGCGGCTTCGACGAATTCTTGGGCTTCCTGCAAGGCGCCGCGCGCTACCTACCGCCGGGCGATCCAAACGCCGTCGACGCGCATCAAGACTTCGACCCCATCGACAAGTTCCTCTGGGCGAACCTGCCCTACGCCGTCGTCAACAACAACAAGCCCAGCCGCTTCGCGCCCAAGGGCTACGTCACCGACTACCTCTCCGACGAAGCAGCGAAGGCGATCGACGCCAACAAGAACCGCCCATTCTTCATGTACCTTGCCTACAATGCGCCGCACACGCCGCTGCAGGCGCAAAAGTCCGACTACGACGCATTGAGCGGCATCGAGAACCACCGCCTGCGCATCTACGCCGCCATGATCCGCTCGCTCGATCGCGGCGTCGGCACGGTGCTGAAGGCGGTTAAAGACGCCGGCATCGAAGACAATACGCTCATCATCTTCACCAGCGACAACGGCGGCGCGAACTACATCGGCTTGCCCGACATCAACAAGCCGTTCCGCGGCTGGAAGATGACGTTCTTCGAAGGCGGCATCCGCGTCCCCTTCTTTGCCAAATGGCCCGCGAAGATCGCGAAGGGCACGACATTCACGGCCGCCGCCGGTCACGTCGACATATTCGCAACTGCCGCCAGCGCAGCCGGCGCTGATGTGCCGGCCGACCGCGCCATGGACGGCGTGAATCTGATCCCCTACATCACCGGCGAAACCCAAGGCGCACCGCATGAAACGATGTTCTGGCGCTCGGGCCATTACAAAGCGCTGCTCGCCGGCGACTGGAAACTTCAGTCATCGGGCGATCCGAAGAAATCATGGCTCTTCGACCTGAAGACCGATCCAACGGAAAAGACCAACGCTGCCGAAACGAACCCCGACAAACTCGCCGAGATGATGGCGCTCCTCACCAAGAAGAATGGCGAGCAATCCAACCCACTTTGGCCATCGCTCTTGGAAGGCTCAGTCCCCATTGACCGCCCCCTCGACACGCCCGAAGTGGAAGGCGAGGAGTTCGTCTATTGGCCCAACTGACGCCTTCACGCCCCCGAAGGAGTTGAGCCCGCATGGCAATGCGCACGCTCATCCTCGTCGCCGTTGCGGTCGCATTCCTTGGCGTCACGCTCTACGTCACCTTAGACGCGCGTGACACTGTCGCCGAAATACTCGCCTGCCCGCTCCAAGTCGAAGAGCGCGCGCAACATCCCGGCATGGTCTGGATCCCCGGCGGGACGTTCGAGATGGGCGGCGACGTCTATCCCGAAGAAGGCCCACGCCGCACGGTCAGCGTCGACGGCTTCTGGATGGACCGCACCGAAGTCACCAACGCCGACTTCGCCACCTTCGTAAAAGAAACGAACTACGTCACCGTCGCGGAACGCGCGAGCAACCCCGGCGCCGCCGTCTTCGTCATGCCATCAGGCGACGCCGACCTCTCGACCGCCGCCGCCTGGTGGAGCTACGTCAAAGGCGCCAACTGGAAACACCCGGGAGGCCCGGACACGTCGATCGAAACCCGCGACCACTTCCCCGTCACCGCGCTCGCCTACGAAGACGTTGCGGCTTACGCCAAGTGGAAGGGCCGCGCGCTGCCGACCGAAGCGCAATGGGAATGGGCGGCTCGCGCCGGCGCGCCGTACACGGACGATCACCCGCAATCGAAAGACGCCAACACCTGGCAAGGCGTCTTCCCGCTGATCAACACAAGCGAAGACGGCTTCGCCGGCGGCGCCCCCGTCGGCTGCTTTAAGCCCAACGCGTACGGCCTCAACGACATGATCGGCAACGTCTGGGAATGGACGGCGGACATCTACGCGGGCCATGCGCCTGCAGCGCACGTCATCAAAGGCGGCTCATATCTCTGCGCCGCCAACTACTGCCTGCGCTACCGCCCCGAGGCGCGCCAGCCGCAAGAAGCCGACCTCGGCACCAGCCATCTCGGTTTCCGTACCGTGCTCAATGCACCCGCCCAGAAGAGTCCGGTTCAATAAATACAATCGCAGGGGCACCAATCTCCTTTGCGAGGGGAGCGACGCAACGTCGCGCGCAATCGGTGAACGAGAATGCTGTGAGCTTCAGCACTCTAGGCATTCAGTGGCACGACAGTCACAGACGCATCCACCCTCAGAACAGTATTTTGATATCTCTTTATCGGCATTGCGAAGACACTTAGCGTGCCCGCGGGGGCGGAACGTGGGGCGCAGAAAATGAGTTCGGTCGGCAACGCGCCTCCGCTGGGGAACCCGAGCGCGCCTGTCCGCAGTGAAACGTGGACCGACAACCTTGGCCGCATGGGCGAGGAGCGCCTCGCGCACGTGAAAGAACTGATCGAAGTCGGGCTCGGTCAGCGCACCCCACATTTCGGTCAATCAAGCATAAGTTTGCGGCACTGCGACGATCACCTCGTGATCACCTGGGAAGCCAACGGCGACTACGGGCGAGCGTGGACCGCCTGGTCGGACGACCGCGTTCGAGCCGCGCGCAAGGCAATGCAGGAAAAGAAACAGCAGGCATTGGCCGCCGACGAAAAGTACCGTGCCGCGCAGTCGAGCGAATATGCTGCCAAGAGGACGCACTCTCAGCAAATGAAGACGCGCGAGAGGGAGGAAAAAGAAAAATCGACGAAGGCTTGGAACGAATACTACGAATCGCAGCATACCTCCGAAGTCAAATACGAAGAGGAGTATGACAAGGCCGACAAGGGCAAGAAACGGCTTACGTACGAGATATGGCTTGTCTTCAACATCAACGGTGGGCTGCCACAGAACTTGCCTCCTCCCGTTGCTGCGAAATTCAGCGATCTGCCGAAACAGCCGGTGAATCATTTCCTGAGGATGCAGCGCTCAAACTACCCAGACGGCGAGGCGACAGGGTCTCCCTCAGAGATCCGTCCGCCGTATCCCACAGACGCCGCGGCAGCAGAGGCCATTCTCGACGACATCTTCCTTCCAAAACCACGGGCCCACGCTTCCAGTCTCAGCACGCTCGTCAGAAAGTATGCGAAGGGCCTAGGTCGGGTCCTAGCTGCACTCTTCGTCGTCATGGCCGCCTTCGCGCTCTACGTTGCATGTGACCTCTGGGACACCAATGCCAAGCTCGATGCGGAGAAGAAGGTTTTGGCAGCGATAGGTGACACTAATAACAGACTCAAGAAGCTTGCGGGGAAGGAAGGCCAAAGCATCAAAGACCTGGAGCAAGCCCAGAAGGCGCTCGACGACACCGCTCGCGATGTGGAAGGAAGAATAAACTATCTCGACAACCGGATTGATAAGCTCACCAGCGATCTCACACTGACCCTCACGAGGCAGGGGCTTGACGCGGCGCCTTGCTGGGGCGTTGGCCAAGCCCCCGACGACAGGCGCGTGCGCTACCTGTTCAAGGTCGAGCTCCGCGAACATGACGAAAAACCCTTCCGGGTGACACGCGTCCGGATCGACAACCCCGATGAAAAGATCCTCAGGGGCCCGTTCACGGAAAAAAGCATCAAGGAGAGCTACTTGACGTCGTTCGAGCAACCTGCAGCAGGGTTTCTCCTGAACGACTGGATTTCCGCGACGGATTTCAACAGGCGAGTTGCCAGCCCCGTGAACAAGGTCTACGCGGCACAAGACGCGGACAATTCATGCCGTCACTACGTGCGGCTTTGCGATCATTCATATCGAGACAAGAATGCGGCGAGCTACAAGGCGCTGCTCGCATTGGTTGGCGGAACCTTCTACTACTATCGTCCGTCACCGGGGTTCTGCGGCCAAGCGCAGCCACCCGACGAGACCAACTAGCGCTTACCGATGAGCGAGATTAGAACAGCCGCATCTCAAACGTCGCAAAGAAGAACGCCACGCCGCCGAACAACACGGCCGCGAACAACCGCGCGATGCCGTACCCGGTCCTGCCGTTCCGGAAATTCGCAATCGCAAGACCCAGATAGATGGCCGCAACCACGCCCAACGCGATCGTGATCGCCAGATCCTGATCGATGTAAGAGTCCGACATACGCCCCCGAACTAACTGACCAACGTTTCGATCTCGCGCCACAACGCGCGCCCCGTCGGCACTTGCGAAAAGTAGCTACCGATCAGGGCAAGATAGAGGATCCGCGCCCGCACGTCCGCCACACTCGGCTTGATACCGAGCGCGCGCAGCAAACCGCTCACATAGGCAATCCGCTCGCCGTCCGCCGCGGCAATCGCCGCAGCCACCCCCGCGTCATGCCGCGCCCACCCGCGCATCGCCGTCTCCAGCGTGCCCGGCGCGACGCCGCTCGTCCCGAACCCGATCAGACGGCGCAACTTCTCCCGCGGGGTGCCGCCCGCCTGATCGACCCGCTCGGCGATCGCGCGCGTCGCAATGCGCCGCCAATGCTCCAGCATTGCTTCGTGCAGCGCGGCGCGATCCTTGAAATGCCAATAAAAGCTGCCCTTGGTGACCTTGAGCCTCAGCGCCAGCGGCTCAACGCGCACACCCGCGATGCCCTCAGCAAGCAGCAGCTTCAAGGCCTCCCGGATCCATTCGTCGCGCCCGATGCGCGTGTCACGCTTCGCTGTCATGCTGCGACCATACGCCACCGTATTGACTAACACAAACCGTGCGCATATGAACCATACGCAGGCGTATGGAGAAAAGCATGCCCGCCAATCTCTCTGAGATCCTACTGGCCGTCGCCGGCTGCGGCAGCCTGGCCGCCGCGGTCGCACACAGCGTATTGGGCGAACGCCTCTTCGTCCCCCAGATTCAAGCACAAATGACATGGCCTGGCGGCGCCAAAACCGCCGCATTCAGGAGCTCGATCGTGCGCCTCGCCTGGCATGCGACAAGCGTGATGTGGCTGGGCTTCGCCGCGCTCCTCCTCGCACCATTGTTCGGATTCGACGGACTGATGCCCGTCTACGCAGTCGCGGCCGCGACCTTCGGCGTTGTACTCGTCATGACAGGCCCCATGACCGCCTTCCGCCACGTTGGCTGGCCGGTCTTCGCCGTCATCACCACAAGCCTGATCGCCGCCGTGGCGCTGTCAAACGGCTAGTGTGAATCCCGCGCCTCACCGCGCGTCGCGATGATATCGATGTAAAGCGTCGCCGGCTCAAAACACGCGCCCGTCGACAGCTGCCCGGTATTCGCACGCGCAATCTCCTCCCACGGCGTTTGGGACTGAAGCTTCGGCGGCACCCACGCCTTACGCCGCGCCGCCCACTCGGCCTCCGGCACAACCGCATCCACACGTCGCGCGTTGAGATCGACGCGGATCACATCTCCTGTCTTCAGCAACGCCAACCCGCCACCCACGGCTGCTTCAGGCGAGGCGTTCAGAATCGACGGCGAGGCGCTCGTCCCGCTCTGCCGCCCATCGCCGATGCAAGGCAACGCCGTGATCCCGCGTTTGATGAGCGCATCGGGCGGCTGCATGTTCACAACTTCCGCCGATCCCGGATATCCGACCGGCCCGCAATTGCGCATCACCAGCACGCAGTTCTCATCGATGCCAAGTGACGGATCGTTGATGCGTGCGTGATAGTCCTCAGGCCCCTCAAACACGATCGCCCGCCCCTCGAACACACCCGGCGCGCCCGCGCGCTTCAGATATCGCGCCGCAAACGCCTCGCCGATGACGCTCGTCTTCATGATCGCCGAGTCGAACAAATTCCCCGACAACACCAAGAACCCGGCCGCTTCCTTCAAAGGCGCGTCGACCGAACGGATCACGTCAGCGTCGTGCGTACGCCGACCCCGATACGCAGCCCCGATCGTCTTGCCTGAAACAGTCATCGCGTCCTCGTCGATCAAACCCGCCGCGATCAACTCCGCCATCACCGCGACAACGCCGCCCGCGCGATGAAACCCCTCGCCCAAATGCACACCCGCCGGCATACAATTCACGAGCAACGGAACCTCATACCCATGCGTCTGCCAGTCCGCGAGCGAAAGCTCCACACCCACATGCCGCGCAATCGCAATCAGATGCGGCGGACAGTTCGTCGATGCTCCGATCGCAGCGGCAACACGGATCGCATTTAAAAACGCCGCACGCGTCATCACCTGCGACGGCTTCAAATCCTCGCGCACCATCTCGACAATGCGCACGCCGGTTTCGTGCGCCATCTGCGCACGCTCACGATAGGGCGCCGGGATCGCCGCGCACCCGGGCAGCGACATGCCGAGCGCCTCGGCGATCGAATTCATCGACAGCGCCGTGCCCATCGTATTGCAGTGTCCGGCCGACGGCGCACTCGCCGCCGCCATCTCCATAAACTCGGCGTAGCCGATCTCGCCCTTGGCGAGCATCTGCCGCCCCTGCCAAATGATCGTACCCGACCCAGCGCGCTGCCCGCGCCAAACGCCATCCAGCATCGGCCCGCCCGACAACACGATGGAAGGAATGTTCACGGTGGCCGCCGCCATCAAACACGCCGGCGTCGTCTTATCGCACCCGGTCGTCAGCACCACACCGTCGAGCGGATACCCGTGCAACACCTCGACCAAGCCCAAATACGCGAGATTGCGATCGAGTGCCGCCGTCGGCCGCTTCCCCGTCTCCTGAATCGGATGCACCGGAAACTCAAGCGCCACGCCGCCGGCCTGACGCACGCCTTCGCGCACCCGCTTGGCAAGCTCCAGATGATGGCGGTTACAAGGCGAAAGATCCGACCCCGTCTGCGCGATCCCGATGATCGGACGCCCCGACTGCAGCTCCTCGCGCGTCAGCCCAAAGTTTAGGTATCGTTCCAGATAAAGCGCCGTCATCCCGGGATTTTCGGGGTTGTCGAACCAGCGGCGGGAACGCAGAGTTTTGGTCATGCGACGGAAGAAGCCTCATCCAAACGTTCAAGCACTCTAACGGATAACAAGGGAACAGTGAGCCCATGACTTTGCGCGTCATCGCAGCCCTCGCCTTCGTGTTCCTTGTCGCCCTCGCGCCGGCCCGCGCGCAACCGAAGATTCAAGTCGACACGATCCTGGGCGAATGGACCGACACGGCCCGCTCGAACCGCATTGTCCCCTACAGGATCTATCAGCCCACCAACGCGCAAGGCGCGCGCCCCATCGTCATCTTCTCGCACGGCCTCGGCGGCAACCGTGACGGCGCCGAATACCTGCTGCGCTTCCTGGCCGAGAACGGCTACACCGCCGTCGCCGTTCAGCACCCGGGTTCCGACACACCGGCCGTCTTCGGCGGCATGCCGGGTACGCCCGGGTTCGATCCCGCCAAAGCAGAATCCGGAACACGCGCCGCGGTCACGCCCAGCGTCGCCGCCGACCGCTTTCGCGATATTCCCTTCGCGATCGACCAACTCGAACGCATGAACGCCGGCGATGCCAAACTGCGTGGCCGCCTAGACCTCTCGCGCGTCGGCATGTCGGGCCATTCCTACGGCGCGATCACGACGATGGCTCTGTCCGGACAGTCGCTCGCCGGCGGCTTCATCTCGTTCGACGATCCGCGCATAAAAGCGTCGATCGCCTACAGCCCGTCGAAGCCGCGCCGAGGCGACCCGGAAAAAGCCTTCTCGACAATCCGCATACCCACCTTCCACATGACCGGCACCGAAGACAAAACACCCTTCGACAACGGCGAGCCGCCGGAAAGCCGCCAGATCCCCTATCGCACCATCACCGCCGCTGATAAATTCCTGCTGGTCTTCACCGGCGGCGATCACATGGTGTTCAACGGCCGCACGCCGCGCTCGGGCCCCCGCCCCACCGACCCGGTCTTCCAAGCCCTCATCCAAAAAGCCTCCCTCGCCTACTGGGACGCGTATCTGCTGGGCAACAAGGACGCGAAAGCCTACCTCACCGACGGCCGCTTCAAACAAGACCTGGGCGCCAACGGCACCTACGAATTTCAGGTGCGCTGAAGCACCATCACGAGATCGCTGCCAACCACGCGCCCGTCAACGACAAAATCGCGCCGCCCGGCAGGCGCGAAGCCATAGCGCGTGTACAACGCGATCGCGCGCGCATTCTCGTCCCACACGTCGAGCCAAATCTTCCGCGCGCGCCTGAACCGCTCATGCGCAAGGGCCGCATCCATCAACGCCGCCCCGATGCCCCGCCCCTGCAAGTCCGAGCGCACATAGAGCGCGAACAACTCCTGATCCGATGGCCCCGCGCCCTCAATCGAAATCCGCACATCGCTGAGCTGCACATAGCCGACGATCGCGCCGTCGATCACGGCGACGAGGATGGCGTCTTCTCGCAACGCGTTACGAAAGTAGCCCTCCGACCGCGTCGCCTTCAACTGCGCCGCCAAGTCCTCAGCCGACATCGAAGCACCGAACGCGTCCGTGTACGTGCGTGAGGCAAGCGCCGACAACGCAGCAATCTCCTTCGCCAGCACGGGCCGAATGATCACGCGACTATTCCTTCTCCTCCGTCAGGAAATCGCGCCCAGCCCGATCCTCGATTTCGACGATCCACAAATCACTGTCACGCCCTCGCGCCCGCGCGACATACGCCTCGGCATCCGCGTCAGGCACGAGATCAGGCCCCGTCGCCCTCACCCAGCGCCGCTGACCGTCGCGGCCATAGCTTGACGACCACACGCGCGCGGTCCCGTCGAGCAGCGCGATCTTCACGACCACCGCGCCTGAATCCGGTTCGCCTTTGCGCGCGACGAAGGCGGCGGCGCCGGCGATCTCGGCACGTCGGATCAATGCCGAAACCCATATCCATGTTTTGAGCCGCGGCTCCGTCATTTCCTAACAATTCCTTACCCGGGGAAATAGAGTTGGTTGAGTCCAAATTGCCACTGGTTGCTGGACTCGTTCTGCGATTCCTTACAGTCAGCGATTCGGGGCGAATCGCTTGTATGTGAAGGGGCGGTACGCGTGACGACTCCATCTGTGGCGGCGAAATCGAACGCGCGCAAGTCCTCGGATCGTCTCGTTTTTCAAAGCGTACCGCTTGCGCGCGCGGGCACACTGGCTATGGGCGCAGCGCTGCTGATCGTCCACTTGATGTGGCGCGCCGATACGACCTTCGCACACCTCGACATCGTCGGCCTTACCCTGTCGATCGCACTCTTCGCAGTCGAAGCGTTCATCGCCATCGCGCTCACACTGACGGCGCTCGCCGAAATCGCACCCGCCGCGCTCAAGATTGAACCGGCCGCGATGCCGGAAATCGACATGCCGACGGTCGATATTTTCATCTTGATTTCCGATCCGAAGCAGGCCCCGAAAGCGACCTACTCGCTCGCCGCCGCATCGCAGCTCGACTACCCGCGCGATAACGTCCGCATGCACCTCGTGGGCCTCGACCGCGCCACCGACGCCGAAGCGTTGCAGGCGCTCGCCGACCGTACCAACGCCTCGTGGCTCGCGGCGTCGCCGGAAGCAACGGCCGGCAGCGCCGTCAACGCAGCCCTCGCACGCACCGCCGGCAGCTTGGTTCTAATCCTGAACGCGGGCGAAACGCCGACCCCTGATCTCTTCCGCCGCCTCGCCGCCGGATTCCACAACGACCCGCGCCTCGCCTTCATCGACGTGCCGGCCTTCGCGATCGACGGCGATCCGGTGCTGACCGACATCGACGTCACGCAGCGTATGCCCAACGACCCGGGCCACTTCTTCAAATCGTGCCTGAAGACAATCGGCGCAGCCTCCGGAAATCTGGGTCTGAGCCAACGCACCGTGTGGCGTCGCGCAGCGCTGACGGCGTCCGGCGCCTGTTCGCGCTGGAACATGCGCCCTGACGCGCCCGCCCGCATCCGCTGCGCCGAGTCGGGATGGCGTCGCGGCATCGTTACCCGCCCGATGGTCGCGGTCATCGCGCCCGACACCGTGAAGGAATATCTGCGCCAGCGGTTGACGACGCGCATCGGCACCATCGACGCGGCGTTGACGCGCGACCCGCTGCTGGCGCGCGGCTTGACGATGCGCGAGCGCCTGTCGTGGATGCCGGCCCTGTTCGCAAGCCTTATGCCCTTCGCGTGGGCAATCGCCTTCGCGCTGCCACCGCTCGCCGTGCTGCTACGCATCAATATCTTCGGCGGCATCGGCATGGTCGAAGGCGCGACCGTCACGCTCGCGGCGACAATCACCGCGCTGGCGCTCGCGGGCACGCTTAACGCCGGCATGCGCGACAACCTGATCGCCGCGTGGAGCGAAATGCTGGAGTCGCTGATCTCCGCCCCCTCGCTCGCAAGCCTGATGGGCCGCCGCGAAAAGGCCGAGCGCGTGCCCGACCCGGAACACGCGAACGGCCTCCTCGTCATCCTGTTCGCGATCTCCCTCGCAGGCACAACGGCCGGCGTCGCCGGCTGGTTTCTGCGTCCCGAGTATCAGCACATGCTGGCGCCGCTTCTCGGCCTCACCATCTTCAGCGCCTGCCTCTTCGCGTGCCTGCTCGGCGCCATCGCCGAACCACGCCAGCGCAGATTGTCGCCGCGCATGAACCGCCGCGTCCAAGCCGAACTCTTGCTCGGCGGCGAGACATACGCGGGCCGTCTCGCCGACATCTCCGTCCACGGTGCGAGATTCCTGGCCGAAGACGTCGTCGAGATGAACGCCCGCGCGCTCACCGGACAGCTCACATTGAAGACGCCGTCGGGAACGACGGTCCTGCCCGTCCAACTCTCGCGCCAAACGACAGCGTCGGGTCGCAGCGCCTTCGGCCTCTCCTTCACCGGCCGCACCGTCGGCGAGTTCGCAACCGTCGTCCGCCTCGCGCATCGCACCGGCGACGCCTACGCCGACATCTGCGACGCGCGCGCGAAACCCGCAGGCATCGCGCGCCTCTTCGCCGCCTCAAGCTGGCGCGGCGTTTGGGCATTCCTGCGCAAGCTCTCGCCGCCGACACGCACGGAGGCCCGCTGGATCCCGATCCGCCGCCCCTCCCGCACCGGGACCTGACACTTTTGGCCACCAAGAAAGGGGCGGGTTGTTAACTGCCTTTGCCTACGATTGAGCCTTCGTCAGGTAATGCGCGAATGCTCGAACATGCTGCCCGCCGGTTGACGCCAAAGGACCCTTTCGAGGGTCGCATGCGGCTCGAACTCCTGCGCGGCATGGCCCTTCAGCAGCGCGGCGCCCTTCGCGGTATGCCGTTCACCGGCATCGGGCTTGCCGCTGCCGGACTGATCTGGGCGGACCTTGAGGTGATGTTGGCCTGGTTCCTCGCGCTCTTGGCTTCGATCGCGTTGATCTTCCTGACCAACGAACGCTTCATCAAGGCCGAGCCCAAGCCCGAAGAAGCCGGGTGGTGGACGCTGAAGATCGCCGCAAGTCTCATCCCCAACTTCGTCATTCTGCCGGCCATCGTGCCGCTGCTGTGGGTCGACGGCGACATCGCCAACAATGTTCTTCTGACCGTTTTTATGCTGGTCAGCTTGCCGATGGCCGCTGTCTTCTACGGTGCATCGCTTCCGATCGCCTTCGCGGGAATCTTCAAGTTCCTTCCCTTGCTGATGATCTACCCGGCCGTCCACTTCGCCCCGCTGCCGTGGATCACGCCCGCACTCTTTATCCTGTTTACGTTCGTCAACTGCTCTATTGCGATCGGTGTGCACCGCGCCGCTCGAACCACGGTGCTTCTGCAATTGCGCAACGAGGAATTGTTGCGCGAACTGGCCGCCGCGCGCGAGCGCGCCGAGCGCGCCAACGAAACCAAGAGCGTATTCCTCGCCAGCATGAGCCACGAATTGCGCACCCCGCTGAACGGCATCATGGGCTTTTCCGAACTGATCCAGCACGGCGCGCCGAAATACCTCGACTATGCCGCCAACATTCACGCCAGCGGCAAGCACCTACTGAGCCTCATCAACGACATCCTCGATCTCGCAAAGATCGAGGCCGGCAAGCGCGAGTTCACCGACGATGAACTCGACATCACCGAAATCGCCCAAGAAGCCTTTCGTTTCCTTGAGCGGCAGGCCGCATCGGCCAAGGTCTCGCTCAACCTCGACATCGCCGGCCGCGCAATCCTCATCGCCGACAGACGCGCGACCCTGCAGATTCTCAGCAATCTTCTGTCGAACGCCGTGAAGTTCACCCCGCCGGGCGGACAAGCAACCGTGTTCGCGCGCGTCACGCACGAAAACTTCGTCCTCGGCGTCCAAGACACGGGCCAAGGCATGACGCCCGAGGAACTGCAGAAAGCGATCGAACCTTACGCCCAAGCTTCGCTCGACAACATGACCATCGAGGGCCGCGGCACCGGCTTAGGGCTGCCGATCGTGAAGGCGTTGATCGAAGCGCAGATGGGTCTCTTCCGCATCGAAAGCACGCCGGGCGCCGGCACGAAAGTATGGGCCGAATTCGCGGCCAACCGTATCGCCGCGCCGAAAGCCGAAACCACCCGCGCCTCAGCGGCTTGATATCCGCGGCTGTCCGCCCGTGCGCAGCCGCCAGCGCCGCTCGAACCACGCGTCGAGATGAAACACCTGCTCGATCTTCGCGCGCGTCTCCTCATCTGCACCTTCGGTAAGCGCAAGGACACACCACCGGCTGACGACGCCTTCCCTCGACACCGACGCTTGCTCCGGCAGCGCAAACTGAAACGGCACGCCCGCCGCGCGCAGCTTGGTGTCGATCAAGACCGCATCGTCGAGCCGACTCGCGAACCGCCGCAGCATCAGCACGTCGCGCCGCAAGCCGTCCGGCAATTCGATCGCATAGCCGACCTGCGCCCCGTCATACGCGCAGGTTAGATGCACGGCCTGCACCGCAGCGTAAGGGTACACGCCGCGCTCCATCGTCCAGAAATCCCCCGTCTCGATGCCTTGATCCGTGTACAGCGTATCGCGCGCTCGGTCGTGCGGCCACCACAGCACGACACCCGCCGCAATAAGCGCATTCCAAACAAGCGCAATGACCGCCGTCGTGATCCCCCACACGCGCATCAACTCGCCCGCATCGAACGCCACACCCGGCGCCAAGCTGCGATCGCGC
>JAWXBY010000008.1:0-76964 GCA_034440355.1 Alphaproteobacteria bacterium
GCGGATCTAGGCCTAGATCCGCGTAAGGACTGTGGCGTGCGTGCTGTGCGCACAAACCTCAGAGCGCTCGAGCGCCTGGGGTACATGTCCCGGTTTCGCCTGAACGATGGCAAGACTTCAACGTGTTGCACGCTGACGCTGCCGCCTGGCGCCGATGAGGTTCTGACGGGTGGCGCCAGGCGCAGCGCAGTGCGCGCCCAACCTGCGGCACGTCCACGGGATGACGAGCCGCGTCAACCAATGCTCCGCACACTGACGGTTATTGAGGGTGGTGTGGTCGCACCGGGACACTTCGAGGATATTTGGCGCAGGGCGCGCTCGCGGTTGGCTGAGCTGTTGGGGGCAAGAGACTTCGCGCGGTGGATCGCACCGCTGGTGGTGCTGTCGGCGGACGACCAAAGGGTCGTAATCGCAAGCGGCTCCCGCTTCGATCGGGATCGTGTTGTCGAGCAGTATGGCCCGCGCATCACCGACGCTTTGCAGGAACATATCCCTAGCCTCAGCAGCGTCGATTTCGTGATCACACCGAGCGCGAGCGTGGCTGCCCAATGATGATGATCGCGCGCGGCGTAAATCTGTCCACACGGGGGGTAAAGCTGCTGCCCCCCCATATTGTCCACACGGGGGGTAAATCGGTGTCATCAGGGGGGGTAAATCGGTGTCATCAGGGGGGGCACAAGCTCTGCCCCCCGAACCTTATAGAGAACCTTAATACTGAACCTACGGCGCGAGCGCGCGCAGCGCAGCCGATGGGCTGCGCGCGCTCGCGCCCACGTGGAGACGGGAGGCCCTTATGCAGCAGCTCGCGTTCGTGTTTGGCGAGCGCGCGTGCAGCGTCTGCGGTGCGGCATTCGTCCCGATACGCCGCGACGGCGCGCGCCGTGGACCCCTCACGAAGTTCTGCTCCCACAAATGCCGCGGCGAGGCGCGGCGTCGTCAGCAAGCCGACTGGCACGCACGCCCTCGCCGGCATGGTCCAGTCCACAACACGTGCAAGACATGCGGCGCAGCTCTACCTGCGCAGCGCGGGCGAGGCCGCAAGGGTCACTACTGCAACGCCCGATGTCGCCGCACCGAGATCACGCAGAAGCAGCGCACGCGACGGAAGCGACAGGACGAGAAGCCCCATGCCTGAGATGCCGAAGACGTTTAGGTCCAGGTCTCGGCAAGCGATCAATCGCGACTACGATCAGCGTCGAGGTAGTGCGCGCGATCGTGGCTACACCACGCGATGGGATCGCGAGGCAAAAGCCTTTCGAGCGGCGCATCCGCTATGCATCGGCTGCCTGGCAGTCGGTCGCACATCGGCAACGGAAGTCGTCGATCACATCATTCCGCATGATGGTGATGAGCGTTTGATGTGGGATCCGATGAACCGTCAACCGTCGTGCACACCGCACCACAGCATCGTGAAGCAAAAGCTCGAAGCGTTGTTCAAGGTGGGCGCGATCGATGCTGCCGACCTGTCGCTCGCGAGTGATCGAGCTAAGCAATTGACCATCGAGCTGCTGAGGTAGGGGGTATCAAAATCTTCCCGGCCCCCATTTTCCGGGACCGGTGGCCAAGCCTCGGAGATGTTTTGGAAGAATTCCGAGATTATTTTTTTGGGCAGCAATCGTAAAAAAGAGGGACATCATGGACAGGAAGCCAGACGCAATTGAAGCGGCGATCAATGAAGCCGCTACGAAGTTCATCACGGCGGCCGTCGCGGTGGTGAAGCGCGGGACGCCGCGCTCGCTCGTCGTCGATGCGATGTATCGGGCCGCTGTTGCGATGATGTTGGGCGAGGCTCGGACGGAGCAACAGATGGCGGAGGCCTTTGCCAAAGGCCCCGCGCTCGCGATGTCGTACGGCGTATCGCCCGAGGTCGTAAGCGGCGCGATGCATGCCGCCGCGGTTGCAATGATGCTCAGCTCGGCCGGCGCCGAGCGGACGATCGACGAGCTAATCGATACGGCAAAGAAATTGGAGGACGCCGGCGACGGCGCGCGACCGCTTGCAAACTGATTACTTGGTGCGGTACTTTCGATTCGAACGCCGCGTTGCGACGCTTGGCGTTCAATCTGGCTTTGCGGCTCTGGCGCGGATGCGTCCCGCCTTTCCCGCACTCCGATGCGTTCGGAGCTGGTCAGTCTTCCAAACACACATATTCGGACCAACCGTCCGGCCGCGCGGGCTTTTTGATGCCCGGCGGTCGGACCGAACGCAAAGGAAAATTGCGCAATGTCACTGAATCAATCTCTTCCCCGTGCGTCGTTTCCAGCGGGACAGTTTCCGCGCGGGCTAGCCCAAATGGGCTCGCCATTCGCGATGGCCGCTATCCCTGGCTCCAGTCCGGGTGGTGGCGGAGAACGCAAGGGCGCAAGCGCAGCTATCGATGATCTTACGCACGTCTTCGCACAGGTCGCGGAGCGTCAGAACGGACGCCTCGACGCGGTCGAGGCGTCGATCGGCGCGATCAGTTCGCACCTCGACGAGACCAACGGCCTGGTTGCCGCCCTGCGGATCACCGGCGGCGATAGTGGTAGTGACAGTTCGCCAGCCGAGAGGCGGAGGGCGCTGAACGCGTTCGGCAGCTTTGTGAAAACCGGCGACGTTGGCGCGATGAATCAGCTGATGCCGCAAGCGGCCGCGGGGAGCACCGACAGCGATCCCGGCGGCGGCTACACGGTCTTGCCCGAAGTCGGCAGCACGATTTTGGAACGGCAGCTCAACGTCAATGCCCTGCGGCAGCTGGCGCGCGTCCAGCCGACGAAGGCGAGCGAATACCAGGAGCTCGTCGACGCTGGCGGTGCCGGCGCCGAGTGGGTCGGCGAAAGGCAGGTCAGACCCGAGACCAGCGCGAACCAGTACAGGCTTCTCACGTTCCCGACGCACGAGATCTACGCGAACCCGGCGTTAACGCAGAAGCTGTTGGATGACTCTTCCCTGGATCTCGCGAACTTCTTGACGACGCAGCTCGCGCGCGACTTCGACCAAAAGGAAGCCGCGGCGTTCGTCTCTGGCGACGGCATCAACAAGCCGAGGGGCTTTCTCTCGTACGACCAGGTCGCGAACGCGAACTGGGTTTGGGGCAAGCACGGCTACATCGCGAGCGGCGTTGCGGCGGCGCTCAGTGACAGCACGCATAACGGCGGTGATGCTCTCATCGAAGTGGTCTACGGACTGCGCGCGCCCTACCGCAGCAACGCAAGCTGGTTGATGAACAGCAAAACCGCGGGCGTCGTGCGGAAGCTGAAGACGTCGGACGATCTCAAGCAGTACCTCTGGATCAACTCGATGGTCGCGGGGCAGCCGGCAACTTTGCTCGGGTATCCAGTGGCGATCGACGAAAACATGCCGGACATCGGCGCCGGCGAGTTTCCGATCGCCTTCGGCGACTTCAAGCGGGGCTATCTGATCGTCGACCGCATCGGCATGCGTGTCCTTCGCGATGCGTACACGAACAAGCCGTACATCCACTTTTATACAACGAAGCGCATTGGCGCAGGTTGCCTCGACTTCGAAGCTATCAAGCTTCTGAAGATCGCGGCTTCGTAGAGCAGGCGGCTTCGTAGAGCAGACACGCGCGGCGCGTCTTTCGCATGCGCGCCGCGCGACTTCCCCAGGGTTGGGCATCACCCCGTTTGCGGACGTGGCCGACCCTGGGACTTTTCACAAAACCAAACCGAGGGACACAATGAAAGACGAAGCAAAGGCAGTTGGCGAAGTTGGTGCGCTGCGCATCGAAGTTTCGACGTCGCCGGCGGCGCTCGCCGACGGCGTCAAGCGTACGCAATCCCTGCTCGATCAGTTTGCAGCGAGGCTCGCCGCGCCGGCCGCCATGTCCGCATCCGCGGGTTCGCTCTTTCGCACTGCGCTCGCTGAGGGCAATTCGGAAGGTTGAGGCGCACGGCGCACGGCGGGCGTCGACAGAGTTTCGACGAACGACGTTCGCCGAAAACACCCCCCGAGGAGAGGACAAAATGCAATTCGAAGACACAATGAGAATCTTGCAGGGCGACCCCGACAAGGTGCGGGCCGTTTTCGTGACGCAGGCCCGCAAGCTGTTTCGGGACCGGAGCGGTGCCGGGGCGGTGGTCGACCTCGCGCTGCCAGCGTTGCACGTCATCGCGACGCTGACGCCGGCGATGCAGGTCACGATGTCGGAGCAGGTGCGCACCGGCACCGTCCAAGTCGCGTGGGAAGACGCGCGCGCCGCGTTCTGGACGAAGGGCCGCGAGTTGTTTCGCGATGGAGCAAGCGAGCCGACCGACGTGCAGGTCGTCGAATTCGCAGTGCTTACCCAGAAGCTTGTCGAGACCCTCAGACCTTCGCCGCCTGAGCATGCGGCGTAAATCATTGAACCAACAAACACGGAGAGACTGCAGATGATTTTCGAGAACATCGAACTGACGTGGCAGGGCCAGAATTATTCGATCCCCGCCAATAGAGTGATGGGTGCGATTGCAAGCGTTGAGGAGGTCGTGACTCTCGCCGAGCTGCAGGCCTATGCCGGCCGGCGCGGTGCACCGTTGGGCAAGCTGGCAATGGCCTATGGCGCGTTGCTTCGCTACGCCGGCGCGAAGATCACGAACGAGGAAGTTTACATGGCGGTGTTCAAGAGCGTTAGCGATGAGAGCGGCGTCGTCGTCGCTGCCATCACCAACGTGATGATGCTCATGATTCCGCCGGCGCTGCGTCGCGACATCGCCGCCGGCGACAACAACACTGGCAACGCCGGCGAAGGGGGGGGCCAATTGGGAAACGTGCAGGCCGCCAAGGCGGCCGATTCATAGAGGAAGCTTACAAAGCGGCGGTCGGGCGCGGGCGTTGGGTGACGCCGGCCGAATTCTGGGCCCTGACCGTCCACGAATTTTGGTGGCTCCTCGAGGCTAACAAAGTCGAGAAGGTCTACGGCAAGAAACATCGGCTCACGCAAAGCGAAGCCGATCAGATAGTGAAGGATTTGAGGGAGTCGAAAGTGAGATGACCAATTCAGCAACAATCGGCGCGCTGCGCATCGACCTCTCCATGGGAACGGCGGCGTTTGAGGAAGGGGCAAAGCGTGCGGAAGGGTTAGCCGACCGCTTCGCAAAGCGCATAGGTGTGACGGCAGGCGCCGCCGCCGCGGCTGGGAACCTCATTGGGAAATACCTAGACCAGGGATTCCAACTCGCTGTCGACAAAATCGGCGCGGCGATCGACAAGATCGACAACATGGGCGAGGCCGCCCAAAGTGTCGGGCTGACCGTCGAACAGTTTTCCGCGCTGGACTATGTCGCGCAGCTCACCGGGTCATCGATCAACGACGTCTCGAGCTCGCTGACCATCCTCGCCGGCAAACTCGATGACATCGGCAAAGGTCAGTCCACGGCGGCCGCGGCCGCGTTCAAAGTCCTCGGCATCAACGTCAAGGATGCTGAGGGCCATCTCAGGTCGCACCTCGATGTCATGCTCGACGTCGCCGATCGCTTCGCCGGCATGGAGGACGGTGCGAAGAAGAGCGCGCTCGCGGTCGACATCTTCGGCCGCTCTGGGGCGCAGCTGATTCCAACGTTGAACGAAGGGCGCGTCGGAATCGAGCGTCTGACAGACCAGGCGATCAGGGCCGGCGTCGTCGTCGATGGGCAGACCGCTCAATCGTTCAGCGACTTCAAGGACAAGGTCGACGAGCTGACAAAGAAGGTCGACGGCCTTTGGGTCAGCCTGGCGAAAGTCGTGGTGCCGAACTTCAGCGCGGCTATTTCAGCGTTCGAGAAGTTGGGCGAGAAAGTCGGCAACGTTCGCGATGCGATCGAGGAATTGATTACGACGATCGCCAAACTCGACGGACCTGACGCAGTCGGCGTATTCGATAAGGTGCGCACTGCCGCGATGGGCGCGCTTGGAAATCTGCAAGGTGAGGCCGCGGCCGCGAGCGTGCAGACGATTGGCCTGGTCGGCTCATTGTTCGGCTTGCGCAGCGAGTTTCAGAACGTCACCAAAGCGGCGTTCGGGCTAGGAACGTCACAAGCGGATCTCGCGGAGAAAACCAGTCTGCTTGCGGAAGAGACCAAAAAGAACACGAACACGAACACTGAAAACGCCAACTCGAATCGCAATGCCGCCGCAGCGATCCGGGAGCGCATCACGGCCGAAGAGGCGTTCCTGGCGGCGTTGTTGGCGCATCAGCAAGCGCAGGACTACAACAACTCGATCGCGGCGATCGAGCAGGGGCAGCTCGCTCAACTGAGCGAGTCGCGCTATCTGACGATGGAGCAGTTCGCCCAGCTCAATGCTTTGTACGCTGAGGGCGCGATCGGGCTCGGCGAATACCAAGATGCAATGATCGGCGTCGGCGCCACGATGGACAGCGAGATCGAGCGCGCCGCCGGCAACATCGCGTCCAACCTAAAGCGCATCGAGACGTTCTTCAAAGACACCGCGAACCGCAGCGGGGCGCAGTGGCTGTCGCTGGGCGACACGATCGTCGACACACTCGGCATGGTGTTCGGCGAGTCGAAGGCCTTCGCCATCGCGCAAGCGGTCATCAATACGGCGCAGGCCATCACGAACGCGTTGGCCAATGTGCCCCCTCCCGCAAACTTCGCGGTCGCGGCCGCCATCGGGGCAATGGGCGCGGCGCAAATAGCCACGATCGCGTCGACGAATAAAGGCGGCGGCGGGGGTGGTGCGGCTGCGGCCGCCTCGGCGAGCGCCGGCGCGAGTGCGGGGGCGGCAGCTTCGGCGCAAGGGCCGAGCCAGACGCTCTATGTGCAGGGCTTTAATCGAAGCGAACTCTTCAGCGGGGAAGTTGTATCAGTGCTCATCGAAGAGCTTCTGCAGCGTCAAAGGGACGGCGCGCGAATCGTTTTGGATAGATGAATTTCGGCGAACGTCGTTCGTCGAAAGGGCGCTTGAAACAGCTGCACCGCGTGATCGAATCGAGCGCCCGGTGATTCGGGCACCCAAAAGACGGAGACTGACATGCCTGTATATGTTCGCGTGGTGAAGGTCGGCAACGTGTTCGTTCGCACGGTTGCGCTGCGCCCCCTCTAAACGAAAGCGGGGGCCTGAAGCCCCCGCGCCGTCTCTAGCAGCTTAAACGTCCGTTCGTCGGCCATTGGCGGCGGCCTTCTTCTCGCTCGAAACCTCCGCGTAGTTGGTGAACGCTGCGCGGGCGTCTTCGAGCAGTGCCTCTATTCCCGAAAGTGAGCGGTGCAGGACCTGCAAACTCGGCAGGCCTTCGGCGGCCGACATGCCGGCCAGGCTGGCGAGCGCTTCCGCTTGTTCGAGGCGGCAGGCTATCAGCGTCTCAAGATCGTCGCGGGTGTGTGCTGGTGTTCGTTTGGAATCGGCCATCGAAGTCCTCCTGTCGCTGCATGATGCCCGAGGGTATTGGCGCGCGCCGCCGGGTGAGCGCGACGCTGGGGCAGAGGAGCGACTCGGTCAACGTGCTACCCCAGGCGTTACCCTGGGCGGCTAAACGGTTCCGATACGAGACTAATATGGTCTAACCTATTGAAAATGTGGCTCCCCGGGCCGGATTCGAACCAGCGACCAACCGGTTAACAGCCGGTTGCTCTACCACTGAGCTACCGGGGAACAATTGGCGTGCTCGGTACTGATGATGTGGCAGGGGCGTGCCTATATCAGAGGGCGGTTAATCGCGGAAGAACTATTGTCCAACCGGAGTTGCTCTCGATGTCTCACGTCCGTGTCGGCCAATTTCGCGTGAAACTGCCGCGGTCCAAGACCGGGCGAAAGGCGTTGGGCGGGGCTCTTGTCGCGGGCAGCACGCTTTGGTTTTTGCCGGTGCTGGGGCTTTGGATGCTGCCGGCGGGGTTGTTGGTGCTGTCCGTCGATTCGCCGCGTGTGCGCCGCTTTCGCCGTGTGAACGAGGTGCGGGTCGTGCGCTGGTGGCGGGCGCGGCGGACGTCGACCTCATCGACCCCGGAATGAAAAAGGGGCCCGGCGAACCGGGCCCCGAAGTTGGGTAAATGGTGGGGTGTCTTCATGGGAAGACCTGAGCAACTTGAGCCGATAAGGTTAATAAAGTGTTAATACCATCCACCCGCTGACAATTGGGCCGAGCGAGTTGGGACCCGTAACCTCAGGTTCTATCTGCGATTTTCGACTTAAGCTGTTGAGCAGCTAGGGCGTATCCGCCGTCGGCGCCATCGATAAAGTGCACGTGGCCGCTGTCATCAGTGTTGCTCACAAAGCACGTCATAAGGGCCGAGGAGGCGCGGTGGAGGCCGAAGTCGATCGCGCGATGCGTCTTGGCGAGGGTCAAAAGCTGTTCGATCGCGTCGGCTTCGCGAGTCGAACAGTCGATGACCATGCGCAACGAGTCGGCGAACTTGCGGTAGTCGGAGTGCGAGGGCAGGGCGCGCGCGTAGTCGCGGCCGTTGAAGCCGCCGATCGTTGTGCCCGTCTTCTCGGAGATGATCGCCAACAGCGATTGGCCGTACACCTCGAACAGCGAGCGGCCGAAGGCGCGTTCGTGTGCGCCGCCGCGTGGTGGCCAGGCTGCTTTCAGGTTGGACGCGGCGACGGGACACAGGTCGCGGCGTGCCGCGGCCAGAATGCCGGCGTAGAGGTCGCGATAGACGGGCGAGAGTTGTTCGCCGTCCTTGGCGCGGATGATGGCGGTCAGCATTACGCCGTTGCGGGCGCTCAGCGGTTGCCAGCGGCACGATAGGCCCGAGAGATCTGCATCTTCCGTCGTCGCGTCAGCGTTGATCGCGAAACGTTCGCCCGCCTGCGTTTTGCATAGCGTTTCGGCATGGTCGATGCCGCCGCCGCAGAGCATCGCGAGCCGTCGGCTGCCGTGCAGGGTCTGGTAGGCGAGGCGCACGTCGAAGCCGTCCGCGCGCACGGCGGCCACCGGAATCAGCGCGCAGCGGGTGTCGAGCGAGAGCGTGTTGCGGACGATGCGCTGAACGCCTTTGAGCGCGGCCGTCGTCGTTTCGGCGAGGTCGGGTGGGATCAATACGGTGCCGCCGTCGCCGCCAAAGGCGAAGGGCAGGTCGCGGCCGGGGTTGGCGTTCTGGACGCCCGCAATCGTCGCGGCGCCCGCAAGATTCACGTCTTTGTAGCGGCCGGCCGAGATCGCGCCCGTCGAACCGATGACATCGCTGACCGCGATCAGCCAATCGCTCGGGACGCTGACATAGTTGGCTGGCTCTAGGGCTTGGGCGAAGTCGGCGACGACGGGGGCGTCCACTGGCCGCTCCGATTCTAAGGCGATCGCTGGAGGCCACGCCCGGAATTGAACCGGGGTACGAGGTTTTGCAGACCTCTGCGTAACCACTCCGCCACGTGGCCGTCCGATCGCGAGGGGCGTCGTATAGCAGAGGGGCGGGCGTGCTACAAACGCTTCACCGCTTCGCATTGTCAGAGGCGGCGGGCGCCGATATAAGCGCGCAACTTAACGATTTCCGCCGGATTCTCCTCATGTCGACCGACTTGTCCGCCGCCCGCGCTTTCATGGTTGAGGGCCAGGTGCGCACGAACGACGTCACCGACGCGCGCGTCACGGATACGATGGGCCGCGTTGAGCGGGAGCGGTTCGTGCCGGCCAACAAGCGTTCGCTGGCCTATGCGGACATTTGCGTTGAGGTCGCGCCGGGGCGGTTCCTGCTGGATCCGCGCAGCTTCGGCAAACTCTGTCAGCTGGCGGAAGTGCAGGAGAACGATCGCGTTCTCGATGTCGGATGTGCGACGGGTTATTCGACGGCCGTGCTGTGTGCGCTGTCGCGCGATGTTGTTGCGCTTGAAGAAGACGAAGAGCTTGCGAAGTTTGCGGCGCCGATTTTGCGGTCGTCGCCGAAGCTCGGACGTCTTTACGGCGTGGTCGGTCCGCTGAAAGTCGGTGCGCCGGGGCAGGCGCCGTTCGACGTTATTTTCGTCAACGGCGCAGTCGAAGACGTGCCCAAAGCGTGGGTCGAGCAGTTGAAAGAGGGCGGCCGGATGGTCGTCATTATGAACGAAGGTCCGGTCGGCAAGGCCCACTTCTGCGTGAAGAAGGCAGGGGCGCTCAGCCGTAGGTTTGCTTTTGATGCAACAGTTCCGGTCCTTCCCGGCTTCGAACGTTCACGAAGCTTTGTTTTCTAAGGGTTTGCCGTTGTTCAAACGGCTGTTTGACCCTAAATCTTAATTCGAAATTTACGCTCTCATCGTTAACCTCTCGCGCGATGGCGGGAAGGAGTTCTCATGTTCGTTGGGGAAAACGGTTCAGTTTTCCGCAAGCGGGTCAGCTGGCGTTTACGCGCGGCCTTGCTTGCTTCAGTTTTTTTGGTGCCGAACGCGCACGCAGCTGATTCGCTGCTCGACGCGTTGGTGAAAGCTTATCAGTCGAACCCGCAGTTGCTGGCCGAGCGTGCAAACTTGCGCGCGACCGACGAAGACGTCGCGCAGGCGATCGCGCTGTGGCGTCCGAGAGTTTCAATCAGCGCGCAGTACTCGTCGATCAAGAGCGAATCGAAAACCGATCCGGCCGTCGTCGGCCTTGAGTCGCGGACGCGACCGTGGGGCGCCGATATCACGGCGACGCAGACGGTGTTCGCGGGCGGCCGCATTCTGGCGCAGCGTCGCGTCGCCGACGCGAATGTGCGCGGCGGCCGCGCCATTCTGCACGCGACCGAGCAACAGATCTTTATCGACACCGTGTCGTCCTACATGAACGTCGTGCGCGACGAATCGACGTTGAACCTGAACAAGCAGAACGTCGAGCTTCTGAAGAAGCAGCTCGAGGCTGCACAAGCACGGTTCGAAGTCGGTGAAATTACCCGCACGGACGTGGCGCAGGCGGAAGCGCGTTTGTCCGCCGGCCTCGCCAGTCTGACCGCCGCGGAAGCGAGCTTGAAGGCGAGCCGGTTGTTCTATGAGCGCACCGTCGGCGAAGCCCCGGGGACGCTGGAGACGAAGCCCGCGACGCCCGGACTGCCGGCGAGCGAAGAAGACGCCAAGCAGGTTGCGAACCAACTGAACCCGTCGCTGACCGCGGCGCGCGAAGCGGAAGCGGCCACGGCGGCTGGGATCGACCTTGCGGTCGGCCAGATGCTGCCCACCGTGTCCCTGCAAGCAAGCTATGGCCGCAGCGGCCAGGAGCGCGGGGCGGAGACGATCGGCGACGAGACCATCGTCTCGGCTGTCGCGACAGTGCCCATTTACCAAGGCGGCGCCGAGTGGTCGTCGATCCGTCAGGCGAAAGAGCTTAACAACCGCGCGCGGCTCGACGCCGAGGATGCGCGGCGCGCGACGGACGAAGGCGTGTCGAACGCTTGGGAAAATTATCGCGCCTCGACGGCCTCTTCCGAGGCCAACCGCCAGCAGGTTAAGGCTGCGGAAATCGCGTTCGAGGGCGTCCAGCAAGAGCTGGAAGTCGGCTCGCGCACGACGCTGGATGTGTTGAACCAGCAGCAGGAATTGCTGAACGCCCGCGTCGCCCTGGTGCGCAGCGAGCGTGACGAGGTGGTGGCGAGCTATGCGCTGCTGGCCGCCGTCGGTAAGTTGACCGCCAAGGAACTGGCGCTGCCGGTTCAACTCTATGACCCGGTGGAAAATTACGAGATGCAAACCTGGCGTCCGCTGGGGGCGGCGACTTACGGAAACTAAGGTTTTCTAGGGTATTTATGTGGTTGCCCGAGGCGCCTCTCTGACGGAGGCGCCTACTGGCAATTGGCGCGACCTTGCCTTAGGTTGAAATTCAAGGGGTCGCGCGACGCTCGAAGAGGTTTACACCCATGGCCACGCCCTCGGCTCAACAAGAACCGACAATGGAAGAAATTCTCGCTTCCATTCGGCGGATCATTTCCGAGGATGCCGATCCTGCGGCGAAGGCAGCTCAGCCCGCCGCGGCGGCGCCGTCGCGTGACGGCGACGTACTCGAACTGACGAACATCGTTCACGACGACGGATCGATCGGCGGACCAGCGCCCGAACCGGCGCCGGCGCCCGAACCGCCGCGCCGCCGCGCTGCACCGCCACCGCCGCGTGAGCCCGAACCCGCACCGGAGCCGCGTGTGTCGCGACGCGCGCCGCCTCCGGAACCACCTCGCCAAACGCGTCATCAATCGGACTTGGATATGGTCGAAAAGGAAGATCGCGATTCCGTTCTCTCTTCGCAGGCGTCGTCGGCGATCAGCAACGCCTTCGGCGCGCTGACGCGCGAGCGCGATGTGGCGGTCGGCGGCGGCACCACGCTGGAAGAGATCGTGGCGCAGATGATGAAGCCGATGCTCGCCGCATGGCTCGACGAACACCTGCCCGAAATCGTAGAGCGCGTCGTACAGCAGGAAGTCGAGCGCGCTGCACGCGGCGGCGGACGTCGCCGCTAACCTATAAGACAGCGAAGGCTCGACAGGGCCGTGCAAGCCAACCGGCTTGCGCGCGATGAGGCATGCTTAAAGGCTTGATAGAACGATGTTAGAGAAGACCTACAATCCGAAGGACAGCGAAGAGCAGCTCTATGACGCCTGGGAGGCGTCGGGGGCTTTTCGCGCGGGCAACAAGCCGGACGCCAAGCCGTTCACGATCGTCATCCCGCCGCCTAACGTCACGGGTTCGCTGCATATCGGGCACGCGCTCAACAATACGCTGCAGGACATCTTGAGCCGGTTCGAGCGCATGCGCGGGCGGGATGTGCTGTGGCAGCCGGGGATGGATCACGCGGGGATCGCGACGCAGCTGGTCGTCGAGCGGCAGTTGGCGGAGAAGCAGACGTCGCGCCAGAAGCTCGGCCGCGAAGAATTTCTGCGCCGCGTGTGGGAATGGAAGGCCGAGTCCGGCGGCACGATCATGCGGCAGCTGCGGCGGCTGGGCGCGTCGTGCGATTGGTCACGCGACCGCTTCACGATGGGCGAGACCGAAGCGGATCAGATGAGCCGCGCGGTGCTGAAGGTGTTCGTCGAGCTCTACAAACAGGGCTTGATGTACAAGGACACGCGTCTCGTGAATTGGGACCCGCGTCTGCAGACGGCGGTGAGCGATCTTGAGGTCGAGAACATCGAGGTCAAAGGCAACCTCTGGCACATCAAATATCCCCTGGCCGACAAACCGGACGAATTCATCATCGTCGCGACGACGCGGCCGGAGACGATGTTGGGCGATACCGCGGTTGCGGTGCATCCGGACGATGAGCGTTATAAGGCGCTGGTCGGCAAGAAGGTGCGCTTGCCGTTATCGGAGCGGTTGATCCCGATCGTGGCCGACGAGTATGCCGATCCGGAGAAGGGGTCGGGCGCGGTGAAGATTACGCCGGCGCATGACTTCAACGACTATGAGGTCGGGCGGCGGCACAAGTTTGAGCCGCTCAACATTTTGACGCTCGATGGCAAGATCAACGACAAGGCGGCGGCGCCGTATCGCGGGCTTGACCGGTTCGAGGCGCGCAAGCGTGTGGTCGCGGATCTCGAGGCGATGGGCTTGCTCGAGAAGGTCGAGCCGGTGACGCATGCCGTGCCGCATGACGAGAAGACGAAAACCGTCGTGCTGGAGCCGATGCTGACCGAGCAGTGGTATCTGAACGTGAAGCCGCTAGCGGATCGCGCGCTTGAGTCCGTGCGCAGCGGGCAGACGAAGTTCGTGCCGGAGCGGTTTGCCGACACGTATTATCGCTGGCTTGAAGACATTCGGCCGTGGTGCGTGTCGCGGCAGCTGTGGTGGGGGCATCAGATCCCCGCGTGGTACGACGACAAGGGCAACATCTTCGTCGCCGAGACGGAAGCGGATGCGCTGGCGCAGGCGAAGGCCAAGCACGGGCATGACGTTGCATTGAAGCGCGATCCGGATGTGCTGGACACGTGGTTCTCGTCCGGCCTGTGGCCGTTCTCGACGATGGGGTGGCCGGACAAGACGCCGGAACTCGCGCGGTATTATCCGACCGACGTCGTCGTGACGATGTTCGACATCATCTTCTTCTGGGTCGCCCGGATGATGATGTTCGGACTGCACTTCATGGATAAGGAGCCGTTCCACACGATCTATATCCACGCGCGCGTCGTCGATGAGCGCGGGCAGAAGATGTCGAAGACGCGCGGCAACGTGATCGACCCGTTGACGCTGATCGACGAGTTTGGCGCGGACGCTTTGCGCTTTGCGCTGGCGATCGCGGCGGCGGCGGGAAAAGACCTGCGCATGGGGCGCTCGCGCGTCGAGGTGTATCGCAATTTCTGCACGAAGATTTGGAACGCGGCGCGCTTTTGCGAGATGAACGAATGCAAACGCGTCGACGGGTTCGATCCGTCGGCGTTGAAGGGCACCGTCAATCGCTGGATCGTGGGCGAGTTGTTCCGCGCGCGCGACGAGGTGACGAAGGCGCTTGAGACGTATCGGTTCAATGATGCGGCGGGCGGGCTCTATGAGTTCGTCTGGAACGTGTACTGCGACTGGTATCTCGAATTCATCAAGCCGGTGCTGAACGGCAGCGACGAGGCGCAGAAGGCCGAGACGCGCGCGACGGCGGCGTGGGTCATGGATGAGATGTTGCGTCTGATGCATCCGTTCACGCCGTTCATCACCGAAGAACTCTGGCGTCAGACGGGTGAGCAGGGGCCAAAACGCGAGAGCATGCTGATCTCGGCGGCGTGGCCGGATTACTCCAAGATCGCGCGCGACACGGCGGCGGCGTCCGAAATGAATTGGGTCAAGTCGCTGATCTCTGAAGTACGCTCGGTGCGCGCGGAAATGAACGTGCCGCCGGCATCGAAGTTGCCGCTGACGTTGAAGACGGCGAACGCGGACGAACGTGCCTGGCTGGACCGGCACAATGAGTTGATCTTGCGGATGGCGCGGCTCGACGCCGCGCAGGCTGGTGACGCGTTCGCCAAGAGCTCGGCGCAGATCGTCGTCGGCGACGGGACGGCGGGCCTTGCGCTGGAAGGTTTCATCGATTTCGCGAAAGAGCGGGCGCGGTTGACGAAAGAGCAGCAGCGTCTGACTGCTGAGATCGGCCGCATCGACGCGAAGCTGGGCAACGAGGCCTTCGTCGCGAAGGCGCCGGAAGAGGTCATCGACGAGCAGCGCGAGAAGCGGGCGGAATATGAGGCGGCGCTCGGCAAGGTGACCGAGGCACTCAAGCGGCTGGGGTAAGCGCGCGCCTTGCTCCCACGTCGTCATGGCCGGGCAAGCGAAGCGCGACCCGGCCACCCAGTGCGCGCACGTCCGTGCGCGCTGAAAACGCGACCGCATCGTCAATGAACTTGCGGCGCTTCAGCGAGTCTCTAGGCCGCGCAGACGCGCGGCCACTGGGTGGCCGGCTCAAGAGGCCGGCCATGACGGATAAGGGAGCGCGAGCGCGAACCCGCCAACTGTGGGTGAAGCCCGGCCATGACGGGAAATTTTGATTGCTCAACTTGTTGGGCGGTGTCAGCCCGGCTCGAACGCCAAGCGCACGTAGTTGCGGAAGTGGAGGATTTGGGCGGGGAGGGCTCGGTTATCCTTCAGCACCTTCGATAGAATGATGCCGCCCTCGACCAGGGCCATCATCATGTCGGCCATGGTGTCGAGGTCGATGTCGATCTTGGGCGGGTAGCGATCGGCGATGAGGCCGAGTTGGGTGCGGAAGCGTTTGCGCCAGGCCAGCATGCCTTCGGCATTCATCTGGCGGATCTGCTGGTCGAAGAGTTGGTCTTGGTAGCACACGGACGCGGCCAGGCAGCCGGGGTGGATGTCGTGGACCTTCGCCATCATTTCCGCGAACAGCTTTAGGCCGATCAGGAACGAGTGCAGCGGGTCGTCGTGGAGTTCGGCGGCGCGGTTGAAGATGTCGTTCAGCACCTGCTCGTCGGCTTCGAGATAGCGCTGCATGAGCGCCTTCGCCAGATCGTTCTTGTCTTTGAAGTGGTAGAAGAAGCCGCTCTTCGTAATGCCCACGCCCACGATCAGTTCTTCAATCGAGGTCGAGGCGAATCCCTTTTGCAGGACGAGCTGCTCGGCGAGATCGAGCAAGCGTTCCCGATTGGACGGCGGTTTTTGAGCGACCGTTTGCGACATAACGCAGTGTACCACAGGTACACCGTGGCCTGTGCAGGTGCGTGACGCCGGTCACGGCATAGCAGCCATGCACGCGTTAAGTGATTGAAATTGTTTGCCTAAACTATTCTTGAGCAAGCGCACCATGGGTCGGCTGGAGCGGACGGGTTTATGTTCGTATTTCAGCACCCAACATGTATCGGGCGATTGCGCCGGATGCAGACGCAATTGGGAGACGCAGATGAGTAAGTTCGACAAGCGGGGCAACCCGATTTCCTATGGCTCGCAGGATGCGATCGATCGGTTCGATCGCGTGTGCGACAAGCTGCACGCCTATCAGGCCGATCCGGTGGGCGAGGTCGATGCGATCATCGCCGACTATCCGGATTTCGCGATGGCGCATGCGTTCCGCGCCGGCGCCTTCGCCACGGCGACGGACAAGGCGTTCGAAGGCGAAGCGCTGAAGAGCTTGCGGGCCGCCGAGGCATTGGCGGGCAAGGCGAACGAGCGCGAACGGCTGCACATCGCGGCGTGCCGTGCCTGGATCGACGGCGATTGGGATCGCGGCGTTGAATTGTGGGGCAAGGCGTCGATCGCTTATCCGCGCGATTTGCTGGCTCTGCAGTACGCGCATGTCGGCGACTTCTTCCTCGGCTACTCGCACATGCTGCGAGACCGCGTGGCGCGCGCGTTCCCGCACTGGAATCGCAATGTGCCGGGCTATGGTTTCATCGAAGGCATGTATGCGTTCGGTCTCGAAGAGGCCGGCGAGTACGAACGGGCCGAAGAGCGCGGCCGCGCGGCCATTGCGCTGAATAAGCAGGACGGTTGGGCCGTTCATGCGGTGGCGCATGTGATGGAGATGCAGGGCCGCGCGAAAGAGGGCGTGCAGTTCTTGGCGGCGGGCGCCGATGATTGGGCGCCGAACAGCCTGTTTGCGTTCCACATCTTTTGGCACAAGGCGCTGTTTCACATCGACGCGAACGAGGTCGCGTCGGCGCTGATGCTTTACGACAAGAACATCTCGGCGGGCGGCTTCGGCCAGGCGCTGGAGTTGCTGGACGGGTCGGCGTTGCTGTGGCGGCTGGCGCTCACCGGGCACAATGTCGGCGACCGCTGGAAGGATCTGGCGGACAAGTGGGAGACGCGCGTCGACCACGCGTACTACGCCTTCAACGACGTGCACGCGATGATGGCGTTCGTCGGCGCGGGCCGCGAAGATGCGCAGAAGCGCTTGATCGCGGCGGCGAAGCGCGCGGCTGCGGGCACAGGCATCAACGCGATGATGTCGCGCGAAGTGGGCGTGCCGGCGTGCGAGGCGTTCGCGGCGTTCGGGCGCGGCGACTATGCGCAGACGATCGAGCTGTTGCTGCCGGTGCGCGGGCGTGCGAACCGCTTCGGCGGCAGCCATGCGCAGCGCGACATGTTCTCGTGGACGATGACGGAGGCCGCGGTTCGGCTGGGCGATCGGGCGCTGGCTGATGCGTTCGTCGACGAGCGGTTGCTCGGGAAGCCCGAGAGCCCCGTCAACAAAGCGTGGGCGATGCGCGCCGAGAAATTGAAGCGACCACACGCAGCATAAGCACCCCTCGCCCGCTTGCGGGAGAGGGGCCGGGGGTGAGGGCGGGGCGTTTACGCGTCGCCCGACTCCGGCGCGTGTTTGTTTTTTTGAGGTTCGGCCCTCACCCCCATCCCCTCTCCCGCAAGCGGGCGAGGGGCGAAGGAGTCGTGACATGGCATTCGATGTGAAGACCGTAACGGTGTCGACCGGCGTGACACTGCCGTACATCGAAAGCGGCGACCCCAAGGGCGTGCCCGTCATCTTTCTGCACGGGTTAGGTGACTCGCACCGGTCGTTTGAGCCGGTGTTCGAGACCTTGCCCAAGCGCATGCGCGCCATTGCGGTGACACAGCGTGGACACGGTGATGCTAGCCGGCCGGCTGACGACTATCGGCCCGAAGACATGGCCGCCGATGTTGAGGCGTTTATGGATGCACTCGGCATTCCGCGCGCGGTGATCGTGGGTCATTCGATGGGCAGCCTCGTGGCGCGCACGTTTGTGCACGCGCGGCCTCAGCGGGCGATAGGTCTTGTGCTTATCGGCGCGCTGGCGGCGTGGAACAACAGTCCGGTCATGCAGGAGGTCTGGAACGCGGTCGACTGCCTGGGCGAGCCCGTGCCCGAAGATTTCGTGCGGGAGCTTCAAAAGAGCACGCTGGCGACGTCTGTGCCGGATGCGTTCTTCGAGATGGTCGTCGACGAGAGCTTGAAGCTGCCGGGCTATGTTTGGCGCGCAACGACCGCGGGGCTGATCGAGCGTGATCGTTCGTTCACGGCCTCCGGCAGTCTGTTGCCGGCGCTGATCGTCTGGGGCGACAGGGACACGTTCGCGACGCGCAACGATCAGACCGTGCTTTGGACGGGCCTCAAGAATTCCGTGCTGTCGGTCTATGTCGGCACGGGGCATGCGGTGCATTGGGAGATGCCGGTTCGCTTTGCGGCCGATCTCTCGATGTGGCTGCGGAAAATCGAGACCGGAATTGCGCAGCGGGCGGCGTAGGCGGGGCGCAACACAAGGAGACTTCAATGTCGTTTCTGAGCAAATCGGTCGCGGTCGCGACCGGTGTGACCCTGACGTACGCTGAAAAGGGCGATCCCTCCGGCGTGCCCGTGATCTTCATTCATGGGATCACGGACTCGCATTTGTCGTATGGGCCGGTGCTCGACGTGTTGCCGAGCGGGTTTCATGCCTTCGCGGTGACCATGCGCGGGCATGGTGCGTCGAGTAAGCCTGCCGGTCACTATGCGCCGGAAGACATGGCGGCGGATGTCGTGGCGTTTCTCGATGCGCAGAAGATCGAGCGTGCGATTGTCGTCGGTCATTCCATGGGAAGTCTGGTCGCGCGCTGCGTCGCCGAGGCGCATCCGGAGCGCGTACTCGGTCTCGTCATCGTCGGCGCCTTCGCGTCGTTGCATGCGAACCCCGCCGTTGAGGAATTGCGCAAGATCGTCGACGCGCTCGGCGATGACATCCCCTATGAATTCGCGCGCGAATTTCAGATGAGCACGCTGGCGACACCGGTGCCCGCCGCGTTTCTCGCGATGGCGATTGCGGAGACGCAGAAGGTGCCGGCGCGCGTTTTTCGCAGCGCGACCGCCGGCTTGATGGTGCGTGATCATGCATCGACCGGCGCCGCGTATGCCGGACCGACGCTCATCGTGTGGGGCGATCAAGACGCCTTCTGCCCGCGCGCCGATCAGGACGCGTTGGTTCGCGCTTTCAAGAACGCGGAACTGCTGATCTACGACGGCATCGGCCATGCCGTGCATTGGGAAGAGCCGGTGCGGTTTGCGCTGGACTTTGCGGCGTGGGCTAAGCGGATCGACGGCGGGTCGGTTCGGGCTGCGTGAGACTTACTCTGTGAAGCTCACTCGCTGGTGCGCCACTGCGCGCGTTGCTCGGGTCTGCGCACATGTTCTATAATTGTTCGGTCGCGCGGGTGGTGTCACTTGTGACGGCAAGGTGATGGATATGTGACGGCAGAAGCGGCGGAAATCTGCCGATGTGACGGTGTGATGGAACGGATTGCATACGTTTTTTTCTGGTGGGTTTTCGGTCCGCTGCCCACTAGGGATGGGGACGGCGGCGGGAATGCTTGCCACCAAACGTTGTCAAGTCGATAGGTTCTGCATCGCCCTTCAACAACTGTGTTCGAGATGACCACCTTCGACAAATCGAAATTGCCTTCCCGCCACGTCACCGAAGGTCCGGCGCGCGCGCCGCACCGTTCGTACTACTACGCCATGGGTCTGACGGCCGAGGAGATCGCGCGGCCGTTCGTCGGCGTCGTCTCGTGCTGGAACGAAGCGGCACCGTGCAACATCGCGTTGATGCGTCAGGCGCAGTCCGTGAAGGCCGGCGTCAAGGAAGCGGGGGGGACGCCGCGCGAGTTCTGCACCATCACCGTCACCGACGGCATCGCGATGGGGCATCAGGGGATGAAGTCGTCGCTGGTCAGCCGCGAGGTGATTGCCGACTCCGTCGAGCTCACCGTGCGCGGGCATTGCTATGACGCGATCGTCGGGATCGCCGGATGCGATAAGTCGCTGCCGGGGTTGATGATGGCGATGGTGCGGCTGAACGTGCCGTCGGTGTTCATGTATGGCGGTTCGATCTTGCCGGGCAAGTTCAAGGGCAAAGACGTTACCGTCGTCGACATCTTTGAAGGCGTGGGGCAGCACGCGGCCGGCAAGATGTCGGGTGAGGATTTGCACGACCTCGAAATCCACGCGTGTCCGGGCGCGGGCGCTTGCGGCGGGCAGTTCACGGCGAACACGATGGCGTGCGTGTCCGAGGCGATGGGCCTGGCGCTGCCGTTCTCGGCCGGACCGCCGGCGGAATACAAGTCGCGCGACTCTTACGGGGTCGATAGCGGCAAGGCGGTGATGGAGTTGATCAGGCGCAATATCCGGCCGCGCGATATCGTGACGCGCAAGTCGCTGGAGAACGCGGCCGTCGTTGTGGCGGCGACCGGTGGGTCGACGAATGGGGCGCTGCATCTGCCGGCGATCGCGCATGAGTGCGGCATCGACTTCGACCTCTTTGCCGTCGCCGAGGTGTTCAAGAAGACGCCGTATCTCGCGGATCTGAAGCCCGGCGGGAAATACGTCGCGAAGGATATGTATGAGGCGGGCGGCGTGCCGATGCTGCTCAAGGTGCTGCTGGACGGCGGGTATCTGCACGGCGACTGCATGACGGTGACGGGCAAGACGTTGGCCGAGAATCTGCGCGACGTGAAATTCAATCCAAAGCAGGACGTGGTGCGGCCGGTGTCCAATCCGCTGTCGCCGACGGGCGGCGTCGTCGGTTTGCGGGGCTCGTTGGCGCCGGATGGGGCGATCGTGAAGGTCGCGGGGTTGGCGCATCTGCATCATCGCGGACCGGCGCGCTGCTTCGACTGTGAGGAAGATGCGTTCGCGGCGGTGCAGAACCGGACGCTGAAGCACGGCGACGTGATCATCATCCGCTACGAGGGGCCGAAGGGCGGGCCTGGGATGCGCGAGATGCTGTCGACGACGGCTGCGATCTATGGGCAGGGCGACAGCGAGCACTATGCGCTGATTACCGACGGGCGGTTCTCCGGCGCGACGCGTGGGCTTTGTATCGGGCACGTGGGACCGGAAGCTGCCGAAGGCGGGCCAATCGGGCTGCTGCGCGACGGCGATATCATCGTCATCGATGCGGAGAAGGGGACGCTCGACGTTGAACTCTCGGCGGATGAACTGGCGAAGCGCAAAGCGGCGTGGAAGCCGCGCAAGACGATCTACACCTCGGGCGTGCTGCACAAATACGCGCAGCAAGTAGGCTCGGCGCGCGCCGGGGCGGTGACGCATCCGGGCGGCGCGGGTGAAGGGCACATCTATGCGGATATCTGAGGCCCTATGCGCGTCGCACTAGCGTTCTTCTTTCATGAGACCAACACCTTCGCGCCGTCGAAGGCGGACCTGGATGCGTTCCGCGGCGGGGTGTTCGGCGAGCTGAAGCGCGGCGCCGATCTTATTCGCAATACGAAGGCGAATATTCCCTATGCCGGGTTCGTAAACGAAGCGCGGACCTATGGTTGGGATGTCGTGCCGTTGACCGGTGCCGGGGCCGTGCCGTCGGCGCATGTGACGGAGGAGGCTTACGAAGAAATCGTCGGTATGATCATCGACGATTTGCGCGCGGCTCTGCCGGTCGATGCGGTCTATCTCGATATGCACGGGGCGATGGTGGCCGAGCATATCGACGACGGTGAGGGTGAGTTGCTGCGGCGTGTGCGCGAGGTTGTTGGGCCTTCGATGCCGATCGTCGTCAGTCTCGACTTTCACGCCAACGTGTCGCGCGAGATGGTGGAGCTGTCGGATGCGATGTGCATCTATCGCACCTATCCGCATGTCGATATGGCCGAGACGGGCAAGCGTGCGGCGCAGCATCTGAAGAAGATGGTCGACGGGTTGCCGCGGCAGGCGCGGGCGATGCGCGAGATCGACTTTCTGATTCCGGCGACGCAGCAGGCGACGGCGAGTGAACCGCTGAGGACGCTCTACGCGCATGCGGCGAAGCTCGAAGGCACGACGATCGGCAACGCGAAGATCTCGACGATCGCGATGGCGCCGTGCTTTCCGATCGCGGACGTACCGATGTGCCGGCCGACGATCACGGTCTATGCGGATACGCAGGGTGCTGCGGATGCTGCCGCCGACGAGTTGGCGGCTGTGTTCGCTGCGTCAGAGTCGCGCTTTGCGGAGGATCTGTGGGAGCCGCGCGATGCGGTGCGTGAGGCGATACGTCTCGCGCGCGGTTCGGGACGCGGGCCCGTGGTGCTCGCCGATACGCAGGACAATCCCGGCGGCGGCGGAAACGGGGACACGGTTGGGCTGTTGCGGGCGCTGATCGAGGCTGACGCGCAGGACGCGGTGGTCGCGCATATCTGGGACCCGGAGGTCGCGCGTGCGGCTACTGCGGCGGGTGTCGGCGCGACGCTGAACGTCGGGCTCGGCGCGAAGACCGGCTGGGCGGGTGAGACGCCTGTCGAGGCTGCGTGGACGGTCGAGCAAATCAACGACGGCGATACGCACGGCACCGGGCCGATGGCCGGCGGGTGGCACTTCAGGATCGGGCCGTGCGCGCTGCTGCGGCACGGCGGCGTTCGCGTGGCGGTCGTCTCGGGCAAGGGGCAGTGCTTGGACCAATCGCAGGTGCGCCTCTTCGGCATCGAGCCGGCCGACGTTTCGATCCTCGCGCTGAAGAGCACCGTGCACTACCGCGCCGACTTCGAGCCGATTGCGCGCAAGGTGATGGTGGTGAAGTCACCAGGACCGGTGTTCGCCGATCATCGCGACCTGACGTATCGGAAGCTGAAGCCCGGCGTGCGCGTCATGCCCGCCAACCCGCGGTCGAACTAGGTCAGGCGTGCGGTGCCATATCTTCCAAGTTCGGAGAATGAATTTCTGGCGAATGTGCTTGCGAGCATGAAGAAACGTCAGAGGGCGATCAAATACAAAACGAAAGCGATGACTTGCGACAAGGTCATTGAGACTCACGACGATGTTCGGAAGGAAAGACTCGAAGCGTCATTTCGCAGGACGGAAAGCAATCTGCGGGCGTTCATTTGGGAGGATCGATGGGTTTGGATTGATTTCCGTTCGCCGAGCAAGCGAGGTTGGCGGTGGGAATGGAGCTTCGAGGGGCGTTTGCTTCCGGCGCATGATGGTCGGATGCTGGTGGATGCGCTGGAGAAGACGTTGGATGCTGCCCCTCGCGATGACGAGAGTGATGTCTCGGCGTTCGGCGAGATTTGGCGAACGCTTCTCGCGCAAGGGCCGAAACCTGTCAGCTAGGCGATGACGACCCTCTCCTCACCCCACCACAATGGGGATTTGGAGAGGTCGATGAATTTTTGTTCGTCTTCGAGGAGGGCGCGGCCGGCTTCGGCGGCGTCTGGGCCGCTCAAGTGTTTGGCGAGGTCTTCGAAGCTGGTCCACCAGAGTTGGGCGACGCCGTCGTATTGATCCGGGCCGCCGCGCGATGCGCGGATGTCGGTGCTGAGTGTTGGGTCGAAGCTGTGGAGTTGGACGTAGCGTTGGATGCCGAGGGTTGCTTGATGGCTCTTCACGAGCGGGGCGTGTTTGTGGAGCCAATAGTCTTGGAAGGCTTCGCGCGTGAGATGCGGCAGGCGGACGAGGCAGAAGGTGAGTTTGATCATCCGGGCGGTTTGCCTTTCTCGAATCTCGGCAAGGCGTCGGCGGTGTCGAACCACGCGATGCGGCTCTGGTGCCAGATGTGGAACGTGGGCGGCACGCGGTTGGGGTCGTCCAGGGTGGCGGTGTTGACGCCGATGGTGGCGGCCTCGTCGTCCTCGCGGAAGAGGAGATAGGTGCCGCAGTCGCCGCAGAATTCGCGAGCGGCGTGTGGCGAGGCACGGAATTGTTTGGGCTTGCCTTTGAGGTAGTGCAACTGCGCGGGCGGGACGGCGAACCAGGCGACGACCGGGGCGCCGGATTGTTGTTGGCAGGTGCGGCAGTGGCAGTAGGCGGATTCTTCGACCGGGCCTTCGACGCGGTAGCGGATGTTGCCGCAGAGACAGCCGCCTTCACTCGGCGCAAGCGCAATCATAGCGCGAGTTCGCACCAGATGGGGACGTGGTCGGACGGCTTGTCCCAGGCGCGGGTGTGCTTGTCGATGGCGCAGGTCTTGAGTTTGTCGGCGGCTTGCGGGGACAGCATGAGATGATCGATGCGCAGGCCGCGGTCCTTCTGCCAGGCGCCGGCTTGGTAGTCCCAGAAGGTGTACTGGAACGGGTTGGCGTTGACGGCGCGGAAGGCGTCGGTGAAGCCGAGGTTGGTGAGATGGCGCAGCTTGCGGCGGGTTTCGAGTTTGAAGAGCGCGTCGTTTGCCCAGACGCTGGCGTCGTACACGTCGTCGGCGGTCGGGATGATGTTGTAGTCGCCGGCGAGGACCAGGGGTTCTTCTTGCTCCAGAAGTTTGGACGCGCGGGCGATGAGGCGGTCCATCCATTTGAGCTTGTAGGGGTACTTCTCCGTGTCGGGCGGGTTCCCGTTCGGGGCGTAGATCGAGGCGACGCGGACCGCGCCGTCCTTGGTCACGATGGTGCCTTCGATGTAGCGGGCTTGCTCGTCGGCGTCGTCGCCGGGCAGGCCGACTTGCACGTCTTCGATCTTGTGCTTCGAGATGAGGGCGACGCCGTTGTAGCTTTTCTGGCCGATGACGGCGCAGTTGTAGCCCAGGGCTTCGAGTTCGAAGGCGGGGAACGCGTTCGTCTCGCACTTGATTTCCTGCAGGCAGGCGACGTCGGGTTGCGCCTGTTTGAACCAGGTCAGGACGGTGTCGACGCGGGCTTTGATGGAATTGACGTTGAAGGTTGCTATTTTCATGGCCGAGAAGTAGCGCGAGTCCGGCCTCCTTGCCCAGGGCCGCGCGTCAGCCCAGCATTCGCGCGATTTGCGTCGCCAATTGATGCTGCATGTAGGGTTTGGTGAGGCGCGGGAGATCGATTTGCGTGCCGTCGGGCAGGTCGGCGTAGCCGGTCGCGAGCAGGACCTGCAAATCGGGCCGCAGTTCGCGCGCGGCGTTGGCGAGTTGGACGCCGGTCATGCCGGGCATTGCGTAGTCCGTGATCATCAGTTGGATCAGTGGTTGCTTGCGCAGGGCTTCGAGCGCTTTGGCGCCGGAGTAAGCCTCGATCACCTCGTGGCCCAAGTCGGTCAGCATGTCGGCGGTGCTCATGGCGATCAGGGCGTCGTCGTCGACGACCAAAATGGTTGTGGATTTCATGTCTTTGGACGTGTCCGAAGTAACGGGTTGAATGCCGGGAGCGGCGGTGGCGGCGGGCAACCAGATGTCGACTGTGGTGCCTTCGCCGGGTGTGCTGGCGATGTCCATGCCGCCGCCGGATTGGACGGCCAGGCCGTGGACCATCGAGAGGCCGAGGCCGGTGCCTTTGCCCACTTCTTTGGTGGAGAAGAACGGTTCGACGGCGCGTTCGCGCGTCGTGCGATCCATGCCGACGCCTTTGTCGATCACGCGCAAGCGGACATACGCGCCGGGGGCGAGGCCGTTCGGACGCTTCTCGCCGGGACCAGGGCGGTCGATGGCGATTGTGATGACGCCGCCCCCCGGCATGGAGTCGCGCGCGTTGACGGCGAGGTTCAGGATCGCGAGTTCGAGTTGATGCGGGTCGACTGTCGCCGCCGCGTGTTCAAGCGGGGCATCGACGCGCAACTCGATCAGCGGACCGATCGACTTGGTCAGCAGATCTTTCATGCCAGCAATCAAAGTCGCGAGATCGACAGCCTCGGCATGCAGGTCTTGTTTGCGCGCGAAGGCGAGGAGACGCTGGGTCAGCGTTGCGCCACGCTTTGCGCCTTGCAGGGCGTTCTCGACCATTTGTTTGCTCTTGGGGTCGGCGGCGACCTTTTTGCGCAGGAGGTCGAGGTTGGCGATGATGGCCATCAGCAGGTTGTTGAAGTCGTGCGCGACGCCGCCGGTGAGTTGACCCAGGCTCTCCATCTTTTGCGCATGAAGGAGCGCTGCGGTCGTGCGCTTCAGTTCGCTGATGTCGCGGCCTTCGACGATGATTTGGGCGATGTTGCCCGTGACGTCGCGAACGGCCTTCATCGAAAAGTCGAACACGTGCGTCGAATCGTCGGGCAAGACGAGTTCGAGATCGTAGCGAACGAATTCGCCGCGCACGGCGCGGGTCATCTCTCGCTTCAGGCGGCGGGCTTCGGCCGGGGTGCGCGAGAGCCAGATGGAATCCCAAAGTTTGACGCCGACGACGTCTTCGAGGCGAGCGCCCACCGCGTCGAGGGACGTTTGGTTGGCGACGAGGACCGTGCCGTCGAGGTCGGTCAAGCCGGTCAGCTGAAACGCGGAGTCGAAGATGGCGCGAAAGCGCGCTTCGCTTTGGGACAGCTGCAACGTGCGCTCGACGACGGCGGTCGTCAGAGTGTTGTTGGCAACGGCGAGCGCATCTTCAGTGCGCTTCAACTCGTCGATGCGTCCGCGCGCTTCGTATTGGCGCTTGCGGGCGCGGAGCGCGGTGCGGCTCATGCTGATGAGGGTCGTGGGATGGAACGGGCGTTCGATGAAGCTGACGTTACCGAGGACTTGGATCAGACGTGCGGCGACCGGATTGCGCTCGGCGCCGCCGCCGTGATGCGTGATGACGACGAAGGGAAAGTCGGACCAGTGCGGTTGATCTGCAAGCCAGCCTACGAGGCCGGAGAGGTCGCGGGCGGTGAATGCGTCGACGGACACCAGCGCCAGACCCGCGCCGCGTTCAAGTTCGCGCACGAGCGTCGGCAGGCCGTCGCAAATGTCGGCATCGATATTCAACTCTTCGAGGACGCCCTTGGCGACGCTCGCATCCCGACCCGACGGCGCCAGAATGAGCGCCCGCAGCGGCAGTCGCTGGGCGCTGTCGCGGGTCAAGTGCCGGCGTCCAGCAGCGGGACGTCGCCGCCCATGTACACCGGCACGCCCTGCAGCACGCCGCGGAATTCCGTCAGTGCAGCGCCAAGGGTGATACCGCCCTGGCCGATTTGGAATTCACGGATGGTGTTCTCGTGACTTCCGGTGCGCTTCTTCATCGCCGATATCGCGCGCCGGATGCGGCCCGCGGCTTCGAAGTAGCGCAACAGGATGACCGTATCGGCGAGATAAGTGATGTCGACGGGCGATTTCATGTCTTCGCCGACAAGGCCGTGTTGAGCGACGGTGACGAAGGTCGCGGCCCCTTTGCGGTTCAGGAATTGCAGAAGTTCGTGCATGTGCAAGATGATGAAATGCTCTTCCGGCATCGAGGCCTGATAGCCGTTGAGGCTGTCGATCACGATCGTGCCCACCGCTTCATCCTCGACGAGGCGACGAACTTTGTGTGCAAACTCGCCAGGCGAGAGTTCGGCGGCGTCCTGCTGTTCGATCAGGAGGCTGCCTTCTTTCGCAGCGGCTTCCAGGTCGATGCCCATGCCGCGACCGCGCTCGAACAGAACACCGAGCTCTTCGTCGAAGGCGAAGATTGCGGCGCGCTCGCCACGCTTGATCGCCGACATGGCGAAATGAAGCGCGAGCAACGACTTTCCGGCGCCGGCTGGGCCCAAGACCAGCGTGCTGGAGCCGGAGTCGATGCCGCCGCCCAACAGTTCGTCCAGCTGCGCTGTGCCGCTCGCCAGCTTGATGCGCTTCAACTGGGTTCGATGTTCGGAGGCGATGAGACGTGGGAAGACATGCAATCCTCCGCGCTTCAAGACCAGGTCGTGGAAGCCGCTACGATAGGATTGGCCGCGGTATTTGAGGACACGCAACCGGCGGCGTTCGGCCCCGTAGGACGGCGCCAGTTCTTCGAGACGAATTACGCCGTGCGCCGTACTGTGCAAGGTCTTGTCGGGCTTGTCGGCGCTCAAATCGTCGAGCATCAAGACCGTTGCGTTGATCCGAGCGAAGTGGTGCTTGAGTGCCAAGACTTGACGGCGATAGCGGAGCGGACTCTCCGCCAGCAGGCGGATCTCGGCGAGGCTATCGAGAACAATGAGGCTGGGTCTGACTTCATCGACTGTTTTGAAAATGCGCTTGATGGTTTCGCCGAGTTCGAGGTCGGAGGAATAGAGCAGTGTTTGCTGGTCGTTTTCGTCCGGCGGCCTCAGTTCGAAGATTTTGATCCGTTCGTCCAACGTCCAGCCGTGCGAGGCGGCGCCGTCGCGCAGTTCGTGTTCTGTTTCGGACAGGGTGATGTAGAGGCTGGTTTCGCCGTTCTTGGCGCCCTGCAACAGGAACTGGAGCGACAGGGTGGTTTTGCCGGCGCCGGGGCTGCCTTCGACCAGGTAGACTTGGCCGCGCGCCAGGCCTCCGACCAGAATATTATCGAGGCCAGGAACGCCGATCGGCGCTTTTTCTCGGTGGTGGGTCGCGGTGGCCAAGACGTTGTGTCTCCGTCATCGTGTTCCGGTTCGCGACGGATGCGGGTCCCCCCGGATTGCCGACGCCAGAGGTAAACGTTCGATAAAATACTGGGTTCCCAGTGGTTCCCGGGAATTTGGCGCGGCACCCTGCCGCCCGTGCAAAAGGAGTTGGGTCATTGACGAAGGACACAGGTTCGCCAGCGCGGCCGATCAGTTCGGAAACCGTTCCCTGGTACGACTGGTCGGAGGTGCCTCGGCACGCGGTCCGCTTTCGGCACCTGACCAGCGCCGCGATCGGCGGCGACTATCACGTCGGCGTCCAGATCGAGGAGCTGCCTCCGGGCAAGCAGACCGCGCTCGCGCACTACCACATCGTCGAGGAGGAACACGTCTACGTGCTTGAGGGCGCGATGACCGTCCGCATCGGTGCGGCGTCCTATGAGATGAAGGCGGGCGACTATGTCTGTTTTCCCGCAGGCCAGAAGGCCGGTCACTGTCTGATCAACAACAGCGGCGCGGTGTGCCGCTATGTGGTCGTGGGGGAGGACAAGCCTAACGAGATCGTGGTCTTCACGGACTCCAATAAGGTGATGGTGCGCCCGCTGGGGCGGCGCGCGATCTATGACATGGCGGCGACGCGCGGGTATTGGGACGGCGAGAACACCGGGTTCGCGAACCCTGCGGATGCGCCGCGCTTGATCAGCCCGCCGCCGCCGACCGATCCCAATCCGAAGGCGCCGATCTCATTCGACAAGATTCCGTGGGAGCCGTGGAGCGAGGGCAAGCGCTTCGGCGGGCAGGTGAAGCATCTGACCATGGCGGTGATGGGCCGGGATTATCACGTCGGAATGCTCATCGAGGAGGTGGCGCCGGGCCGGCAATCGTGTCCCTTCCACTATCATCTGCTTGAAGAAGAGCAGGCGCTTGTGCTGGCAGGCCATGGAACACTGCGTCTGGGGGATCAGACATACGAGATGAAGGCTGGCGACTATGTGTGCTTCCCGGCGGGGCAGCAGGCCGGACATTGCTTCATCAACAACACCAGCGAACCATTCCGCTACTTGATGATCGGCGAGCGCAACCCGCACGAGGTTTGCGTCTATCCGGATTCAAACAAGGTGATGGTGCGCGCGCTCAATCGCGAGAACGACATTTTCGATATGAGTGCGACGAAGAATTACTATGACGGCGAGGATACCGGTTAGACCGAAAAGCTCGTGCCGCAGCCGCAGGACGATTTGGCCTGGGGGTTCTTGATTTCGAAGTGGGAGCCCATGAGGCCTTCGATGAAGTCGACTTCGGAGCCGCCGAGAAATTCCAGGGAGGCTTGGTCGATGAGGACGCGGGCGCCGTCGCGTTCGACGAGGATGTCTTCGTCGGTCTTGGTGTCGTCGAAGCTGAAGTCGTATTGGAAGCCGGAGCAGCCGCCGCCGTTGACGGCGATGCGGAACATCACGCCTTGGCCTTCGGCGGCCGTCAGGGTCACGATGCGCTTGGCGGCGCTGGCGCTGACGCGGACGGGCGCGGTATCGGTGGCTGTATCCATGTTAACTTTCGGGTAACCTTCTGGCCGTTAAACAGCCGTAGCATAGCACTCTATGTATGCGCGCGGCAGCCGGCGTCAATTGCGACCTTACTTCCGGCGCTTGAGGTGCTTGATTTGAGCGAATTTCGGGCCTTCGTCGACATTGCCCCCTATGCCGCCCGGGCGGATCATAGTCGTGGCCGGCAGTGGCGTGAGCCCGAGAGCGCGACGCGCAGTCCTTATATGCGCGACCGGGACCGCATCATTCACTGCGGCGCCTTCCGGCGCATGAAGCACAAGACGCAGGTCTTCGTTTATCACGAAGGCGATTACTACCGGACGCGGCTGACCCATTCGCTGGAGGTCGCGCAGATCGCGCGGTCGATCAGCCGGGTGCTGCGGTTGGACGAGGATTTGGCTGAGGCTTTGGCGCTCGCTCATGACTTGGGTCATGCGCCGTTCGGGCATGCGGGCGAGGATGCGCTGGCGGCGGCGATGAAGCCGTACGGCGGGTTCGATCACAATGCGCATGCGTTGCGATTGGTCACGAAGCTGGAAGAGCGCTACGCCGAGTTCGATGGTTTGAACCTGACGTGGGAGACGCTTGAGGGTATCGTCAAACACAACGGTCCGCTGATCGGGCCGTTGTCGAAGGGCGAGGCGTTGCCGCAGGCGATCTCGGAGTTCAACGCGGTTTTCGATTTGCGGCTTGATACGTTTGCGAGCGCTGAAGCGCAGGTCGCGGCACTGGCCGACGACATCGCTTACAACAATCACGACATCGATGATGGTCTGCGCGCCGGGCTGTTCACCGTTGAGGAGCTGTTGCCGTTGCCGCTTGTCGGCGGCATCTTTGCCGAGGTGCAGGCGCGCTACCCAGGGCTCGATCATTCGCGGCTTGTCAACGAGAGCGTGCGACGTTTGATCACGGCGATGATCGACGATGCTCTGCGCGAGACGCTACGTCGCGTTTCGTCGATGAAGTTGAAAACCGCCGAAGACGTTCGCGTGTGCGGTCAGCCGCTGGTCGCGTTCAGCGATGAGATGCGGGCCAATGACAAGGCGCTGAAGGCGTTTCTTTTCAAGAACATGTACCGACACTTTAAGGTCAACCGCATGCTGTCCAAAGCCAAGCGCGTGTTGGCGGATTTGTTTGGTTTGCTGCTGAGCGAGCCGGGCGTCTTGCCGCCGCGCTGGGCGCAACTTTGCGATGAGCCGGGGACGTCGCGTACAGCGCGCGTTGTGTCGGACTACATCGCGGGCATGACCGACCGCTTTGCTCTGCAAGAGCATCGCCGTCTGTTCGCCGTCGAGTTGGACGTGTAGCTATGCGAAAAGGCTTCGAAATTCCAAGTTTGGTCGGTGTACTCTGCAGAGGGCACGCCACGATTCGCGTCAACGCATGAATTCGTGCTGAGGGGATACAAAGTCATGGTCAATCCTGATCGCAATTTATATGAGCCGCCGTACGACGATGCGTTGCTCTATGAAAGCGATCTCGAGCCGGAGAGGCCGCGTTCGCGTCCGCTCGTCGTGCTCTTGGGCATCGTTGTGCTTGCGGCGTTCGCGGGCGTTGTTTGGGTCGCTTATAATCAAGGCGTGAAGCACGGGCAGGGCGGTCCGCCGATCCTGTCGGCCGATGCCGGGCCGACACGCATCGAGGCTGACGGCGTAGCCGCCGAGCCGAAGGATGTTGCGGCCGACAAGAGCTATGACCGTTTGTTCGGCGATGCGTCGGAGCAGCCTGAGAATGTGCTGCCGCCGGCCGAGCAGCCGCGTGCGGTCGCGACGACGGCGGATCCTGCGGCGCCGGAGGAGACGGATGCGACGGCGGCCGGTGGCCCTGCCGCGACGGTTGTGACCGACCTGCAGCCGCCCGGCGCTGATCCGCGCATGGATTCGAACACGGGTGTCACTGGCCTTTCGCCGGTCACGCCGCAGCCGATCAGCAGTGCGCCGCCGACGCCGTTGGTATCGGGCAGCGAGGACATCACCAATACGCTGCCGCCGGTCGAAAGCGTTCCCGCGCCGAGTGCGCCGTCGCGTGTCGCGGCCGTGAAGCCGGCAGGACCGAAGGTTCTTACTGCGCCCGCCGCTTCTAAGCCGGCGGTCGCTACGCCGAGCGTGACAATGCCGATTGCGCCGCCGCCTGCTGCTGTCGTCGAGACAGCTCCGGCCCCGGCACCTTCGGAAGCGCCGGCAGCCCTGACGGCTCCGACAGAATCGGTTGCCACGCCGGTCAGCGCGGGCGGTTCCGTGATGATCCAGTTGGGTTCGTTCCCGAACGACAAGCTGGCGGCCGGTGCCTGGGCGAAGATCAAGTCGTCGAACCAGGAGCTGCTCGGCGACTACAAACCGACCATCAAATCGGCGGAAATCGAAGGCAAAGGCACGTGGTTCCGGCTGCGCGTGGCCGGGTTCGCCGATAAGGCATCTGCCGCGAATGTGTGCGAGCAGCTGAAGGCCAACGGGCAGGCTTGCATCATCGCATCGAAGTGATCTAAGCGCGGGGGCGCTATAGGCGCAGGGCCGTTGCCCTGCGTCGGAGGGAGTGGGCATCCCATGACCGCACGAGCGGTTATTTTCGGCTGCGACGGCCATGAGCTGACCGCGGAAGAACGAACGTTTTTCCGCGAAGCCAAGCCGTGGGGCTTTATCCTGTTCAGCCGCAATTGCGGCTCGCCGGATCAGCTGCGCCGGTTGACCGCGAGCCTGCGCGAAAGCGTGGGTCGCAGCGACGCGCCCATTCTGATCGATCAAGAGGGCGGGCGCGTGCAACGGCTGCGCGGCGAGCATTGGCGGTCGCGACCGCCGGCTGCGGTGTTCGGCGCGGTGAACCGGCAGGATCCGGCTTCGGCGCGCGAGCTTGCCTATGACAACGCGCGGATTATGGCGGCGGAGCTGCATGATCTGGGCATCAACGTCGATTGCGTGCCTTGCATCGATGTGCCGATCGAAGGCGCGCACGACATTATCGGCGACCGGGCGTTCGGGCGCGATCCTTGGGTCGTGTCGTCGCTGGGCCAATCGGTGATCGACGGGATGTTGGACGGCGGTGTGTTGCCGGTGATCAAGCATGTGCCGGGGCACGGACGGGCGCGATCGGACAGCCATATGGAATTGCCGGTGGTCGATACGCCGCGCGAGGAACTTGAGCGGACCGACTTCGTGCCGTTTCGCGCCTTGGCGCGGGCTCCGTTCGCGATGACGGCGCATGTCGTTTACACCGACATTGACCCGACAGGACCTGCGACGACGAGCAAGACGGTGATCGACGAAGTCGTGCGCGGGTTCATCGGCTTTGACGGCGCGTTGATGACGGATGATCTGAGCATGCGGGCGTTGAAGGGGACGTATGCCGAGCGCGCGCGGGCTTCGATCGCGGCGGGATGCGATCTCATTCTTCACTGCAACCGGAATATGGAGCATATGCGCGAGGTGGCCGATGCGACGCCGATGTTGAGCGGCAAGGCGCTGGCGCGGTGCGAGCGCGCGCTTGAGGCGCTACATCAGCCGAAGCCGTTTGCGGTGGCGCAGGCGCAATCGAAGCTCGATGCGACGCTCTCGGGGGTGGCATGAGCATGACGTTCGATACCGGCGCGCCGACGCCTGAGCCGTCGCCCGAAGATGCGTTGATCATCGACGTCGACGGTTATGAAGGGCCGCTCGACGTGTTGTTGGCGTTGGCGCGGGCGCAGAAGGTTGATCTGCGTAAGATCTCGATCCTGGCGTTGGCGGAGCAGTATTTGCTGTTCATTGCGGCGGCGCGGGTGAAGCAGCTTGATCTGGCGGCCGACTATCTGGTGATGGCGTCGTGGCTGGCTTATCTGAAGTCGAAGCTGCTGCTGCCGGAGCCGGAGAGTGACGGTGAGCCTTCGGCGGATGAATTGGCTGAACGGTTGACGCTGCAATTGCAGCGGCTTGAGGCGATCCGGATGGCGGCGACGCGGTTGATGTCGCGCGATCGGCTGGGCACCGAGGTGTTTCTGCGCGGTTCACCGGAAGGCATCCGCGTGATCAAGACGCCGCAGTATTCGGATACGCTGCTTGATCTGCTGAAAGCCTATTCGACGCAGCGCGTGAAGAAGATCGCGCACAGCAGTTACGAGCTTCAACGCTTGCCGTTGTTCGCCATCGAGGATGCGCGGCATCGGCTTGAGAAGATGCTGGGCGTCATCATTGACTGGTCGACGATCGACATGCTGGTGCCGACCGAGTTTTCGACGGGCCGGCCGCGGCGTACCGGTATCGCCAGCACCTTGTCGGCGAGCCTGGAGATGGCGCGCGACGGCCTGGTGGAGCTGCGGCAGATGGCGCCGTTCGCGCCGCTTTACGTGCGCCGACGTCCCGAACAACAATCCGAAGAAGAGGTCGCGACATGACGCCCCAGAAGGTGCACGCCATGAAGCTCGACGATGAAAGCCCCGATGACACCCAGCAAGACGGTCATGGCATCGTGACGCGTTTGTTCCCGGGCGATGCGATTCCGCAGAGCGCGGCGCATCTGCGCATGCTTGAGGCGGTGTTGTTCGCGGCGGCCGAGCCGCTCGATGAAGGCACGATTGCCGAGCGCTTGCCGCCTGACGCGGATGTGCCTGCGCTGTTGGACGAGTTGGCCCAGGTCTATGCAAAGCGCGGTGTGAACCTCGTTCGCGTGGCCGGACGTTGGGCGTTTCGGACGGCGCCGGATTTGGCGCATGTGCTGCAGCGGAATGCGGTCGAGCAGAAGCGTCTGTCGCGAGCGGCGATGGAGACGCTGGCGATCGTTGCCTATCACCAGCCGGTGACGCGGGCGGAGATCGAAGAGATTCGCGGCGTGACGATCAACAAGGGCACGCTCGACATCCTGCTGGAACTTGGTTGGGTGAAGATGCGCGGGCGGCGGCGGGTGCCGGGGCGGCCTGTCACCTATGGCACGACCGACGACTTCCTTTTGCACTTCGGCTTGGACAAGGTGTCGGACTTGCCGGGGCTCGACGAATTGCGGGCCGCGGGTGTGCTCGAAGGGCGCATTCCGGTCGGGTTTGGCGTTCCCTCACCCAGCGACTCGCTGGCCATGGACGAGGACCCGCTGGACATCAACGACACCGGCGAAACGTTCGAACCTGAGACACCGGACCCGAAAGGTGAGGATGCGTAGGGCGGAGCCCCGCCGTTTTACCGTCAATTTCAGCATGCCTGGTCTGGTCGATTGCGCCCGGGTGCACCATTTGGGACAATTGGGGCAAGCGGCCGGTTAATTGCATCCGACGGCGGATGCAGGGACGGCTTTGAAGGATCAAAACATGGGTGGCATGTCGATTTGGCACTGGCTCGTCGTCGGGGTGATTGTGCTCATCCTGTTCGGCGGCCGCGGCAAGATTTCGGAGATTATGGGCGACGTTGCGCGCGGCATCAAAAGCTTCCGCAAGGGTCTCGCGGAAGACGAGAAGCCGATTGAGCAGGCACAGAAGGACGCCGCCGAGAAAGAGCGCGTCAAGAACTAGAGGCGCGATCAGCGCATGTTCGACATCGGCTGGAGCGAGCTTCTGGTCATCGGCATCGTTGCGTTGCTGGTGATCGGACCTAAGGATTTGCCGCAAGCGTTTCGCACGGTCGGCCAGTGGGTCGGCAAGGCGCGGGCGCTGGCGCGCGAATTCCAGGGGCACGTCGACGAACTGATGCGCGAATCCGAAGTCGAGGACATGAAGCGCGAGTTCAACGAGATGGCGCGGCCGCCCGAACTCGACGGGATCGAAGACGAATTGATGGCGGGCCATTCGCCCAAACCGAAGAAGGTCGAGCCTGCCGTGCCGCCGCCCGACACCGACAAACCGCTCGCCGATCCGCCGCCCCCATGAGCAAGCCTGCTGACGACGATGCGCATATCGAGGCGTCCCGCGCGCCGTTGCTCGATCATTTGATCGAGCTGCGCAAGCGGTTGATGTGGTCGCTGGTGGGTTTCGTCGTTGCGTTCGTCGGTTGCTATTTCTTTGCCGAACAGATTTACGCGTTCCTGACGCATCCGTTGGCTGTGGCGCTTGAAGGGCAGCCAGGCCGGCGGATGATCTACACCGCGCTCTACGAGACGTTTTTCACCTACATCAAGGTCGCCGGGTTCGGCGCGCTGTGCATCTCGTTTCCGATTATCGCTTCGCAGGTTTGGATGTTTGTGGCGCCAGGTTTGTATCGCGACGAGCGGCGTGCGTTTCTTCCGTTCCTCTTTGCGACGCCCATTTTGTTCATTATGGGGTCGGCGCTCGTCTATTACGGGCTGATGCCGGTGATGATCCACTTCTTCCTCGGGTTCGAGACGCCGGGCGGGCAGGGGTCGTTGCCCATTCAGCTTGAGGCGAAGGTTTCCGACTATCTCGATCTGGTGATGAGTTTCATCTTCGCCTTCGGTTTGAGTTTTCAGTTGCCGGTGTTGTTGACGCTTCTGGGGCGCGTGGGTTTGGTCACGTCGGACTTCCTCAAGCGCAATCGGCGCTATGCGATCGTGTTCGCTTTTGTCGTCGCGGCGGTTCTGACGCCCCCGGACATCATCAGCCAGTTTGCCCTGGCGATTCCCTTGATCATCCTCTTCGAGGCGTCGATCTGGAGCGTCCAGTTGATCGAAAAGCAGCGGGCGGATGAGGCCAAAAGGGCGGAAAGCGCCGTTTAGCCCCGTTGTGGCCTGGGCCGTTCGCCGTTAAGAAGCGCCCTCCAACTTAGGCCGCTTCGTCATGCACGACATTCGATTCATCCGCGAAAATCCTGCCGCCTTCGATGAGGGTCTCGGCCGCCGCGGGTTGTCGGCACTGTCGCGGCAGATTCTGGACATCGATCAGGCGTGGCGCGACGCGACGAAGAAGCTACAAGACATGCAGTCGCTGCGGAATGACGCGTCGAAGAAGATCGGGCAAGCCAAGGCGCAGAAGAATGTGGCCGAGGCGCAGCGGTTGATGGCCGATGTCGCGCGTTTGAAGGACGAAATTCCGGCGACCGAATTGCGCGTGCGCGAGTCGGAAGAGGCGCTGAACGAGTTGCTCAGCACGATCCCGAACTTGCCCGCAGCCGATGTGCCGGATGGGCCTGACGAGACGGCGAACAAGGAAGCGCGGCGCGTGGGGTCTCCGCGGTCGACGAATTTTGCGCCCAAACAGCACTTCGATCTTGGCGAAGCGTTGAAGCTGATGGACTTCGACGCGGCGTCGAAGATGTCGGGTGCGCGGTTCGTGCTGTTGCGCGGGCCGTTGGCGCGGCTTGAGCGCGCGATTGCGAATTTTATGCTCGATCTGCATACGGAGACGTTCGGGTATCAGGAAGTAGTGCCGCCGTTTCTGGTGCGCGATCAGGCGATGTTCGGTACGGCGCAGCTGCCGAAGTTTCGCGAGGAGCAATTCGGAACGACGAACGGCTATTGGCTGATCCCGACGTCGGAAGTGCCGCTCACAAATCAGGTGCGCGAGACGATCTTGGACGAGGCGCAATTGCCGATGCGGTTTACGGCGTGGACGCCGTGTTTCCGGTCAGAGGCGGGTGCTGCGGGCAAAGACACGCGCGGCATGATCCGTTTGCATCAATTTTCGAAGGTTGAACTCGTGTCGATCACGACGCCGGAGAATTCCGATGCCGAGCATGAACGTATGGTGTCGTGCGCAGAAGAGGTGTTGAAGCGGCTGGGTCTTGCGTATCGCACGATGGTGCTGTCCACGGGCGACATGGGTTTCTCTGCCCGCAAGACCTACGATATCGAGGTTTGGCTGCCGGGACAGAATGCGTTTCGCGAGATTTCCAGCTGTTCAAATTGCGGGGACTTTCAGGCGCGGCGCATGGATGCGCGTTACCGCCCAGCCGGCGATGCGAAGGGCACGCGGTTCGTTCATACGCTGAACGGATCGGGACTTGCGGTCGGGCGGACGCTGGTTGCCGTGCTTGAGAATTATCAGCAGGCGGATGGGTCGATCGCCGTACCCGACGTCCTGAAGTCATACATGGGCGGCGTCGAGGTCATTGCGGCTCATGGTGCGTAAGAACGAAGACAAGCTTCCGATCCGGATTCTGTTGTCGAACGACGACGGCATTAACGCGCCGGGGCTTGAGGTTCTGGAGAAGATCGCGGCGTCGATCTCGGATGACGTTTGGGTCGTGGCGCCGGAGAGCGAAGAGAGCGGGGCGTCGCGCAAGCTGACGCTGACGCTGCCTTTGCGTCTGCGGCAGGTCGGCAACCGGCGTTATGCCGTGCAGGGGACGCCGACGGACTCTGTCCTGATGGGCGTGACGCAGGTCTTGAAGGACAAGCGGCCGGATCTTGTACTGTCGGGCGTGAACCGCGGCGCGAACATGGCCGACGACGTGACCTATTCCGGCACGATCGCGGCGGCCATGGAGGGCACGGGGCTTGGCATTCCGTCAATTGCGCTCAGCCAGACGTACGGGTTTGAAGACGGACGGCCGGTGACGTGGGCGTGCGCCGCGTATCACGGTCCGTGGTTGGTGCGCAAACTGTTGGAAGTGGGTTGGCCGAAGGACGTGCTGATCAACATCAACTTCCCGGATGCGCTGCCGGAATCGGTCGAACGGGTCGAAGTGACGTCGCAGGGTAAGCGCGATCAGTCTCAGGCGAATATTATTGAGCGCATGGATGTGCGTGGGAACCCTTACTATTGGCTCGGGTTTACGCGGATGCGGAGCAACCCGCCTGAGGGTACGGATCTGCGCGCCATCTACGATGGTCGTATTTCAGTAACACCTTTGCATTTGAATCTAACGGAAGAGCGGGCGCGCAAGGCGCTCGCACAGCATATTCCCGGCGCGCCGCCCAAGATCAACTAACGCGCCCAAGAGCCCCGCGAGGCGCCGAATGCATACCGACGTGCGGATGATTCAGCTTCTGATGGAGCTGCGCCGACAAGGGATTACGGATACCGAGGTTCTGTCGGCGATGGAGACGACGCCGCGGGAGCTGTTCGTGCCGGCGGTGTTTCAGGACCGCGCGTATGACAATGTGGCGCTGCCGATCGATGCGGGGCAGACGATCAGTCAGCCTTATGTCGTTGCCTACATGACGGCAGCGCTTGAGCTGAAGCCTTCGCTGCGCGTGCTGGAGGTTGGCACCGGCACCGGGTATCAGACGGCGATCCTGGCGAAGCTCGCGCGACGGATCTACACGATCGAACGGCACGCGAGTTTGGCGGAGCTGGCGCAGGAACGTCTTAAGAAACTTAAGCTCTTCAACGTCGACGTGCGGGTCAGCGACGGCATGCGCGGCTGGCCGGGGCAGGCGCCCTTCGACCGCATCATCGTGACGGCCGCCGCGCGCGAAAATCCGCCGCAAGAATTGTTAAATCAACTGAATATTAAGGGACTCATTGTTATTCCAATTGATCGAGGTGTCGATGGGCAGGTGCTAGTCCGCATAAGACGGACGGCGCAAGGTTTTCAGAGCACGGATCTGCTGCCCGTGAAGTTCGTGCCCTTGTTGGAAGGCGTGGCAAAGCGTGATGGAGCGGACGGGTGAACCGCGCAATCGTCGCTCAGACCGCAAACGTGCCGAGCAGACGGTGCAGACTCTCGTCGCGGCGTTGCTTCTTGGTACGACGAGCGGATGTGCGACCGTCGACATGGATCATGCGCGCGCGCCGCTGACCAATATGCGGCCGGCTGCGCGACCGGTGACTGTCGTGCTCGTTCAGCGCGGCGATACGGTCGCCAACATCGCTCGTCGCTACGGCCTGTCTTCACAATCGATCATCGACGCCAATGCCCTGCGGGAGCCCTATCAGCTGACGCGCGGACAGCGGCTCGTTCTGCCGCCGTCGGCCATGCATGTCGTGGCGCCCGGCGAGACGGTTAGTTCGATCGCGCGCGCCTATGCCGTGTCGCGTCAAGCGATCGTCGATGCCAACGATATCGGCGCACCGGATTCTCTTTATCCAGGACAGCGCATTGCTATTCCCTACGCGGGTTCGCGTGATGTGGGCCTGCGCGCGACGCGTTCCGTTGCGCAAGTGACGCCGGTGAAGGTGTCGCAGCTGCCGCCGACCAGAACGGCGACCGTGGTGGAAAGCGGCGACCCCGATCCGCGTCTCGCGGGCGCGCGGTACTATGCGATGGGCAAGCCGCGGGCGAAGCCGGTTCTCGACGGTCAGGGCGGGCCGGAGTTTTTCGAAGCGCCGCAGGCCGATCCGGTTGCGACGGCCGACCCGATCGTGCCGAAGCGCAAAATCGAGCTCACCGACGCGGATCAGGCAACGGGCAAATTCATCTGGCCGCTTGAGGGCAAGATCATTTCGCCGTTCGGGCGCCGGAACTCAGGCGTTCATAACGACGGCATCAACATCGCGGCCGAGCCGGGTTCGCCGGTGAAGGCGGCCGATAGCGGCGTCGTCGTCTATGCGGGCAATGAACTTGTAGCGTACGGCAATCTTCTGCTCGTGCGCCATTCAAGCGGGTACGTGACCGCCTATGCGCACAACAAGAAGCTGATGGTGAAGCGCGGCGACAGCGTGCGGCAGGGGCAGACGATCGCTCTCGTCGGCGCGACGGGCGACGTAGACCGGCCGCAGTTGCATTTCGAAATCCGCAAGGGCGACCGGGCGATCGATCCCAACCGTCACTTGTCGCGCGCGACCGCGAGCCGCTGACCTAATTCGCCGGCCAAGTCTTCAATGAACTGCCAGGCGACGCGGCCAGAGCGGCTGCCGCGCGTCATCGACCATTCGAGGGCGCGGCGTTCGAGGTCGGCGGGTGCGATCTTCAGACCGAAGTGTTTTGCGTAGCCGCTCACGATAGCGAGGTAGTCGGCTTGCGCGACGTTGTGGAAGCCGAGCCACAGGCCGAAGCGGTCGGAGAGGGAGATTTTTTCTTCGATGGCTTCGTCGGGGTGGATGGCGGTCGAGCGTTCGTTTTCGATCATCTCGCGCGGCATCAAGTGGCGGCGGTTCGACGTCGCGTAGAAGACGACGTTCTCCGGGCGTCCGGCGATGCCGCCTTCGAGGACGGTCTTCAGCGGACGATACGCCGCGTCGTTGGCGTCGAAGGAGAGGTCGTCGCAGAAAAGTACCGTGCGGACGGGGGCGCTTGCGATGAGCGATAGTAGTTGGCCCAGCGTCGCGATGTCCTCGCGGTGGATCTCAATCAGTTTGAGGGGCGTCTTCGACTGGTCGGCCACCGCCGCGTGCACCGCTTTGACAACGGCGCTTTTGCCGGTGCCGCGTGCGCCCCAAAGGAGCGCGTTGTTTGCCGGTAGGCCCTTCGCGAAGCGTTCGGTGTTCGCCATCAGTTGGTCACGCTGGCGGTCGATGCCTTTGAGGAGGGGCAGCGGTACGCGGGCGATATGTTTCAGCGGCTGGAGCGCTTGGCGGGCAGGATCCCAGATGAAGCCTTCGGCGGCTTGCCAATCGGGTGGTTCCGCGGCTGCAGGCGACAGGCGTTCTAGGGCCCGTGCGATTCGCTCCAAAAGGGCCAAATCCGTGGTCATCGGCTCTGACTACAGGAAGGGCGCGGGTAGGACCAGATGGCGCTGAGCCTTTGGTTGCATTGGGATTGCCCCCAGCTATAGTCCGGCCCGCGCTAAGCCGCTCCCCCTACTCAAGAAAGTTAACGGACCGCCGCCTCATGTGGATTTCGCCCGCCTTCGCCCAGGCCGCCGCAACGCCTTCCGCCGGCGCCGGCGACTTCTTCGTGCAGCTGGTCCCGTTGTTTCTGATCATCGGCATCATGTACTTCCTGGTGTTGCGTCCGCAGCAGCAGCGCGTGAAGGCGCATCAGGCGCTGGTCGCCGCGGTCAAGCGCGGCGACATCGTGGTGACCGGCGGCGGCATCGTCGGCAAGGTCATCAAGGTTCTTGAGAACGACGAAGTGTTGGTCGAGATCGCCGAAGACGTGCGCATCAAGGTCATTAAGGGCACGATCGCCGACGTGCGATCGAAGGGTGAACCCACCGCTGTGTCGGACAAATCCAAAAACGACGACGACAAGAAATAGGCCGGATCCGACGCGATGCTTATCTTTCAGCCTTGGAAGATCATTCTCATTCTGGGCGTTTGCCTGTTCGGACTGCTAACGGCGGCCCCGAATGCGATGCCGCATTCGTGGCGGACGTGGCTCGGCGCTAATCTTCCCATCATTCCGCATAAGCCGGTAACGTTGGGCCTCGACCTTCAGGGCGGGTCTTACGTGCTGTTCGAGGCGCAGGTCGCGGACGGCGTGAAGGACCGGTTGCAGGGTCTGGTGGATGAGGTGCGTGCGGCTTTGCGCAAGGCGCGCATTACGTACACCGGACTGTCGGCGTCGCCCGATCATGTGTCGGTTCGTGTCGATACGGCAAAGATTGAAGAGGCGCGGACAATCTTGCGCGGGTTGGCGCAGCCTGCCGGGGCGTCGTTCACCGGCGTCAGCGCGTCCGACTACGACGTGCGGGTCAATCCCGACGGCACGGCGGCGCTGACCATGACGGACGCGGGGCGCGAGCAAATTCGCTCCAGCGCGATGGCGCAATCGGTTGAGATTCTGCGCAAGCGCATCGACCCGGACGGCACCAAGGAAGTCACCATCCAGCCGCAGGGCAGCGAGCGCATCATCGTGCAGGTGCCGGGCGAGAACGATCCGGCCAAGATCATTAAGCTGGGCAGCACCGCGGCGAAGCTGACGTTTCATATGGTGGACGACACCGTCTCGCCGCAGGACATCGAGGCCAGGCGCCTGCCGCCGGGTACGAAGCTTTTGGAGGAGACGCTGGGCCGCGGGGCGAACGCGCGGACGTCGCCGATCGTGATCAAGGAGCGCGTCGTGATCGCGGGCGACATGCTCAAAAAAGCGATGGGCTCGTTCGATTCGAGCACGCAGATGCCGATCATTCAGTTCGAATTCAATCCGGTCGGCGCGCGCCGCTTTGCGGAAATCACCAAGAACAATGTCGGCCGCCGGTTTGCGGCGGTGCTGGACAACAAGGTGATCACGGCGCCGAATATTCGCTCGCCCATTCTCGGCGGGTCGGGGCAGATCGAAGGCGACTTCACGATCGAAGAGGCGAATGAGACGGCCGTGCTGTTGAACTCGGGCGCGTTGCCCGTGGCGCTCGCCGCCGTCGAACAGCGGACGGTCGGCGCCGAACTCGGTCAGGACTCCATCGATGCCGGCCAGTATGCGGCGGCGGGCGGGTTGATTCTGGTTGCAGGGTTCATGTTGCTGCAGTACCGGCTGTTCGGCTTGCTGGCCGATATCGCGTTGCTGATGAACATGATCCTGCTGCTAGGGATCATCACGGCTATCGGCGCGACGCTGACGTTGCCGGGTATCGCGGCCTTCGTGCTGACCATGGGTATGGCGGTCGACGCCAACGTGCTGATCTATGAGCGCATCCGGGAGGAGCAGGCGAACGGCAAGTCCGTGATGGCGGCGATCGACTCCGGGTTCTCGCGCGCCATGTCGACGATCATGGACGCCAACGCGACCCACGTTTTGGCCGGTCTCATATTGCTCGCGGTGGGCAGCGGACCGGTTCGCGGGTTCGCAGTCGTGTTCGTTTTGGGCGTGATCACGTCGTTTTTCACATCGATTTTCGTGACCCGGCTGCAGGTCGTGACGTGGCTGAAGGCCAAGCGGCGGACGGCGCTTACCATTTGAGGCGCCGTAAGCCCCTGCTGGGATTTGGGTTTTAGCCGCAGGTCGATTGACCTGCGGACAAAATATACTCTTCACTGAACCGGCAATTGAGTCGGACTTTCTGAGGGGAGTTGAGGGTCATGGCGGCCTTACTGAGCAACATGCGCAATACGTTCATCGCGGGCTTTGTTCTCGCGGCGCTCGTGTTTGTTATTTTCGTGCTTGTCGGCGGATCGTCGAATGTCGTTGAGACGCTGACCGGTCCTGGATTCTGGCAGTTCATGTTCCGCTGGCTGCACGTGCTGTTCGGCATTTTGTGGATCGGGATTCTCTACTACTTCAACTTCGTTCAGATACCGTCGATGCCGAAGATCCCGGACGAGCAGAAGCCGGCGGTGACGAAGGTCATCGCACCGGAAGCGCTTTGGTACTTCCGCTGGGCGGCCATGGGGACGATCGTGACCGGTCTCATCCTGGCGTTTCTGCTCGACTATTTGCTCAACGCGTTGACGCTTGGCGTCGTCGGCGGGTTCGATCCGTATACGACCTTGATCGGCATCGGCATGTGGCTGGGCACGATCATGTGGTTCAACGTTTGGTTCGTGATCTGGCCGAACCAGCAGAAGGCGCTGAACATCGACAACAAGTTCCCGGACCTAACCAAAGAGCAAAAGGCGGCGGCGGGCCGTACGGCGATGCTGTTCTCGCGGACGAACTTCATGCTGTCGGTGCCAATGCTGTTTTGCATGGTTGCGCGCGGGCACTTGGGTTAAGGCATCAGCGACGTTTGTTTCGTGGGGCTGTGCGTTTCGCACGGCCCCATTTTCTTTGGTAGGCTTCTCGTGGACGAGGCGGTTTGGAAGCATGTCGAGGAGGTCGTCGCTGCCGGCGATCCCGACCGCTATGTCGCGACCTTCTTCGCGCCGGCTGCGCGGCGGCGCTCGTTGCTCGCGCTCTATGCGTTCGATCATGAGGTGTCGCGCATAGGCTTGACCGTGCGCGAGCCGATGGCGGGGCACATCCGGCTGGCGTGGTGGCGGGAGCAGATTGCGGCGACCTATGCCGGTGGGTCGGTGGTGGCGCCGGTGCCTGCAGCCTTGGCCGAGGCGGCGCGTGCGCATGGTTTGCCGCGGGAGCTTTTCGAGCGGTATCTCGATGCGCGCGCGTTGGATCTCGAAGAAACGCCGTTCGATGATGAGGCGGCCATGAAAGCGCACGCATTGACGGTCGGCGGTGCGGTCGTTCAGCTAGCCGCGCGGGTGCTGGGGGCGGGCGATCGCGCAGACGTGGCGGCGGGCCATGCGGGGACTGCGATCGTGCTTGCCGGGCACTTGAATGACGCGGCGGCGTTTGCGGCGCGGCGGCGGTGCCGGTTTCCGGTGTTGTGGCTCGCCGATGCCGGCGTCAACGCTGAGGACTTCTTCACCGGACGCGAGCGTGCTGCAGCGCTTCTGCCGGTGTTTGAACGGATGCGGGCGTGGGCGCGAATAGAACTGGGTGCGTTGAACCGCACGCGCTTTCCGACGATGGCGATGCCGGCCTTGGCTGCGGCGACGTTGGCGCGGCGTGTGGCGGTGGATACGTTTTCGGCCACCGAGATGCCTTCGTGGCAGCGGTTGGCGCGCATTGCCTTAGCCAATTTGACGTGGCGTGTCTAACGAAACGAGCCCGGGTCACCAGGGCCGGGCTCGCATGCGTCTTGAGCGGGGGATTAGTTCTGCAGCGGGATCGGTTCGTAGTTGACCGCGATCGCTTGGAGGGCGGCGACTTCGTTTGAGAAGAGTTCGTCGAGCTTTTTGAAGCCCGTTTTGCCGAAGCGGCCGCGGACGGCGGCTTTGAGGCCTTCGGGAGCGCGCATGATGACGCCGGCTTCCGTCCAGTCGTCGGCGACGACGTCGTCACCGGTGCGATGTGCGATGTGGGTCTTCACGGCGACTTCTTCGCCAAGTTCGGCGTCGTCGAGAATGAACTCGCGATAGGTGCCGTTTCCTTCGTGCTTCGAGCAGATGATCATTGTCGTCCCTTTTTTGTTTTACCCCGCCCTGCAAAGGCCCAAACGGCACGCTGCAAGGTCACCAAACGAGTCGCGGGCAGAAGGAGTTCCCGAACTCCCTCTGCCCGCGCCGACTTATCAACTGCAGCCTGTGGTCGTGCCGCAGCTATCGCATTTCAGGCACGTTCCATTGCGCACCAAGGTGAAGTTCCCGCAGTTGCTGCAGGCGTCGCCCTCGTAGCCCTTGATGCGGGCTTCGGCGACTTTGCGGGCGCGTGAGGCGTGCGTCGAAACTTGCACTTCGCGTTCGACGATCTCGATCGCTTGCGCGACCGGGTTGCCGGCGACGCGGCGCGTCTGGGTTTCGAGCGCGATCTCGCTGGTGGTAGTGCGCAGCGTGGCCGCAAGCATCGTGGTTTCGGCGCGAGCGAGTTGACCGCCTTCGACGACGACGAGCTGCTGCGGGACCTGACCGCGGACGAGGCCCGACGACACGATGCGTGCTGGGTTTTGGGCCGGCTGCGGTGGACGCTTGCCTTCGCCGTCGCCGCCGCCGACTTCAAGGCCGTCGCCGCCGGGCACGACGTGAGCCAAGTCGTTGCGGCCCAGATACGACACCGCGAGTTCCCGGAAGATGTAGTCGAGGATCGACGTCGCGTTCTTGATCGAGTCGTTGCCCGTGACCATGCCGGCCGGTTCGAAGCGCGTGAAGGTGAAGGCCTCCACGTATTCGTCCAGCGGTACGCCGTATTGCAGGCCGATCGAGATGGCGATGGCGAAGTTGTTCATCAGGCTGCGGAAGGCGGCGCCTTCTTTGTGCATGTCTATGAAGATTTCGCCGATGCGGCCGTCGTCGTATTCGCCGGTGCGCAGGTACACTTTGTGGCCGCCGACGGTGGCCTTCTGCGTGTAGCCCTTGCGGCGGTGCGGCAGTTTTTCGCGATCGCGCTTGGTGATCTCAACGATGCGTTCGACGACGCGTTCGGCCATCGCTTGCGCGCGGGCGCCCTGCGCCATTTCGGGCAGCTGTTCGAGCAGATCGTCCTCTTCGTCGTCGCCGACCAGGATGGACGAGGCCAGCGGCTGCGAGAGTTTCGAGCCGTCGCGGTAGAGGGCGTTAGCTTTCAACGCCAGCTTCCACGACTTCATGTATGCGTCGGCGCAATCCTTCACCGTTGCGGCGTTCGGCATGTTGATCGTCTTCGAGATCGCGCCGGAGATGAAAGGCTGCGCCGCGGCCAGCATGAGGATGTGGCTGTCGACCGAGAGCGAGCGCTTGCCGAGCTTGCCGCACGGGTTGGCGCAATCGAAGACGGGCAGGTGCTCGTCCTTCAGGTGGGGGGCGCCCTCGAGCGTCATGGCGCCACAGCAGTAGATGTTTGCGGCGTCGATCTCGGCCTTCGTGAAGCCGACTTCTTGGAGGAGGTTGAAATCGGGTGCATCGAGGCGTTCAGGCGCAAGGCCAAGCGTCTTCACGCAGAACTCGTCGCCGAGCGTCCAGCGGTTGAAGACGAAGGAGATGTCGAAAGCGGTCGCGAGAGAGGCTTCGATCGCTTCGAGTTGCTTGTCGCCGAAGCCTTTCAGCTTCAGCCATTCGTGGTTGACGCCCGGCGCGCCCTTTAGGGTGCCGCGGCCGACCGCGTAGTTGATGATCGTTTCCGACTGCGATGAGCTGTAGCCGAGGGCCTTCAGCGCTTCCGGAACGGACTGGTTGATGATTTTGAAGTAGCCGCCGCCGGCGAGCTTCTTAAACTTCACGAGCGCGAAGTCGGGCTCGATGCCCGTCGTGTCGCAGTCCATGACGAGGCCGATCGTGCCGGTCGGCGCGATGACGGTCGTCTGGGCGTTGCGGTAGCCGTAGAGCGCGCCTTGCGCCAAGGCTTCGTCCCACGAACCGCGGGCGCGGTCGACCAGGCCTTCGAAGCCCGTGGCAGGCATGTCGATGGCGTTGAGCGGCACGGGCTTCGTGGAGAGCTTCTCGTAGCCATCGACGGCGCCGAAGGCGGCGCGGCGGTGGTTGCGGATGACGCGGAGCATGTGCTCCGCATTTTTGGCGTAGCCTTTGAACGCGCCGAGTTCGCGGGCCATCGCGGCCGACGTGGCGTACGACGCGCCCGTCATAAGGGCGGCGAGTGCGCCGGCGACCGCGCGGCCTTGGTTCGAGTCGTAAGCGATGCCCGATGACATGAGCAGGCCGCCGATGTTGGCGTAGCCGAGGCCGAGCGTGCGGTACTCGTAGGAGAGCTGCGCGATTTCCTTGGACGGGAATTGCGCCATCATCACCGACACTTCGAGGACGATCGTCCAGAGGCGGACGGCGTGCTCATACGCGGCGACGTCGAAGTACTGCGAGCCGTCCGACAGCTGCTTGCGGAAAGCGAGCAAGTTCAGCGACGCGAGATTGCACGCCGTGTCGTCGAGGAACATGTACTCCGAGCACGGGTTGCTGGCGCGGATCGGACCGGAGGCCGGGCAGGTGTGCCAGTCGTTGACCGTGGTGTGGAATTGGATGCCGGGGTCGGCGCACTGCCAGGCGGCTTCGGCGATCTGATCCCAGAGGCCGCGGGCCTTCAGCGTCTTGTGCGTCTTGCCGTCGGTGCGGCGGGTCAGCTTCCACTCGCCATCGGTTTCGACCGCGCGCAGGAAGTCGTCAGTGACGCGCACGGTGTTGTTCGAGTTCTGGCCCGAGACGGTGTAGTAGGCCTCGCCGTCCCAATCGGTGTCGTAAACCGGGATGTCGAGCGCCTTGTACCCCTGGCGGGCGAATTGGATCGCGCGCTGGATGGCGTTGTCTTGGATCGCGGCCTTACGCGCCGCTTTGATCTCGCGCTTCAGCGCCGGGTTCTGCAGCGGATCGAAGCAGGCGTCGCCCTCGGCGCTGCAGTTCACGCAGGCCTTGATGATCAGGTTCAGGTGCTTCGAGAGCAGCTTGGAGCCGGCGACGAGAGCCGCAACCTTCTGTTCCTCAATGACCTTCCAGTCGACGAACTTTTCGATGTCGGGGTGATCGGCATCGACGATGACCATCTTCGCCGCGCGGCGCGTGGTGCCGCCCGACTTGATGGCGCCGGCCGCGCGGTCGCCGATCTTCAGGAAGCTCATCAGGCCCGACGACTTGCCGCCGCCCGACAGCTTCTCGTTGCCGCCGCGCAGCGCCGAGAAGTTGGAGCCGGTGCCGGAGCCGTACTTGAATAGACGCGCCTCGCGGACCCAGAGGTCCATGATGCCGCCTTCGTTCACCAGGTCGTCCTTGATGCCCTGGATGAAGCAGGCGTGGGGCTGCGGGTGTTCATAGGCGCTGGCCGAGGCAGTGAGTTCGCCGGTCCAGTGGTCGACGTAGTGGTGACCTTGCGCGGGGCCGTCGATGCCGTAGGCCCAGTGCAGGCCGGTGTTGAACCACTGCGGGCTGTTGGGCGCCGCCATCTGGGTCGCCAGCATGTAACGCATTTCGTCGAAGAAGGCCTGCGCGTCGCGTTCGCCGTCGAAGTAGCCGCCCTTCCAGCCCCAATAGGCCCAGGTGCCGGCCAGGCGATCGAAGACCTGCTTGGCGCTGTGTTCGCCGACGTTCTTCGGCTCGCCGTCAAGCTTGGCGAGCGCGGCTTCGTCGGGGGCTTTGCGCCAGAGGAACTCGGGGACGTTGTCTTCAGCGACCGGCTTCAAGCGCGCGGCTAGGCCCGCTTTGCGGAAGTACTTCTGAGCCAGCACGTCGGAGGCGACTTGCGACCACCGTTCGGGGACTTCGACGTTGTCCTGCTTGAACACCACCGAGCCATCCGGATTGCGGATCTCGCTGGCGGTCGTGCGGAACGGAATGCCTTCGTATGCGGATTGCCCTTCAACGGTGAAGACGCGGTCGATGCGCATGCTGTGTAGCCCCTCTCGGCAAGTCGTCGTGATCAACAGGTGCCTGCGAGCGACCGGAGACCGTTGGGACTGTCGTGGGACTGATGCGCGTTTCGACCCAGAAACCACCGCGCTCGGTCCCCGACCGCGCCTCAAATTCGGTGGCGAGCAGGGACAGTTATCTAGTACCTAGATTTTGTTCCGAGCAACAGGTTTTGTGTTAATCGACGTGGGTTCACACCATATCTTGTGGCTGGATCTGTGGAAAGTGCGGGGACGCCGCTGTGCGTTTCGGACGCTTCGGCGGCGACGTTGCGACTCCACCACAGCGTTCTCGGTGGGAGCGATTTTTTCGTCCGATCGACCGTCCGCTGAAGGTGTGCGGTCCAAGCTCTTGGCGTCGCTGACTCTTCCAGTCTCGGGCGCTCATTATGTCGTCCGAGCGTCATGCGAATCAGTGCGTCTTGGAAATGATGACACTTGTGCGTGGCTGTGTGGAAAACCGATTTGCTGCGAGATGTCGCGAAGATCCGGCTGGAACCGCGCCGTGGTTTGGGTTTTTGGCGGTTTTGGGGGTGACGGGGTTGTATGGTGCGCGGCGCTTGCGGATGGGCATAATGTGGCCTCAAAGGCCCCGTCCCGTGGGCCATCGTTTTCTCACGTTCTCACCCCAAGGGGTTTTCATGCGATTGCGTTTGGTTCGTGGCTTGCCCGTGGCCGTGTTGGTCCTGGTGCTGGCGGTGCAGGCTTTTGCGCTGTTGCCCGTTGCGTTTGCCCGGACGCCTTGGCCGTTTGAGGCGAGCGATCTCAAACCCGATCCGACTGTCCGCTTCGGCGTGCTGGCCAACGGCATGCGCTATGCGATCAAGCCGAACGCCAATCCTCAGGGGACTGTGACGGTGCGTATCCGCATCGCCGCCGGATCGCTGCATGAGAACGACAACGAACTGGGCGTAGCGCATTTTCTGGAGCACATGGCGTTCAACGGGTCGGAGAATTATCCCGAGGGCGAGATGTTCAAGGCGCTGCAGCGTCTGGGCATCCAGATCGGGTCGAGCGCCAATGCGTCCACCGACTTTGACAACACGACCTTTGCGTTGTCCTTGCCCAGCACGCGGCCGGACACGCTGAACACCGGGTTCAATATCCTGCGCGAGATCGTGGGGCGGCTGACGCTGTCGGCCGATGCGATCACGCGCGAGCGCGGCGTTATTCTGTCGGAAGAGCGCGCGCGCGATACGCCGGGGATGCGGGCCAACCTGGCGCAGCTGCATGCGCTGTTTGCGGGCCAGAAGTATCCGAACCGGTTTCCGATCGGGAAGCTCGAGTTCATCAAGAACGCCACTCCGGCGCAGCTGCGCTCGTTCTATGAGCGGCACTACCGGCCGGAGCGGGCGTTGCTGGTCGTCGCGGGCGACGTCGATCCCGTCATGATGGAGGCCAAGATCAAAGCCGTGTTCGGCGACTGGTCGCAGCCCGGGCCCGCGGCGCCGCCTGAGAATTTCGGTGCGCCGGCCAAGCGTGGGTTGGTCGCGGCCTATTCGGTGCAGCCGGGGCTTGAGGAAAGCGTCACGGTCAACTGGGTCCAGCCGGAAGATGCGCGCGGCGACAAGAAGGCGCGGCGTAGTGAGATCCATCAGCGGATCGTGGGCTTCACCGTGCTGAACCGGCGCTTGAGCAAACTGGCGCGCACGCCGGAGGCGCCCTTTATCGACGCGCGGGTGGGGCGTGAGGTGGTGCAGGGTGGCGGTATCGTTTCGGCGCTGACGGTGCGCACGCGCGCCGGCGGCTGGGCCAAGGGGTTGGCTGCAGCGGAGCAGGAATTGCGCCGGGCGCTGACGCATGGGCTGCAGCAGGCAGAGGTGACCCGCGAGGCGTTGGAGCAGAAGTCTCCGTATCTCTTGGTCGCTGCGAACGCGAAGACGCGGTCGAATATCGAGATGGCGGACTGGCTGCTGATGACGCTGGACGCCGGGCGCGTGCCGACGGATGCGCAGACGGACTTGGCGCTCTACACACAGTCGATTGCGGGCATGAAGGCCGCCGACGTGACGAACGCGATGAAGGCGACGTTCAGCGGCAGCGGACCGGTCGTCTTCGTGACGACGACGCAGCCGATTGCCGGCGGCGAGGACGCGATCAAGCAGGCCTATACGCAGAGCCGTGCGGTCGCGGTCGCCGCGCCGCCGAAGGACTCGATCAAGGAGTTCACCTATCGCGACTTCGGGACGAAGGGCGTGGTGGCCGAGCGCAAGACCGTTGCGGACATCGACGCGACGCTGGTCAAGTTTGCGAACGGCGTGAAGCTGAACGTGAAGTCGACCGATTTCGAGAAGGATAAGGTCAGCGTCGTCGTGCGCGTGGCGGGTGGTTATCTGGCGCTGCCCAAGAAGCGCGGCGTCGCGTGGGCGCTGCCGTTCGCCTTCGTCGAGGGGGGCTTGGGCAGGCTCACCATCGGCGAGTTGGAGCAGACGGAGCCCGGGCATTTCGCCGGCATCTTCCTGGATGTCGACGAAGACGTGTTCCAGATCGCGGGCGATACCGTCGAGCGCGATACGCTTTTGCAGCTGCAAGTGCTGGCCGCGTATTTTACCGACGCCGCCTATCGGCCGGATGGGTTGAAGCGCATCCAAGCGGCAGGCGAGGGGCAGTTGCGTCAGCAGGACACAACGGCCACCGGCGTGCTGTCGCGTGAGTTGCCCGGGCTGGTGCACGGCAACGATCCGCGCTGGGCTTCGCCGGATATCAACGACATCCGCGCGATTACGATGGAGGACGTGAAGACGGCCATCGCGCCATCGCTGGCGCAAGCGCCGATCGAGGTGACCATCGTGGGCCACGTGAAGGTCGACGCTGCGATCGATGCGGCGGCTAAGACGTTCGGTGCGTTGCCGCCCCGGCAGGGCGTGTACAAGATCCCCGACGGTGCGCGCAATGTCAGCTTTCCCGCGAAGGGCGGGCGGGCGGACTTCAAGCATGAGGGGCGGCCTGATCAGGCGGCCGTTGTGGCGGCGTGGCCGGGGCCCGATCTTTTCAGCAACACGCGGCTCGATCGTGCGGTGGCGATCTTGAATGAGATCATTCAGCTGCGCCTCATCGACGAGGTGCGTGAGAAGCAGGGCAGCACGTATACGCCGTTCGGTTCGTACTGGTCGTCGAAGTCGGTCAAGGGCTTCGGCTACATGTTCGCGGGCGTCGAGCCCAAGCCGGAAGAGGCGGACAAGTTCTTCGAGACGCTGGCCGAGATCACGAAGGAGCTGCGCGGCGGCGAGCTGTCGGCGGACTTGCTGGAGCGGGCGCGCAAGCCCGTGCTGTACCAGCACTATGCGGCGGAATCGACCAACGCGTATTGGATCCAGGCGCTGAGCGACATTCAAACCGATCCGCGCAATCTGGAGCGCGTGCGTTCGGCGTTGAAGGACTACGGCACGATCACCGAAGCGGAAGTGATCGCGGCGGCGAAGCTGTTCCTGGACGACAAGCGGCGGATCGATATGCGGGTGTCGCCGAAGTAGCTAACCTGTGTAGGTGTGCCAGGCGCCTTCGTCGTCACGGACGCGGACCGCGCCGTCGCGCGTGCGTTCGATGTCGCAGGTTTCGAGGTTCGCTTTCGCGTGGCCACCTGGGATGTCGAGCACGTAGGACGGTAAGGCGATGCCGGAAACGCGGCGGCGCAGTTCGCGCATCAGGGATTGGCCGTGTTCGATCGTCGTGCGGAAGTGCGATGTGCCTGGCGCCATGTCCGCATGGTGCAGGTAGTAGGGCTTGATCCGGTTCTCGACGAAGGTGCGCATCAGGTCGGCGAGCGTATCGGCGTCGTCGTTGACGCCTTTCAACAGCACAGTTTGGCTCAGCATTGGGATGCCGGCGTCGACGAGGCGGGCGCAGGCTTCGCGTGCGGCGGGCGTGAACTCGCGGGCGTGATTGGCGTGTACCGCGACATAGGTTGCGGCACTGGGCGATTTGAGTGCGGCGATGAAATCCGACGTGACGCGGTCAGGATCGACGACGGGCACGCGCGTGTGCCAGCGCAAGATCTTAACGTGCGCGATGGCGGCGAGGCGCTGCGTCAGGTCGGCGGCGCGGCGGGCGGTGAGGACGAATGGATCGCCGCCGGTGAGGATCACTTCGGAAATTTCCGCGTGGGCTGCGATGTAGGCGATCGCTGCGTCGAGTTCGGTTGGCGACAGGCCTGGTTCGCGGCCGGGGCCTACCATTTCGCGGCGGAAGCAAAAGCGGCAATAGACCGGGCAGACGTGGACGATCTTCAGCAGCACGCGGTCGCGGTAACGGTGGACCAATCCTTCGACGGGGCTGTGGCGCTTGTCGCCGATGGGGTCTGCGTCTTCGCCGGGTGCTGTTTCCAACTCGCGGATGTCGGGGACGAACTGGCGGGCGATGGGGTCGGAAGCATCGGACGCATCGATGAGTGCGGTCATCGCGGGCGTGATGGCGACGGCGTAACGATCGGCGACGCGGGTGAGTGCGTCGGCGCGCAGTATGAGTCCCGCGTCGTACAAATCATCGATCGTGCGCAGCGTGCGTGTGGTCATGGGCATGAACCACCCCTCTCCCTTCCCATTTCGGGAAGGGAGAGGGGATGGGGGTGAGGGATGGGCGTTGAGCAAGATGGAACGCTAGATTCTCGCGCAGACGGATTTGCAGGGCGCGACGGTGTTTGAGCGGGGAAGAGGCCATCCCTCACCCCCGGCCCCTCTCCCTTCCGATTCCGGAAGGGCGAGGGGAGCAGAGCAGATGCTGCGATCTTCTTGTTCACGTCGCGCGTCCTGCTGGTGGGGTCCAGAGGATGTCTTCGATGCGTGGGGCGCCGGTGGCCAGCATCGCCAAGCGGTCGAAGCCTAGGGCTACGCCGCTGGCGGGGGGCATGTGGGTTAGGGCCGCCAGAAAATCTTCGTCGATCGGGTAGCGGTCGCCGTAGATGCGTTCTTTCTCCGACATTTCGTGTTCGAAGCGTTTGCGTTGTTCGACCGGGTCGGTGAGTTCGCCGAAGCCGTTCGCGAGTTCGACGCCGAGCACGTAGAGTTCGAAGCGTTCGGCGACGCGTGGATCGTGTCCGCAGGCGCGGGCGAGGGCTGCTTCGACGCGCGGGTATTCGTCCAGGATGGTCGGGGCGTTGAAGCCGAGGTTCGGTTCGATGCGCTCGCTAAGGATGCGGCTGAAGATGTCGGACCAGGTGTCGTCGTCGGCGATGGTGATGCCGGCAGGCTTGGCTTGCGATGCCAGTGCGTCGCGGTCCGCTGTGTCGGCGTCCAGCGTTTCGAGAAGGTCGATGCCGGCGTGGCGCTCGAATGCGGCGGCGACCGTGATGCGTTCGGGTTTGGCGTCGGGGTCGACGCTGCGGCCGCGGTAGCTGAGCGTTGTTGTTCCTGCGGCTTGAACCGAGAGCGACAGGAGTTTGATGCTGTCGGCGATGACGGCGTCGTAGGGTTCGTTCGTGCGGTACCATTCCAGCATCGTGAATTCGGGCACGTTGACGGCGGCGTGTTCGCGGTTCCGGAAGACGCGGGCGAAGTCGAAGATGCGTTGCTCGCCCGCAGCCAGCAGCTTCTTCGATGCGAATTCGGGTGACGTGTGGAGGTAGAGCTTGGCGTGCGTGCCGTCGCGGCCGATCTGCTCCGTTGCGAAGGCATGCAGGTGCGTCTCGTTGCCCGGCGAAATTTGCAGGGCGGCGCATTCGACTTCGGTGAAGCCATCGGCCTCGAAATGGCGGCGGATGGCGGCCTTTATCCGGTTGCGCGCGATCAGGAACGGGCGGCGGTCGGCGTGGCGTGCGGGGGACCACCAGGGTGAGGGCGTTACCACCGGAGAAACCGCACGTTTGTGCCACCTTGGCGGCGGGCCCGTGCGCTGCTATCACCCCGCACAAATCCGAGCCCGGCGCGCCGGCCCTTGTAGGCCTGCCTGAACCGGGCGTCGTTATTTCTGAAGGAGTTTCGCGTGGTTTCCGTCATTGCCAGCAACGTACGTAAGGGCAACATCATCGAGAAGGAAGGCAAGCTGTACGTCGTTCTAACAGCTGAAAACTTCCATCCTGGCAAGGGCACGCCGACGACGCAGATCGAAATGCGCCGGATCAGCGACGGTGTGAAGGTAAACGAGCGCTATAAGACGACCGATTCCTTGGAAAAGGCGTTCGTCGACATGAGCACGTATCAGTACCTGTACCAGGACGGCGAGCAGTTCGTGTTCATGGAGCCGAACAACTTCGATCAGATCCATGTGTCAAAGGATATTCTGGGCGATCAGGAAGCCTATCTTCAGGAAAACATGGAAGTGACCCTGAGCACGTTCAACGGCGTGCCGATTGCGATCGAGTTGCCGTCGCGGGTGGTGCTCGAGATCGTGGAGACCGAACCGGTCGTGAAAGGGCAGACGGCGTCGTCGTCGTTCAAGCCGGCGAAGCTGTCGAACGGCGCGCGCACGATGGTGCCGCCGCATGTCGGTGTGGGCACGAAGGTTGTCGTCAACACGGAAGACGGTTCCTACGTCGAGCGTTCGAAGGATTGAACCGATGACTGAGCCGCTGGACTTCTCGGGGAAGACGGTTCTCGTCGTCGGCGGGTCGAGTGGTATCGGCAATGGGATTGCACACGGGTTTCGCCGGCATGGCGCGACGGTGCACGTGTGGGGCACACGCGCGCATGCGTCGGACTACAGGGCCGATGAAGGATCGGATCTGACGGGGCTGCACTACGCGCAGCTCGACGTGTCGAACTTCGTCGAGGTCGATACGTGGCGGCCGAATTTTCGAACGCTCGACGTGCTGGTGCTGAGCCAGGGCACGGTGTTGTACAAGCGCGGCGAGTTTCAGATGGACGGGTTCCGGAAGGTGATGGACTTGAACCTGAACAGCCTGATGGCGTGCGCGATTAAGTTTCACGACATGCTGGCGGCGGCGAAGGGTTCGCTGATCACCGTGTCGTCGACGGCGGCGTTTCATTCGACGCGCGGTAATCCGGCCTACAATGCGTCGAAGACGGGGGCTGTCGGGTTGACGCGGACTCTCGCTGAGGCTTGGGCGGGCGACGGCATTCGCGTGAATGGGATTGCGCCAGGGCTTGTCGATACGAAGCTCACTAAGGTTACGACCGAGAATCCGGATCGGCTGCAGGCCTCTTTGCAGGGCATTCCGTTGAAGCGTCTCGGTACGCCCGACGATATGGCGGGTGTCGCGTTGTTTTTGGCGTCGCCATTGGCGGCGTATGTGGTTGGTCAGACGATCCCGGTGGACGGCGGCCTGATCCTTTAGATCGGAGGGTTTTGATGGCCTCGGCTTGGATTGGATTCAAAGAACGTTTGAAGATTCCCGCGATCGCGGCGCCGATGTTTCTGGTATCGGGGCCGAAGCTTGTGATCGCGGCGGCGAAGGCCGGGATGGCGTCGGCGTTTCCCGCGCCGAATGCGCGGACGATGGAGGATCTCGATCAGTGGATGAGCGAGATCAACGATACCCTGGCGCAGGCGGATCGGCCGTGGGCGCTGAATATCGTGGCGCATCATTCTTATCCGCGGTTGAAGGAAGAACTTGAGCTGATCGTCAAGCATAAGCCGCCGTTGGTGATCACGGCGTTGGGCAGTCCTAAGGGCGTGATCGAGGCGGTGCATTCGTATGGCGGGATCGTGTTCGCCGACGTGATCAGCATGCCGTTCGCGCGCAAGGCCCTTGATGCGGGTGTCGACGGGTTGGTGCTGATCTGCGCCGGCGCCGGTGGGCACACCGGGCAGCTAAGCCCGTTTGCGTTCGTCAGTGCGGTGCGAGGGATTTTCCCGGGGCCGGTTGTCGTCGGTGGCGCGATTGGGACGGGGCGTGCGGTGCGGGCGATTGAAGTGCTGGGCGCCGATCTTGCCTATATCGGGACGCCGTTCGTGGCGGCGAAAGAGTCGCTGGCGCCGGATGCGTATAAGCAGATGCTGATTTCGTCGACGCATGAGGATTTGGTGCAGACGGCGGCGGTGACCGGCGTGCGCGCGAATTGGCTGAAGGGCAGTCTGCAGGCGGTCGGGATTGATCCGGACAAGGTGGATGCCGGGACGCCGCACTTCGGCGATCCGAACGCTGCGTTTAGGCGCTGGAAGGATACGTGGTCGGCAGGGCAGAGCGTTGATCTGGTGCAGAAGGTCGAGTCCGCAGCCGATATCGTTGGGCGGTTCGTGCAGGAATATGAAGCGGCGCTGCAGCGCTAGTTCGGCATGGCGCGCGTGATGATCGCGCGTTCGTCGATGGTGACTTCGAAGGCGCCGTAGGTGCGCCAGGGTTCCTCGGCGAGGCGGGTGGCGACGAAAGCGTCGGCTATCGCGTTTGGCGCGTGGCGCGCTAGCAGTGTGCCTTGCAGGGCAAGGGCCAGGGTTTCGACGAGGCGGCGGGCTTGGGATTCGGTTGTGGTCGCGACGCTTGCTCTGGCTTTGTCGATGGCGCGGTCGAGTTCGGCGTATGTGCCTCTTGCCTTGTCCAGTTCGGCGAAGAGGGCCTCGGCTGATTGCGGCTCGCGGGCGAGCGCGCGCAGGACGTCGAGGCAGATGACGTTGCCGGAGCCTTCCCAGATCGAGTTCAGGGGTGATTGGCGGAAGAGGCGCGGTAGGACGCTCTCTTCGACGTAGCCAGCGCCGCCGTGGCATTCCATCGCTTCGTAGACGAAATTCACGACGCGTTTGTTGAGCCAGTATTTTCCGATCGGCGTCGCGATGCGGGAGAAGAGAGCGGCGGCTTCGTTGTTCGACTCGTCGAAGGATCTGGCGATGCGGAAGGCTAAGGTGGTTGCGGCTTCGCTTTCGATCGCGAGGTCCGCGAGCACGCGCGACATCAGCGGTTGATCGATCAGCTTCTTCTGAAACGCGGTGCGGTGCGAGGTGTGCCAGAGCGCTTGGGCGAGGGCTTGGCGCATGTAGGCGGCGGGGGCGACGGTGCAGTCGAGGCGGGTGTGGTGGACCATCTCGATGATCGTCTTCACGCCACGGCCTTCTTCGCCGAGGCGTTCGGCGTAGGCGCCGTGGTATTCGATCTCAGATGAGGCGTTGGCGCGGTCGCCGAGTTTGTCTTTGAGGCGCATGATGTGCATGGGATTGCGCTCGCCGTCCGGTTTCCACCGTGGGACGAGGAAGCAGGTTAGGCCCTTGTCGGTGTAGGCAAGGGTCAGGAATGCGTCGCACATCGGGGCTGAGCAGAACCATTTGTGGCCGTTGAGCGTGTAGGCGCCGTCGCCGGTCGGCGTCGCCTTCGTTGTGTTGGCGCGGACGTCGGAGCCGCCTTGCTTTTCCGTCATGGCCATGCCGATTGTCGCACCGCGTTTCTGTGATGCGGGGGCAGAGGTTCCGTCATAGACGCCACTTTTGATGCGCGGCTCCCAGGTGCGGGCGATTTCGGGTTGGTGGCGCAGCGCGGGAAGCGCCGCATAGGTCATCGTCATCGGGCAGCACACGCCCTGCTCGATCTGCGCCATCATGTAGAGGACGCTCGCGTGCGCGACGTGGCCGGCTGTTTGTGCTGTCCAGGCGATGGAGGCGAAGCCGCCGGACAGGCCCACCTCCATCAGCTTGTGATAGGCGGGGTGGAAGTTCACCTCGTCGATGCGGCGGCCGTAGCGGTCGAACGTCTTCAGCTCGGGCGCGTTGCGGTTGGCCTCGAAGCTCCAGGCAATGACTTCGGCTGAGCCGACGCGTGCGCCGAACGTGGAGAGGGATGGCGCGTGTGCGTTAGCGCCTTCGCGCTCGACGGCATCCGTCAGTGCGCGGTCGGTCGTGAAAATGTTCACGTCCTCGAACGGCGGCGGTTGGTTCGTGACGTCGTGGGTGCTGAGCGCGGTGCGTGGGTTGAGCGGCGCCATAGTTACTCTCTGCTTGAGGCTGCGTGAGAGTGGCAAGGAACCCCGTGGTTCCACAAGCGTTCTATGTGCCGGGATCCCGATAACGGGATGGGTGCCGCGCGTGGCCGATCGTCGAACACAACAACAGAAGTCCGCCGACCAGGACTTGCAGAAGACTGCGCAGGCGTCGGCCGCCGCAGCTGCGGCTGCTGCTGCACCGCCGGTGTCACATATGGGCGAGCGCGCGCTGGTCATACTTGCCGTTATCGCGTGCGTTTTCGTGATGTGGGCCGCGCAGCCTGTGCTGGTGCCGACGGTGGTGGCGCTGGTGTTGGCGCTGTCGTTGAACCCGGTGGTGAGTTGGCTGGAGAAGTTCGGATTGCCGACGCCGGCGGCCGCGGTGCTGGTCGTCGCGGCCGCGGTGGCTGGGCTGATCGCCGGGGCGATTGCGCTTGCGCCCGGGATCTCGGATTGGGTCGAGAACGCGCCACAGATTGCGCAGACCATAGAGCGCAAGACGCAGGCTTTACAGGAATCACTTCAGGGCTTCCGGGATGCGTCGAACAAGTTTGAGGAAATGGCCAATCCGGCGCCGGCGCCAGGCGGCGCTCAGCAGGTGACGGTTGTTGAGCCTGTGGCGATGAGCGTACTTCAGTCGGCACCGCTTATTCTCAGTCAGACGCTGTACGTGATCGCGCTGTCGTTGTTCCTGATCATGGTGCGGGAGCCTTACCGGCGGCGCATCATCTTGCTGCCGAAGAGCCGGGTGAATCGGTTGCGCGTCGCGCGGATCCTGAACGAGACGTTTTCTCACGTTTCGCACTACCTGTTCGTCGTGGCCTGCATCAATTTCGGGCTGGGCGCGGCGACGGCTGTGGTCTTCACGCTGCTTGGTGTGCCCTATGCGCTGGTGTGGGGGTTTGTGTTCGCGATCGCGAATTTCATTCCCTATATCGGGCCGACCGGGACGATGATCCTGTGCGGTGTGGTCCAATTGGCCACGGCGAATACGTTGATCGAAGCGGCGATGGCGCCGCTGGTCATGTTCGTTTTGAACCTCATCGAGTCCAATGTGGTGACGCCCTGGTTGGTCTCGCGGCGGGTGGCGGTCAGTTCCATCGCGATCTTCCTGACGGTCACGTTCTTCCTGTGGCTGTGGGGGCCTTTCGCGGCGATCGTGGCGGTGCCGCTGTTGATCCTGTTCAGCGCCGTCGCGCGCCATGTGCCGGGGCTTGAGCCGGTTGCGGTGCTGTTGCTGGCCGAGCATGAGGCGAGCAACGAAGTGACGGAGACGCCGCGCGCACGCTTCTTCGCCGAGCAGGAAGAGAACGAGAAGGCTCGCAAGGCGGCGTGGTGGCGGGTGCCGCGTCAGCGGACGGTTCGCTCGCGTCAGGTGCCGGCGGTCGTGACCGAGAACGAACCGCCGACCTAAGGCAATTCCAATAAGGCAAAAAGAAACGCGCCGCGGTCTGGTGCCCGCGGCGCGTTGGTCCCAGCCCTCAGCCGCGTTACGGCGTGGGCGGAACGATGACCACTGTCTCTTCGCGGCGCACGTTGCGCGCCGTGTCGATTGCCTTGCGGCGGGCCATGATTGCACGCACTTCTTCCGTCTGGTCGTCGGAGACGCGCGCCGAGACGAGCGTGCCGCCCTGGCGCAAATTCTCGACGTAGATGTGCGCTTGGTCTTTGCTGACGCCGGCGCCGATGAGGGCGCCGAGGACGCCACCGGCCGATGCGCCGACGGCTGCGCCGACGCTAGTGGCCAACAGCCAGCCCGCACCGATCACCGGACCGATGCCGGGGATGGCGAACGTGCCGAGCGCGGCCAACAGGCCGGTCGCGCCGCCCAACGTTCCGCCGATCGCCGCGCCCGAAGCCGCGCCGGTCTCGGCCATATTGTTGTCGATGCGTTCGGTCGTTTCGCTGTCCTGACCGCCCGGCTGGTTCGAGATGACACTGATCTCTTCGTCCGGCACGTTCGCGGCCTGCAACTCGCGTACGGTCGCTATAGCATCCTGATATGTTTCGTAGACGCTAGTGATTGTCGTCGTCATAACTTGCTACTCCTGTGCGTGATGATCGTCATTTCGCTTTCAGAACATCAGCTCCAGTCGCGTTCGACCTTGTAATAGTCATAGGACTTGTCGCGGATCTGGCCGTCATGCTTCGTCAGGTCGTCGAGGTCGTATGTCGGCGCAGCCTTGAGGACTTCCTTCGTCAGCGGGACGACGTAGCCGCCCTTGTCTTCGTCGTAGTCGAGAAGCGACCAGGGCACCGGATGGTACTTTTCGCCGATCCCGAGGAAGCCGCCGAAGCCGAGAACGGCGAACATGATGTCGTTCGACTGCTTGTTCAGAACGATGTCTTCAACCGTACCGATGGACTCCCCGGCGGTGTTGTAGACGGATGTTCCCTTAACCTTCGATGCACGGATGGCACTCGTGTGACCACTGGGGGTGGGCATGACTGAACTCCTGTTGGTTGGTGCGGCGCTTTTCGCTGCTGCCGTCTTTAAACGCGGCGTTGCGTCACTGGTTCCTGAACGGATCAATCGCGTGTCTTGCGTCGTAAAGGTTCGGCTTCGCGCATGTTGTCGGCGATGCCGAGCATCGTGGCGCATCCCACCGCGAGCAGCGGATGATCCTTGGCAAGTTGTGCGAGTGCGGCGACCGACGCGTTGGCCAGGTTGCCGTTTGCCATGGCCGGCAAGGGCTGGGCTTGCGTGACGGGCGTGCGTGTCCGCAGGTGATAGACAAGAACGCCGATGCCTAAAATCAGAAGAATAGCTGCGCCCGTGATGGCCGCAGCCGCCGCGACGCTGGTGAGCGGCACGAGCAGCGTGTATCCGGCAAAGGCTAGAAAGGCGACCGCGGTCCACAAGAGTGCGACCGCGGTAACGCCTAGGCCTGCCTTCAACAAAAGTTCCGCATCGATGCGCATGCGGTTGTCGTTAGCGCCGAAGCAACGAGCCGATGAGCGCGCCGGCGCCCATCGAAAGCGCGATGGCGGCGAAGGGTTGTTCGCGGATCGCACCACGAACGGAGTCGACGCCCTGTTCGGCGTAGAGTTCCACCTGCTCAGCCGCGTCGCTGGCTGCGCGCTGCGCAGAGCCAGCCATTTCGGACACGCCGTTCGTCGCTGCGTCGCCTAGGCTTTCGGCAAGCTTGCGCATGTCCTTCTGCAACTCGTCGAAGTCGGCCTTGAGAGCGCGAATGCGCGCGTCGACTTCACTGCCATTTTTCCGTCGCACCATTTGATTAACTCCTCCATGAATCACGAGCGGCCCGGCGCAAATGCCGGCCGACTTGGTTCCCGGGGTTGAAACGCGCGCAGAGCAAGGGCGGTTCCACGGTTTGATTGGTTAGCGTGACGGTTACCAGCAACCCGATCCGATGCCGCTCGTTTTCAAATCGGCCGTGCGCCATGGAGATCGAATACGAGCCATGTTCCCGACGATCCGACCAAAGTGCCGAACCAGAAGCCGGGCGACTTCCCGGACAAGACGAAGCAACCCGGTCACGAGAAGGAATTTGAGAAGCGCGGCGACAAGCGTCCTGCCGATCAGATGAAGCCGGGCCAAGGGCAGAAGCAGAAAGATCAGAAGCAACGGGACGATCAGGGCCAAAAGCACTAGACCGCTTCGAGCCATGATCCACAGAGGGCTGCCGACCTTTGTCGGTGGCCCTCTTTGTTTGCGCTAACGCTCGGCGCGGTAGGACCAGTCTTCGGCTTCCAGCTTACCTTTCAGTATGCCTTCGATGCGCGCGTTCAGCGTTCCGTTTGCGCCTTTGGTGTAGATCACGCGCTGCGGGAAATCGTGGGCCTTGTTCTCGAACACGACCTTGTCGGAGCAGATTTCAGTCGCCTTGAATTCTGTCGGCGGCGAAGCGTTGGGGCTGGCGAAGTAGCTGAGCCCCGTCGGCGTTTTGGCGATGCGGAAAAACTCGAAGGATTTGGCGACGTCGCCTTGCGTCGTGACGCCGACGCCCAACAACACGCCGCCGTAAGGACCGGCCCAGCGTTCGCGCACCATGCTCGTCTTGCCGTTTTGGACCCAATTGCCGGCGAGCCAGGATAGCGTGGCGATGTCCGGGTTCGATTTCGGCAATGCGCAGATGTCTTCGGCGTGGGCCGTCGACAACGTCATGGCCAAGGCGGCGGCGAATGCTGGCAGGCGCTTCACGGCGATGTTCCCCCGAAAGGTTTGTCGGCGCAGGTTGGCTAACTGGCCCGGCCCCGTCTTGTAACAACGCGACACGGCGTTTCCTCGTCGAGCCCGACGAGTACAGCCGAGAGGCCGCGCAGCTGTGTGAGGAAGGCCGTCGGCGAGCAGCCGAGGAAACGTTGAAAGTCGCGGATCATGTGAGATTGGTCAAAGTAGCCGGCGCCGGCGGCGAGCGTCGCCCAGTCGGGTTTGCTGGCGCCGGTCAACAGGTCGAACACTGAGCGAAAGCGGATGACGTTGGCGTACTGGCGCGGGGCGATGCCGACTTGGGTGGCGAAGCGGCGTTCGAGCTGGCGCGGCGACAGGTCGGCTTCGCGCGCGAGATCGGTGACACTGAGGCGGCCGTTGGCGCGCGCGAGGCGCGCGGTCCAGCGGGCGACGTCGGTATCCTGAAAGCGCGCGTGATGGGCGGCGCGGTCGGCGACGAAGCTTTGAAGAACGGCGGCGCGCGAGGCCGCGTTCGGTGCGCTCGCGATTTGGTCGACCAGCGTTTGCGTGGCGGCCGGCGCGAGATCGGCGACTTTCAAGTGATGGTCGGTGAATTCATCCATCGACGCGCCGATCATCGCGCGCACGCCGGCCGGGTGAAATCTCACGCCCATGATGCCCGGCGCGCCTTGTGTCGGGTCGAGCGCCAAGGGGCGGGTCATCTGGCCCATGAGGAAGACGCGCGGTTGCGCCTGCTTGCCGCGCTCCGGGGTGATTTCGGAGAAAGGATGGCCGTAGTGGACGACGAGCTCGGGATTGCCGTCGGGCACGATACGCTCCGGCCTGCCGTCGAGTTCGCCGATTGTGGACTCGTAGTTCCAAACGCACTTCACGATGTGCGCGAGGTCAGGGCGGGGCAGGAATTCTACGTAGGGCACAGCTGTGCCTCCGCATCGGCGGGTTCGTCGATTGTGGGACCGAACACTGACTCGAACGCTGTGCGCAGGGCGACGTCCACATCCGCTATCGTCGCTGTGAGGCCGAGATCGGCGAGGCTCGTGACGCCGTGTCCCTGAATTCCGCAGGGCACAATGCCTGAGAAATGTTCGAGGTCGGGATCGACGTTGAGCGACACGCCGTGGAAAGTGATGCCGCGGCGTACGCGGATGCCGAGGGCTGCCACTTTGTCTTCGCGTCCGCCTTTGCGTGCGACCCAGATGCCGATGCGGCCCTCGCGCCTCTCGCCGCGGATGTTGAAGGCGGCTAGGGTTTGGATCAGCCACTCTTCCAGATCGCGCACAAAGCGGCGGACGTCGTTGCCGCGCTTGCGCAGGTCGATCATCACGTAGCCGACGCGCTGGCCGGGGCCGTGATAGGTGAACTGCCCGCCGCGGCCGGTGTCGAAGACCGGGAAGCGGGTGGGGGCGAGAAGGTCTTCGTTCTTGGCGCTGGTGCCGGCGGTGTAGAGCGGCGGGTGTTCGAGCAGCCAGACGAGTTCGCGGGCGCGGCCGTCGGCGATGCGTGCCACGCGCGCTTCCATCTCGGCCACGGCAGCCGGATAGGGCACGCGTTCATCGCTGATGCGCCAGGCTATGGTTTCCGCGGGTTTAACGAACACGAAAGGTCTCCGCTTCTAGAGTGATCGCCGGGGTTCAATCGGATCAAGGCACAATGACGTCATCGGCAGTCGGCAGCGTTAAAGTCGAAATCTCCGTCGTCCTCGGCAAGGCCAAGTTGCCGATGCAGCAGCTGCTGCGCATGGGCCGCGGTGCGGTCATCGAACTCGACTCCAAGCAGAGCGAGCAGGTTTGGGTCCTCGCCAATAATAAGCCCATCGCGCGAGGTGAAATCGTGCTTCAGGGCGAGCGGATCAGCGTTTCCATCACCGACGTGTTGAAGTCTGCCGGCTGACGGGCATGGGGAGGCCGCCTTGCTGCGGTTTTGTTTGCACGTAATCAACATAAAAATATGTGAATTAAAGTATTTTACGTTGTGTTCTTGAGTATAGCGCAGCGAGACGCTATTTGCATGTGAATTGCTATTGGAAGGGGTGCGTCGTGCTCCCGCTCGTTCTCGATATCCGTCAGCGTAGAATTGTCGTGGTTGGCCGCGGGCACGCGGCGCAACAGCGCGTCGAGTTTGCCCAAAGCGCCGGCGCCGAACAGCTGTCCCTTTATGTGCTCGATCAGGACGGGTGGGCGTGCCACCTGGAGGCGGCCGTCTATGAGCGATTGCCGGTTCGCGCGGATCTTGAGGGCGCGTCTGTGGTGTTCGTAGCGGGCCTGCCTGCCGACGAGACCGCGCGGATCGTCGGTCATGCGCGGGCGGCGGGCGCGCTCGTGAATGCCGAGGATCAACCCGAGTTTTGCGACTTTCACGTTCCCGCAGTCGTGCGGCGCGGCGATCTGCTGCTGACCGTCTCAACCGGCGGCAAGGCCGCCGGGCTTTCGCAGCGAATTCGCGCGCATCTCGAGACGCTGTTTGGGCCTGCATGGACGCAGCATGTGCGCGCGGTCGTCGATGCGCGCGCGCAATGGCGGGCGGAGGGACGGCCCAAGAGCGAAGTGGCGCGGCTGACGCAGGCGATGGTGGAGCGCGAAGGCTGGCTTAAGACGGGGGAACTCGTATGAGCGCCGAAGAAACGTTTCAGGCGCTCCGCCCGGCGAAGCGTAAGGCTGCGCCGCCCGCGCCGCGGATTTTCGATCATGCGGATACGGGTGTTGCGTCGGATGCGCTCAAGGCGCGGCTTGAAGCGTTGCGCCTGAAGTATGCAGACGCAGACGCGACGACGCTGTTGCGCGCGATGATCAAGGATGAGTTTCCGGGCCGGATTACCACGGTGTCGTCGTTCGGGTCGGAGTCGGTGGTGTTGCTCCATCTGATTGCGCAGATTGATCCGTCGGTGCCGGTGATTTTTCTCAACACCGGAAAGTTGTTCGGCGAGACGCTACGTTATCGCGACCGGCTGCAGGAGAAACTGGGTTTGACGGACGTGCGCGCGATCGGGCCGCATCCCGACGATACGCGCACGCTGGATAACGACGGCACGCTGTGGTCCCGCGATCCGGACTCGTGCTGCAATTTCCGCAAGGTCTTGCCGCTGCGGCGCGCGATGGCGGGTTTTGAGGCCGAGATCACCGGACGCAAGCGGTTTCAGACGCTGGCGCGCACCGGTATGGCGCCGCTGGAGTTGAACGGCACGCGGTTCGTGGTCAACCCGCTGTGGAGCTGGTCGCTCGAAGATCTGAAGAACCACATCCTCGCGCACGACCTGCCGCGTCATCCGCTGGTCGAAGACGGGTTCTTGTCGATCGGCTGCATGCCCTGCACGCAGCGCGTCAAAGACGGCGAAAGTTATCGCTCAGGCCGCTGGGCAGGGTCCGATAAGGACGAATGCGGCATTCACGAGAATATCGAAGGCGACGGGATCTAGGTCGTCTCCAACAAATCTCGGCGGAAACAGCGCGATTCATAGACGGCGCGCCGTCTCGGTCGAGAACATATTGTGAATTGTTGGCACTGATCCTTGACATGTTCCATTTTGGGCTAGATATTGGGCCAATCACTGGCCCAACACCCCCGTTTGCGCCGGTTGGAAAGACAGGAAGCAAAGAATGGACAGCAACGAACGCATTCGATTTCGAGTGGATCTCAAATCCGGCGAATTAGAGGTTGACGCGTCAGCGGACAAGTTCGACGACGTCGTGGAAAAGGTTTCGAAAATCATTCCATCACTGACGAAAGGGTACGAAGCCTCGAGGTCGAGTGAGCAAGCACCTGACGACACGACTCCCGACGAGAAGCCTGGCGCTGGCAGTTCGCGGCGTGCGCGTCCCCGCGCTTCCCGACCCAGCGGCCAGAGAACCTCCCCACTTGGCGCGGGCAAGTACCGCGACTTTCAACCGATAAAGCTCGGTGTTGGCGACGCGGCGGAGGTCGAGCTTCGGAAATTCTACGAGTTGAAGAAACCGAAGGGGCAGGACGAGCAGGTCAGTGTGCTTGTCTACAAACTCCGGGAACTTCTGGCGAAGGACCACGTCAACTACGACCAGATTTACCAGGCATACCGCATTGTCGGCGAAGATCACCCGCCTAAGAGTTTGGCTGGCGTGATCTCTAACATGCAGGGCAAGATGTGGGTTGACCGCGACGACAACGGAATAAGGCTAAAGATACAGGGCGTTGATCTCGTGGAGAAGCAACTCCCGCGCACGGTCAAGTCCAAGGCGAGCTGAATGATATTGACGGTGGCTAGCCGGATTGCCGTCGGCCGCCGTCGTTCCCATGATGGCTACGCCGTCTCCTCGAACAACTCGCGGCCGATCAGCATGCGCCTGATCTCGCTGGTGCCGGCGCCGATTTCGTAGAGTTTGGCGTCGCGCAGGAGGCGGCCTGTTGGGTAGTCGTTGATGTAGCCGTTACCGCCTAGGACTTGGATGGCTTCGAGGGCCATCCAGGTTGCCGTTTCCGATGAGAAGAGGATGGCCGCCGCCGCGTCTTTGCGCGTTGTCTCGCCGCGGTCGCAGGCTTTGGCGACGATGTAGACGTAGGCTCTTGCGGCGTTCATGCGCGTGTACATGTCGGCGAGTTTGCCTTGCATCAGCTGGAACGAGCCGATGGGTTGGCCGAATTGTTTGCGCTCGTGCACGTAGGGCATCACGATATCCATCGCGTTGCGCATGATGCCGAGGGGGCCGGCGGCGAGGACTGCGCGTTCGTAGTCGAGGCCCGACATCAGGACGCGGACGCCTTCGTTGAGGCGGCCCAGCACGAGTTCTTCGGGGATTTCGCAGTCGTTGAAGACGAGTTCGCCGGTGTCGGAGCCGCGCATGCCGAGCTTGTCGAGTTTTTGCGCGGTGGTGAAACCCTTCGTACCCTTTTCGACGATGAAGGCGGTGATGCCGCGCGGACCGGCTTCCGGATCGGTCTTGGCGTAGACAACGACGACGTCGGCGTCGGGGCCGTTGGTGATCCACATCTTCGAGCCGTTGAGGACGTAGTTCTTGCCGCGCTTGTCCGCGCGCAGGCGCATGCTGACGACGTCGGAGCCGGCGCCGGGTTCGGACATCGCGAGCGCGCCGAGGTGCTGTCCCGAAACGAGCTTCGGCAGGTAGTGCTTCTTCTGCTCCGGGTTGCCGTTGCGGCGGATTTGGTTGACGCAGAGGTTGGAGTGCGCGCCGTAGGAAAGGCCAACGGACGCCGAGCCGCGGCTGATCTCTTCCATGGCGACGACGTGTTCGAGGTAGCCGAGGCCCGAGCCGCCGAATTCTTCTTCGACGGTGATGCCGAGCAGGCCCATCTCGCCGAGCTTCGGCCACAGGTCGCGCGGGAATTTGTTCGTCTTGTCGATGTCGTCGGCGCGCGGCGTGATGTCGTTCGCGGTGAAGCGCTCGACCGTGTCGCGCAATGCGTCTGCCGTTTCGCCTAAGTCGAAGTTCAGTCCGCGGAACGCGTTGGCGAGCATTTCGTCTCTTCTTATGGTTCGTAGGCTTCGACGGCGTCCGACGCAGTGAAGACGCCGAAGACGCCCGCGCCGCTACCGCCTCCGATCACCCACCAGCGGCCGGCTGCGACGCCGGAGGCCATGCCTTGGCGCGCGTTCAACATGGGCGCGCCTTTGCTCCATGTTTTCGATGCAATGTCGAAGACGTCGTGCGTGGCGAAGGTCTTGAGCGGGCGCCATGTCGCGCCGCCGACGACGTGCACGCTGCCGTCGATGACGGCCGCGGTCAGTGCGCCGCGTGCTGTCGGCAGCGCCGGCAATGACGTCCATGTGTTGGCGCCGGGATCGTAGGCGTCGAAGGCGGAGGAGACGCCGCCGTCGCTCTTGATGCCGCCGGCTGCGTAAATGCGTTTGCCGTCGGTCGCGACGCCCATCGCGCGACGCGGGGCGGGAATGGCCGCGCCGGTCGTCCATTTGTCTTCGCCCGGATCATAGATCAGCGTCTTGTCGCCTTCCGGGCCGTTGCCGCCGATCACGTAGATGCGGCCTTTCACTTCGACCATCGCGTGCGCGGCGCGCGCGTGCGGGAGCGAGGCCTTTTTCGACCAGCCGGCGTTGCTGGTGTCGTACGCCCACACTTCCTTGCGCGGTTCACCCGGCGCGTCGGCTGCGTAGCCGCCGGAGATGAACACCTGCGTGCCGCTGACGGTCATCGCAAAGCTCATCAAGCCTTTCGGCAGCGCGGGCAGGGGACGCCATGCTTCCTTCGCGGCGTCGAAGACGTCGAAGGCGGTCGACGGGTCGCCCGCGGCTGCGCCGCCGCCGACGAAGATGAGGTCGCCGGTGGACGTCGCGGCGAGGCCCGCGCGCGGGGTCTCGAGGCGTTCGGACGCCGTCCAGCCCGATGCCTGCGCCGCGCTTGCCCACGCGAGGGCAGAGGCGACGAAAGCGAGGCGCAATATCTTCACCGCAATAGAAGCCACGTTGCCAATCCTAAGAACGAGAGGAACCCGATCACGTCCGTCACGGTCGTCACGAATACGGGGGATGATACCGCCGGATCAACTCCCGCCCGATTCAGCCCCACCGGAACCAGGATTCCGGCGAGTGCAGCTGCGAGAAGGTTGATGATCATGGCGGAAGCGATCACCCCGGCGAGCGCCGGGTCTTTGAACCAGACATATGTTATCCCGGCTGCGATCAATGCGAAACCGACGCCGTTCATGGCGCCCATCAACAATTCGCGGTTCACGACGCGCCACAGATTGGCTTGATTCAGCTCTTTCGTGGCCAGCGCGCGGACGACGACGGTCAAAGTCTGGGTGCCGGCGTTGCCGCCCATAGAGGCGACGATCGGCATCAGGATCGCCAGTGCCACGACCCGTTCGAGGGAGTCCTCGAAGAAGCCGATGACGATCGAGGCCATGATGGCTGTGAGCAGGTTCACGAACAGCCACGAAAAGCGCAGGTAGGTCGTCTTCGCGATGGGGGCGGAGAAGCTGTCTTCTTCTGCGACGCCGCCCAGCGCCAGCACTTCGGCCTTGTGCATGTCTTGCAGGACTTCGACCACGGAGCCTGCGCTCAGGACGCCGACAAGCCGACCTTGATCGTCGGTCACTGGGGCGGAGTTCAGGTGGTAGTGCTCAAAGAGATACGTGAAGGCCTTTTGGTCCGTGTCGGCCGGGATGGTCGTCATCTCCGTCGAGGCAATATCGGCGAGTTTTGCCGATTGCTCGGCGCGTAAGACGCGGCTCAAAGCGACGAAGCCTGACGGTTTGCCATCGGCGTCGATCAGGAAGATTTCCTGGAAGTCTTCCGGCGCATCGGGTCCGGTCATGCGCGCGATCGCTTCGGCTACCGTGAGATCGCCGGGCAGCGCCATGAACTCGCGGTGCATCAGGCGGCCGGCGGACTCCTCCGGGAAGAGCAGCGCGTCGATGACTTCGGCGCGGTCTTCCAGCGGGACTTGCGAGAGGACTTCGCGCTTCTCGGAGTCTTCCAGGTCTTCGAGAACGTAGGCGGCGTCTTCGACGTCGAGTTCTTTGACCGCCTCGGCGATCGTCTTCGAACCCAACTGGCGGACGATTTCGTTGCGCAGGTCTTCGTCGAGTTCGGAGAGGACTTCGGGGTCGATGTCGCTGCCGAGGGCGTCGACGAGGGCGCGGCGGTCGGCGGCCGTCATCGCCCCGATCAGTGCGCCCAAGTCGGCGGCGTGGAGCGGGTCGACCAGCTCCTTTACTTTGGCCGTGTCGTCGGCCTCAAGCGCCTCGAGGACCGCGCGCAGGAAGGCCGGCGTCAGGACTTCGCCGGATTCGGACGCGGTTTTGAGGTCGCTTGCGGTTTCGGGCATGCGCGGCTCTTGTCGTTTGATCCCCTAATCAAACGATAATGCCTGCCGGATCAAGAAACTCTGAACGGCGCGTCGATCTGCCCGAATGAGGGGCGCATCGGACGGGGAATGGTGCGGTCAAGAAGACTCGAACTTCCACGGGTCGCCCCGCTACCACCTCAAGGTAGTGCGTCTACCAATTCCGCCATGACCGCGCCGGTAGCCCTTTAAGCAAGGGCGGCGATGTAACAGATAGGCTTTGCGTTGTGAAGGGCCGGGGACGGCTCACGCCCAGGCCGCAGAACTGCGCCACAGAACGTATGCCGCGACGGCCAGGACGAGGCCCGCGAAGATGCGGTTGAGGGCGCCCTTGCGGGTGGAGAGTCGCTTCGCTGCGGCGATGCCGGCCAGGCCTCCCACAATACCGCCCGCGACGAACTCGGCAGCGATACGCCAGTCGACGAGGCCGTCATAGGCGTAGGTCGAAGCGGTCGTCAGTCCGAAGGCGCCGACCGAGAAGAGCGACGAGCCGACCGCGTTCAGCATTGCCATGCCGCTGCCCAGCATGATGCCCGGGACGATCAGGAAGCCGCCGCCGATGCCGAAGAAGCCGGCGAGGAGGCCGGTCAACAGGCCGATGCCGATGAGGCGCCCGGCGATCGCGGGATTGATGTGGACGTTTGGGTCGCCTTCGGTTTGCCGCGGGCGGAGCATTGCGAGCGCTACGGCGACCATGACCAGACCGAAGAAGAAGACCAGCTTTTCGCCGTCGACAAGTTTGCCCAGTGTCGAACCCGCGAAGGCGCCGGCGACGCCCGACAATCCGAACACCACGGCGCATGGCCATTTCACATTGCCGGCGCGCGAGTGGGCGATGAGGTTGGCGAAGGCGTTGACGGAGACGGCGAGCGCGCTGGTGCCGATGGCGACGTGCGGGTTCTGGACGCCGACGACGTAGAGCAAAAGCGGTACCGCCAGGATCGAGCCGCCGCCGCCGACCAGGGCCAACGTGAAGCCCACCGCGCTGCCGGAAAGGACCGCGAGCAGATCCTGCAGCCCGAGCGCGAATTCCATCACGCCGCGGCCTCAGACGGGATCGCGGGGGCTGGGGCGGGGATGTCGTCGCGCAGCACGACGTAGATCGCGGGAATCACCAACACCGTCAGCAGCGTGGACGAGGCGAGGCCGAAGAGCAGGGAGATGGCGAGGCCTTGGAAGATCGGGTCGGTCAGGATCACCGCCGCGCCGATCATCGCCGCGATGGCCGTCAGCAGGATCGGCTTGAAGCGGATGGCTCCTGCTTCGAGCAAGACGTCGCGCAAAGGACGACCGGCCGTGCGGCCGTGGCGGATGAAATCGACGAGCAGGATCGAGTTGCGCACGATGATGCCTGCGAGCGCGATGAAGCCGATCATGGAGGTCGCCGTGAACGGCGCGCCGAACAACGCGTGACCTATCATGATGCCGATCAAGGTCAGCGGGATCGGTGTGAGGATCACGAGCGGAAGCTTGAAGCTGCCGAATTGGCCGACGACGAGGACATATATGCCAAGCAACGCGACCATGAAGGCCGCCCCCATGTCGCGAAACGTTACGTACGTGATTTCCCACTCGCCGTCCCACAACAGCGTCGACTGGGTTTCGTCTTCGGGCTGGCCGTAGAGGCGGATAGTGGGTTTGGGCAACTTGCCCCAATCGTGCGCATCGACGGCGGCGGCGACGTCGAGCATGCCGTAGATCGGCGCCTCGTACGCGCCTGCGAGTTCGGCCGTGATCATTTCGGCGAAGTGTCCGTTGCGGCGGAACAGCGGCAGCGAGCCGGGCTCGCGCACGGCCTCCATCACCTCGCCGAGCTCGATCATCTTAGCGCCCGCGTCGGTCTGCGTGACCGCGACGGGCGTCGCCGTCAGACGCGCGTTCCACGAGAGATCGCTCTTCGGCAGGCGCACGGCGATCTCTGTCGGGTTTCGGCCTTCGCCCCGATGAGAGTAACCAACCACGGTGCCGGTCAGAAGTGCGGATACGGACTGCGAGATGTCGCTTTCGTTTAGCTTGAAGAACTCGATCGCGTCGCGCTTGACGTTGAGGCGCAAGCGGGGGCGGGCGACGCCGTATGAATCGTCGACGTCAACGATGTAGGGGATGCCTTTGAAGAGTTTCTTTGTTTCCTCCGCGACCGCGCGGCGGGTTTCGGCGTCGGGGCCGTAGATCTCGGCGAGCAGGGTGGCGATCACGGGCGGTCCCGGGGGGACTTCGACGACCTTGACCACCGTGCCTTGCGGAAGGCTCAAGGCGGCGAGCTTGCGTCTCAGGTCGAGCGCGATGTCGTGGCTGGCGCGAGCGCGCTCGTCCTTGGACTGCAGGTTGACTTGCAGGTCGCCGAGTTCGGGGCGTTGGCGCAGGAAGTAGTGGCGCACCAGGCCGTTGAAATTGAAGGGGGCCGCGGTGCCGGCGTAGGCCTGCACCGATGTGATCTCGGGCAAGGTCTTCACGATTTCGGCGGCTTGCAGCAGGGTGCGTTCGGTCGCCTCCAGCGTGGCGCCTTCCGGAAGATCGACCACGACTTGAAGTTCGGATTTGTTGTCGAAGGGCAGAAGTTTGACCGTCACGGTCTTGGTCACGAACAAGAGGCAGGCCATCACCGTCGCGACGCCGACTGCGCCCAGGAAGAACCAGGCACGCTTGCGCGTGCGAATGACGGGCTCCGCCGTCCGGCGGTAGAGCCGCCCCAATAGACCTTCGTCGTGCGCGACCGCGTGGCCTGTCGCGCCGTCGTCTTTTGCAGCGAACCGCGTCATCAGCCACGGCGCCAGAATGACGGCGACGAAGAACGAGAACAGCATTGCGGCCGACGCGTTTGCCGGGATCGGCGCCATGTAGGGGCCCATCAATCCGGATACGAACATCATCGGCAACAGCGCGGCGACGACGGTGAGGGTGGCGATGATGGTTGGGTTGCCGACTTCGGCGACCGCTTCGATGGCCGCTTGCACGCGGGAGCGGCCGTCGCGCATGGCCCAGTGGCGGGCGATATTTTCGATCACGACGATGGCGTCGTCGACCAGGATGCCGATCGAGAAGATGAGCGCGAAAAGGCTCACGCGATTGATGGTGTAGCCCATCATGTTCGCCGCAAAGAGCGTGAGCATGATGGTCGTGGGGATCACGAGCGCCGTGACCGCCGCCTCACGCCAGCCGATGGCGAAGCCGATCAGGATCACGATCGAGACCGTGGCCAAGCCCAAGTGAAACAGAAGCTCATTCGCCTTGTCGTTCGCGGTCTCGCCGTAGTTGCGTGTGATGGCGGCGTCGAGGCTGTTGGGGATCAGTGGGCCTTTCAGCGCTTCGATCCGCTCGACGATGCGTTCGGAGATGACGACGGCGTTGGCGCCGGAGCGTTTGGCGATGGCGAGGCTGATTGCGGGCGTCGTGATCCATTGGCCCTGCGGCGTGCGGACGAGCGACCAGACGCGCGCGTCGTCGGCGCGGGGCGCCTGAATCACGGTGGCGACGTCCTTGACATAGACTGAGCGGCCGTCGGCGGCGGTGACGGTCAGGAGGCCGATTTCGTCGGGGCTGACCAACGTGCGGCCGGAGATCGCCGACACGCTGCTGTCGCGCTCGCGCAGCGTGGTCAAAGGAAAGGCGCGGTTGGCGTCTTGGACTGCGGCGATCAGCGAGCCCAACGGCACGCCATAAAGCGCGAGGCGGCCCGGATCCGGCTCGATGCGGATTTCCTCGGGCCGGCCGCCGGCCAAGAAGCTGAGGCCCACGTCCTCGATCTTTGCCAATTCGGAGCGCAGTTCGTCGGCGACATCGAAGAGGGCTTGATCGGTCCAGCGGTCCGCGGCTTCGGGCTTTGGCGAGAGTGTCACGACGACGATGGGGACGTCGTTGATACCCCTGGCGACGATCAGCGGTTCGGGGATGCCGGCGGGAATGCGGTCGTAGTTGGCGCGGATCTTTTCATGCACTCGAACGATGGCGTCGTCGGGATCCGTGCCGACTTTGAAACGCGCGGTGACCAGGATCCCATCGTCTTCGGTTTGGCTGTAGATGTGTTCGACGTCGTCGATGCTCTTGACGATGGCTTCGAGCGGCTTGGTGACAAGTTCGATCGCATCGCCGGCGCGAACGCCGTCGGCGCGCACTGAAACATCAACCAACGGCACGCTGATTTGAGGTTCTTCCTCGCGCGGGATCGTGACGACGGCGAGGAGGCCCAGCGCCAGCGCGGCCAACAGAAATAGCGGCGTTAGCGGCGAGCCGATGGTCGCCTGGGTGATGCGACCGGAGAGCCCGAGCGTCATAGCTGCACCAGACGGCCCTCGGGACGGATCAGGACGTCGCCCGGTTTTAGGCCTGAGAGAATTTCAACGCCATCGAGTATTTCGGGGATCGCAATAGGCTGGCCGCGTTGGACGGGGATATCCAACGTACCCGCCTTTGCGGCGAGGCTCACATAGTCGACGCCGAAGCGCGTGGTGAGGAAGCCTTGCGGGATGACGATCGCGGGACGCTCGCCAACGGCCACCAGCACGCGCACCCGCTGACCCACGAACGTGGTCGCGAGGTTTTTGGCCTCAAGGTCGATGGTGACGCGGCCGTTGCGGACTTGCGGATAGATTTCGCGGATCACGGTTGAGGCTTGGCGGTCTTTGCCGACGCCGAGGTCGGCGGCGAGGCGGACCGTGTCGCCTTTTTTGAAGCCGGCAGCTTCGCGTTCGGGAATTTCGACGCGTACGACCTGGTCGTTGGAGGCGACGACGACGACGATGTCGCCGGCCATGACGACGGAGCCGGCGGGGACTGCGGCGCGCACGACTTTGCCTGCGGCGGGAGCGAGGATTTTGCCCTGGGTTGCCTGTTCGGCGACAACGGCCTGGGCCGCGACAGCTGCCTTCCAGGCGGATTCGGCAGACTTTGAGGCAGCAACGGATTGGTCGAGGCGGGCCTTGGAATAGAAACCCTTGTCGAATACCGGCCGCACGCGCCCGAGTTCGGCGGCGGCGCGGTCGTGTTCGGCTTTCATCGCCGCCGCTTGCGCTGCGCGGGATTGCACTTCGAGCGCGATCTTTGCGTCTGCGATGACGGCCAGGATTTGGTCCTTGGCGACGGTGTCGCCTTCGCGGACGCGGAGTTCGACCAGGGTCCCGCCGATGCGGGCGCGGGCTTCGCCGGTGTCGCGCGTCGTGAAGGTGGCGGCGACGGTTTTGTAATCGGGCACCGTGCGTTCCTGAACGACGATGCGGTCGGCTGCTTGCGCTGAGCCGGCGGCGATCAGTGCAGCGATGAGTGTTGCGGTCAGGACCTTCATGTCGTCACCTTTGCTCGGCCGAGCCTATTCGGCCTTGAGGCAGATCAGCGTTTGCGGGCACGAGGTCCGCAAAATTCGCCGTAGAGAACTTCGACTATGGCGCGCGCCGCGGGGTGGGCGATCGCGTAGAAGATCGTTTGGCCCTCGCGGCGCGTGCCGACGAGACCGTCTTTGCGCAGCAGCGCGAGGTGCTGCGACACCGTCGAGTCGCGGATGCCCAGCGCCGCTGCCAGGTCGCCAACAGAGCGTTCCCCGTCGATCAACTGACAGACGATCATCAAGCGATGGCGGTTGGCGAGCGCCTTCAGGAGTTCGCTGGCGCCTTCGGCGGCGGCTTCCATTTCTTTGGGGTTTATTTTCATACTTGCGTATCTACGTAGTTACGCATATATTGTCAAGTACGAAAGCTCTCGACACACGAAGAATGGCGGAATGGCCGGCCGATTGTGTGAGGTGGATCAAGTCCGGACGCGCCTGCAGGCGCATGCTGAAGGTCCGCGAGGGCAGGAGGAAGATATGGCCAATATTGTGATTTTGGGTGCCGGTCTCGGCGGTACGCTGATGGCGTA
>JAWXBY010000009.1:0-3554 GCA_034440355.1 Alphaproteobacteria bacterium
CGCCGCCGCCCGTAGAGGGGGCGCATCTCCTGCCGCTTAAGCGTAACGGCCCGCAACGTGTTGCGTGGCGACGGGCGCTCAGCAGCTCACCGCGCGCGACGCCCACGCGCGCATCCGCACCGCCGGCAGCTCGCACGACTAAACGCGCGCGCCGGACCGGCGTTGCGCCAAAACCGGTGGTGGAAAAGAAGATGTTGCATGTGAAAGAGAAGAACAGCCGATTGTTCGCAATCGCGCTCACGATCAGCCTGCTAGCGCTAACTGGCGCGGGCTACGCTTACGGCCGCTACCCCGCCTTCGCCGCGCCGATCGATGAAGCGGCAACGGCGGCGTATACGAAAGCAAGCGAGATCGCGGCGCTTGCGCCTTAGCTAGCTCTCGCTCTGCCAGCTAGATCGGGTTGACCAGGACTGACGCACCGTCGGTGCAAGCCAACTATGACGGCGCGCGGCCCTTAACAACGCGTTCTTGCTGCATCTCTTGGCGTAGTTAATAGAGTCGTCTGCGCCCATATCGGCGGGAAACTCAAAGGATTGCCAGAGAAACGCGAGACACGTCTTTGCCTCGCTTTTTGCGACTTTTTCGGCGCCGATCTTACTACTAAGACCAAGAGCATCGAACACGTGGTCGATAGCATCGCTAGGCGAGCCGCCCGCATTGCTCAAACGAAAGAGGCCGCCCGCCAAAAGGACGCGCACCAACCCGGCATACTCATTCGGGAACGAATATCTCGCTTCCTGCAGAATGATAAATTTTTGAGGAAGCATGCTGGCCTGACGCTAACCCAAGGCTTCCTGAATATCGGAGATCAGATCTTCGACATCCTCGATGCCGACAGAAAAGCGCACGAGGCCATCGGTTAGACCGATTTGTTCGCGCAAGTGCTTATCGACTGAGGCGTGCGTCATGATCGCAGGATGTTCGATCAGGCTTTCGACGCCGCCGAGCGATTCCGCGAGCGAGAAGAGCTTCACGCGTTCAAGGAACGTGCGCGCCGGTTCGAGGCCGCCTTTGAAATAAGCGGTGATCATGCCGCCGAAGCCGCCGGTCATCTGCTTCTTGGCGATCTCGTGCTGCGGGTGATCGGTGCGGCCGGGATAGACGACGCGCTCGATTTGCTTTTGTTCGGCCAGGAAGTCAGCGATTTTCGCGGCGTTCTCGCAATGGCGCTGTACGCGCACGTGCAGCGTTTTCGTCGAGCGGAGCAGCAGAAAGCTGTCCCACGGGGCCGCGATGGCGCCGACGGCGTTCTGCGTGAACCGGAGGCGATCGGCGAGCGCATCGTCGGTGCAAATCAGCGCGCCGCCGATGACGTCCGAATGACCGCCAATATATTTCGTGCACGAATGGCTGACGACGTCCGCGCCGAGCGCAAGCGGATTGGTCAGAACCGGCGTTGCGAACGTATTGTCGACGATCGTGAGCGCGCCCTTCGACTTCGCCAAACGCGCAACGGCGGCGATATCGATAACTTTCAGCAACGGATTAGTCGGCGTCTCCAGCCAGACCATTTTCGTGTTCGACTTGAACGCCTCTTCCGCAGACTTGAGATCGGTCAAATCGGCGCGCGTGTAGGTGATGCCGAACTGGCGGAACACCTTGTCGAACTGCCGGTAGGTGCCGCCATAGACGTCATCCGAGAGAACGACGTGGTCGCCTGAGCTCAGCAGATGAATGCACGCGGCCTGCGCGGCGAGGCCGGAGGCAAAGTTGAAGCCGTGCCGCCCGCCCTCAAGCGAGGCGAGATTGCGCTCCAACGCCTTGCGCGTCGGGTTCGCCGAACGCGCATAATCATAGTCCTCGATGATCACGCCCGGGCTTTGCTGCACGAATGTCGAGGTCTGATAGACCGGAGTCATGATCGCGCCCGTGCTCGGATCGGGCTCCTGACCGGCGTGGATGCACCGCGTACTGAAGCGCTTGTTGTCGTCGTGCATGTTCGCTGCTTTCAATAATTACCCATTCCCGGATTGCGCGAAGCGCAAGTCCGGGACCCACAAACACGACTCGATACGAGAGAGCCGCAACAGCTGCGCCAACTCTTCGAGCGATCGCGTTTATGGGTCCCGGGCTCGCCGCGATGCGGCGCCCCGGGAATGCGTGGGAGTTGGAGACGCACTAGCGCCCCCGGCTGAGGTACTCGATCAAATCGATCTTCGAGATGACGCCAACAACGTTGGAGGCATCGACGACCACGGCGACGTGGTCGGTCGAGAAGATGTGGAACAGCTCCTCGATCCGCGCCTTCGGATAGATGAGGCCAGCGATCGGCGAGGCAATGCTTTTTGCGGGCGCGTCGAGATTGAAGTCGCGCTTCTGCATTTTGCCGAGCACGTCGCTCTCGTGAACGATGGCGTTGAGCTTGCCGCGTTCGATCAGCGGAATTTGGCTGACGCCGTTCTCGCGCATCAAGTTTACCACCGTCCGCAGCGGCGCGTCTGCGTCGGCGGTGATCGGCTTCGACTTCAGGTTTTTCAGCATGTCTTCAACAAACCCAAGCTCGCGCTCGGTCTCGGTGAAGCCGTGCTCCTTCATCCAGCCGTCGTTCAAGAATTTGGAGACGTAGCGGTTGCCGTGATCCGGGAGGACCGTGAGCACGACTTTGCCTGGGCCAAGCTCCTTGGCGATCTCGATCGCAACGCTGACGTTCGACCCCGAAGAGCCGCCGCAGAACAAGCCTTCCTCGCGCACCAGACGGCGCGCCATCACGAAGCTGTCGCGGTCGTTCACTTGGCGCATGTCGTCCACGACAGAGAAATCCATCGCACGGCATTCGATGTCTTCGCCAATGCCTTCGACCATATAAACGTGCGCGGTCGGCAGCGTCTTGGTGTGGAAGAGATGATAGTGCACCGAGCCCAACGGGTCGGCGCCGATGATCTTCACGTTCGGCGCATGCTCTTTCAGATAGCGGCCCACACCCGAAACCGTGCCGCCAGTGCCGGTGCCGCCGACGAACGCATCAAACTTGCCGCCGTCCGTATCTTCGAAAATCTCTTTGCCGGTTGAGTGATAGTGCGCGTCGATGTTCCAGGCTGAGTGATACTGATCGACGTAGAACGCGCCCGGCGTGTCTTCGGCGATCTTCTTGGCAACATTGACGTAGTGCTCAGGCGAGTCGCCTGGAACGTCGGTCGGCGTGATGATCACCTCGGCGCCGTAGGCCTTCAGCGAGTCCTGCTTCTCCTTCGACATCTTGTCCGGCATCGTGAAGATGCAGCGATAGCCTTTGATCGCCGCCGCCATCGCGAGGCCCTGACCGGTGTTGCCGGAGGTGTTCTCAACGATGAGACCGCCGGGCTTCAGGATGCCCTTCTTCTCGGCCTGCTCGATGATGTAGACGGCCATGCGGTCTTTGATCGAGCCCGCTGGGTTCAGAAATTCGCACTTCACCCAAACTTCCGCCGCGCCCTCGGGCACGACCTTGTTGAGCTTCACGAGCGGCGTGTTGCCAATCGCGGCGAGGATGTTGGGCTTCAAGCGCATACGGGTTCCTGAATTCTGTTTGCGCGGGGTTTAGAGCGGGAGAGGTGAAAAGCCAAATATGGACCGCC
>JAWXBY010000010.1:0-23769 GCA_034440355.1 Alphaproteobacteria bacterium
ACGCCGCGCGCGGCGTTCCAGCAGGGCTCGGATGCGGCGTTGGCGGGCCGGCGTGAGGGGGAAATTCCAGAGGAAGGCGGCTGAGGTTAGGCCGAAGACGATGGGGATGGCGATGTAGGCGAGCTTTAAGCCGAGCAGCGCTGTGTAGTCGTTGGCGCCGTTGGGGTTGAAGTTGAAGAGCCAGAGGATCCAGAGTCCTAGCGCGACCCCGATGGCATCTGCGCCTTTTTGGGCGATGCCCCAGAAGGCGAGGAGGAGGCCCGCGCGGGCTTCGCGGCTGCGCAGGGCGTCGAGGTCGACGACGTCGGCGGCGATGGAGTCGCCCAGCGTCGCGGCTGCCGAACCCGTGAGGCCGACGGCGATCATGACGACGATCGTGGCCCAGAGATGGCCGGGCGGCATGAAGAAGAGGCCGGTGAAGATGATCGCGCCGATCACGACGGCGATGATGAGCGCGTCGTGCTTGGAGGTTTTGTGGCCGGCCCAGATCCACAGCGGTGCGCCGAGGGCTGCGGCGACGAGATAGGCGAGCAAGGGGAGACCTGCGGCCTGCCCAAGGTCGAGACCCTTCTCGAAGAACCAGATGACGACGGCGAGGTTTGCGGCTGCGCCGATGCGGCCGATGAAGATCGAGACGAGCAGGCGCATGAAGGGACCGTTGCGCACGGCGATCGTGATGCCGCGCGTCCACGAGACCATTCCGGTCGCGACGGCTTTCGGTTCGGGGACGCGCCAGACGAGGAATGCGGCCGAGAGCGGCATCGTGATCACGACCATCCAGCCCAAGCCGGTCATGAGCGGCGTGAAGCCGTCCGGCGATCCCGGACCGCCGCCGGTGAAGATGGGGGCGAGGCTTGCGATCAAGATGCCGACGAGCGCGAAGATCTGGCGGATGCCGGTGATGCGCGTGCGCTCGGCGTAGTCGGGCGATGCCTCTGCGCCCCATGCGCCGTAGGCGATGGTCGACATCGTCCAGCCAAAATAGACGATCGATACGGAGAGCAGGAGGTAGATCGGGCCTGCGTCTTGCGGCGGCATGAACGTGAGCACCACGCCGAGGAGCGTGATCGGGATCGAGACGACGGTCCAGAAGCGGCGCCTGCCATACTTGTGGCCGTAACGGTCGGAGAGCGCGCCGATGATGGGATCGACGGCGAAGTCGGCGAGGCGTGCGATCATGAGCACGAGGCCCACGGTCGCGATGTCCATCTTCAAATCGCCGCCGTAGTAGCGCGTGAGATAGAGATTGAGCGGCAGGTAGGCGACGGCGAGCGGGAAGGCGAATTGCCCGAGTGCGAGGATTGTGAAGATGCTGAGCGGACGCGCCGCGTGTTGTGTCACCACTTCACGTCGATCGGGCACACGGGCGGTTCGCGGGCTTCGATGAGTTCGCCGGCTGCGATGCAGAGGTCTTCGCGGAAGCGGCGGCTGACGATTTGCACGCCGATGGGCAATTTCTCGTGCGTGCCCATCGGCACGGCGAGACTCGGCAGACCTAAGACCGGGATCGCCAATTGATACTTCAGGGCTTGCAGCATGCGTTCGACGGCGGCGCGGCCTTGCGTGTCCATACCCACGGGGATCGAGAGTTCGCCGCAGGACGGCATGATGATCAGCGGGTGCGTGTCCATGAAGACCTGCCAATTGATCAGCAGCACTTCGCGCATGCGCAGTGCCGTTTGATATTTCGCGAGATCGCTAGGGCCGCCGTTGATCTCCCAGAGATCCTCCATGAAGCGGGCCATGCCGTCGTCGCCGATGGTGGCGATCAGCGGGCGGAGCATGGTTCCGATTTCGGCAAAGCCGATGCCCGACCAGAGCGCGGCGGTCTCGTCGATGTCGGGCGGCGCGATCTCTTCGACGTCATAGCCTGCGTCTTGGAGGTGCGAGGCGGCGCGGCGCAGCGTGGCTTTGATCGGCGCCGGTAGGGAAGCATCGATGGCGACAGCGACGCCGACGGGCGCATTGAACGGCGGCGGGTTCAACGGCGCCGGCACCCACATCGGATCGCGCGGGTCGCCTTCCGACATGACGGCGAGGCCTAAGCGGATGTCGCGCATGGAGCGCGCCATCGGCCCGTTCACCGACATAATCTGTGCTGCGAAGGCGCGCGGGGCCGCTGCCGATGGGTTGTGCGCGGGCACGCGGCCCACCGTCGGGCGCAGGCCGATGACGCCGTTGCAGTAGGCGGGCCAGCGGATCGAGCCGCCGATGTCGTTGCCTTGCGCCAGCGCGCCGATGCCGACGGCGAGGCTTGAGCCTGCGCCGCCGCTTGAGCCGCCGCAGGTGACGTCTTCGTTCCACGGGTTGCGCGTCAGGCCGTGCAGCGCGTTGTCGGTGGTCGCGCGCATCGCGAAGGCGGGCGAGTTGGTGCGGCCGATGACGATGGCGCCGGCGGCGCGGAGGTTTGCGACTTGAGGCGAGTCTTCTTTCGCGATCAGGTCTTTCAGCATCTTGACGCCGTTGTCGGTCGGCAGGCCCGTTTGGTCGACGTTGATCTTGGTCGTGATCGGTACGCCGTGCAGCGGGCCGAGCTTGTCGCCGTAGGCGATGGCTTCGTCGGCGGCCGCGGCTTCGGCGCGGGCGTCGTCATGCAATGCGCGGACGACGGCGTTCAGCTTGGGGTTCATCGCGTCGAGGCGGGCGAGATGGGCGTCGACGACTTCGGTCGCGGAGACTTGCTTTTTGCGGATGAGGCGTGCGGTTTCGGTGGCGTCGAGCGCCCAGAGCGGCTTGGCCATAGTCGTCGGAATCCCCAGTTTGGCGGCGGGAGTGGAAACGATTGGCGCTCTGCGGGCAAGGGGCGTTGAAGGCGCAGCCGACGGTGTGCGAGGTTCGGCCATGGCGAAAGCAAAACCTACCCCCAAGACCAAACCGAAAGCGAAGGCCGCGACGCTTAAGGCTTCGACGCGCGATCTATCGAACGACCTGAAGCGGGTGAAGAAACTGATCGCGGCGGCGAAGCTGCCGGGCGTCGAAGAGGCGCCGTCTTACGGCCAGCCGAGCCTGAAGGTGATGGGGAAGTTTTTGGCGCGGGTGCGCGAGCCCGGCGTTCTGGTCGTCATGTGCAATCTCGAGGAGAAGGAATTCCTCATGGAGATGAACAGCGACATCTATTTCGAGACCGACCACTACAAAGGCTGGCCTGCGGTGTTGGTGCGGCTGCCCAAGATCGACGACGCGGAGTTGACGCATCGCCTTCAAGTCGCATGGCGGCGGCAGGCGCCGAAGAAACTTCAGAAGTCGCTGGCCGGTGAGGCCGTTGCCAAGCCGGCGCGGGCGAAGAAGAGGTAGCTCAGCCCTTTTGCGTTTGGCCGCGTTGGCGGATGGCTTCGCGGCGGGCTTCGATGTCGGTGGAGCGCACCGCCTTGTTGGCGGCGCCGGAAAATTCTAGTTCGGTCTTGAGCGCGTCGCCGAAGCTTTCGGCGTAGCCTTGGTCGATGAGTTTCTTGTAGCCGCTCAGCGCTTTGGGGACGAGGGAGAGCATGTCGTTTGCGAGTCTCTTTGCTGCGGGAATGAGTTCGTCCGGTGCGACGACGCGGTTGGCGAGGCCCCAGTCGGCGGCTTGTTGGGCGGTCAGGAAGTTTCCGGTGAGCGACAATTCCTTCGCGCGGTAGATGCCGATGGTGCGCGAGAGTCTTTGCGACAGACCCCAACCCGGCAAGATGCCGACGCGGCCGTGGGTGTCGGCGAAGCGAGCCTCGCTGGAGCAGATCAGGACATCGCAGGCGAGGGCGAGTTCGAAGCCGCCCGTGATCGCGACGCCGTTGATCGCGCCGATGATGGGCCCTGAAAATCTGCCGATCGAAGTGACGGGGTCTTTCGTTTCGACCGTGCCTTGCACGCTGTCGCGGCCTTGGCCGAGTTCCTTCAGATCGAGGCCCGCGCAGAAGGCTTTGCCCGCGCCAGTGAGGATGACGACGCGGACGGCGGGGTCGGCCTCCAATTTTTCGAAGGTCTCAGCGATTGCCGTGCGCAATTCGCGCGACAGGGCGTTCATCGCCGTCGGGCGGTTCAGCGTGACGAGTGCGACTTCGTTTTCGATGTCGACTTTGATGATGGGTTCGGACATGGCGGCCTCAAGTGTTGGACCGCCTTCTTTAGCATGGGCCCTGGCGATGATGCGATTAGGTCGACCAGTCCAGGCGGCGGCCGACCACGCGATCCGTACGGTCGGTCAGGCCTTCGAATGCCGCGCTCATGACCTTGTCGCTTTCGTCGCAATAGCTGCGATAGGGCGTGCGCGTCCGGTTCTTGGCTTGGAAGTCGAAGTGTTTGACCGGGGCTGGGTCGAGATTGAGAAAGCGCATGATCTCTTGCGTCGTCTCGACGGGTGCCGATGACAGTTCGGCCAAGCTTAGGACGTGGAATTGGCTGCGGTTGAAGAGCGCGAAGTAGCGTTCGATCTGCTCGTCATAGAACGACGAGCGGCAATAGAGGAAGTTCCAGAAATATTGGCGGCAGTTTTCGGCGAAGGCGCGCGAGGCGAAGCGTTCGGGTTCCGTCTTCAGGGCGGTTGCGAAATCGGGAATGTCTTCGTAGGGCAGGCGATCGATCTCATGCTTCAAACGCCGCATGTGGCGCCAGAGCGAGTAGGCGCGGTTCTTGGGGGCGCGAAGGATCAGTATGAACTTTGCATCCGGAAACAGCGTCCGCAGCGTTTCGGCGGTGCCGGGGTTCGTCAAGTAGGCGTGCGAGGATTCAAGACGGACCGGCGCGGGGCTGTTGAACTGACGGAAGTATTCGAGCGGATCGCGAATCAGCTGGAAGCTGTCGCAGAAGAACGTCGGCTCTTTCACTGGGCTGGCGTGGATGTCCGGGTGCTGACGCAAGATAGCGTGGAGGCTGGTCGTTCCGCACTTGCCAGCGCCCAGGACAAACGTGTTGGGCGCCCGGCAACCCTCCTCACGCTTCGGACGGCGCCACAGCCGGGAGATGAGAGGCATGGCGTCCGCGCCGGCGTCAGTGACGTCCAAGTTCTTCCAAAGCGCTGCGCCGTGCGTCAGTTCGACAGCGCGACCGCCGGTCAACAGCTGCCAGCCGTCGCGCGTTCGGAAGGCGACGAGCCGGTCGTGATCGGCGTCGGCCGGCAGCGTGTGAAAGGGAACCTGCACCGCGAGCGGGGTGTGGAACGGCGCGGCCCCAACATCGGACCGCCACGTTTCCGCGTCGATGCGGCGCGCGGAGATCGCCCGTTCGTCGAGGTTGGTGAGGCTCATGGCAGTTTTATGGTTTCCGAGGGGCTTGTTGCGTCGCCTATTAAACGCGGCGCTGGTCGCAAAACTGTGCCAAGTGCGCTAGGAAGTTGTTCAAAGGTGGTTGCAGTTTTCGCGCGTGATACACTTTGCGACAATATTAGTGGTGATTTCGGCGAGGCCGGTGTGGTGCCATTGATGCGCATGACGGTTCAACGCACGCCGCACGACCCTTCCGTCGCTATAGAATCAGCAGCTTTGCTAAAATCCGCGCACGGAGAAATCCCACGCTTGACCGCGCAACCTCACATACTGGTGGTTGACGACAGCCGCGACATTCGCGAGCTGCTCGTCCGCTATCTGGAACAGAACGGATTCCGTGCGAGCGCGGCGCCGGGGGCCGATCAGGCGCGGCGCATGCTGAAGACCAGCGTGTTCGACCTTGCTGTGCTCGACGTCATGATGCCGGGCGAAGACGGGTTGAGCCTGTGTCGCAGCCTCCACTACGATTCCGACTTACCGGTCATCATGCTGACGGCGCGGGGCGAGGATGTGGACCGCATTCTGGGCCTTGAGATGGGCGCCGACGACTATATCGCTAAGCCCTTCAATCCGCGGGAACTTGTGGCGCGAATCGGGGCGGTGTTGCGGCGGACAAATTCGATGCCGAAGCGCAGCGGCGCTACGCGCGGGGGGCAGATCCAGTTCGACCGTTGGACGCTCGACACCGCGCAGCGCGAACTGGCGGGACCCGACGGCACCATCGTGCCGCTGAGTTCCGGCGAGTTCCGGCTGCTGCTGGCCTTCATTGAACGGCCGAATGTTTCGCTGTCGCGCGATCAACTGCTCGACATCACGCGCGGGCGCAATGCCGAGCCCTTCGACCGTAGCATCGATAACGCGGTCAGCCGCCTGCGCCGCAAGATCGAAGAAGACCCCAAGGCGCCGCGGCTGATCAAGACGGTGTGGGGCGGCGGCTATGTGTTCACGGCCAACATAAGCGAGCGATGATCGGGCGGCTGAAAGTTCCGCTGTGGCTGGAGAGTACGGCCGCGATCGTGCTGGCGCTCGTCGTCTCGACGGTCGTGACCGTGACGGTGTTTCAGCTTGAGGATCAGCATCGCACGGCGCAGTACCACATCGACAATCTGTACGAGCGCGTGCCCGACATCGTGGCCGCGATCGAGCGCGCGCCGCCGGAACTGCGGCCGGCGCTGCTGCAAGCTTTTTCTCGCGCCACGCGATACCTGACGCTCGGCGAGCCGCTTGTCGGGGCGGGCGACGATCGTGATCCGGTCGCGGAAGCGCGTCTCAAGGCGCTCGTGCCAGCGACCATGCGGCGGGAGGTGCGTGTGCGGCCGGTGGCGCCGGAAGAGGCGGGCCGCTTCGACGACGACAAACCCTTTTTGCCGCCCGCGCAGGCCACCGTGCCGGTGGGGCCCGTTGCGATCGTACTCTCGATCGACACAGGCCCATCCGGTTGGCTCAATGTCCGCTATCGGCCGCCCGTGCAAGCACCGCAATACGGACCCGCGCTTGTGTCCGGTGCGATCGCGGCGATCGTCATGGTTCTGGCGGCGTGGTGGACGTATTCGCGGTTCGCGGCGCCGCTGCAGAAGCTGACGGAGGCGGCGACGGCGCTGCGGCGCGGCGAGCCTGTCCCCGAAATACCCGAGGGCGGCCCGCCGGCGGTGCGTAACGCGACGCGATCGTTCAACGCGATGTCGCAGCGATTGACCGCGACGCTGGAAAACCAGCGGTCGATCATGACGGCGGTAGCGCACGATCTGCGGACGCCGATCGCCTCGATGCGGCTGCGCGCGGAGTTCGTCGCCGACGAGGAAGAGCGGACGCGGCTGAACGAAACGCTGGACGAAATGCAGACGATGACGGAGGCGGTGCTGTCGGCAGCGCGTGCGGACCGCACGGGAGAGACGGCGCGGCCGGTCGATCTGACGGCGCTGGTCGAGAGCCTTGCCGACGACATGAAGGAAACGGGCGGCGACATCGTCTTCTCGCCGAGCGGCGCGGTGCGCTGCATCTGCCGGACAAACGAGGTTCGGCGCGCCGTGCGCAATCTGATCGAGAATGCGCTGCGCTATGGCGAGCGGGCGCGCGTCGCCGTCGCCACGGAGCGCGAGTTTGCGGTGGTCAGCGTCGAAGATGACGGGCCAGGGATTCCACAGAGCGACATCGAGCGGGTGTTCGAGCCGTTCGTCCGGCTGGAAACGTCGCGCAGTTCGCAGACCGGTGGGTACGGGCTCGGGCTTTCGATCACGCGCTGGATCGCGCGCGGGCATGGCGGCGACGTGTTCCTGCGCAATCGCAGCGACGGCGCCGGGTTGAGCGCGCTCGTGCGGTTGCCGCTGCAGGGGTAGCTCGTTTCGCGTAGCGCGGCGGCAGTTCAGTTTCACCACCAAGCCGCGAAGCACACCAAGGTTCACGAAGTGGTCCGTGCTTTAGAGGGCGGCGCGGCGTTGGTGCTGAGTTGTTTCATGCCAAGACGCCAAGACGCTAAGAAGGGACAAGCGGTGTTGCGAATCTCTTTTTGGCGCGAAGCGCCGATGCGGTATTGAATGGCGCCTGCGGCACTATCTTTTTGCTTAGCGGCTTAGCGGCTTAGCGGCTTGGCGTGTTGGCGTGAAACAAGGGCGTTTCCGCCGGGCTCTGCCATGACGGCAAGACTGCTTCGTGGACCTTGGTGTGCTTCGTGGCTTTGTGGTGAAGCTGACACTCAGCAGCGCCGGGCTGGCAAATTACGCGCCTTGGACGTCGTCGATTGGCGGGGTGGCTTGGCGGTTTTGGGCTTCGCGTTCGGTGGCGATGGTGCCGATCTTGGCGCGCAGCTCCGGGTGGCGTTCGATGAAGTCCAGGAAGTCGCGGCGTTCGAGCACCAACAACTGACAGTAGTCGATCGCGGTGACGTCGGCGTTGCGCGGCGCGCCGCTGAGCAAACCCATTTCGCCGAAGAAGTCGCCCGGCCCGAGTTTGATTTTGCGGTCGGAGACGGAGACTTCGACCGAGCCCAGCGAGATGAAGAACACTTCGTTCGCCGGGTCGCCCTTGCGGATGAGGCGGTTGCCGGGCTGTGCGGTGCGCGGCTTGAAGAGCGCCACCAGTTCAGAACGCCGTGCGTCGTCCAGACCTGCGAAGATCGGGAATTTGGCGGCGAGTTCCGCGGGCGGCAGCGGGACCGGCGCGCGGGCGGCGCGGCGGGCTTCGAGTTCGCGCTCAAGCGTTACGAGGCGCGCGTCGGTGCCGGGTTCGAGACGCTTTGACAGTGTCGGGTGTGCGGCGAACCAGCGAGCTATGGGTTTGATGAGCGCGAAGGCGGCGGGGTTTAGCGTCACGGACAGCAATGCGCCGGCCAGGATGAGATCTCGTCCCGCCTCGGGCATGAGGCCGAGGCCGATGCCGAGGCTGGCGAGGATGAAGGAGAATTCGCCGATCTGCGCGAGGCTGGCCGAGACGATCAGCGCGGTCGAGATCGGGTAGCCCAGCATCAAGACGATGGCGAAGGCGGCGATCGACTTGCCGATCAGGATGATGAAGAGCACCGAGACAACCGCCCACGGGTCGCGCACGATGATCGTGGGATCGAACAGCATGCCGACGGAGACGAAGAAGAGGACCGCGAAGGCGTGCTGCAGCGGCAGCGATTCCGCGGCGGCGCGTTGGCTGAGGTCGGAGTTCGAAAGGACGAGGCCGGCGCAGAACGCGCCGAGTGCGAAGGACACGCCGAAGATCTGCGCCGCGCCGAAGGCGATGCCGAGCGCGATGGCCAGCACCGACAATGTGAAGAGTTCATGGGAGCCGGTGCGTGCGACGCGGGCGAGCAGCCACGGCACGACGCGGGGGCCCAAGACCACGACAATAGCGGCGAAGGCTGCGATCTTGGCGATGGTGATGGCCAAGACGAGGAAGATATTGCCGCTTTCGGCTGCGCCGTGAGAGACGCCGTGCGCATCAGGCGGTGGCGTTGCGCCGAGGACGCCTGCAAGCGCGGGCAGCAAGACCAGCGTCAAGACCATGGCCAGGTCTTCGACGATGAGCCAGCCGATCGCGATGCGTCCGTTGGCGGTTTCAACGGTTCGTTGTTCTTCCAGCGCGCGCAACACGACCACGGTACTGGCGACCGACAGGCCCAGGCCCAGGACGAGGCCACCGCCGAGGCTCCAGCCCCAACCGCCGATGGCGATGCCTGCGCCTATGGCCGTGGCAACGGCGATTTGGCCGACTGCGCCCGGGATCGCGATCCAGCGCACGGCGACGAGTTCGCTGAGCGAGAAGTGGAGGCCCACGCCGAACATCAGAAGGATGATGCCAACTTCGGCAAGTTGGCTTGCGACACCCGCGTCGGCGACGATGCCGGGGGTGAACGGACCGATCGCGATGCCCGCGACAAGGTAGCCGACCAACGGGGGCAGGCGCAGTTGGTTCGCCATAAAGCCGAACGCAAACGCGAGTACGAGGCCCAAGACGATGGTCACGAGCAGCGGCGCTTCATGCTCCATTTTCGCCTTAGTCCCCTGACGTCTTTGCGCGTGCTTCGTTCAACCGAGAGATGCCGCATCCACCATGGCCAATGCAAGCTCGCGCTCGCCCATGATGATCTTTGAGGCACCCAAACGGCGCAAATGTTCGGCTTCGTCGTCGGAATGCGCGCGGGCCACGATTGTTAACCCCGGATTCACGGCCTTCGCTTTCTGGACGATTTGGCCGGCTTCGAATCCGTTAGGGATGGCGACGAAGATGCAATGGGCCTCACGGATTTTTGCGGCGACCAGCGTCTCGACGTCGGCGGCGTTGCCGGGCACGACCTCAAGCCCGTTTCGGCGGGCGAGGGCGGCGACGCTGTCTTGATCCTCGATCACGGCGATCGTTGCGCCGTGTGCAGCGACGCCGTCGGCGATGACGCTGCCCACACGGCCGTAGCCGACGATGATCACGCGCTTGGCTTCGACGGGCTCCGGTGTCTGTTCCGGCGCTTCGATTGCCGGCTTGCGCCGCTTTTCGAAGGCGACGGCGGCGGCGAAGAGCGCGGGGTTCAGCATGATCGTGATGATGGCGGCGGCGAGGATTAGGTCCTGACCTTCTTTGGGCAGAAGGCCGAGACCGACGCCGAGTGTCGCCAGGATGAAGGAGAACTCGCCGATTTGCGCGAGGCTGGTCGAGATGGTGAGCGCCGTCGATGACGGCTGACCGAAGGCGCGCACGATGGCAAAGGCGGCCAGTGATTTGCCGATCAGAATGATGAGGACAGTTGCGATCAGCGGCCAGGGATTGAGCCAGAGTACGCTGGGGTCCACGAGCATGCCGACGGAGACGAAGAAGAGGACGGCGAACGCGTCGCGTAGCGGCAGGGTTTCGTTGGCTGCCTGCTGGCTGAGCGCGGATTCGCTCATGACCATGCCGGCGAAGAAGGCGCCCAGTGCGAAGGAGACTCCGAAGAGCAGCGCTGCACCGAAAGCGACGCCGAGCGCGATGGCGAGGACGGCCAGGCGGAAGAGTTCGCGCGAGCCGGAATGCGCGGTGTGGTGCAGGATCCACGGGATGACGCGACGCCCGACGACCAGGATCAGCACGACGAAAGCTGCGACCTTGCCGATCGTGATGGCGAGCGCGGTCAGCGTTCCGGTGAGGTCGAAAGCGCCTTCCGCGTTGCTGGCGCTGGCCAGCACCGGAATGAGAACGAGGGCCAGGATCATCACCAGGTCTTCGACGATGAGCCAGCCGACCGCGATGCGGCCGCGTTCGGTTTCGACCAGGCGGTGCTCCTGCAACGCGCGCAGCAGCACGACGGTACTTGCGACGGAGAGGGCGAAGCCGAACATGAGGCCCGCTTCGATCGGCCAGCCGAGAAGGGTGCCGAGCCCTGCACCCAACAGCGTTGCGACGGTGATTTGGGCGATGGCGCCGGGGATGGCTGTGGCGCGGACGGAGAGCAAATCCTTCAATGAGAAATGGAGGCCGACGCCGAACATCAGCAGGATGACGCCGATCTCCGCGAGTTCTTGCGCGAGCGCTTGATCGGCGACGTAGCCGGGCGTGAAGGGTCCCACGAGCACGCCAGCAAGCAGATAGCCGACAAGCGGGGACACTTTCAGGCGATGCGCGAGCGAGCCCAGAATAAACGCCAGAACCAGGCCCGCGACGATCGTGCCGATAAGCGGTGTGTGATGAGGCATGGGGCAAGGTGCCCGCTCACGCCGGCTTTGCCAACCCGAAAAATCCGCGCGTTATTCGCGCATGTCGCAGCCGCGGTCGTAGCTCCACATGGGCGCGACGTTCGATTCCAGGATGTTTTGCTGACGTTCGGGAAGATTGGTCAGGAAATCGATGCCGGTGAGTTCCTCGATTTCGGCGATCGACTTGCGGTAGGGATCGAGCGTGCGGCCGGTGTGGCGTTTGTTTTCGAGCACGAAGCCGATCGCGCGGCCGCGTGTGGGGTCGTAGACGATCTTGAAGAACGCGTCGGGGATCGCGATCTTGTTCGCGCCTAGGACTTTGTTCGTGTCCTGCGAATAGATCGGGCCCGTCATCACGTAGAGGCGGTCGCGGCCGCCACACATGACCCAGCCGCGGACGGCTTTCTCGAGATAGCTCCAGGCGTGGCGGTTGAAACCGATGCCGACTTGCGGGGCCATGTTCGACAGCAAGAATGTCTCGTTCATCGCGACTTGGTCGAACTTGTCGTTCGCGGCGGGCGCCTGGTGGCCGCGGTCGAAGCGTTGTCCTTGCCAGTTGGCTTCGTAGTCGCTGAGCGTGGCGCGTTCGTTTTCGGCGATGACGGTGTCGGCGGCGAAAGCGGATTTGCTGCGCGTGGCCGTGCCGCGGAAGGAATCCGGCGTCAGGCGTTCGATCACCCAGTCGGGGACTTTCGTGCGCTTGTTGTAGAGGAGCGCGAAGCCTTTGAGGCAGCGGTCTTGCACTTCGCCGACATCGCTATCGCCCAGGCGTTTCGGCAGGCCGACTTCGGAGTAGCCGGCGCGGCAGCCTTCGAACTCGGCGTGCGCGGGCGCGCTGAGTGCGAAGACGGTGGCGAGCGCGAACGCGAGGCGCAACATCGGTCGCGTTACTGCGCGGCGGATTGCTGGGTTTCGGCGACGGGTTGCATCTGCACCGGTTGCGGGCGCTGATGATTTTGCTGTCGCGGTTGTTGCTGCGATCCGGGGGCCTTCTTGCCGATGCCTTGGCCGAGGCCCTTGGAGGCAATGTAGCTGCCGCCGGAGATGCCGAGCAGGATCAACACGCCCGGCGGCACGTCGACGAAGGTGCCGCTCTCGACGCAGATGACGAGGTAGAGGCCGGCGATGACGAAGGAGAAGATCAGGAACTGAAGGCGTGACAGGCTCGCCTTCTTGCTGCCGTTCTCGTTCGATTCGACGAGAATGTCGGACAGGTCGATTTGGCCCGTCATGATCATTCCCAGAATAACAGCGCCGAATCCCAAGAGGATGATCGACAACACGATGGCGACAAGCATCGCCAGATCGAATGGCAGCATAACGAAATCCCCTATCCCCGTGCGACGGATCGCCCGAATTTGCCAGACAAATAGAACGTGTTGCTGGCGCCCATTATCATCAGCAGTTCATCCGGGATGTCCGGAAGGACGGTGAGCGTGGCCGTTGACGCAGCGACCGCATCCATCGTCGCAAACACATAGGCCGCGATGCCGAACACGGAGAACAGCAGCAGCTGCACACGTTCGGGGTGGAACTCGTCGGCGACGCCATCGTTGTCGATGTCCGTCGTGAAGAGCCCTGCCAACATCACCCGGCCGGTCAGCATCGAAAACGCAATCAGCAACGCGAGGCCCGCAAGCCAGGCGAGGATGACGATGCTCAACAGGTCGGGAATCGGTCCAGCGTTCACAACGGGGATGCTGAATCTCAGCCCATAGTAGTGTCAACGCCGCCAGGTGGAGATGTGTGGTGTGTGTCTCTTCGGTGCGTTCGTGCGTTCGATATTTTGAACGATGTTCAAACGAACTGTTTGCGCACGGTCGAACCCGCGGAGAGCAGCGTTGTGTCGGAGAGAACGGTGACGAGATCGAAGCCCTTGGCGAGCATGGCTCTCGAGTAGGTGGGGTCGACGCAGAAGATGCCGGCTTTGATCCGCGCTTCTTTCGCGGTCTTCAGGATGCGGTCGATGGCGGCGACGACGACGGCGTCGGTTTGGTCCATGCGGCCTTCGCGGCCGATCGACAGGCCTAGGTCGGACGGGCCGATGTAGAGCATGTCGAGGCCCTTCACCGACGCGATCGCTTCGACGTTCTCAAGGCCCGATGCGGTTTCGATTTGGGCGATGGCGAGGATCGTTTCGTTCGACTTCACAGTGTAGTCGTCGCCGAGGAAGCGGGCGCGGTTGGGGCCGAGGCTTCTGTAACCGAGCGGCGCGTAGCGCAGTGCGCCGACGAACTGTTCGCATTCGGCCTTGCTGTTGACCGTCGGGCAGATGATGCCCATCGCGCCGGCGTCGGCCGCGCGCATCACTTCGCCGGGGTTGTTCCATGACACGCGCACGAGCGGCACGGCCGGCGTCGTCGCGATGGCGGTGAGCATCGCCACCATCTCTGTGTAGCCGATTGGGCCGTGCTGCGTATCGACGGTGAGCGAGTCCCAGCCTTGGTGCGCGATGATCTCCGTCGCGTAGCTCGAGGGGATGTGGCACCAGACGTTGGTCGCCGCCCGGCCGCTTGCCCAGAGTGTGCGGAGTTTGTTTTCGCGCATCGCATCGCTCCACCTTTGATCGGTGGTGCGTAGCATGGGTCAGTCCGAAATAGAAAACGCCGCCGGCTTTGTGGGCCGGCGGCGTTTTATCTTTTGATGTTACGGGCGACCGCGGTGTTGCAGGAAACGCGGGAGGGCGTTGCCTGCGCCGTCGCGAACCGGGGCGCCGGCGGGCTTTTGGCCTTGGCCTTTGCGGTGCGGTTTCGGACCTGTGTGCGGACGGGCTGCGTCGCGGGCTTGCGCGTGTTGGGCGCGTTCGCTCAGCGGCTTTGCTTCGTGTGATGCGCCACCAGCAGGGCGGCGATCGGCGTGCTGCGGATGACGCGGCTTGCCGGGGGTGAACGGACGCTTTTCGCCATGCGGACGTTCGGCGTGGGCCGGACGGTCGCCGTGCTGTTGACGTTCGCCGTGCGGCTTGCGGTCGGCGTGCGCCGGGCGTTCGGCATGAGCCGGACGTGCGTGACGCTCGCCTTGCGGTTTGCGGTCGGCGTGGGCGTGGCGTTCGCCTTGCGGTTTGCGATCACCGCCGGGCTTGCGATGCTCACCGTGGGGCTTGCGGTCGCCGTGCGGTTTGCGCTCGCCGTGGGCTTTGCGCTCGCCGTTGTTGTTGCGCGCGGGGCGTTCGGTCCGCTCGGGGCGTTCCGGACGTTCGCTTTCGTGGGCGCGGGCGGCGGCGTCCATCGCTTGGACTTCGCCGGGCTTGGCGCGCCATTCGCTGGACGGGATTTGCTGGCGCGTCATGCGTTCGATGTCGCGCAGCAGGCCGCGTTCTTCACGGTCACAGAAGGCGATCGCGACGCCGTCGGCGCCGGCGCGCGCCGTGCGGCCGATGCGGTGGACGTAGGATTCCGGCACGTGCGGGAGGTCGTAGTTGATGACGTGGCTGATGCCATCGACGTCGATGCCGCGCGCGGCGATGTCGGTTGCGATCAGGACGCGCGTGCGGCCGGCGCGGAACGCGTTCAGCGTCGACACGCGTTGGCTTTGGCTCTTGTTGCCGTGGATCGCCGAGGAGACGATGCCCGCCGCCGAGAGTGCGCGCACGACTTTGTCCGCGCCGTGCTTGGTGCGCGTGAAGACGAGGTTGCGGTTCATGGTCGTGTCGGTGCGGAGCAGCTCGATGAGCAGCGCGCGCTTCGACGACGTTTCGACGTGGATCACGCGTTGGGCGATGCGCTCAACGGTGGTCGCTTGCGGTGTCACCGAAACGCTCACCGGTTTCTTCAACAGGTCGGACGCAAGGCCGCTGATTTCTTCCGGCATGGTGGCCGAGAAGAACAGGTTCTGGCGTTCGCGCGGCAGTTGGGCCACGAGACGGCGGATGTCGCGGATGAAGCCCATGTCGAGCATGCGGTCGGCTTCGTCGAGGACGAAGATTTCCGTTTTGCTGAGGTCGACGGCGCGTTGGTTGACGAGGTCGAGCAGACGGCCCGGCGTCGCCACCAGGATGTCGATGCCTTTGCGCATCGTTTGAATCTGAGGGCCTTCGCCGACGCCACCGAAGACGGTGGTGACGCTTTGATTCATGTAGCGGCCATAGGCCTTGAAGCTGTCGGCGATCTGCGCGGAGAGTTCGCGCGTCGGCGAGAGGATCAGCGCGCGCGCGGTTTTCGGCGCGGGGGTGCGCTTGTTGGCGTCGAGACGCTGCAGGATCGGGAGCGCGAAGCCCGCGGTCTTGCCGGTGCCGGTTTGCGCGATGCCCAGAAGGTCTTTGCCTTCAAGAACGTGCGGAATGGCCTGCACTTGGATGGGGGTGGGCTTCTCGTAGCCTTCTTGCGTCAGAGCTTTCAGGAGACGCGGGTCGAGACCCAAAGTCGTAAAATCGTTCACTCAAGTTCACTTTCAATATGCGAGTCCACGCGTGCGCATCGGGGGCGTTGGGCCCACACACAGCGCGCGCGAAAATCGCGGGTTGCGTAGGACGCCCCGCGTGTTACCTGGGCAGTTCCGGAGGATTTGAGCGCTCAAAAGGATCGATGAGATCGATTTAGATCTCGAGCCGTTCACGCGGCGAGAGCGCTTGCGAAGGGGCCCTAAGGCGCCTCAACGGTTGTGCATATGCAGGTTGCGCTGCGGGATGTCAAGAAAAACTGTGTGAATGAGCCGTAAACGTGTCCCCTAGACTAGGGTCGCCAAGCGTTTCACGCGTTGCACATGATAGAATGCCGCATGCAAAGCACGTGGTGAAGAGCATGTGGCGAGACCGGCGACTGCTGGACCTTTTCGGTATCGAGCATCCGATCGTGCAGGCGCCGATGGCGGGGTCGCAAGGGTCGGCGTTGGCGATCGCGGTTTGCGAGGCGGGCGGGTTGGGGTCGCTGCCGTGTGCGTTGCTGTCGATCGAGCAAGCGCGAACCGAGATGCAGGTCATTCGTCAGGGTACGGACCGACCGTTCAACGTGAACTTCTTCTGTCACCAACCGCCGGCGCCCGATGCCGCGCGCGAGGCAAAGTGGATCGAGCGGCTGGCGCCTTATGCGCGCGAGCTTGGTGTTGCCGCGCCGACGGTGCCGGGTGGGCGTGCGCCGTTCGGTGACGAGGCGTGTGCGCTGGTCGAGGACTTCAAACCGCGTGTCGCTAGTTTTCACTTCGGTTTGCCGGAGAAGCGGTTGCTCGATCGCGTGCGGGCGGCGGGCGCCGTGGTGATCGCTTCGGCGACGACGGTGGCCGAGGCGCGGTGGCTGGAAGAGCGTGGGGTCGATGCCGTCATCGCGCAGGGTGCGGAGGCAGGCGGGCATCGTGGGATTTTCCTGAGCGACGATGTTGCGTCGCAGCCGGGGACGTTTGCGCTGGTGCCGCAGGTTGTCGATGCGGTGCGGTTGCCGGTGATTGCGGCAGGCGCGGTTGGCGATGCGCGCGGGATTGCGGCGGCGCTGATGCTGGGCGCGGCTGGTGTGCAGATTGGGACGGCCTATTTGCTGACACCGGAGGCGACGAATTCCCCGATCCATCGGGCGGCGGTGAAGGGCGCGCGTGAGGATCAGACGGTTATGACGAATGTGTTCACGGGGCGGCCGGCGCGCGGGATCGTCAATCGCATTGTTCGTGAGGTTGGGCCGATAAGTGTCGATGCGCCGGCGTTTCCTGGGGCGTCGAATGCGACGCTGCCTTTGCGGATGAAGGCGGAGGCTGCCGGGTCGGGTGACTTCTCGCCGTTGTGGTCGGGGCAGGCGCCGCGGTTTGCGCGCGAGATGCCGGCTGGGGAATTGACGCGGGAGCTTGCGCGGTCGACGCTGGCGCTGCTTGAGAAGATGGGGACGCCGTGAACTATCAAGAACGCATGATCGCCGTGCCGGACGAGTTGAACGTGTTTGTGCGCGACTACGCGCCCGTTGGCGCGGTGCGCGGGTTGCCGGTGATTTGTTTGCATGGGTTGACGCGCAACTCCGCCGACTTCGAGGTTGTGGCGCCGCGGATTGCGGCGTTGGGGCGGAGGGTGTTGGCGGTCGATGTGCGCGGGCGCGGGCTTTCGGATCGCGATCCGATGCCTCAGCGGTACGTGCCGCCAGTTTATGCGGCCGATGTCGTGCATGTGATGAACGAGCTGGGCATCGATCGCGCGGTGTTTGTCGGCACGTCGATGGGCGGGTTGATCACGATGCTCGTCGCGATGATGGCGCAGGCGCGCGTTGCGGCCGTGGTGCTGAACGACATCGGGCCGGTGGTGAACACCAGCGGGTTGTCGCGGATTGCGACCTATGTCGGCAAGACGCCGCCGCAGGACGGGTGGGCTCATCTCATCGCACTCATCAAAGGTACGCAGGGTGCTGCGTTTCCTGACGCCGACGATGCGTTCTGGGAGACGATGGCGCGGCGCACGGGGCGCGAGTTGCCGGACGGGCGGATCGCGTTCGATTACGATCCGGCGATTGCGCATATCTTCGAGCAGCCTGCGGCTGCGGCGGCGCCGGATCTGACGCCGATCTTCAAGATGCTCGACAACGCGCCGCTGCTGGTCGTGCACGGCGTGCTCAGCGACATTCTGCTGCCCGAAGGCATCGCGGCGATGAAGGCGTTGCGGCCGGATCTCGAGGTCGCCGACGTGCCGCGCGTCGGGCATGCGCCGACGCTGGAAGAACCGGCGGCGTGGGATGCGATGGCGCGGTTTTTCTCGCGCGTACCCTGAGTGTCGAGGACAGCGCGCACATGAATCTGCCTGACGATGTCCTTCGCCGCTCGTTTGTCGCTTCAAACGGTGAGCGTGCGTTTGCTCTCGAGGACGTCGATATCGTGCTGCGCAGTTATGAAGCAGCGCGTACTGCCGTATTTGGTTGGGAAGCGTGGATCGTCGATCACGCCGCGCGCCCGAGTCCTGCGTTCGGGCTTGAACCGGCGCCGGGTAGGTGGTGCGGTCTCATTCCGACACCGGACGGTGGTTCGGCTGTGATCGGCGGATCTTGTCATCCCGGCGCGGATGGGCCGGATCAGCTAGCCTCGGGTCGTACGATCGAGGAGGCGCGGGAGCAACTGAAGCTGTTTTGTGATAGCCGTAGCAACGAGGTTGCGAAAGCTTGGCTTCCTTTTCTCCGGATCAATTTCACGACCTAGGACTAATGATAGAGGCGCGAGCGTTGCCGCTCGCGCCTCTTGGTCCTGGTCAGAAGATCAGTAGCGAACTGTGATCTTGAAGCTCACCGTCTGCGGCGCGCCGAAATATGCGGTGCGGATGCCGCCGACGCTTGAGAATTCCTGCGCGTCGGTCTTGTAGACTTCGTCCGACAGGTTGCGACCGTAGATTCCGGCGAGCAGCGTCTGGTTGTCGTTCGCCCAGACGAGCTGCGCGTCGTAGAGCCAGAACGAATCTTCCCACATGCCGGGGAAGAGTGCGCGCGTCGAAAGGTTCGAGTTGTCGACGGACAGCGCCATCTCCGAACGGTAGCGCGCGGACGCGCCCAACGTGAGCGAGCCAAGGTCGCCAAGCGCCCACTCGTACGCACCGCCGAAACGCATTGTCCACTCAGGCGAGAACGCGGGCGCCTGCCAAACGCGTTCGACATAGCCGGTTGCCCGCACTTCAAAGAACTCGGTGTACTCCGCGTGCAGGTAGCCAATTGTAGCGTCGAGTCTCAATTCCGGAACAGGATAGGCTAGGAATTCGAGTTCGGCGCCGTAAATTTCGAGACTGCCTGCGTTCAGAACGGCGAAGTCCGGCGACGGCACCGGTTGCCCGTCCGAGACCACGAGGCGGCTCACGCGCGCTTGGAAGTCTGTGTAGTCGTTATAGAACGCAGAGACGTTCGTGCGGATGGTGCTGTCGGCCCAATCCGATTTCAGGCCGACTTCAAAGCTGTCGAGCGTCTCGGGCCGGTAAGGCTGATCTTCACCCACGGCGTTTGCCCGACCGTTGAAGCCGCCCGATTTGAAGCCCGATGCGTAACGCGCATAGAACATCGTATTGTCGTTGGCCTGCCAGTCGATCGAGACTGTCGGTGAAACGTCTTCCCATGATTCCGTCTTGTTGAACGCGAACGTTCCGTTGAAGACGGCCGAATTGCTGAAGGTCGACGTTGTACGGAAGTATTGTTTTTCCTCTTCGGTGTAGCGCAGGCCGGCCGTGAGGTTGACGCTGTCGGAAACCGCGAAAACGGCGTTGGCGAAGGCTGCCCAGCTTGTCGTCTGCAGGTCGTCGTCGACCGTCCGCAGGAAGCTCGTTCCGCCGAGGAAGCCGCCGAGGTAGTCGTCGGCGTAAGCTTCTTGATGCGAGACGATGTTCTCGCGCAGGTAGTAAAGACCTGAGACGAGGCGCCAGTTGGCGCCTTCGTACAGCAGCTGAAGTTCTTGGCTGGTCTGGTCCTGATCCACGGCAACGAGAACATCGCCGAGTTCGACTGCTGTCGCGTCGATGTCGACGTAGTCCCTGTTCTCGAGTTCACGGTAGGCCGTGATCGAGCGCAGCGTCCATGCGTCGTCTAGGTTCCAGGCCGCGCTGGCCGAGCCGCCCCAATGCGTCATCTCGGTCGAATTCGGCAGGCCGGGTGTCGTGACCGTCTCGAAGTTATATTCCGGTGGGATCGCCGGCAGCGTGACGAGCGGCACGCCTAAGATCGTGGTCAGCGTGTTCGTGGCTTGGCCCACGTTCAGGGCCGCTTCTTCGTCGGCGTAGTCGAAGGAGACGTCGAGCGAGAAGTCGTCGCTGGGATCCCAGGCGAGTTTCACGCGTCCGGCGCCGACGCCGCGATCGTTATACTTCGCTCCGGTTACCGGGTTTTCGACGTAACCGTCGCGCGAGCCGAGGAGAAGTGAAGCGCTGGCGGCAAGCGTATCGGTGAGGCCGCCGGAAATCGTGCCGTTGCCGATCAGTTCGCCGTAGGTGCCGACCGTCAGAGAGGCTGCGCCGCGGGTTTCTTGATCGGGGCGACGGGTGATGACTTTCAGTGCGCCGCCGATCGTGTTTTTGCCGTAGAGCGTGCCTTGCGGACCGCGCAGGACTTCGAGGCGTTCGATGTCCATCAGCTCGAACTGCGTGCCCCGGATGCGGCTGAGATAAACGTCGTCGACATAGACGCCGACGGCGGGGTCAAAGGTTTGCAAGGCGTCGGGCTGGCCGACGCCGCGGATATAGATGTTCGTCGCGTTCGACGAGCCGCGGCCTTGGGCGATGTTGGCGTTCGGGATTGCGCCTTGGAGGCCCGTGACATCGGTTGCGCCGATGCGGTCGAGACTCTTCTCGCTGAACGAGGAGACGGAGGCCGGAACCTTTTGCTGATTTTCCTTGGTGCGCCGTGCGGTGACGGTGACCTTTTCGACCTTGCCGGCTTCGTCGGCCGCCGCCGGCGGTGCGGCGTCTTGCGCGAGTGCGGCGGTCGTTGTCAGCGCGAACGCGGCGCCACCGAGCAGAATCGTTCTGTAAAGCGATGTCATAGTGCCCCCCATCTTTCCCCGAGGCGCTGCTCTTTGAAGGCGCGTCCCCACACTTACGCTAGCGCAGACTTGGTGGGCCGCCCATCGAATAATTCATCATCGGGTGAATTTCTCGGCGGCTGTGGTTTGCTGCATTGCTCCGTACACGGAAGCCTTATGTTTCCTCACTTTTTTCGTGCTCGCCAGGTGCGGCGTCGCATGCGTAGCGGGCGATGATGCGCTGCGCGATTCTCCCCTCGCGCGAGTTGCGCAATTCCCGGGCGGCGACAGTTCGTGTGCAGAGCGCTATTATGTGTCCGATTCAATCAAACGCGCGCCTCACCGGGGATCCACGCGGCCATGGACATGAAGGTCGATCGCTTGCGCCCGAGCGGTCCCAAACGAAAGCGCAAGCCGGGACGTCCGCAAAAGTCGGCGAACGGCGACGACGCGCGCGAACGCATACTGGATGCGGCAGAGAATCTATTCGCGCATCACGGGCTCGATGCCGTGAGCATCCGCGACGTCGCGCGTAGGGCGCATGTCGACACCGCGCTGGTGCATTATTACTTCGCGACCAAGCGCGGCGTGTTCGACGCGGTGTTTCAGCGGCGCGCGGCAATCTTGAACAAAGAACGCATCGCGATGATCGACGCCTATGAGGCGGCGCCGGGTCCCGGTGGCGTGACCGTCGAAGGTTTGATCGAAGCGTTCTTGAGTCCTCTGTTCGATGCGTCGGTCAGAGGTGGGCCGAAGTGGAAGGACTATTTTGCGCTTATTGCGCAAGTGAACAACAACCCGGACTGGGGCGGCGAGACGATGGCGCGCTTCTTCGATCCGGTCATCCGGCATCTGATCGCGGCGCTTCGGCGCGCGCTGCCGGCCGCGCGCGATGAAGATTTGTTTTGGAGCTATCACTTCTTGTCGGGCGCGTTGACGTTGACGTTCGCGCAGACGGGCCGCATCGATCTGTTGTCGGACGGGCTTTGCAAGTCGACGGACTTCGCAGCGGCAAGCGCGCGACTGTCGCGTTATATCGCAGCGGGATTCGAAGCGATCTGCGTGTCGCGTCCGAAGGTGCGTACGCGCACAAAGTAACTTCTGTCGCGCATCGTCCGAACGCAATGTTAGCTGCGAAGTGATCTTAGAAGGAGTCTAGTTTGGTCGCACTCGTTGACGCTTGCGTCAACGTCAACGGCGCAATGTGTCATGTAGCTCGCGCGATGCCTGTGCTAACAGTATCCAAGCTGTATTTGCCCATTGAACGAGAGCAACGACGGTCCGAGGAGCAAAAGTTCAGCATTATGCCTGCGTGGGAAGCGTTGAAGGGTCTAACCGCGCAATTGTCCTCGGCACTAAACGTCGAGGACATTGGCCGAGCACTGCTGAACGTCGGCAGGCTGTACGGCTGGACCAATCTGCTCGTCGTCGACGTCACGAAGCTGTTCAACCGCATCGGTCCCGCGCTTCTTTATGTGTCGGAGAGCCGCGAACTCATTGAGGGGTTCGACGCTGCGCGGCCGCTGATTCAACGGCCGGCGTTCTTACGCGCGCAATCGTCGGACCGCCCTTTTCTGGCGTCGGAAGTGCGCCGCGCGACTGGGCAGGCGGACGATCACGGTTGGTTTGCCCTGCCTGGCGGAACGCAGCACAAAGAATCGCTGGTGGTGCCCGTGCATGTCGACGGTAAACTCGTCTGGGGCGCCGGGTTCAGCGGGTTCGAACCTGACACGTCGCAGCCGGCGCAGTCGGTGTTGAGCGCGTCGGCGCATGAGGGCTATTTGCGATTCCGCGAATTGCTGGATTCGAGGCAGCCCCATAGTCCGCTCAGCCCGCGTGAATCGGAATGCTTGAAGTGGGTCGCCGACGGCAAGACCGACTTCGAGGTTGGCAAAATACTCAGCATCAGTCCGCGCACCGTGCGCTTTCACATCCGCAACGCGAAGACCAAGCTTGGCGTTGCGACGCGGATCCAGGCCGTGGCGAAGCGCGTCGGCGGCGGCGTGGCGTGATGTATAACAGTGCTGTGAACTTCATTGCTGATTGAGTGAACAATCCGGCAGCGGCGTTACGGACGGGGTGGCATTCGGTGCGCATCTGATCTATACCTGTCACTACCGCTAGGTATTAGATCCATGACCGCGCTCGACGTGCTCAAGGAACTGACTTCCAGCTTGTCGCAAGCAAGCACGGCGGATGACATCGGCCGCGCCTTGTTTTCCGTGTCGAAGCGGTTCGGCTTTACGACGGCGCTGATCGTCGACATGTCTCGCGCCTTCAGCCGGATAGGCCCCGCCATCATCTTCTCGGCATTGGGCCGCGCGCCCCTGGAACTGTTCGATACCCAACGGCCGTTTGCGAACCATCCCTTCACGCTGCGCGCACAAGGTTCGGAAAAGCCGTTCGTGATGTCGCGGGTGAAGGAAGAACTCGGCCGCGAGGACGAGGCGTGGTGGGCAGGGTTGCCGCCGCACATGAAGGAGATGGACGGCATCGTCGTCCCCGTGCACGTCGACGGAGACTTTGTTTGGTATTCGGGCTTTGCGGGTCCGGAGCCTGATCTGTCGCAGCGTACGCTCTCGGTGATGAGCGCCGCTGTTCACGCCGGCTATGCGCGCTTTCGCGAATTGATGGACGACAAGACGCCGCGAAGCCCGCTCACCTCGCGCGAGGCGGAGTGTTTGCGTTGGGTGGGTGAAGGCAAGACCGACATGGAGGTCGGGAAGATTCTCGCCATCAGTCCGCGCACGGTGCGCTTTCACATCAGCAACGCGAAGGTGAAACTCGGCGTCGCGACGCGGATCCAGGCGGTGGCGAAGCGGCTCGGCGGCGCGATGTGAGGCGCCGGGGACTCTATGTCCCCGGCTTATGTTATGGCGATCAGAAGCGCGTGCGCACGCCCGCGTACGCGGCGATGCCCGGGGTCGCGTAGCTATAGACCTCTTCGTATTTCTCATCGAACAGGTTTTCGACCCGGCCGAAGAGTTCGAGGTTGTTGG
>JAWXBY010000011.1:0-14608 GCA_034440355.1 Alphaproteobacteria bacterium
GCACATCAAGTTTCCAATTCCGCGGTGAGCGCAAAAGCGAGGCAGCCAACGCCTTGAAATGCACTCACGTCCTCGACGGCTCGATCCGCCGCGCGGCGGGCCGTGTGCGCCTCTCGGTTCACCTGGTCGAAACCGCGACGCAAACGACGTTATGGTCCGACCGCTTCGACCGCGACCTCCAAGACATGTTCATGGTCCAAGACGAAATCGCTGATAACATCGCCACAGCGCTGAACCGCTCGTTCTCAGGCGAGGCGAAGGAGGCGGTCGATCCCGCCGTCTACGATCTCTACCTCAACGGCATCCGCCCGGCGATCACGCCAAGTGAAATGCAATCGCGCATCGAGCTGCTCGAAGCCGTGACGCGCCGCGCGCCGAACTTCGTCTGCGGCTGGGGCAAGCTCGCCGAACAGCGCGCGCAACTGCGCCTGCTTCGTCCGTACGCGGAACGCGACGCGCTCGCCAAGGCCGCCGCAAGCGAAGCCACCCACGCGCATCAGATCGACGACCGCAATCCCGGCGCACGCCTCGCGCAATACCTGCTATTGCCGCCATGGGGCAAATTCATCGAAGCCGAAGCCATCATCGATCGGCTGACAAAGGACGCGAAAGGCGCAGGCTACTGGCTCGCCTACATCGCACTGCATCTGCAATCCGTCGGCCGCATGCGAGAAGCCCTCGACGTCTCGCGCCGCGCCTACGAACTCGACGCGCTAAACCCCTTCGCCGCGAACGGCACGGGCGTCTGCCTCTGGTACGCGGGTCTAACCGACGAAGCGCGCGTCAGCTTCGAAGCCACCTTGGCGCGCTGGCCCGACGCCCCCGCGCCCGCCAACAACCTCATCATGCTGCACGCCGACAGGGGTGAGTGGGACGCCGTCGACGCGTTGCTGTCACCGGCGCGACTCGCCAAACATCCGCTGCGCCAATTCGAACAAGGCGCGCGCAACTACGTCGCCGCCAAGCGCGCCGCGACGCCAGCAGCTCTGCGCCAATCGCTGGCCACCGCCCGCGGCCAATTCGAAAGCACCGGCTTCACGCTCAACCTGATGACGATCCTCGCGCACCTCGGCGCACGCGACGAAGCCTATGCCATGTCCGAAACGGCGAGCTTCACCCACGCGGATAACGGCGACGACGTGATGGGCATCGACGCCTACCGCACGTATTTCCTCTTCCACACGTCCTACCCGGAACTCCGCGCCGATCCACGCTTCATCCTGCTCTGCGCCCGCCTAGGCCTCGTCCAATACTGGACGACGACCCAGAACTGGCCCGACTGCGCTGACGAAGTGCCCTACGATTTCAAAGAGGAATGCAGGCAGTTCGCCGCCCGGCGCCTCACGCCGGCGCCAGCGATGGAGGTCACGCGACGTTCAGCGTGAGCGTCGCGCGCAGGCCGCCGCCGGTGCGGTTGGCGAGCGTGATGTCGCCGCCATGCCCCCGCGCCATCGCGCGCGCCAGTGTTAGCCCCAAGCCCAGCCCGCCCGTATCGCGCGAGCGCGAGGCCTCAAGCCGCACGAACGGATCGAACACCTTCTCGATCTCGGCCGCACTTAAGCCCGGCCCGTCGTCGTCCACGACAATCGAAACCACGGCGCCCGCCATTCCCACAGACACCCGCGCACGCTGCCCATAGCGCAGGGCGTTCTGCACCAAATTACGCGCCGCCCGTTTGATCTCGTTCGGCCGGCACATCGCGCGCACCGACGGACCTTCCTCGAACGTCACATCGCCGCCCATGTCGGAGAGATCCGCGCACATGCTTTCGATCAGCGCCGAGACGTCGACCTCGCGCGACGGCTCCTCGCCCATGCCGGTGCGCGCCGCCTCGAGCGCCGCTTCCGTCGTCGTCTGCAGCTCGTCGAGACTCTCGTTCATCTTGTCGCGCAGCTCGACGTCCTCGATGAACTCGCTCTTGATCCGCAGCGACGTGATCGGCGTGCGCAAATCATGCGCGATCGAAGCGAGCAACACCCGCTGGTTCTCAAGCGTCGCCATCAGCCGTCGCGACATCGTGTTGAACGCGTGCGCCGCATTGCGCAGCACGGCCGGCCCCGTCTCCGGCACGGGCGCTACGGCGCGTCCGCGCGCCATGGCGGTGGATGCCTCCGACAAACGCTGCAACGGCGTCGACAGCCGATAGGCAAGCCACACCGCCATCGCGATCAGCGCCAACGACGCCACCGCGACGGACAAGACCAACGACGGCAGCAAGCTCGACGGCGGCCAAACGAACTCGGCGTTCAACCACTTTCCCGGCCCAAGCCCGATGGCAACACTCAACCGCTCATGTCCGCTGCGCCGCCGCTCCGCGAGACCGAACCAGTCGAACGACGGCGCCCCGCGCTTGGCGATCCGCACATCGGTCACGGCAACATCGCCAAGCGCCGCCAGCACCCGCGCCTCAGCCGCCGCGTCGCGCGCCGCCTCGGCGCCGACGCGCGGCACCTTGCCGATGGACACCCGCTCGCGCCGCACGGACGCGATCTTTAGGACATCCTCGCGATCGCTCTCCGGCAACCGCAGCAACAACCGCGCCACCGCGGTCAGCCGCTCCTCGATTGCCGTCAACCGCTCGTCCCGGATGACGCGCGAGCGGTCGGACTCGACGATCGCAAACGTCACCGCGTTGGACGCCAGAAGCGCAATCAGAATCGCCGCCGACAGTTCAAGCCAAAGCGGAACGCGCCAGCGCTTCATGCCAGCGCGACCGGTTCGGCGGTAAACACATACCCGCCGCCCCAAACCGTCTTGATGATCTTCGGATTGCGCGGATCGTCCTCGATCTTCTTGCGCAGGCGCATGATCGCATTGTCGATCGACCGGTCGAACAACTGCGCCTCCCGCCCGCGCGTCAGGTCCAACAGCTGATCGCGCGTAAGAGTCAGGTTCGGCCGCTCGATCAAAACCACGAGCAACCGGTACTCGCCCGTCGACAAGGCCATGCCGACGCCGTTCTCATCGAACAACTCGCGCTTGTTCGTGTCGAGCATCCAGCGATCGAACTTGATCCGCCCCTCGACCGACGACTGCTGATTGGCAGGCAGAGTCCGCACGCGCCGCAAGATCGCCCCGATGCGCGCCAGCAACTCGCGCGGATTGAACGGCTTCACGACATAATCGTCGGCGCCAAGCTCAATGCCGACGATGCGATCCACCTCTTCCCCGCGCGCGGTCAGAAACAGAATCGGCACGTCGCTGCCTTCCCGCACCGACCGGCAAAACGCCAACCCGTCTTCGCCCGGCATCATCACGTCGAGCACGATCAGATCGAACGCATGCGCGCGCATATGCTTGCGCGCCACGGCCGCACTTTCCGCGCCCATCGCGCGATAGCCGTTCTGCTGCAGGTACTTGACCAGCGGATCGCGAATCTCGCGCGCGTCGTCGACGACAAGAATGTGGGGGGTCGGTTCGGTCATAACGGAAGATGTAACGGCTCAAGCACGGGGGACGGGATAACCAGGGGCCAAAACATTGTAACAAACTCTGTCGCAAGTCGTTTACCGACAATCGGCATGACAGTTTGGACCGCGCAAGGCCTCAAATATACGGCACGATCCCGCCACCTAAAGACCACGCACCAAAGGCGTGGAAAGCAAATGACGGAGAAAAACATGTCAACGAGAACGTGGGGCCTGCTCGCAGCGGGTGTAGTGGTGGTGGCGGCCGGCGCCGTTGCAGTGGCCTTCGCGGCCGGCTGGGACGGCCCCGGCAAGGGCAAGCGCGGTCACGGGCCTGGCGGCCGCGGTGGACAATCGGCAAGCCTTATCCAATTCGACGCCAACAAGGACGGCACGATCACCCGCGCCGAAGTCACTGCCGGCCTCGAGGCGCAGTTCAAAACGGCCGACACCAACGCCGACGGCAAGCTCGATGCTCTGGAGTTCCAGAAATACAACGACGCCCGCAAAGCCGAACGCAAAGCGCGCATCGAAGCCTGGCGCGCCAAACGCCAAGCCGAAGGCGGGGACATAAAGGAACGCCCGCCGCATGATCGCCAAGGGCGCAATTTCGATCCGATGAAGAACATGGATTGGGATCGCGACGGCTTCATCTCGCCGGACGAGTTCGCCAGCCGCACGCGAGCGCAAGCCATGCGCGCCGACCGCGACGGCGACGGCAACATCCAGGTCGCCGACCTTCAGAAGCGCGGCCACGGCCCCCACGGTAGAGGCCACGGCGGCCGCGGCCCCGGCCCCGACGCGCCCACCACGACAGAACCCGCGCAGGAGTAGTCCCTTCTCCCCCGGCGCGAATGATGCGGCCGCCCTCGCAACGGGCGGCCGTATCGCGTCAAAGCCCACGGGGGATTAGCTCGCCCGCGCGCTTTCAATCTCGAAAGAATAGTCTAGAAATTCTGCGGGCCCCTCGGGGTCCGGTTTTACCGGAAGGCGCTGGTGGCACCGATCCGACCGAACACACCGAAGAGCCCGCTCCCCCCGCTTAGGCCTCGCAACTAGTCCTTGCGTGCCTTGCGGTAGTGAAGTCCGAAAGTCCGCAGACGCCGCCGGCGGGCCGCTCCATCGCGCCCGTTACCGTCACGGCAAGTTGGGGGATCATACGCATTGCCCCACCCTCGAAATCGATATGGGATGGTCCGCCCGCAGGTTCCAGTGGTCAACGGCGTCGCACCCAATTCGCGCGCAGCGTGTCCCCACCGCCACCCAGTTCTTGTGACACGAAGCAATCGTTCATCGACCCGTTGGGTGTGTCCGGCGTGTCTAACGCGCGTGCGCAGACCACACAGTGCCACCGCCGTCATAACCGGCAAGCTCCGGCGCAAACGCCGCCGCCGCGTCGAACGAAGGCGCGGCTGGAGCCTCACGATACACGGCAAATCCCGCGACCTCCGCGCCCGCGTCGGGCACGAACTCCTGCGTGAGCTCACGCCACTGCGCTAGGAATTCGCTCCGCGCCAGCGCGCGATACCCGTCCTGCGGATCGAGCACATAGACCAGCTGCTCATCCGCACCCAGCACGACGACGTAGTGATTGACGCCGGCGGGCTCGCCCACAAACGCATCGACGATCAACCGCGACAGCATCGACGCCAGCATGAAATCGAAGATGTCGCGCCGCTCATAAGGCTTCTCGATCGGCGCAATCACCGGCACGCCTTCATCGACCAAGCCCAGAATATAGTCCGGCGTATCAAGCAAGCGCGCCGAGGCGAGACCCAGCCGCTCCGACACCGCATGCAATTCGCCGATCGAATAGCCGAACGCGGGATTGCGCGGCGCTTGCTGCGCAAAGATCGACCCCAGCGCAATATCCGCGCCCCAATACCGCCCAACGCTGGTCAGCGCCGCCGCACCGCAATCGGCCGCAGCTTGTTGCTCAACAAACGCGACGGGCAAGATCTCGGCGCCCGAATACTTCGCCGAAAACTTGCTAAGCGATTCCTCACCATGCGCACACGCACCCAGCGTCAAAGCCGCACACACAACAGCAACACGCATCGCACTCTCCACCCCGAAACGAGAACACAACAACGCAAGGGGGCAAAACGAACGCGAGTTACTGGCCGGTGACGGTCGACCCCACAATGGCGGCGACGCTCACCGCCGAAACGATGATCCGGCAAAGATCTGCATCCACCGCATCCGAACATCGGTCGAGCGACGACTTTTGCTCTTCGCCCGCCGTAACCAGATCCACGCGATCCGTGTCCTTCGCGCGCAATTCCGCCGATAGGCTCACGGACGTCCAACGCGGCGCCTCAGGCGCGCGAGGAATCTCTGCCGAAACAAGTGCAGGCCCGATCAACGGCCCCGCGAATATCAATATGAGAACTGACTGACCCATCGTGTGCCCCCCACACGAAACGGCGCTCAGCGTCGATCAACGGGCGACGAGGGTCAATTCGCGCTCGTGCGCGGGTTGCATTTTTGAAACCGCGCCGATGCAGCGCCGCAACCCACCGCTTGTACGCGGAAGCCAGGATTCGTCGATGCGTTGAAAACGCCGCCTCCCCTAACGGAAAGGCGGCGCTTCGGATCAAACGCTGGTGCCGATCGGCAACTTGCGCACCGGTTTGCCCGTCGCCGCGAAGATCGCATTGGCGACGGCCGGCCCGATCGGCGGGACGCCGGGCTCGCCCACACCGGTCGGCTTCTCGGTCGACGGCACGATATAGACCTCGACCTTCGGCATCTCGCTCGCCTTCAAGATCGTATAGTCGGTGAAGTTCGACTGATCGACCGCGCCGCCGGTCAACGTGATCTGCTCATGCAGCGCCGCCGACAAGCCGTAGCCGATCCCGCCCTCCATCTGCGCCGCAATCACGTCCGGATTGACCGCGATCCCGCAATCGACCGCGCAAACGACGCGATCGACGGTGAACGACTTATCCGGCTTCACGGTGATCTCGGCCACCTGCGCGACGAACGAGTTGAACGACTCGTGCACCGCCACGCCGCGGTAGCGTCCCGCGGCCAGCGGCGTGCCCCAACCGGCCTTCTCCGCCGCCAGGTTCAGCACGCCCAGATGACGCGGATGCTTGGTGAGAAGCGACCGGCGGAATTCGACCGGATCCTTGCCCGCCGCCTTCGCGACTTCATCGAGGAACACTTCCGTCGCAACGCCGGTATGCGTGTGCCCGACCGAACGCCACCACAACACCGGCACCCCCGTTTTTGCGTAGTGCACATCCACCGACAGATTGGGAATGTCGTAAGGCAGCGTCGCCGACCCTTCGGTGGCGGTCGGGTCAAGCTGCCCCGGCTGCAGGAACGGCGTCCCTTCCAGAATGCCTTGCGACACGATCCGGTTGGTCCACGCGACGAGCTTGCCTTGCGCATCAAGCCCCGCGCTCAAGCGATGCAACGTCATCGGCCGGTAGTACCCGCCTTTGATATCGTCCTCGCGCGTATAGACCAGCTTCACCGGCGCCTTGCCGCCCCAAGCCTTCGCGACGTGCACCGCCTCGTTCACGACGTCCGCATTCGGTGTCGCGCGCCGCCCGAACGAGCCGCCCGCGTACATGGTGTTGATCTTCACCTGCTCCGGCTTCAACCCCGAGATCGCCGCCGCCGTCGGATGGTCCATCGACGGAAACTGCGACCCCAGCCACAACTCGCAGCTCGTCGCCGTCAGCAACACAGTGCAGTTCAACGGCTCAAGCGGCGCATGCGCGAGATACGGAAACTCGAACTCCGCCGACAGCTTCTTCTTGGCACCTTTCAGCGCCGCCGCCGCATCGCCGTCGTTGCGCGCAGACTTGCCCGCCGTATCGGCGAGCTTCTTATAGTCCGCCATGATCTCGGCCGACCCGCGTGTCTCGGCTTTCGACAAATCCCATTCGACCTTCAGCGCCTCGCGAGCCTTCATCGCCGCCCACATATCCTTGGCGAGCACGGCCACACCTTGCGGCACCTGAACGGTAGCGACAAAGCCCGCCACCTTCTTCGATTCCGCATCATCGAACGACTTCACCGTGCCGCCAAATTTCGGCGGCCGCGCGATCAACGCCGTCACCGCGTCCTTGGGCCGATAGTCGAGCCCGAACTTGGCGCTGCCGTCCGTCTTCGACGACGAGTCCACCCGCGGCGTGCGCTTGCCGACATAAACGTACTTCGACGGATCCTTGAACTTCAGAGCATCCGCCGCCGGTGGCGTCTCCTTGCCTGCGTCTGCGGCAAGATCACCGAACGTCGCCGTCTTCGAACCGTCCGCCGTTTTCACGACGCCCTTCTCGACGACAAGCGTTCCGGCATCGACACCGAACCGCTTCGCCGCCGCGGCAACAAGCATCGCGCGCGCACCGGCGCCCGCCGCTTGCATCTTCAGATAACTGTCGGCCATCGCCGACGAACCGCCCGTACCCTGCGCACCGCCCATGATCGAGTTGCCGTACTTCGACGCATCCGACGGCGCGTGCTCCACGCGGATCTGACTCAGGTCAGCATCCATCTCCTCCGCAACGAGCGTCGACAGACCCGTCGCCGTACCTTGGCCGAACTCGATATGCTTGATGAGAACGGTGACCGTGTTGTCCGACCCGACGCGCACGAACCAGTTCATCGGCGCCACGACCGCATCGGCTACAGCACCGCCGGCGGCGGCAGGCGGCTTGGACTCGCCACAGCCGACCAAGAACCCGGCGGCGCTGAGCGCGGTCACGCCCAGGAACAACCGCCGCGACGGCTTCGCAAAATACTCCGTAACCGGACTCTTCCCGCGAATGTTGATGTTCATGAGGTCAGCCTTTCGCGATGTCGGCGGCGCGCGCGACGGCAGCCGTGATGCGGTGATAAGTGGCACAGCGGCACAAATTGCCGTCCATCGCCGCCGTGATCTCGGCTTCGCTCGGCGCCGGCTTCTCGGTCAAGAACGCGGTCGCCGTCAGGATCTGCCCCGACTGGCACCAGCCGCACTGCACGACGTCAAGCTCGCGCCACGCCGTGCGCACGGCCTCGCCCACCTTGCCGTTCAAGCCTTCGATGGTGGTGACGGAAGTCCCCTCCACAGCCGACATCGGCGTCGAACACGCCCGCGCCGGCGATCCGTCCATCAACACGGTGCATGCGCCGCACGCCGCGACGCCGCAACCGAACTTCGTGCCGGTAAGTTCCTGATCCTCGCGCAAAACCCAAAGCAGCGGCCGATCCGCGTCACCCGTGTAGGCGACCTTCTTTCCGTTCAACGTAAAGTCCATGGGGCTAGCTCCGCGAAAATTGATGAGCGCGCGCGTGCGCGCGGCAAGGATGGATGTTGACGTGGGAGATGATTCAGCTTCGATACCAATCTAATTGACGCAGCAGTGCGTTGTCTTGAAAAAATTCCGTGACGGAGGTTGCGAATGACTCGCAGTATTTTCACAGCAATCGCAGTGTTGATTCTAATGTCGAATGCGGCAACGGCAGCCGACGCTGTGCGCGGCGAAATGCGTTTCAAGGCCCTCTGCGGCACATGCCACGCGGTCGATCCGGCGCAGAAGAAAATGGCTGCCCATTTGAAAGGCACCATCGGCCGCAAAGCCGCATCCGTCGAAGGGGCAAAATACTCCGCGGCCATGAAGGCCTCGGGCTGGACATGGGACAAAGCAAATCTAGACGCCTACCTCGCCGACCCCAAGAAAGCGCTGCCCGGCACGACCATGATGATCGGCGTCTCAAACGCAACCGACCGCGCCGACATCATCGCCTATCTGGAAACGGTGAAATAACCGCGAGCCTTCGAAAGAAACGGCCGGACGCTTCAGCAAAACAGGCGTGCCCAAAAAAATATTTAACGCCAAGTCGCCAAGACGCCAAGGCACTCAGCCGCCTTCGCCAGCACAGTTACAATTTGAATGGCGCTTCGCGCCGAGGAGTTATTTTTCGGCGCGAAGCGCCGTTCCTCGATGCACACGCGCCAGCACCGCCACCCAAGCGCAAGCCTCGTGGCGTCTTGGCGGCTTGGCGTGAAACATTCCTTCTGCGGTGGAATGCCCCCTCTCCCGTCCGAACTAAGACAGGAGAGGGGAAAGATCTTACGCAGGCCGGATGTTCTGGTTCACCCGGAACAAATTCTGCGGATCGTATTTCTTCTTGATCTCCGACAGCCGCTTGAAGTTCGTGCCGTACGTCGCCTCGACGCGCCCGTCATTCTCGTCGTCCATCATGAAGTTCACATAGGCGCCGCCCATGTTGAACGGATGCACAGCTTCCCAATACGCGCGGCCCCACTTCTTGAGCTCGTTCGCCTTGCGCGGATCCGGATCGATCGCCGCGATCACCATGTTCCAGCGCGCGTCACGCGTGTTCCATGCCGTATCCGACGGACCGACGCGATGCACCGCGCCGTCGATCGGATAGAGATGCATTAGCGAAAGCTCGCTCGGCGACTGCGAGATCGCCTTGATATGCGCATCGATCGCCTCGTCCGGAAGCTCCTTCACGAAGTCGCCCTTCCAATACCACTGCAGGCCCTTCGGCATCAGCGGATCGAACAGCGCCTGCAGCGCCGGGAACGGCATGAAGCCCATGCCGTTCATGATCGGCTTCGGCAAGGCATCGAGCAGCGGCTTCATGGCCGCCTCGCCATCCGCCTGCGAACCGTTGAAGCATGAGATCAGCGCGCAGATCTTGCGCCCCCAAATCTCTTCCGGAAACGGCGCCGTCGAGGGAACGGTTTTCAGCCCCAAGAACGTGCCGAGTTTCACCGGCAGCTTCGCCAGCGTGTCGCGATAGACGCGCATGACCTTCGCCGCATCCTTGATGTCGTAGAAGATCGGCCCACCATAAACATCGCCGACTTTGGCCGCCCGATAAGCAAAGCTCGTCACCACGCCGAAATTCCCGCCGCCGCCGCGCAGCGCCCAGAACAGATCCGCGTTCTGCGTCTCGCTCGCCGTCAAGAACCGGCCGTCGGCCAACACGACGTCCACCTCGATCAGATTGTCGATGGTCAGACCATGCGCACGCGTGAGGTAACCCGTGCCGCCGCCAAGCGTCAGCCCCGCGATACCCGTCGTCGAAACGATGCCCGCCGGCACCGCAAGCCCGAACGGATGCGTCGCGTGATCGACGTCGCCCTGCGTACAACCGGGTTCCGCCCGCACCGTCGAAGACGCCGGATCGACCCGCACACCTTTCATCCGGGACAAATCGATGACGAGCCCGTCATTTACGCTGCCCAGCCCCGGCCCGTTGTGACCGCCGCCGCGGATCGCGATCACCACCTTGTTCTCGCGCCCGAAATTCACCGCCGCGATCACGTCGGCGACGTCGACACAGCGCGCGATCAGCCGCGGTTTCTTGTCGATCATGGCGTTGTAGAGCGCCCGCGCTTCATTGTAACCGCGGTCACTCGGCTCGATGACTTCGCCGCGAAACCCGGCTTTGAACGTTGAAATCGTGTCTTTGCTGAGCATTTTGGACCTCCTGAGCCGGACGAAAGCGCCCGGCCGACGAGGCAAAAAGTAGATCGGTCCCGAATCCTGGGATATGACTGCGCATCGGCGATCCTTGACTGCTCGTCCATCAGAGGCGTGCGGTGATGAACGTCACGCTCCCCCAGTGTCCACATCGTCCAAGGAGGTCCATTTGGACGTTTTGTCTGACGTGCTGCGCGCTGTGCGCCTGACCGGTGCGGTCTATTTCGACATGAACGCACGCGCGCCGTGGGTGGCCGAGTCGCCCGCGACGGCCACGATCTGCGCCAAGGTCATGCCCGACTTCGAGCGTGTGATCTCCTTCCACATCATGCTGGAAGGGGTCTGCTGGGCGCAGCTCGCCGACGAATCCGTGCCGCCGATCAAACTCGAATCCGGCGACGCCGTGATCTTCGTCCGCGGCGAAGCCCATGTGATGGCGAGCGAGCAGGGCACCCGCTCGCGTCCCGACATGGACCTCTACTTCAAGCCCAACGACCGTCCCCTGCCCTTCGTGTTCGAAGTCGGCGGCAGCGGTGAGAATGCGCGCTTCGTTTGCGGCTACCTCGGTTGCGACGCTCTGCCGTTCAATCCGATTCTGGAAGCGCTGCCGCAGATCATGCACATCAAGAGTTCGAGCTCGAGCGGGCGGCTGATCCACGAACTGATCCGCACCGCGTTGAAGGAAAGCCAAAGCCCCCGCGCCGGCGGCGAGACCATCCTCTCGAAACTCAGCGAACTCATGTTTCTTCAGGCGATCCGCGACCACATCGAGACGATGCCGGAATTGTCGAAGGGCTGGCTCTCGGGTCTGCGCGACCGCCATGTCGGCGCGGCGCTGTCGCTTATGCACGGACGCCCCGCGGAAAACTGGACGCTCGACACGCTGGCGAAAGAAGTGGGCCAATCGCGCTCGGCCTTCGCCGAACGCTTCGCCGACGTCATGGGCGTGCCGGCGATGCAGTATCTCGGCAACTGGCGCCTGCAACTCGCCGCCCGCGCGCTCGAGCGCCCGGGCATCAGCGTCGCACAAGCCGCGGCCGAAGTCGGCTACGAGTCCGAAGCCGCCTTCAACCGCGCATTCAAACGCCTGGTCGGCGTGCCACCCGGCGCCTGGCGCCGCGGCCGTTCGGCCGCGACGCGACCCGGCGCTTAGAACGCGTACCGGCCGACCAGCTGGAACACGGGTCCCGCCTTCTCGCTCTCAAGCTCGAACTCGTTGAGATCGTCGATATCGCCCGACGTTTGATCGGCGAGCGTGTCCCACTTGAAGAAGGTCTCGTCCTTCGAAGCGTCGAGCAGGTTCGTCCCCGTCAAGCGCAGCACGAAATTCTCGCCGAACCGCTTCTCGATGAACACTTCCAGGTCCGCGCCGTAGGTCGTCTCGACCGTCTCGCCGAACACGCGGTTGAACTGCCCGCCTTGCTTGCGATACGAGACGCCGAACGCCGAACCCCACGACGGCATGTCCTGGATGAAGCCGACGTTGAACACGTACTCTGCCTGATCGTTGAACCGCCGCTTCTCGCCGGTCACAGGATCGGTGACCTCGCTGTCGAGCCACGAGTAGTTCATGAACACGCCCGTGTGCTCCAAACCGACGAAGGTCAGCGGCGTCGACAGATCGAATTCGATGCCCATCACGGTGCCGTCGCCGATATTGTCGGGCGAGAACACAAACCCGTCGCCCGATGAAGACACGGCGCCGGTGCTGACCAGCTCGATGCGATCCTTCACGTCGCGATAGAAGAAGTTGACGCCGACCACGCCCTGACGCCCCAACCGCCGCTCATAGCTGACGTCGAAGCCCCAAGCGTTCTCCGGGTCAAGACCGGGATTGCCGATGAAGTCGTTGTCCTCCGTCGGCTCTTCTTCCAAAAGCGCCGGCGCCAGAGAATCGAAGTTCGCCCGACGCACCGTGCGCGCCACCGACGCACGGAAGCGATCGTCTTCCGTCAGGCTGTACAGCACGTGGGCCGACGGCAGAGCGAACGAGAAGTCGTTCTCGAACGTGCCCGTTTCGTCCTCGATCTCGACATCCGTAGTCTCATATCGAACGCCGGCTTCCCAGCGGAACGCCCCCGTCTCGCCACGCACTAACGCGTAAGGATCAAAGCGCACCTCATCGATGCCGTAGGCCTGCCCCGGCTCGGGCGGTTCGGGTGGCGGAAACACCACGCCGCCGCCGTTCTCGGCGACGACGATCGTGCTGTCGCGCGTCTTGCTCGTGAAATCGGCGCCGAACTTGAACTTGAAGGTTTCGAACTCGAACGTCTGCGCCAGCGTTGCGAAGAACTCCTCGTCGAGCTGATCGGTGAACTCGCGCGTCCCTTCCGACTCGTCGATCACGCCGCCATCATATTCATCGACGAGCTCGGTCGACACGAACTCATCCTTGAACGACGCAAACCCCGCCTTGAGCAAAGCCTCGCCGCCCAAGAAGGGCACCTCCAGCTTGGCGCGTGCCGTAAAATTCTCTTGAAAGATATCCTCGAACTGGTCCGACGTTTCGGCCAGGTCGGCGATATCGACGCTCGTCTCGTCGCCGTATTCAAGTGAATGCTCGGTCTCGGTCCGGTCCGTCCGCACATAGACACCCGAGATATCGAGCTTGCCGCCCAGGAACGGCTGCATGAGCGATCCGTTGAACGAATAGTCCGTGCCGTCGCGAACGTCGGACTGATCCTCGCGGTTGTCGAACTCCAGAATGCCGCCGTCCGGCTCGAAGCGGAAGCTCTTCTTGTCCTTCGGGTTATGCCGCCCCTGGATGTTGGCGCCGATCAGCACGCGCGCGTCGCCGATCGGCGCGCCCATCACGCCGCCCACGACCGGCTTCAAATCGCCGTCATCGAAGTAGAGACCGCCCGCCTTCACGTACCCGCCGTCCAGCGAGTAGGCATCGCGCAGGATGATGTTGATCGCGCCCGCCAGCGCGTCGCCGCTGCGATCCGCCGAAGAGCTGCGCACGATTTCGACGCGCTCAATCAGTTCCGCCGGAATGCGATCGACGAAGAACGAGCGGTCGACCCCCGAACCCGGCACTTTTTCGCCGTTGATCATGATCTGCGTATAGCCGGGATCGAGGCCGCGCAGCCGCACGCCGTCATACTCAAGAACGTCCGACTGAAACGTCGCGCTCGGCACGCGCTTCAAGGCGTCGCCGACGGTCAACGGTTCAAATTTCTGGAAGTAGTCGAGGCCGTACTTGATGACCGGCGCCGTGTCGTTCGAACGATTGCGGAACGCCGTGCCGTACACGACCACCTTCTCGGCGGGCGTCGGCGTTTTCGACGCATCGTCCTCAGCGTTTTGCGCCGCCGCCTCGGCGGCCTCGTCAGCTGCAACATTACCGACACATGACAATGCTACGACGACGGCCGCGACGCTCTGCAACAACAACGACTTCCGATTGAACCGCATATTCCCCACGCCCCTGAGTAATGAGGCTCGTTGGGTAGAGGCGATACGCAAAGGTTTAATGACGGGAATTTGCGGGATGCATGACAGCGCGGAAAACATGCCGCCGCGTGTGCGATATGCACACCGGACGCGCCTATGCGGGGGACATGATGCGAGTCTTTTTGAGTATCTTGCTTGTTGCACTCGCCGCACAGGCGAGCGTCGCCGCCCCGGCACCTGTCATCGTGCCGGCCGCGCGCGAAACCGCACCGGTCGAAGTCGTCGCAGAGCCGGGCCAGACCAAAGTGGACGCGGCCGACGATCCGGCGATCATCGTAGGCAGCACAC
>JAWXBY010000012.1:0-12729 GCA_034440355.1 Alphaproteobacteria bacterium
CCGCCGCGGCGGCATCACCACGCTGCAAATCCTGCCCGGCTCCGCGAACCTCTTCGGCGGCCGCTCGGTCACGCTGAAGAACGTCCCCTCGCGGACCATGCAAGGCATGAAATTCCCCGGCGCACCGTACGGCCTCAAGATGGCGTGCGGCGAAAACCCGAAACGCGTCTACGGCAAGAAGGGCCGCTCGCCCTCCACACGCATGGCCAACGTCGCCGGCTTCCGCGCCGCCTGGATCAAGGCCGCCGACTACGCGCGCAAAGCGAAGGCGGCGGAGAAAGGCGACGGCGCGCCGCCCGACCGCGACCTCAAACTCGAAACGCTGGCGGGCGTCTTGAACGGCGAGATCCTCGTCCAGAACCACTGCTACCGCGCCGACGAAATGGCGGTGATGATCGATATCGCCAAAGAGTTCGGCTACAAGATCACCGCCTTCCACCATGCCTCCGAGTCCTACAAAGTCGCCGACCTCCTCGCGAAGTCCGGCATTTGCAGCGCGACGTGGGCCGGCTGGTGGGGCTTCAAGGTCGAAGCGCTCGACGGCATCGAAGAAAACGCCGTCCTCATCAACAAGGCCGGCGCCTGCGTCGTCATCCACTCCGACGACCCGAACCTGACGCAGCGGCTCAATCAGGAAACCGCCGCCGCCCTCGCCGCCGGCCGCCGCATCGGCATCGACGTGCCCGAAGCCGAAGCGATCAAATGGATCACCGCCAACGCCGCCAAGATGATCGGCGTCGCCGACAAGACCGGCACGCTGGAAGCCGGCAAGATGGCCGACGTCGTGATCTGGAACGCTGATCCCTTCTCGGTCTACGCGACGACGGACAAGGTCTACATCGACGGCGGCCTCGCCTACGACCGCGCCGACCCGCGCTATCATCCGAAGTCCGACTTCATGCTCGGCCACCCGAAGGGAGGCGAATAATGCGCACGCTCATTATCGCGCTAGTCGCCGCACTCTCCGCCACCGTCGCGCAAGCCGACACCATCGCCGTCACCAACGCGCACATCCACACGATGGGCACGGCCGGTGAAATCGACAACGGCACGGTGGTCATCCGAAACGGCCGCATCGTCGCCGTGGGCGCCAACGCCGCCGTCCCCAAAGACGCCCGCGTCATCGACGCGAAGGGCAGCCTCGTCACCCCCGGCATCTTCGTCACCGGCACCAACATCGGCGTCGTCGAAATCGACCTCGTGCCCAGCACGAACGACAGCGCCACCAAATCGCCCGACATCTCCGCCGCCTTCGACGTCCAATACGGCGTCGACCCGAACTCGACCGTCATTCCCGTGGCACGCCAAGCCGGCGTCACCCACGCGCTGGTGACGCCAGGCTACAGCGGCGACGGCGAACGCGATCTCCTCTTCGCCGGCCAAGCCGCAGTGTTATCGCTGGCCGACGGCATCGAACCCGTCATGCGCGCCAAGGCCGCGATGATGCTCGAACTCGGCGAAGGCGGTGCCGCCCGCGCCGGCGGCGCGCGCGGTGCATCCATCCTCGCGCTGAAAGCCGACCTCGAAGACGTCCGTTGGTTCATGCGCAACCGCGGCAACTACAACAGCGGTTCGGCCCGCGACCTCCGTCTCTCGCGCCTCGACCTGCAAGCACTGATCCCCGTCGTGCAAGGCCGCATGCCGCTGCTCGTGAAGGTCCACCGCGCCGCCGACATCAGAGGCGTGCTGAAACTCGCCCGCGAAGAACGCTTGGCGATCATCCTCGCCGGCGCCGAAGAAGCGTGGATGGTCGCGGCCGACATCGCGAAAGCCCGCGTGCCGGTCCTCCTCGCCCCGCAAGCCAACCTCCCCGACCGCTTCGAAACCCTCGGCGCATCGATGGAAAACGCCGCCCGCCTCCAAGAAGCCGGCGTGACGATCGCCTTCTCGAACGGCGACGGCCACCGCGTCCGCGAAGTCCGCTACGACGCCGGCAACGCCGTCGCCCACGGCCTCCCGTACAAGGCAGCCCTCGCCGCCCTCACGATCAACCCCGCCCGCATCTTCAATGTCAGCGGAACGACAGGCTCAATCGAACGCGGCAAATCAGCAGACCTGGTCATCTGGACCGGCGACCCATTGGAGCCATCGACGCAAGCGCAAACCGTGATCATCGGCGGCATCGAACAACCCCTCGACACCCGCGCCCAAGACCTCGCCCGCCGCTACCGCGACCTCAACACTACAATGCCGCCCGCATACAAGCAGTGACGCGCTTCATTCTCGGCCTAATCTGCGCGCCCCAGCCAGGGCTTGCGTGGCGAAGCCCACCAACGCGACGCCGAGGGGAACGTGGAGCCACATGAGGTTCGCGCCCTCGACCATAGATTTGCCGACCGCTGTTTGAAGTGAGACCACCACCGCCAGCAACAACAGCGTGAAGCCGAACTTCAATCCGTGCGCGACACGTCGCAGCGTAATGACCGCGGCGATGCCCGCCGCCAGTGTCGCCGCGATCAGCACGACCGCGCCCACCGAATGCGCCGCGCGTGCCCACTCGACGCCCGACAACATCAAGCCGGCGAACACCGCCTGGGCGAAAATGGCGGCGACGAGCAAGCTCGCCGTGATGCTCCACCAGGGACGTAGGTCGTGCCCCGGCCGGCTGAACTCAGCTGGTCCGGCGACGTGAGCGGCGGCGCCGTGCTTTCCTGCGGTCATCTTCGTTCCTCCCTTTCACGCGGACCTCGTGGTCTCGCGGCACGTCAAGCAAACCGGAAATGACGCTCCACCAATACTGCAGGTCGCGATCGGGTCCGTCCGCGTGAACGGCGAGATCATGCTTGTCCGTCGTCATCGTCTTGCGGCAGGCTGAAACAGTTCGACGACATTGCCGGATGGATCCAGGAGCAGAATCTGCTTGCCGCCCGGACCCGCGAGAACGTCGTTGCGAAACTGAGCACCCGCCGCCCGCAGGCGGGCCACTTCGGCCTCGATGTCGTCGACGATAAGATGGATGCGGTTCCAACCGCCCGGTCCGGGCTTCGCGCCGTCCGGCATGGGCCGCCCCGCTGAGCTGGCCGGTCCACTGAGCAGCAAGCGCAGCCTGCCGCGCGCAACGTCTGCGAACGCCGGAACAAAGCTTGTCAGAACTTCAAAGCCGAGGACCTTGGTATAGAAGGCAATCGCCTTCTCGACGTCGTCGACCATGTAGCGAACACTGACCATCTCACCAAGGTCGGTCATGGCTTTCTCCTTCGCGGCGCGGGAGTACGATCGGCGAGCACCGCAAACAAGAACGCGATGCGCGCGGCAAGCTCCACGGCCGTTTGTTGAAACAGGGGATAGGTGACGTCGTCGGGATCGCCGGTCACGGGGTTGGCGATGCTCCAGTGAACGGTCTCAGGCGCACCGGGAAATTCAGGGCACACCTCCCGCACGCGGTCGCACAGGCTGATTACCCAGTCGAAACGCTGACCGGCAAAGATGTCCAAGTGCTTCGACGCGTAACCGCTGAGGTCGAGACCGTGCTGCTCTCGCATCACGCGCAGCGCGTTGGGATGCAATGGCTTCGGGTGGCTGCCCGCGCTGTACGCCTTCACAACGCCGCCCGACCGCGCCTTGATCAGCGCCTCGGCCATCTGGGACCGCGCGCTGTTACCGGTGCACAGGAATAAAACGCGCGCCACGCCCGTCCGGGAATCCTCACACGGCGGCGGTGTGAGACGAAGCCCGGGGTGAAGCGCCCCGCCTGTTGCCGACAACTGGCTGCCGACCCGCGCGAGATCCAATGTGTAATACGTGTCCCGGCGATCGGCAGAACTCCGCCGCCCAGACACCAGCCGGCCGTCCCTAAGCTTGGCCAGGTGGTAGGACACCAAATTCTGAGGCTCGCTCACCAACCCAGTCAACTCATGGACCATGCGGTCGCTGCGAGCCAACTCACCCAGAATGCGCCAACGCAGCGGATGACCTGCCAGCTGTAAGAACGCCGGCAGCGTCACATCGGGGCGAAGGTTCGGTGTGGTCATGCTCCATAATTACATCAAGTGAATTTGATACGTCAAGATGAATTGATGTATCGGCCTGTCGGAGTTCCGCCCACTCACGCCGCAGGCGAACCCGCGGCGGCTGCTTTCGCGCCGCCGATATGCATCCATCCTCGCCGATCGAAAGAGGCGTCGATGCGCTTAGCCGCCGGCCTAACATTTCTAGTGGCGATAGCGGCGGCGCTGATCGTGAAGCTCGCGCCAGGCGCCGCGCTCCAAACGATGGCCGCCGTCATCGCCGCGACGCCGACGCCCGACAGCTTCCCGATGCCGGCCGCGCCGGGCGAAGTCGAAATCACCATCGTGCTCGCCGGCGACACGGGCCTCAACGGCAGCTACCAGCCCGTCTACGCCAGCCACGGCATCAAGAACGGCGCACGCCTCACCTGGGCCGAGGCAACCGCCGACATCGCGCTCGAGATCAACGGCGACATCAACTTCGCCAATCTCGAAACCGTCGTCACCGACCGCAACGACATCAAGCCCAATCTGAAACTCTTCGCCTTCCGCACCCATCCCGACGGAGTGCGCCATCTGGTGGCGATGGGCCTCAACGCCTTCTCGACGGCGAACAACCACGCGATGGACTTCGGCACGCAAGGCGCCGTCGAAACGCTGAAGCACCTTGGCGAAATCGGCGTCGTCCACGCAGGCCTCGGCCGCAACCGCGCGGAAGCCCGCACGCCGCGTCTGATCACGGCGAAGGAAACGACCTTCGCGCTCACCGCGCTCGGCATCATCGGCAACGCCTACGCATCGCCCGCTGAAGACGAAAAACGCGCCGGCCAATTGTCGTACAACGAAGGCGGCGACCTCGACGAAGCCGTCGCCGCACTCGCGTCAACGCAAGCCGACTACCGCATCCTCTCCGTCCACTACGGCCAAGAGTTCGAAGTGAAGACGTCTGCCAACGACCGTCGCCGCCTGACGCAAGCCGTCGCCGACGGCGCCGACCTCGTCGTCGGCCATCATCAGCACGTCGTGAACGGGATCGAGATCGTCGATGGCGCGCCCATCTTCTACGGCCTCGGCAACTTCCTGCATTGGGGCACGCAGGACATGAGCCGTCACGACATCTGCCGCGACTTCGGCCTCATCGCGCGCGTACATCTGACCGCCATCGACGGCGAAACGCCGAAGCTACGTGCCATCGAAGCGCTGCCCATCACCAACATGCACAAAGCCACGCGCCGCCTGACCGACGACGACGCCGAGGCCCGCATCCACGTGCTGAACCACCTCGCAGATCAATTCGGCGACCGCGGCGCGCGCTTCGCCGTGGAAGAGGACGGCGCCGGCCTCTATTGCGCGCCGGACACGCAAACACGCGCCGACGCACTCGGCGCCCGTTGCCGCCTGGCGAAGACGCTGCCACCCGACCCCGACCTCGCCGCCAAGATCGAAAGAGCCTGCGACCGCCGCGTCGTGCGCGTCGTCGAAAACGAAGACGGCCCTGAACCGGTGTTCGACCAAGTCGGTTTCAGCGACGAATTGCTTCCCTCGGCTGAAACGCGCTAGGTCATCGCCGAACCAAAGCGACCGGCTCTACGTCTCTCATGCCCAATCCACTCGACCGCTACCGCCGCGATATCACGTCCCAGTGCGGCGAAGACGGCCTCATCGAATATCTGCTGACGTTGCTGCCGCAGACGCCGAAGACGTGTCTGGAAGTCGGCGCAGGCGACGGCGCGAATCTGTCGAACACCAACACGCTGTGGACGCAAAAAGGCTGGCGCGCCCTTCTCATCGAAGGTGTCCCCTTAGGTGTGGAGCTGATCGAAAAGCGCGCCGCCGGCAACAACAACGTCACCGCCGTCTGCGCTTACATCACGCCGACCGGCGCCGAGTCGATCGACGCCATCATCAAGCGCACGAACTTCCCCCCGCACCTGGGCGTCCTCTCGCTGGACATCGACTCGAACGATCTCGAAGTGCTGGAGAACTTGCGCGACACGACGGCCGACATCGTCGTCATCGAGTTCAACCACGAAATCCCCGTCGGCATCGACTACCGCGACCTCCCCGGCGACGTCTTCTTCCGCCACTCCGCCAAAGCCGTCGAACGCGTCGCGAAAACGAAAGGCTACCGCCTCGTGGCTTGCACCGGCCCGAACGCGATCCTCATCCGCGAAGCCGCCCTCAAAGGTGAAGCCGCAAACCAACTACCCGCCGTGCCCGTGGAACAAGCCTTCGACCACGCTTTCGTCGAGGGCCGCCGTAGACTGCGCAGCGTCGTCCAAAGCAAATTCATCACCGAAGAACTCGCGACAGTCGGCAAACCCAACCCTCTCCTCTCGGCCTACGTGAAGACAAACGTCCTCGTCCGCAAACTCCGCCGCAAAGCGCGCGGCAAGAAGCCCGGTGCCCAGATCACCCAAGCCCGCCGCGAAAATCTCCGCCGCGCTGGTCTGTGGATCTAAACGGCCATAGAATTGAGACGCCTCGACGAGAGTACCGACCTTGGGCAACTTCTACTTCAACTACACCCTCAAGGGACCTAAGAGCGAACGACTTGCCCGCTCGCTCAAGGGGCACCGCACGCTCGTCACGCCGGAGCAGAACGGCTGCGTCGTCGTTTTTATCGAGACTCCGTTTCGCCAAGACATGGATCCGCAACTCGCCGTCCGACTATCCGGCGAGTTCGGTTGCCCGCTCCTGTCGGTCACGGATCACGACGACGACATTCTTTTCTATCAACTCTATCGCAACGGCAATCTCGTCGACGAATACAATTCGGCGCCGGACTATTTTGATCGCTCCAAACGCCCGCCGCGCGGCCCCACGGGAGGCGATGCGGCCATGCTGTGCAAGACATTCGCCCACGGAACGGAGCAGAACGTTGAACGGATACTCCGCGCAAATTCCGACACATACATGCTCGAATACCGGCGGCATCAAGACCTTGTCACGGAGCTCAATCTAAGCACATACGCGGTCGGCCTGGACTTCGACTACGTGATGAAAGACGACATCGGCCCACTCTGGGGCATTTCGCGCGCAGACATGATCGCAACCGAATAGCGTCGACTTCCACATAGCCCGCCGTGAAATGATGTGAAGTGCGCGCCCCCGCGACGCGGCTTAGAATGCGCTCATCCGTATTCACGAAGGGGCGCACCCCATGATCGATCTCTATTACTGGCCGACCCCGAACGGCAAGAAGGTCACGATCCTGCTCGAAGAAGCGGCGATCCCCTACAACATGATCCCGCTCAACATCGGCCGAGGCGATCAATTCGCCGACACGTTCCTGAAGGTCGGCCCCAACAACCGCATGCCCGCCATCGTCGACAACGCGCCGAAGGGCGGCGGCGAACCGGTCAGCGTCTTCGAATCCGGCGCGATCTTGATGTACCTCGCCGAGAAGGCTGGAAAATTCTTTCCGCAAGACGTGCGCGGCAAAGCTGCGGTGACACAATGGGTCATCTGGCAAATGGCCAACCAAGGCCCGAAGCTCGGCGAAGCCGGCCACTTCCGCCGCCTGACCGAAGCCCAAGGCGACCAATCCTACGCGCTGCGCCGCTTTACCGACGAAGCCAACCGCCTCTACGGCGTGATGAACAACCAGCTCTACCACCACCGCTACATGGCAGGCAGCGACTACACGATCGCCGACATGGCGTCGTACCCGTGGTGCATCGGCTGGAAACTCCAAGGCCAAGACATCGAAGAATTCAAACACGTCAAACGCTGGATGGACGAACTGGCGGAACGCCCCGCCGTACAACGCGGCATGGCGGTGGGCAGCGACCTCTCGATCGACCCATCGAAATTGTCGAAAGAAGAACAAGACCGCATCCGCAAGCTCCTCTACAACCAACGCGCCCGCCCCGCGCCGGGTTGATATCGCGCGGCGAAGCCATCAATTTACCTGTCATGGTCCGCGCAAGGACCACCCACGACTTCTCTATCGCGAGGGAACCGCGTCATGGCCGACTGGGTCGAACTCACCGCATCCGACGGACACAAGCTCAAGGCCTGGCGCGCCGCACCATCCGGCAAACCGAAGGCCGCCCTCGTCGTCGTCCAAGAAATCTTCGGCGTCAACAACCACATCCGCAGCATCACCGAGCGCTTCGCGAAAGAGGGCTACCTCGCGATCGCGCCCGCGATGTTCGACCGCTATCAGCGCGATTTCGAAACCGGCTACGGCCCCGACGGCATGGCCGAAGCGCTCGCCATCGTGCCCAAGATTGATCCGGCCGCCGCCCTCAAAGACATCGCCGCAGCCCACGACGACGTAAAAGCCGTCGGCAAGACCGGCATCGTCGGCTTCTGCTTTGGCGGCACGATGGCCTGGGTCAGCGCCTGCCGCCTGAACTTCGACGCCGCCTCGTGCTACTACGGCGGCCAAATCGCGCGCGCCATGCACGACAAACCGAAATGCCCGGTCATCATGCATTTCGGTTCCAAGGACGCGCACATCCCGATGACCACGGTCGAAGAAATCCGCAAAGCGCAACCGAACGTGCCGATCTACGTCTACGACGCCGACCACGGCTTCAGCTGCGACGAACGCGCCAGCTACGACGAGGCCGCGCACCAACTCGCTTGGACGCGCACGCTGAAATTCTTCGCGGAAAACCTCACCTAAGTTCGGCCACACTGACGCCCCGAACGGCGCACCCGCTCTCGCAATTGCGCGACGGCGGGTGCTAGGCTTCGGCCCGCAAATCCACCAGGGAACAGCCGCCGCCATGCCCGTCTCGAACCGTATGTCGATGGCCGTGTCGGTGCTATGGATGCTGCTGTTTCCGCTGCTGTTGTGGCCGCTCTTCGTCACCAGCCTTCAGAAGCTGCACCTCTCGCCGTCGATGGCGCTCAACATCACGCTCGCCATCGTCATCGGCGGCCTCATCAACATTCCCATCACGCACATCGTGCGCGAACGGCCGGTCTGGTCGCATCCGCTCGCCGTCTTCGCGCTCGACAAGACGATGCCCGGCTGGCTCATCCATCGGCGCGAGACGGTCATCGCCGTCAACGTCGGTGGTTGCCTCATCCCCGTCGGACTCGCGTTCTACCAACTCGCTTACCTCGCGCCGTTGGGCGGTGAAGCGCTCTCGACCGCCGCGCTCGCCACCGCCATCGTCACCTTCGTGAGCTATATGATCGCGACGCCCGTGCCCGGGGTCGGCATCGTCATGCCGGGCTTCGTCGCGCCCGTCACGGCCGCGCTCGCTGCGCTCATTTTCGCGCCGCCCGAATACGCGCCCAACGTTGCGTTTGTGGCGGGCGTCATGGGCACGCTCGTCGGCGCCGACTTCTTTCACATCAACGACTTCATCAAAAGTCCCGTGGGCGTCGCCTCCATCGGCGGCGCAGGCACCTTCGACGGCATTGTTTTGGCAGGCGTTTTCGCCACGTTTCTCGCGATGCCCTAGCGCCACAGCCGAATCAAATACCAGGCACGCCGCCCTCGCTTGGCGGCCACGCCCGCACTAGCGTCGAGGACACACTGATTCGGGGGACTGCGCGCCCATGGCTGCCTTGCGCCTCTGGTACTTGGCTTGCATCGCCGCGTTGTTGGCGCTCATCGCCGTTGTCCCGGCTCACGGCGACAACGACAGCGAGGGCATGAACGCGCGCGACGCCGAAATGCTCGCCGATTTTCTGATCCTCGCCGTCAAACCCGAAGGCGACGAGCGCGACTACAAACTCGTCGAAATCGGCGACACCAAGATCAACGCCGGCCTATTGGGCGTGGCGGTCAACACCCTGCCGCTGGACTTCTTAGGGCTCGGCCCCGCCGACCGCGACTACAACGAAGCCGCCGAGATCGCGCAATGCCGCGCCGCCTGCCGCGCCAACAGCGAATGCCGCGACGTCGCCTACGTCCGCCCGACGTCGAGCCGCCCCGTCGGCGTCTGCCACCTGAAACGCGTGGCGAGTTTCGGCGTCATGTCGCCGGTCGTCGAAGGCCATGAACGCCCGGCACACGAACCCACGCAGCCGTCGAAAACCGACGGAAGACTCGTCGTCGACGGCGGTGAAAAAACGGGCCGCATCACGCTGAGCGCCGACGACGTCCGCGCGACGCCGCTGACGTTGAAATTCCCGAAGCCGGCCGCCAGCGTCACTGTCTTCATCCGCGCCGCAAACTTCAGCGAGGGCCGCGCCTTCGCCGCCGTCGAAGCCTTCGCCGCGAACGGCAAGCGCGTCGCCCAAAACGGTGCCTGGATCCAAGCCGGCAAATACAACTTCAACCGCGGCGTCACCATCGCCACCGATGCCGACAGCATCTCGACGGTCAAAATCGTCTCCCGCGACGGCCCGATCCTGATCATCGACGGCATCGAGTTCGCGCGCACGCTGATCACGCCCATCCCTGTCCCCGAAACAAAACCCGAGACCAAACCGGAACCGCCACGCGAAATCGTCCCGCCCGCGCCGCGCCTGCCGCCGCCGGTCGCCATATTCTTCCCGCTGCCGCCGCGCCCAACACCGACCGCGCCGCCGCTCGACATCACGCCGTCGCCCGCCGCGAGCGAACCGCCGCTCGTCGCCGAAGCGCCGCCGCCCACGCAGCCCGCGCCGGAAGCACCGCCAATCGTCGCCGCAACACCGCCTGCAAGAAACGCCGCGACACCACCGCCCGCGCGCAAGCGCGGCTTGCCGCTATGGCTCGCGCTCGGCGCCATCGCATTGATGCTGACCGGCGCGGGCGTCTACACCCGCAATCACCGCGCCCGCATCCGCCAGCGCCTCACCACGCGCCTTGTCTCAGACGGCCTCGCGAACCGCACCATCACGATCGATCTGGCGGACGACGCGAACCACAGCCTGCGCTTCGTCGTGCGCACGCCGGCCAACGTGAACGCCCCGGCAACGCACATCGAGTTCATTCCCAAAGGAGCCACCGCATGACCGCGCAATCCTTGGCGACCTTCTTCGACCTCGACAACAAACAAGTCCGCAGCGACGGCCTCACCGCCCTCGGCGGCACGGCAGCGCTCTACGGCGTCAAAACCCTGCTGACCGCGGCGCCGTTGCTGCTCCAACGCAACGTCGGCGACGGCGTGGCGGACGCACTGAAAGCAGCCCTCGACATCCGCATCGTCGACATCATCGCCACAGCTTGGAACACGCGGCGCGAACTCAAGTCCTACACCGATCGCGCAAAATACCCCGCCGACCAAATCATCGACCACGCACTCGGCAAACACGACATCCGCTCAACACACAAACCCCGCGTCCAAATCATGCTCGATAACTCGCCGATAGGCCCCGAGCTGGAATTCGAAGTCACAGTCGCATTGAACCTCGAAGCCGCCATCCTACGCATCCAAGAAGGCCGCATCATGTTCGCCCGCCTCGGCAAACTCTTCGGCACCGGCACGATCAAATGCGAAGGCGCCACCCTATTCTCCCGGCCAACGAAAGCAGTGCAACTCCCCCTGACCCTAAGCTTCGGCTCGGGCCTCCCCATCGGCAGCACCGAAGCGAGAGTCGCCGACGCCGCCTGAGCCCCCACAAGGGGGATGCGGAAGACAGCCGATCGCCGAAGCTAACGCAATGCCGCCTCGATCGCCGCGCCCATCGCCAGCAGCCGCGCGTCCGCCATGTGCTCGCCGACCACCATCAGGCCGCTCGGCAATTCGCCGTCCGCCTGCATCGGCAAGCTCAGCGCGCAGCGATCGAGATAATTGAACACGCTCGAATTGCGCAGCGTCAGCGCATTCAGCTTCCCGAACGACGCCGCATCGGCGACCTCGTCGAAGCGCGGCGGCACCGTCGGGCATGTCGGCAGCACCAGCGCGTCGAACCGCGCGCTCACCGGCGCCACGTCGTCGATCAACGCCGCGCGCGCGTGCAGCAGATCGAGATAATCCTGTGCACTCATCTTCCCACCGATGTCGATGCGCGACAGCACGATCTGATCGTACCGCTCGCGCTTCTTCAGCAGCCCCAACCGCGTGTGAATCGCAAACGCTTCCGCGTTCGCGATCGTGCCGCGCGCCGTTATCTCCGGCATCCGCTTCAGCGCCGGAAGGCTTACGCGCTCGACGCGCGCGCCGGCCGCGCTCAACCGCGAAAGCGTCCGCTCGAACGCGCGCCCCACGACCTCATCCACGCCGTCGAGCACAAAGTCCGTCGGCACACCCAGCCGCAATCCGGCAACGCCAAGCGGCGGGTGTTTCGCCACCGGCGCATCCGCGATCAGCGCATCGACAAGCGCGCAGCACGAGACCGAATTCGCCAGCGGTCCAAACGAGTCCAACGTCTGCGACAGCGGAAACCCGCCCTCGCGCGTCACCCGATCGCGCGTCGGTTTAAATCCAACGATGCCGCAAAACGCAGCTGGAATGCGGATCGACCCGCCCGTATCCGTGCCAAGCCCCATCGCCGCCTGGCCGAGTGCGACCGAAACACCGGCGCCCGAACTCGATCCACCGGGCACGCGCTTCACGTCATGCGGATTGGGACAATTCGGATAATGCGGATTGACGCCGAGCCCCGTGAACGCGAACTCGCTCATATGCGTGCGCCCGACGATCACCGCCCCAGCGGCGCGCAACCGCCCGATCACCGGTGCGTCGTGTAAAGCCGGAGGTGCATCACGCAGCGCCTCGCTCCCCGCCGCCGTCACCTCGCCCGCGACGTCGAACAAATCCTTCACCGACACCGGCACGCCCGACAGCGGCGACGCCACGACGCCGGCCTTCCGCAGCAGGTCGGAAACATCGGCCTCCGCCCGCGCACGCTCCGCCGTCACCAGCGTGAACGCGGCCGGATCGCG
>JAWXBY010000013.1:0-34397 GCA_034440355.1 Alphaproteobacteria bacterium
GCCCGGCGCCGGGCAGCTGCGCGGCATGGTGCAGATCTTGTAGCCATCCTGATCGGTCGAGACGGCGCCGCCTTTGTCCGTACACGCTTTCGCGGCCGCGGGGTCGTCGGCCAGGCGGAAGAAGCTCAGACCTTTTTGACTCGATTCACCTGGCGCAGCCTGCGCGCCGGTCCAAACCAACGTCGTCGCGAGGACCGCAACCGACGTACACAAGAATAGCGAAGCCTTCATGGCTACCTCCGTTTGTTCGCGCCGCGAGTCGCACACCAAGGGGGCGAAATCGTGGCGAAGCGGCCGCGCCCACGAAGGTCATAAGAGCATAAGCGGGTCCGCTTCGCATCAACGCTGATACAAACGCACTAGCGCCGCGCGCGACCGAACGGGGCTCGCTCTCGCCTGTAGGTAGATTCGCAGCCGCGGGCTTGGGGCTATGCAATGAATGCGCGCCGCGCCCCGAGGAGTACCCAAGCGTCGTCCCGACGCTCAAAAAGGTAGAATGATCCCGACATGCACCACGACCCGCAAAAACTTTCGGCGTACGTCAGGGCGTGCCGCCCGTCCGGCGAGATTCCGACCGGCGATACCCGCCATATCGTCGCCCCGCGCCCGAGAACGGCTTCGCGCAGCGAAAGCCAGAAGAATGGACCATCGTAGAACGACGGGCTGGGTTGGGTGGCCGAAAAGCAATCTCGAATGAACAACGAGCGATTGGATGTGACCGGCCCGAAGTAGGGAGCGGTGTCGATCGATATCTCTTCGTCTTGCGCGTGCTTCGCTTCTCGATCGGGCGCACGTGAGAATTTTCGGGGTGCGTCGTACGCGCTGTCGTTGCCTGTCGCCGAGGTCTTGAAGACGCGTGACATCGATAGCGCCGCTGTATCTTCCCACGGGATGGTGCCCGATCCGACGAAGGCCTCGTGATCGTAGGCCTCGATGTGGCGAATGAAGCTACGATAGACGTCGCACATTGGCGCTGCAGCGCGCTGTTCCCACAGCAACGACGGAGAAACGGATACGAGCCGCTCGACCGCCACAAGCAAGATCACTACGGCGACGGCGTAGGCTGCCAAGAGACCAATGCGCACGAAGCTTCCTCCCCGTGGGCATTTTAGAACGATGCCGCGCACATGGCGACACGGCAGACCGCTGCACGCCAGAGGAGAAAATGCGGCGCTCCGCTTCGGGCGAGGCCCTAGTGAAGCGCCGCCAGTTGCGCGGCCGTGGGAGGAACGAGCTCTACGGTCGCGGAAACGGAGAGGCCGGGGCGGAGGCGGTTGAGGACTGTGGCGTTCGAGAGTTTGATGCGTACGGGCACGCGTTGGACGATTTTGGTGAAGTTGCCGGTGCCGGGTTCGAAGGGGAGCAGTGCGAATTCGGAGCCGGCTGCCGGGGCTAGGCTTTCGACTGTGCCTTCGAGCGGGTCGCCTGACAGGGCGTCCACATGGATCTCCGCCTTTTGGCCGGGGAGCATGCGGTCGGTTTGGGTCTCTTTGAAGTTGGCGACGACGTAGAGGTTGTCGCTGGAGACGACGGCCATCAGGCGGGTGCCGGCCTGGACGTATTCGCCGGTTTCAATTTTGCGGTCGCCGATGATGCCGTCGACCGGGGCGCGGATCACCGTGTCACCGAGATCTTGGCGCGCGAGGGCGAGCGTCGCTTCGGCCTTTGCCTTTTGGGCCTCCGCTTGCTTGACGGCGGCTTCGAGTTCGGCGCGCCGGCGCAGGCTGACTTCCACCTGGTTCTGGGCGACCGACGATGAGGCGCGCGCTTTGTCGACGTTGGCGTCGGCGGTTGTGGCGGTCGCTGATGCCGTTTCGAAGCGTTGGCGGGCGACGTAGCCTTTGTCGACGAGGGCTGCGTAGCGTGTGCGGTCGTCGCGGGCGCGGTTGCGTTCGGCTTCGGCTGAGGCGATCGAGGTGCGCGCTTCCTGCAGGTTGGCGCGGGCGAGGGATTGTTCGGCGGCGAGGCGTTCCAAGGCGGCGCGGGCGGCGGCGACGTTCGCTTCGCCTTCGCCGACGTCGGCTTCGGCGGAGCGCACGCGCGATGCGTATTCGGTGTCGTCGAGGCGGACGAGCGGGTCGCCGGCGCGGACGACTTGGTTGTCTTTGACGAGGATGGCGGCGACGAGGCCGCGCACGCGCGGGGCGACGAAGCTGATGTCCGCTTTCAGATACGCGTTGTCGGTCGAGACGCTGCCCGGCGCCGCGTTGAGCCACCAGATGCCGCCAGTGCCGGCGATGATGGCGAGCGCGAAGACGATCCAGGCGCGGCGCGGGAGTTGGCGGATGCGGCGGAGGAGCGTGCTCATTTGTCGAACACCAGGCAGGTTGTCGTGGCGGTGGCGTAGACGCGGCCTTGCGCGTCTTTGATTTCGCCCTCGGCGAACGCGGCGCGGCGGCCGGTTTGGATCACCCTGCCCTCTGCTTTCACCGGACCCGTTGCGGCGGTCATGGCGCGCAGATAGTTCACCTTCAGCTCGAGCGTCGTGTAACCGAGGCGCGGCTTTAGGCTTGAGTGGATCGCGCAGCCGAGCGCGCTGTCGAGCAACGTCGCCATGTAGCCGCCATGAACGGTGCCGAGCGGATTGTATGTCTCCTCGCCGGGCGTTGCTTCGAAGACGACGCGGCCCTTTTCGACTTCGGTGATGTTGAAGCCCAGCTTGTGGCCGATGCCACGGTAGTTGAGGCCGCCCGAGGCGAAGAATTGAATCTGTTCGAGGCCGGATGTTTCGGCGGTGTCGATGTCTTTGACGTAAGCCATGTGTTTGGTTCCTCAGTGCTTCAATTCGGGGAGGCCGGCGCGGGCGCGCAGCGAGCGGCGGGCGCTGGACAGAATTTCTTCGGAGAGCGTTTGGTCGCTGACCGCGCGGGCGGCGGCGACGGCGCCGGTCATTTCGGCGAGCATCGAGAGCGCGAGCGCGCGGCGCTTCGCGGCGTCTTCGATGGGCAAGAGTGTTCCGATCGAGTTGGCGAGACCCATGATGCCGGCGTCGTAAGCGGCGCGCGCCTTTGAGCCTTGGCGGCCGATGTCGCTGGAGAGCGCGGCGATGGCGCAGCCGCTTTCCGGTTTGTCGCGGTGGGCCTTCGAGACGTAAGCGTTGATGTAGGCACGCAAGGCCCCGGGCTGATCCTTACCTTCGGTCCATTCGCGAAAGCGGGCGCGCGATTCCTCGAACATGCGGCCGATGGCGGCGGCGATGAGGTCGTCCTTCGACTCAAAATGCGCGTAGAAGCCGCCATGCGTCAGCCCTGCGCGGCTCATGACGTCGGCGACGCCGACGTTGTCGGGGCCGCGCTTGCGCATTTGGGCGGCGGCGATCTTCACCACGCGGTTCTTGGTTTTCTCGCTGTGACCTTCGCCGTAACGCATCGGAGGGATCGCCCCTGGCTTTTTATATGATGATCATCATATAATGACCTTCGATCTGAAGGCAAGACCCCATGTCCGTCGCAGATATCGGCGCAGATGCAGCCCCCCTGCCCCTCCCGCCGCACGCGCGGATCAGCGAGGGGCATAAGCTTTTGCTCTTCGGGGTGATGGCGTTCGGGCAGTTCATGGCGCTGCTCGACATTCAGATCGTCGCGGGGTCTTTGAATTCGATTCAGGCGGGGTTGTCGGCGGGGCCCGATGAGATCGCTTGGGTGCAGACGGCATATCTGATGGCGGAGATCGTGATGATCCCGCTGTCGGGGTTCTTGTCGCAGGCATTGTCGACGCGGTGGTTGTTTGCGTTGTCGGCGGGGTTGTTCACGCTGGCCAGTCTCGCGTGCGGGTTCGCGTGGGACATCAACTCGATGATTTTCTTCCGCGCGATCCAGGGGTTCGTCGGCGGCGCGATGATCCCGACCGTGTTTGCGACGGGGTTTGCGATTTTCTCCGGGCCGCGTCAGGCGATGATCCCGGCGATCCTCGGGATGGTGTCGACGCTGGCGCCGACGTTGGGGCCGAGCGTCGGCGGGTGGATCACCGACTCCGTCGGGTGGCAGTGGCTGTTCTTCATGAACGTGATCCCGGGCATCTTCATCACGGTGCTGGTGCTGCGGCTCGGCAAGATCGACGATGCGAAGCCTTCGATGTTGCGCCGGATCGATTGGCTACATTTGGCGGGACTCGCCGTATTTCTCGGCGCGCTTCAGTACATGTTGGAGGAAGGGCCGCGGCACGAGTGGTTCACCGACACCGCCGTCGCAGGCGCGGCATGGTTGTCGTTCGTCGGCGCGATCGTGTTCTTCGAGCGGTCATATTTTTCGACCTCGCCCATCGTGCAGCTGTCGCCGTTCCGGCGGCCGACGTTTGCGCTCGCGTGTCTTTTGAATTTCGTGATCGGGTTCGGGCTCTACGGCGCGACCTATTTGGTTCCGGTCTTCCTGGGTCGTGTGCGCGATTATTCCAGTCTCGATATCGGCACCACGGTCTTCGTCACCGGGTGCTTCATGTTCTTCGGCGCGCCGCTCGCGGCGCGGCTCTCGACGCTGATCGATCAGCGATATGTGATCGGCGTCGGGTTCAGCTTTTTCGCGCTGGGGCTTTGGCTGCTGTCGGGCGTGTCGTCGACGTGGGGCTTCGACGAGTTGTTCATTCCGCAGGCGATGCGCGGGTTTGCGATTTTGCTTTGCATCGTGCCGGCGGTCGGGTTGTCGCTGTCCAGCGTGCCGCAGTCGGAGCTGAAGTCGGCGAGCGGGTTGTTCAATCTGTGCCGCAATCTGGGCGGTGCGGTCGGCATTGCGCTGGTCAATACCTGGTTGCAAGATTTTACGCGCGTTCATTTGCTGCGGCTCAGCGAGTCGATGGCGGGCGATCCGGCGGCGGCGGAAAGTGCCCTGTCGCAGATCACGGCCATGATTGCGCGCAGCGGCGTCACCGATGAGGCGCTCGCGCAATTAATGGCGCAGTCGCAGATGGCGCGGGTCGTGATCCGTGAGGCGCTGACCTTGGCGTTTGCCGACGTGTTCATGCTGATGGCGGGGCTGTTCGTGTGTGCGCTGGTTTTGGTTCCGTTTGCGCGGTCGCCGAAACCTGGGTCGGTGCCGCTCGAAAGCCATTAGCGGCGGCGGCAGCATCCGCTAAACTCGGGCGAGCGACAGGGATTCACACGATGCCCGACAAGCCGACCGACGACGCCCTCGTTTTGACTTCGCGCGATGAAGCGGTGCTGACGCTGACCCTCAACCGGCCGCAGGCGCGCAATGCCTTGTCGGAAGGGTTGATGGCGGCGTTGCAGGCGGCGCTCGATACGGCGGGTCACGATCCGACGGTGCGCGTCGTCGTCATCGCGGCGAATGGGCCCGCGTTCTCGGCCGGACACGACTTGAAGGAAATCACGCCGCATTGGAAGGACGGCGATCGCGGGCGGCATTACTTCGAGCGGCTTATGAAGCAATGCGCGCGACTGATGCAGACGATCGTGCGGTTGCCGAAGCCGGTGATTGCGCAGGTGCACGGCATCGCGACCGCCGCCGGGTGTCAATTGGTGGCGAGTTGCGATCTCGCCGTCGCCGCCGACGGCGCCAAGTTCGCGACGCCGGGGGTGAGTATCGGGCTCTTCTGCTCGACGCCGATGGTGGCTCTGTCGCGCAATGTCTCGCGCAAGGAGGCGATGGAGATGTTGCTGACCGGGGAGATGATCTCCGCCGCGCGTGCACGGGAGATCGGGCTTATCAACCGCGTTGTGGCGGCGGACGCCTTGCGCGCCGAGACGCTACAGGTTGCGCAACTGATTGCCGCCAAGTCGCGTTCTGTCGTTGCAATCGGCAAAGAGGCGTTCTACCGGCAGCTCGAATTGGGGCTATCGTCCGCCTATGATTACGCCAGTGAAGTGATGACGCGAAACCTGATGGAGTCCGATGCTGAGGAAGGCATCAGCGCATTTATCGACAAGCGTCAGCCGACGTGGGAGGCTTGAGGCGAGTCTCGTCCAAGCCTGCGTCCTTTTGCTAACGAGGAGTACCCATGGCCAAGATACTCGTCGTCGACGACAACGAACAGGTTCGCACCACGACGTGCAGGATCTTGGAGACTGCGGGGCACGAAGCGCGCGAGGGTGATGCGCGGACCGCGGTTGAGACGATGCAGACCATGAAGCCCGATCTCGTGCTCACCGATATCGTGATGCCGGACAAGATGGGGACCGACCTCATCCGCGATCTGCGGCGGGCCGGATATGACGGCGCGATTATCGCCATGTCGGGCGGTGGCGGCGCGACGGGGCCCAGCGATTTACTGGAGAAGGCGCGCGCGTTGGGCGCGAACGAGTGCGTGTCGAAGCCCTTTCACCGGACGGATTTGTTGGCGAAGGTCGCGGCCGTTCTCGAACAGCGGCAAGGGTCTTAGGCCGCGCCGCTCATGCGTTTTGCGACCGCTTGGATACGCGTGGCGACGCCCAGCTTGTCTTTCGCGTTGTTGATGTGAAAGCGCACGGTGCGCGGGCTGATGCCCAAAATCTTGCCGGCCTCGCCGTCGGTCTTGCCGTCGGCGACCCAGCGCAGGCATTCGGACTCGCGGGCGGTGAGCGGACTGCGCGGGGCCTTTGCGTCCATCAGCTGCAAGAACAGCGCGTGGCCGGCGTAGACGGCGGCGCTGACCAGCGATTGCGCACGCTGGCTCAGATCGGGTTCGCGGCCTGAGAACGCGCCGTACCACGCAAGGGCGCCGTCGACATGCACCGGCACGATCAGGCCGTCGGTGTGGCGCATGTGCGCAGGGAGGCCCTGCCACCAGCCTTCATCGCCGTCGGCGACGCTTTCCTCGCGCACCAGCGACATGACGGCGAGCTTGTCGCTCAGGCGCGCGTGGGCCATGAACGGGTGGTTGGCGAAGGGCCGCGCGGCGTCGAAGACCTCCAGCCCGGCGCGGTCGGTGGACGAGAACACAATCGCCGGGCCGATGCGGTTGAAGAGCTTGGTCATGTCGACGATCAGCACCGTCGTCATGCCGAAGCGGCGTGCGACCGCCATCAGCGCATGGCCGATATCCTCGCCATTGCTGGCCATCGACAGCTGCGTCGTCAGGTCTTTGATGACTTGGAGCGCAGCCATGGTGACGCGTGCCGTTCCCTGTTCGCCGGTTTGCCTAGTTCATCATCGCGGGCCATTCAACTCAACCGCCAATCGGGGGTTGCGAATCATAGATCGCGCGGTTTTGACTGAGGCTTGGTGTGCGCGGCATCATCCTTACGGTGATTCTCTGCGGGCAGGATTGCGAACGTGAACTTCGTCGGACGTTTCAGCATGCTTGTGATCGCCATTGCGATGCCGTCGGCGGCGTTCGCACAAGCAGTCAACACAGCGCCGCCACCGGCAACACCGCCGCCGGTGTTTATGCCCTCCATGTCCGTCACGACGTGTGCGCCGAACAGCAGCAATACGGGGACGCCGTGCGCTATGCCGGCCACCACCGCGCCGACACCGGTTCCGCTGCCTGTGCCGGTTCCGCCGCCGCCGCGGCGCACCTTCGGCACCGCGCTGGTCGGTGGTGCGCCAAGTGCCGGCATGGTCGGGGCGGAGAAGGTGCTGAGTTATTTCCAGCGCGGGTCGACGACAGTCGATGCGCGTAAGGCGTTCGGGTTCGTCATCATGCCGAAGTCGGCGGTGACTGCGCAGGAGAAGGACGTCCAGACTCAGTTTTGCCGGATCATGTTGGCGTCGTTGGATTTCGTGAGTGCGGAGGAAGCGGCGCAAACGGCGGCGCTGGTGACGTACTGGCCGCTGGTGGCGGAGCCTTCGCGCATCCAGATCGAAGCGGCGTTTGCGACGCGTGACTGTCCGCGGCTGATCGGTTGGTACGATCACAGGCTGGCGCGTCAGATTGCGACGCGGGCCGACGTCGCTGCGTTGGGCGGTCCGTTCCTCATCACCTGGCCGTCGGAAGGCGCCAGGGCGCGGGATCGCGACCCACTGATCGTCGACTTCGCGGTCGCCGATTACACGCGCGCGACGAAGGCGCTGTCGTATTGGTTCGGGCAGCTGCGCAACAAGCCGGAGCTTTGGACGAGCCGCATTCGCGAAGGCACCATTCGCGCGGAGCTTGCCGACGCCATCAACGACACCGCCGGCGTGATGGTCGCGGTGCTGGCGGGCAAGTGGGAGAGCGTCACCGTGGTGAGCGCGACGCCCTGAGCCGCGGTTTCAGCCCAACAAGAATTCTCTGCGCCACATGATGGTGACGGTGCCGAAGGCGCCGAGGGCGGTTATCGCGGTGGCGGCCAGCATGACGGCGGCCATGGCGAGCTTTGGCGCGGTGGTGCGCGCGTCTTGGGCGCGGAGGTAGAGTTCGAGCACGGCCAGCGGGATTAGGTAGCTTGCGAAGGCGATGAAGGTGTCGAACGGTCCGTCGAGGTTTTTCTGCATGCCCACCGGCGCTTGGTTCACGATCAGCCACGACATGTAGCCGATGCGGATGAACCAAACGCCGCTCACCGCCAGGAACAGGCGCAGCGCCCAGCGGCGGTGGGTGTCGATGTCGCGCGCGATCGCGTTCCTCACGGCGTGGAAGGCGAACGTGAGGATGAGGAGCGCATTGATCGAGATGCCGAGGTAGTTCGCGAAGGTGCCCAGCGTGCCGCGCGTCCACACGATGTGCAGTCCGCCGAACGCCATGACGATCGCGGCCAGAAGATAGATGCGGCCGTTCCAGTGGTGGAACGTGGGCCAGCGGTCGCGAACTTGCGGCGTGAGCTGCAAGATCCCGCTCAGCGTGATCACGAACGCAAAGCCGAGATGCAACGCGAGCACGAAGTTGCCCAGCGGGTCGCCGTCGATGATGCCGTTGATCAGACGCTTGTTGATCGCTTCCACGTTGCCGGCCATGGCGTTGCCGCCGTGGAGGAGCGCGACGTGCGCCGCGAAGGCGATTTGGCCTATGGCTGCGACCGCGAACCAGAGCACGCCCGTGCCCTTCAGCAGGCTGTTGGCCACGCGTGCGGCGGTGGTCGGGCCGGCCGTCCCGCCGATGACATCAGCCGTCGTCATGTGAACCGAGCCACCCTCTTCTCGCGCGCGCCTTATCGCGGTCAAAATGCTAGCTACGATCGGCGATGGACATTGCCGCAGGGGGCGAAAACTTGGCTTCTGGTCCCATGAGGAAGGCGAAGGCGCCAGGGCCGACGGTCGGCGCGGGCTATGCGCAGGCGTTACTCGATGTCGCCGTCGCGCGCGGGGCGGATCGCTCGACGCTGCTGGCGCGCGCAGGGGTCGCGGCGGGCGATCTTGCCGACGCGGACAACCGCATGCCGTTCGCCAACTATATCGCGTTGATGCGCGCGGGCGCCGAGTTGTCGGGCGACCCGGCTCTGGCGCTGCATTTCGGCGAGACCTCGAACCTGGGCGAGGTCTCGGTCGTGGGCCTCATCGCGGACGCGTCGAAGACGATGGCGCACGCGCTTGTCCAGCTCAACCGCTATGGGCGGCTTGTCGTCGAAGTGGACACCGGCGCGCAAGACCGCCTGAAGGTCGTGCGCGAGGGTAACGCATTTTGGCTCATCGATACGCGGCACGATCCGAACAACTTTCCCGAGTTGACCGAGAGCACCTTTGCGCGGATCGCGTGTCACTCTCGCCTGTTCGGCACGGACGACAAGCCGTTCGTGCAGGCCGTGCAGGTCACGCATGCCGAACCCGCGTACCGGGCCGAGTACGATCGCATCTTCCGTGTGCCGATCACCTTCAACGCCGAGCGCAACGCGCTGTTGATCGATGACGATTGGACGATGCGCAAGGTGGCGCGCACGACGGGCTATGCGTTCGGCGTTCTCAGCGAGCATGCGAAGGCGCTGCTCGAAAAGCTCGAGACGGCGAAGACGACGCGCGGGCGGGTCGAGAGCCTGCTTATTCCCATCCTGCACACGGGCGAGCCCAACATCGAACGCATCGCTGAAAAGATGGGCCAGAGCCGCAAGACGCTCTATCGCAAGCTGAAGGCCGAAGGCACGACGTTCGCTGAGCTGCTCGACGAACTGCGCCACAAGATGGCGCTGCACTATCTCGACGGGAAAAAGGTGTCGGTGAACGAGACGGCCTATCTCGTCGGCTTCTCCGACCCCAGTACGTTTTCGCGCGCGTTCCGGCGGTGGACGGGGGTTAGCCCGCGGAAGCGGGTGGTGTAGCGATCGGATGCTCGTGTGCTAAGACGCAGCATCAGGAGAGCTTCATGACCAAAACGACCGGCGAGCGGGTGACCGGGTATATGCTGCTTCGGGATCCGCGCCTGAACAAGGGCACCGCGTTCACGCAGACCGAGCGGCGCGCGCTTGGGCTTGAGGGGTTGTTGCCGCCGATGGTGTCGACCATGGCGCTGCAGGTGGCGCGGCGGCATGAGGAGATTGCGGCGCTCGGCGATGATCTGCAGAAGTATCTCGTGCTGTCGGATTTGCAGGGGCGAAACGAGACGCTGTTCTATGCGGTGTTGATGTCGGATCCGGCGCGGTACATGCCGCTGGTCTATACGCCGACGGTCGGCGAGGCGTGTCAGAAGTTTGCGCATATTTTTCGTGAGTCGCGCGGCATCTATTTGCCGTACAGCGCGCGCGGGCGGTTGAAAGAGTTGCTCGCGAATTGGCCGGAGAAGGATGTGCGCTTCATCGTCGTGACCGATGGCGAGCGCATCTTGGGGCTTGGCGATTTGGGCGCGGGCGGCATGGGCATTCCGATCGGGAAGCTCGCGCTTTACACGGCGTGCGCCGGCGTGCCGCCGCGGCACTGCTTGCCGGTCGTGCTCGACGTCGGCACCAACAACAAGGCGCTGCTCGACGATCCGCTCTATCTGGGTCTGCGGCAAGAGCGTGTGCGTGGGGCGGACTACACGGCCTTTGTCGACGAGTTCGTGGCGGCGGTTCAGGCGTTGCATCCGCAGTGCTGCATTCAGTGGGAGGATTTCGCGAACATCAACGCGATCCCCATTCTGGAGCGTTATCGCGACAAGATTTGTACCTTCAACGACGACGTTCAGGGTACGGCCGGCGTGGCGCTCGCGGGCATTCTCGCGGCGTTGCGGATTTCGAAGGGCAGCTTGACCCAGCAGCGGTTCCTCTTCCTTGGCGGCGGATCGGCGGCGACCGGCATCGCGGGCCTGATCGCGCAGGCGATGGCTATGGAGGGGATGGATGTCGCAGCCGCGCGGGCGCGCACGGCGCTGTTTGACGTGAACGGGCTGCTGGTCAAATCGCGCAATGACCTTGCCGAATTTCAACGGCCGTTCGCGATCGATCACGCGCCGGTCGCGCATTTCGTCGAGGCGGTGAGGGCGTTGAAGCCGACCGCCATCATCGGCGTGAGCACGGTGGCGAAGCTGTTCACGCAAGCCGTCATCGAGGCGATGGCCGAGATCAACGCGCGGCCGATCATCTTCCCCTACTCCAACCCGACCTCGCACTCGGAATGCACGGCGGCGGAGGCGTATCGCTGGTCGAAAGGCCGCGCGATCTTCGCGAGCGGCAGCCCCTTTCCGCATGTGGAGCACGACGGCCAGGTCTTCACGCCGGGTCAAGGCAACAACGTCTATATCTTCCCGGCGATGGGCATGGCGGTGCTGGCCACGGAGGCGACGCGCGTCACCGACGAGATGTTCATCGTGGCCGCGAAGGCGGTGGCCGAGCAGGTGACCGAGGCGAACCTCGCGAACGGCCTCATCTATCCGCCGATCAGCAACATCCTCGACGCCTCGCTGCACGTCGCCGAACGCGTCGCCGCCCACATCTTCGACAAAGGCCTCGCGCGCGTGGCGCGACCGAAGGACATCGGCGCCTTCATCCGCGCACGGGCATACCGGCCGGTGTATCCAGAGTTGATTTGATGGTGATCCCGATGTGGAAGTCCCTGCCCTTTTGTCTTGCCGCTCTCATCATGGCGTCGGTCGCGCAGGCGGCTGAGCCTTGGGAGCGTTGGCTGCTCGTCAAATCGGGCGACGGCGCGTGGGGCTATAACGCGAAGTCGATCAAGGCGGGTGCAACGCCCGGCACCAAATCCGTGCGATGGGCTCAATACGCGTTGACGCCGGTCAAGTACGAGGCCGGCGATTGGTCATTCGCGCTTTCGGATACCAGGTTCAACTGCAAGGCCAAGACGTACACGACGTTCGCCATGCTGATGCTCGACCGGGATGTCAAAGCGATCGACGTCATCACGCCCAACATCGAGCATCCGCTGCCGAAAAGCGGGGCTCTTGCGAGCCTGCACAAGATCGTCTGCCGAAGCGGCGCGCTGAAAGGCGCGCGGGAGGTCAACTCGATCGAGACCGTGTTCGACGACCTGAAGGCGCTCGCGCGTTAGTTTATCCGCCGCTCGCCTGCTTGCCGGTGAAGACCGCCAGTTGAGCGGCGAAGGCGCGTTGGTAGGCGGGGCGGGTTGCGGTGCGGGTGAGGTAGGCGGTGATGTTGGGGTGTTCTTCCAGCAGGCCTGAGCCTTCCAACCGGCGCACGGCGTGGACCATCATGATGTCGGCGGCGCTGAAGGCGCCGTCGAGCCAGTCGGCGCGCCCGATGTTGTGGTTGGACAGTTGGCTTAGCCTCGCTCGCACGCGGTCGTCGAGCATCGTCAGGCGTTCCGCGTACCAAGGCTTGTCGCGTTCCATGAGGATGGCGGCGCTGCGTTCGACGATCGGCGGTTCGACCGTGCTCACGGCGGCGAACATCCAGGTGATCGCGCGGGCGCGGGCGTTCGCGTCGGCCGGCAGCAGGCCTGCGTGGCGCTCCGCGATGTGGAGCACGATCGAGCCCGTCTCGAAGAGGGCGAGATCGCCTTCCTCATAGGTCGGGATTTGGCCGAACGGATTGAGCCGCAGATGCGCGGGCTCCTTCATCGCTTTGAACGACACAAGACGTACGTCGTAGGGCTGGCCCACTTCTTCCAGCGCCCAGCGCACGCGCATGTCGCGCGCGAGGCCGCGGCCGCGATCGGGGGAGCTTTCGAAGGCGGTGATGGTGGGGCGCATGGGAACGCTCCTCTATGCGCCGCGCTGAATGTTGCGGCCGTAGAAGATTTCGCTGATTTCGTGATTGACGCGGCCGCGGATGAGTTTGGCTTCGCGGGCCGTCAGGTCCGCCTCGCCGGCGCCGAAGAGATACGTGTCGAGGTCCAGTTCTTTCAGCCGCATTTTCGTGTGGAAGATGCTCTCTTGGTAGACGTTCACGTCGACCATGTCGTAGCGGTCCTGGATGCCGGGCGAGATGAAATTTTGGATCGAGTCGATCGAGTGGTCGATGAAGTGCTTCATGCCGCGCACGTTGCGCGTGAAGCCGCGCACGCGATAGTCCATCACCACGATGTCGGACTCGAAGCTTTCGATGAGAAAGTTCAGCGCCTTGAGCGGCGAGATCCGGCCGCAGGTGGACACGTCGATGTCGGCGCGGAAGGTGCTGATGCCGGCGTCCGGGTGCGTCTCGGGATAGGTGTGCACGGTGATGTGGCTCTTGTCCAAATGGCCGACGACGGACGCCTTCTTCGGCGTGGTGAGGCCGTCGTGGTGGCCCTCGGAGATCAGCATGGTGACGCTGGCTCCTTGAGGATCGTAATCCTGTTTGGCCACGTTCAGGATGTGCGCGCCGATGATGTCGGCAACTTCGGTCAGGATCGCGGTCAGGCGCTTGGCGTTGTAGACCTCGTCGACGTACTCGATGTACTCGCCGTTCTCCTTCTTCGTGCGCGCGTAGCAGATGTCGTAGATGTTGAACGACAGCGACTTGGTCAGATTGTTGAACCCGTGAAGCTTGAGCTTCGGATTGCTGGTCGGCTTCACCTTCGCCACTGCGACTATCCCCCTGAAGTGCGGGCGTAGGGTTATAGGTTTGGGACGCCGACTTCTAGCTCAAGTGCCTCGATCGCGCTTTTTCCGCCAGCGCACGATCATGTTGTAGATAGGGCCGAACCCCAGCAATGCCGCGCCCACAAAGGGCGCCGCGACCACCGGCAGGCGAATGCCCAAAGTGTTGTCGGGGCTTGTTATCGTCACCCCTGCGGTCGCCGCCAGGCCCACGCAGATCAGAGCCACGCCGGCCACCACCCGCGCCTTGGGCACTGTGCGTCCGCCCCTGATCGGGCCGAAGCTTCGCTCGTGCCGCGCGAACACCGCGATCATCGGCAGCAGTGCTGCGATGTAGATCGCGAACCACAGCGGGCGCGAGGCCCACCACGCCGGCGATCCGGGGACCTGATCCAAGCCCAACCCGCCGAGCAGGACCCAGCACACCGTCATCACCAGCACGAAGGCGGTGAGGTGCCACAGATAGACGGTCATGATCATCCCGTTCATCAGCACCGTCGCGGTCCAGATGTTGAGATTGTCGAGCATCCTGCGGCCCAAAGGCTCGAGCGCGAGCACCAGACCGACCTGCGCTAACCCCAACGCAAACAGCGCCAGCGTCGGCGGCAGCGAGTTGGACAACTCCCCCGGCGCGGCCACCATCGCCACCGGGTAGAAGCTGTAGACCGTGATCGAAATCAGCAGGCCAAGCCCGACCACGAACCAGCCGAGCGCGAACAGCCGGTTTTCGAACTTGCCGTCGCGCCATGCAAAGCCGAGCTGATGGATCCCCAAGAACACCCACAGGAAGTTGGTGAAATTGACGTAGGGCACTTGTGCCGAGAAGGTCAGCCAGTCGGTCAGGATTGCCGCCGGGATGAACCACGCGAAGCTGATCCAGCCGAAACGCTTCCACGCCCAGTAGGTCAGCGGGGTGCAGCCGGTCACCAGCAGATAGACCGCCAGGAACCAGACCGGGATCAGCGCGGCTTCGGTCGCCATGCGGATCTGTTCGCGCGGCAGGCCGACCTGCGTCAGTATCACCGCGAGAACCGCCCACAGCATCAGCAGCGGAAAGATCGGGGTGATGAGGCGCTGCACCCGGCTCGCAAACCAGTCGCGGTACTTGCCGATCTGTCCGGGCTCAGCCTTGCGCAGCGTCGCGTCCCAGCTGACCCCGTTCGAATAGCCGCCGACGAGGAAGAAGACCGGCATCACCTGAAAGATCCAGGTCAGCCAGGCCGCCGATTGCGAAACGCTGAGCAGGTCGCCGCGTTGCAGCTCGCCCGCCGCATCGACATAGACCCCGGCCATCAGCCAGTGGCCGCACACCACCGCCAAGATCGAGACCGCGCGCAGGAAATCGACCCAGCGGTTGCGGTCGGGGGGCGCCATCTGCGCCAGCTCGCGCGCCTTACGCCACATTGGCGTTCCACATCGTCAGCATTGCGATCCCTATGGCCGTTCGGATGATGCGAACATCGGAGGCCTGTTGCCTCGGCGCAAGCTCCTTGCGCGCGCCGAGAGGTTCGCCGGTTGACCGTGTGCACGGTAGCGCACGGCGGCGGACGGGCTAATGGGCGTGCACATCTTCCCTCCCGCTTGGACCGCCCGAAGCGGGAGCGGGAATAGGTATCATGCTTCCTAACTCCCCCCTTATTCCACCTCTGTTCTTATCCGGACGGCGTCTCCATCCTCTGTATGAGCCACTCGGTAACTGCATCAGTACCGAACTGCGTCCTCAGAGCCACGCGCACGAGCCCCGCGTGTGTAAAAAATACGCCAGATTCGTACCTTTTGCGGCTATCGGGCGTGCTGTTCCGGAGCGCAAGTGCTTGCTTCAACCCCTCGTCCTCTGTCTGCAGAATCGCGGCCTTGTTCTCTTCCAGCAGTTTTCGCAGGTCTGCCACCGTTTCCACCTTGAAATGAAAGAGATCGGGCAGGAGGTCAGCATAATCCTCGTCATCAGCCTTGTTCGCAGCGGGCAACAACTCGAGCATAGTCGCGCGAACCAAGTCGACGTTTAGGCGCTCCCGTGGGTCGCGGGTCGAGGGGTCCTTTTCTTGGTATTCCCTTCTTTGTTCAAAGACTCGCTCAAGTTCAAGGTCCACCGTTTCGAGCAAGGCGGACACCCGATGCAGAGATCGCCGGAGTGGCGGTGGCACACTTTCCTCATGCTTGTACTGAAGCTTGTGTGAAGCTGCAGCCCAGACATGCTGCGCCAGCGTGCGTATTTGAACCTCTATGCGAAACTCTGCAAACGCAGCCATAGTTGGGACAGTGAGCCAACCCTCCCGTAACCGCACTACGTAGTGAAGTGATTGGTAACCGAACTGCGTCTCAGACAACCTGGCACTGACATCCTCGCTACTGACCACGTCGAAATTAGCTTTAAGAATCTCATCCGCAACTCGCAGGTGCTGCCGGAACAGTAGCATCGCTCGCACACCTACAAAGTCCTCCAACGCGAGTATTGAGTTCAAATCAAGCGCTTTGCGGACCACCTTGTCTTCAGTGGACGTCCAGCTCTTAACTCGACATTCGATCGGGGCGGCGAGAGTTACTCCTTGTGGCTCGAGTAGGTGTTCTAGTTGCTCTGCCACTAAGCGGCTCAGCTTCTGCGCGTTGTCCACGTTTGCTTGATAGCTAGCTTTGAGCGCAGCGACACTTCCCACTCGGACTTCAACACCACCCGTGGCGGCGGCGGTCTTTTCGTCGTCTCGGGGCTGGACCATGGGACTGCTACCGTCCTAGATGTTGATGAATGGCAATGCCGCCAAACTATCAGTATCTTTAGGTGACGTCTCAGTCACCCTCTTTGCACTATTCCTATTTCGTTGATTTGACGAAGTCAGCGACGATAACCCCCGGCTGGCTCGCATTCCGGTCGCCATAGCAGCGACCATTGTTGATCTAATAAAGTGATCGGCCTATAGCCACTTCAACTAGGCAATGTAGGCACGCACTTGATGGACCATTTGCGACTGGACGACCTATATCGCATGACGGCTTTCATTTACGGAGATCGCAATTCTGTGCGATCGAAGGAAGCTACCTTCGCTCACTTCGTCGAAGTTTGCGGCATGCTTACCATTTATGATCGCAAGAAGAAGCGCGAGACCTTTGACCTCACCGACGCGCTCTGCAAGGCGCTGGGCTGGTATTTTCCTCTGCTTGCCAAACTTCGAGTTCGGAGCGTGGAGGCTCTCGTATTCCGGAAATTTCCGAACGTATGCCCTTATTGCAGGCAACGGCCGCATCAGGAGACGATTTGTAAACAGGTCAAGGGCACCGCGAAAACGCTCAACCACGCCGATGTGATGGAGTTATTTCGCCAAAACTGGTCCTCCAGGCCCGCTACTTTGGGCGATTGGCAGAGGATGTTCGCGGCGATCTACCCGCGCAATATAAACGATTCCGGAAGAAGCAGTCTCGGCCTAATGGAAGAACTCGGTGAGTTTGCAGAAGCCATTCGAGTAGCGGAGGTGCATCCCAAGTTCTTCCTGGGCGAGGCCGCCGACATTTTTTCGTATCTGATGGGTATGGCCAACGAACACGAAATGCGAGAGGTTCAAGACGACAGAACGTTTTCATTCGATCAAGAATTTCTAAAACGATATCCCGGTCTTTGTATGCAATGCGGCTCTCAAATTTGTGTCTGCCCAGCAATTCCACGGGCCACGATTGGGCGAATGGCGAAAGAACTTGCGATTGGACCGGACGAGAAGCCCTTTATAGAGGATCTCACAGACTTTTCGGACACAGGAAAAAAGACAGCAGAGAAAGCGCTAGAGAGCGTTGGGGGCTATCCGGGCCTGGCATCGCGCCTGCCATTTGACCGTGGAGACGCCAATCATGCTTTGGTGCAACTGTGCCTGAAGATGGCATCTGTTGTTGAGACCATGAATCCCACGCTTTCGGCGTCCCTACGCGCTGAAGCTCTACGGTTGGGGGAAGTGACTAGAGAGGCGGGAACCGCGTCTAGCGCGTTGGACCTAGGCGAGTTTCTTCAGCGGCTTCGAAGCGAATGGAAGATGCTCGATGAAGAAGCTAGGAAGGAAATAACGGCGACGGGTGGTCTCGTTGGCAACCTCGGAGAGATGCTGAATGGACTCAGAGTTCTATTCGTTCTTTCGAATCCTGATTCGGATCTTCTGCTGCGGCTGCACGTTGAGCAACGCACGATCAAAGAGGCAATAGGAAAGACTGGCCACTCTGGCCAGATCACTTTAACTGATTTGCCCGCCGCACAAGTGGATGACTTGCGAAGCACGCTGTTGAAGGGAGAGTTCGACGTCGTGCATTTCTCGGGTCATGCAAACGCCGAGAACCTTATTTTTCATGGAGAAGGTGACAATTACGCGGAAGTATCGCTCACTTCGCTGGCGCAACTGATCGCGCAGTATCCCTCTATCAAGTGCGTAATTTTGAATGCTTGCGAGTCCATCAAGTCGATCACGACGGCTATTTCGCCCATAACGATTGGCATGGACGAAGCGATTTCGGATCAGGCCGCTATCGCTTTCTCGCGTGGATTTTACGATGCTCTCGCTACAGGCAAGAGCTTCGAGCGGGCCTTCGCGGAAGGAAAAACAAGCGTGCAACTTGCTCAGCACGACGGTGAGATGATCCGCTTGATCAAGAAGACCGACGCCTAGCTCCTGAACTTCGAGCAAATATACAAATATAACAAATATACGCAAATATACGGCGACAGGTTATGGTGTCCCCATGAAGGCTGGCGATGGACACCATTACCTGTCGCCGTATTTCACACGATCATCGGAAAAATACGCTGTTGGGAACGCCGAGACGGACATAGACATCTCGCCTTGCTAAAATATCATTCTTCTCGCGCTTGCCCGAAAACAGAGCGAAGAGAGAACCGAGTCCATCTAAGGCGCGAACATGGCGGTTCTTGTAGGCCGCGACCTCTTCCGGACTGAGCTTTCTCCCCAATACCTCGGCGAATTCTATGAACGCTGCCTGCACTGCATCGTACAGGGCGTAGTACGTCTGCGATCTGTTCGTTCGATAGGTTGTGAATGTGAGCACTGCTTCAACAGCCCGATCATAGTTGTTGAATGCGGCAGCTGCTTTTGCGTCGCTCGGGACGCGTCCTCGAAGTGAACTAGGGGACATGATACCTATTTCCGGCCGCCACGACCGCGCCGCGACACGGACAACGAATAGAGACCATGTCCCCGCCGGTCTTAAGACGTGGGAACTCCCCACACGTTCTGCGCGAGATGCGTCAGGAAGACCTGTCGCTCCTCAACCGTTTTTGCATTCCAAACCGGCCAACATTTGAGTGCCTGGACAGTTCTGGTGATTCTATCAGCTGAGCCCACCTCTTGAGCTTCGGAATCTGCCTGGCACTTCGTGAGCAGGAATTTCGAGAGCGCATAGGCCTCTATCTTTCCGGAATATCGACCGTTCGAGATTGATCGGTTGATCGACTTCTCAATGAGCAAGAGATTACCCAAGGTCTGTATGATCTCCTGATCGTCCCCGCGCTCGCCGAATTCGGCGATCGCATCCACGTGGCCGTTTTCGGGAAGAATGTGTTCTATGTCGTTGCCTCCTGAAGTGTAGTCCGCCAGACGGTTGCGAGACTCGCTCGGACCATAGGCCTCCAAGTCGATGTGCTGCGTTAGTTTGGCGAGCAAATAGCGTAGCCGGAAGTTGCGGGTATCCCGCGTACTGAGTCTAAGCAATGCTCGCTCGAACTCCTTGGCCATCGCCACGCGTTCGCTGACTAGGTACTCGGCAACGAACGTGTCGAATTCTTCGTCGCGCACACTTTTCAAACGATGGGCTGCGGTGACAATGCGTCGCTCGTACTCTTTACCTGCAGTTCCCGTGATCAACCAAACAAACATCGTCTTCTCAATCTCGCTCGCCAGACGACTAAAGTTGGTGTCCGAGAGCCCTCGGCCCGCCATTAGCAAGATGAAGTGCTGCTTGATAGAACGACCGCCCAACAGTTGGGTATGCTCGATACCGGGTTCTGGATCGCCGGCCACGTTCCGACCGCGAGCAAAGTTCCCATAGGCTTGCGCGGCTTCTAACAAGCGTCTCGCAAAAACAAGTGGCTCGCTTTCATGGCCGGTGGCGGCAGCGTTTTTTTGGAACCAATCGTAAATCGCATCTTCGCGCAGCTTCCCATCCAGTTCGTGGGTCGCAAGCAAATAGTATCGCAGGAAGCGCAACGGCTTTTCACGAGCTTTGTATATCGCGTCCGTAATGTTCTTCCAGATCGTCTTTAACTTCCCGAACTCGTCACCTCTGGCGTGCATGAAGAGCAGGTTTTTCAGCAGGTCCATAGCATCGAGCCCAACGCCACGGTCGTTGATGGTTTCGAATATCTTCAACGCCATCGCAATAGTCGGCGTTTCAATTCGAATTACCTTCACTTTGTTCGTGAGGTACCCGTAAAAGCGGCGCACCTCGTTCGGGTCTCCACCCAGCGTGGTCCTTAGAAACTCTCGAACCGTCGAATAAGCGTTATGGAGGTTCCTGATCGACCGCGTGCCGTCTTGGGGCGCGCGTGCGGCATTGCCAGTGGCGTAGAGTTCTAGAATATCGCCAGCATCTTCGTACTGCAGGTCCAACCTGAGGCGGTGCTTTGTGTTACCCCGCCAGTCGGTCGAGCTAGCGGCGATCTGACCCGGCAATTCGTCCGGAACGGCGGTTTGAAACTCCTGTAGCGCGTCCCGAATTGCGCAGAGAGTGATGTAAGCGGTAGTGGTGCGCTGCTGGCCGTCGATCAGATCAAAAACTTCATCGTTTGCCCGGCAAACGACGATAGTGCCAATGAAATATTCCGGTGCGTCTTCCTTCGTAGCGTTTTGGAATTCGATATGGATGTCATTCAAAAATTGGTCGACTTCCTCACCACCTTCTCCTTGCGGGTCCGTCTCGCCCCAGACGAACTCCCGCTGGTAATCGGGCACTCGATAGAAATCCTGAAACAGCGTCTTTAAACTTTTGTCTTGCGGGTCTATTTTTTTGTTGATCACTGCGCCTCCAGCCCGAAACCACACATCAATACTAGCTTGGGTGTATGCGGCCGAAGACTATTTAGCGCAACCGCCCGCGCTGCCAACAGTGAAAAAAATGGGGTCGGAGTGGATTTTCGGGCTGCATCAAGCCGAGGATACGCGCGAACCTACTCTGAGCCTAAATTCTCGTCGATGCGCGGGGCTTTGTGCGTGCTGGCGTGCGACCGGGCGCCCTGCCCTTGTCATTGACGACGTGCCCTACTTCGATTGCCACAGACGGATCGTAGCGATCGACGCTTGCGTGTAGCCGGGGGGATCGGTGTCGCCGCCGAAGGTGGCTTTACTTGTCAGCGTGTTTGTCGTCAGGACGCCGCCGGTGTAGGGCGCGGGCAAGCCGCTCAAGGTGAGTTGGCAGCGGACGGGGATGAGGCCGGGTTCGGGGAAGTTGAGGTTGAGGGCTAGGCATTCGCCTTTGCCTTGGAACGACAGCTCGCCCAGTTTGATTTCGGCGTAGAAATTTTGGCGCGGGCGTTCGTTGGTTGCGCCGAAGCAGCCGCGCAGCTCGGCGACGCGCGCGACTTTCGCGTCGGTGACTTTGCCGGTGGCGGGTTCTTGCCGCACACTCCAGAACGAGAAGAAGCGTTCGGCGTCGGTCGCGAAGGGTTCGAACCCGGTGCGCGACGCGGCGCACCAGTTTGGGGTCGGCTTTTGTGGCTCGCGGATGCTGCGGAGGACGTAGATGTCTTCCGCTGCGACGGCAGGCGTGACGGCGCCGATGAGCGCGGCGGCGGCGATGAGTGCGAGGGATTTGTTCATTGGTTTGCTCCTCTCGGCAGCCAGCCGATGCCGCGGGCGTGCAGGCTGTGAATGTAGAGGCGGTCGGCGGTTTCGGTGGCGCCTGTCGTTTCGGGATAGGCGGCGGCCGGGTCCTGCAGGTCTTCGGTGACGTTGCCGTCTTCGTCGATGGCGAAGACGTGGCCGTAGGAGTTGCCGAGCGGCAGGAAGGCGCGCGGGAGGCGGATCAGGATCTTGCGGAAGAACGGGCGCTCGGCAAGGGAGTCCGCAGCTGGGTTGCGTGGTTTGAAGAGGCCGACCCAGATGCGGCCACCCTCCCCCCGCATCAGGTTGTCGGGATAGCCCGGCAAATTGTCCCGCAGCACCTTCGCTTCCGGCGCGCCGCTTTGGACGTCGACGTTGCGGGCGCGGCCGTCGACCTTCCAGATGCGGTAGCGGCCGGTTTCGTTGACGAACAGCGTGTGGCCGTCGACGGACAATGCGATGCCGTTCGCGAAGGAGAAGCCGCGCGCGACGATGCGCGTTTCCTTGGTCGCCGGATCATAGGCGATGACGCGGCCGGTTGCGGATTGCTCCAGGATGTCGAGGACGCTCGCCTCGAGCGTCGAGCCCCACACCGCCGGCGCAAAGCGCGTCGACGCGTCGGTGAAGTAAATCGTGCCACCCGGCGCGACGACGACGGCGTCGGCGTAGCGGATCGGGTCGTCGGCGCTCACGCGATCGGTCAGCACTGTCGCTTGACGGTCGGCGCCGATGGCGAGCAAGCCCTTCATCGCATCCGCAACGATCATGCGGCCCTCGGCGTCGAAGGCGAAGCCGAGAACGCGGCCGCCGGTGTTCGCGAAGACTTCTTGATTGGCGCCGTCGGGATCCATGCGCACCAGGTTGCCGCTCTCCATCGCCGCGTAAAGTTTGCCGTCGGGGCCGATGGCGATGTGTTCGGGACCGAACTCGCTTCCGGTGTCGATCGTGCGCAGGCCCGCAAGGCGCGTGTTCGGTGCGTGCGCGCCGGTGTAGCCGGGCGGCGTTTGCGCCTTCCACGATACCGGCTCAATGGGCACGGGCCAGAAGCAGAGATAGGCTATCGCCGCGACCAACGCGGCGCCCGCGGCGACGGCGACGTTGCGAACAATGGACATGCCTGCGTCTCCTCTATCGGTTCACTGCCGCGCCACGTAACGGGCAACGGCCGCCGGAAAGAAAGCGTTGAGCGCGAACAGCAGCCTAAAGATCGCCGGCTGAATAATCTCGCGTTGGCCCCGCTCGATGCCGCGGACGATGGCGTCGGCCACTTGTTCCCGCGTCAGCACGATCCGCGCAGCGCCCGTCTTGGGCATGTGCGTCCGGCTGCCGGGATTGTTCTTCCAATACGGAGTCTCGACCGTGCCGAACGTCGCGAGCATCACAGAGACACCGGACCGCTGGACGTCGGCGCGCAGTGCGTTCGTGAACCCCTCCATCGCGGCGCGCGCCGCTGTGTACGCCACGGCGCCCGGCCACGCGAGGCGGCTGGCCACCGATGTGATGTTGACGATCTGGCCAGAGCCTCGCTCCAGCATGCAGGGCAAGAGTTCGCGGGTCAGGTTGAACGCTGCGAGATACGGCAGCGCCATCATGGCGGCGGCTTCCTCCGCCGATGTTTCGAGCAACGGCAGCCACCGGCCGGCGCCGGCGCAATTGAACAGGATGTCAGGGCTGCCCTGCTCCGCGATGATGCGGGCGGCGGTCGCCGCGATGGCTTTGGCGTCAGCGAGATCGATGACGTAAGCGTCGGCCCTGCCCCCTTTGCTTCGGATGTCGGCTTCGACTTCGTGCAGGCCGGCCGCATCGCGCGCCAGCAAGACAACGTGGCTCCCCTTCGCCGCGAGGAGGCGCGCGGTCGCTTCGCCGATGCCGCTCGACGACCCCGAGATGACGGACAGCGATCCGGATATTCTCATGGCGCGGGTTTGTTGCCGCGGATTTCCATGCGCACGACCTTGACGTTGCCGTCGGCCAGCTCGGGCAGTTTCGCGAACCAGGCTTGCACGTGGGGCGTGGCGTTGTGGGCTTCGAAATCAGCCTGTGTGGCGAAGATTTCGTAGAAGATGAAGTGGCCCGGCGCCTCACGGTCTTCGTGGAGGAAATAAAGGAGGTTGTTCGGTTCGCTGCGGACCTTTGCCACCAGCGGCAGCGTCGCCTGGCGCAGTTCGTCTTCCTTGCCTGGCTTGGCGCGGATGTCGGCAACGACGGCGTACGCGCCGGCGGGGATTTGATCATAGCGAATGCCGGCGGCGTCCTTCGCCATCGCGGGGACTATCAACGACGTGGCGACGAAAAGCGCCAGCATCGCTCGTTCGGGCAACGTGCGGAACATTCTCTTCTCCTTCCGTTGTCGTCAGCGGGCGACGGCGCGCTGTCGGACTTCGCGGGCTGTGTCGAAGGTGCGCTTGACCGGTCCCAGCGCCTGAACGAACTCCAGCTGTTCGCCCTCGGGACCTTTGCAGTAGATCAGCGTCCAGCCGTTCGACTTGCCTTCGGTGATGCTGTTGCTGTTCGCTTCGAGCGGCGTTGCGAGCCGCTCTTGCTCCGTCGCTACCGTCACAACGCGGTTGGCGCGTACCTGTGTCATGCCGCGGCGCGCGGACTCGGCTTCCAGGTCGGCGATGAACTTGTTGAAGTCGACGTCGTCGCGAATGTGGAAGCAGATGTGCATCTGGCGCGGGAAGGCCGGGCTCATGTGATCGCGCGGTTCGGCGAAGCTCCAGCCGCGGCCCATGGGCTGCGTGGCGTCGCGGTATTGCAGGAGTTCGATCACGACGTTGTCGAACTGAATGAAGCGCACGTCCAGGCGTTGCGCGCCGCCGCGCAGGTCGGGGATGCCCATCGTGCGCGGGTTGACTTGGCGCACGCGCGCCTCGATCTCCTGATCGGTGAGCAGCGTGTTGTGAATGCGCTCGCCGCGGAAGTCGCCGTCGCGCATGACTTCGGTGCCGCCCAGCACTTCCGTATAGAACGCATACGCGCGGTCCATGCTCTGCACGGTGAGCCCGAAGTGCTGCACGCCTTGCAGCCGCGCGCCGAGGGCTCCGCTGTTGCGCGCCGGCGTTATGATCGGGCTCGCGCCTTGAGCGGGCGCCGATGTGACGAGCGCGGCGGTGGCAGTCAGGCCTCCTATCATCGCCGCTCCGGCGGCCCGAAGGATGCCGCGGCGGTTCGGATCGGTGTCATCGGTATTTTGGTGATCGGTCATTTCGTGTCTCCCTTGTTCGTCGTCAAACCTTCGGCACCCAATTGCCATGGAAGCCCGGCGGGATGATGTGGGGCACGCGGATGCTCGCTTGCGGCGCGCCCTCGAAATTGCGCGCGTCGAGGATGACGAGGTCCGTCGTCTTCGCCTTCGCATCGATGACGAAACCGAACAGCCAGCCTTCGTCCTCCGCCGCGTCGGCGTGCGCGGGCACGAACATGAACTCGCATGGATGGCGGTTCGGCCCGAAGTCGTGTGTCTGACGCGTGCCGGTCTTGAGGTCGTGCTTGTAGAGGCCTGTCCCTAAGAACGGCGCGGTCAGCGCCATCGTGTAGGCGTAGCGGTACGGCAGACTGTAGCGGCGCGGGTCGCAGCGCGGGAATTCTTGCGGGGCGGGGTCGATCGTGGCACGCGAAACGGCGCGCGTCGCCGGATCGATGGTCCAACGTTCGAGGCTTGTTTTCTGGGAGTCCGGGCCGGCGTGGGTGCGCCAAAACATCTTGTCGTGGACGACGACGTCGACGATCACCTTGCCGTCCGGCGTGTCGTAGGCGTTGACGGCGTGGAAAATGTAGCAGGGATCAACCGGGCACCAGATCACGTCGCTCGCCTCGCCCTCGCGCGGCAGCAGGCCGATGCGCGCTGCGTGCGATGCGTTCCAGCGATAGGGGAAATTGAATCCGGCCATCGCCGCGTCCATGGAAAAGGTGACCGGCAGATCGAGGATGATGGCGAAGCGCTGCGTGATGGCGCAGTCATGAATCATCGGGCCGTGTTCGACCGGGATCTCGATGTCACGCCGGGCGCGGCCTTGCGGCGTCACCACCACGTAGCGCACCGCGACCGGGTCGCTGGAGTCGTAGCAGATGGCGAGCATCTCGCCGCTGACCGGGTCGACGTGCGGGTGCGCGCTGAAACTGCCGCGCAGCGTGCCCTCGAAGTCGGTGTAGCGCTGGGTCTCCAGCATCTCGCCGACTTCGACGGGTGTGCTGCCCGCCTCGACGAACCCAAACGTCTTGCCGCCGAAGCCCATGACGTTGGTGTTGACCGTGTCGAAGACGTGGCGCGGGCCGTCGGTGCGTTTTTCGCCCAGCGCCTCGGTCACCGCTTCGGAGCGGACATAACGATTGCGATACCAGAGCGCGCGGCCGTCCTCGATCTTGAAGCCGTGGAGCATGCCGTCGCCGGCGAACCAGTGATACTTGGCCGGATCGGCGTGCATCGGGTTCGGCCCCAAGCGCAGATAGCGTCCGTTGAGCGCCGCGGGGATCGTGCCCGTGACCGGCAGCTGCTCAATCGTCAACTCCTCCTTCATCGGCGTGTGGACGCCGGTCATGTAGGGATTGACTGCTGTGGCCTGGTCGGCCGCTTCGGTGGTGCTCATCATTCTGAAGCCCTACTCATGTCTCGGCCCGGCGTTTCGCAAGCTGAGAGCCCCGGACAGATGCTCCGGCGAGCGGTCGCTGGCGAGTTAAGCGGTGTTAAACGAGGTGAAAGGTGCGAAGCCCTCCCCGCCACTCGATGACTTACGCCTTTTGACCGCGCTTAACGGGTGGAGAGCGGGGAGCGCGCGTAGTGTGCGCCGTGTCACGCACGTCGTGGAACGAACACGTGAACCCACAATGAACGGAGCAAAGATGTTTATCATCGACAAGAGCCGGGCCGCGATCCGCCTCACATTCTTGACGACCCTGGCGGTTCTGGCCTCGTACGGCGCGAGCGCGGCCGAGAACGAAAAGGCGACTTCGATCGTGCTGGTGCACGGCGCATTCGTGGACGGCTCAGGCTGGAAGGGGGTGTACGACCTGCTATCTCAGCGTGGCTACGAAGTCTTGGTTACGCAGCACGCAACCGCCACTCTCGACGGGGACGTGGCAACGGTCACCCGTGTCATCGACACCGCGAGATTTCCGGTGGTCCTCGTCGGTCACTCCTATGCCGGCATGGTCATCACACACGCCGGCCTCAATCCAAAGGTGAAGAGCCTTGTTTATGTCGCCGCGTATGCACCCGAGAACGGCGAGTCGGTGGCGAAGTTGGCCCATGTTGCTGCGCAACCAGGCGAGTCGCGTGCACCAGTGCTGCCGCCGCGCGACGGCTATCGCATCGTAGATCCTACGAAGTTTCCGACCGCCTTCGCGGCAGACGTTCCTCAGTCGACGACACGCTTCATGGCCGCCTCGCAGGTGCCGTGGGGACTTGCCGCCATACAGGCTGAGATTCGCGAGGTCGCGTGGAAGGTGAAGCCCACGGCCTACATGGTCACGACCCAGGATCGGATGATCCCACCCAGCGTTCAGCGAATGATGGCCACTCGCAGTCGCGCTCGGACTATCGAATTGGCGAGCAGCCACGCCGCGATGCTGTCGCATCCGAATGAGGTCGCTGCCTTCATCGAGACGGCAACTGCCGCCGTCAAGCAGAACCACTGAAAGCATCATCATCCACCAAAGGAGAACACCGTGACTCAACATGTCCTGTTCATCGTGACGAACGCCGCCGTGATCGGCCCGCACAATCGCAAGACCGGTTTCTTTTTCGCCGAGGTCGCTCATCCTTTCGACGTGCTCGACAAGGCGGGCATTGCGGTTGAGTTCGCGTCACTGGCCGGCGGATGGACGCCCTACGATGCGTATGACGAGAAAGATCCCGCCGAGAAAGCGTTCCTTGAGAGCAAGGCCTTTCGCCGGCTGAATCACAGTCGCAAATTGTCAGAGGTGGACGCCGCGGATTACGACGCCATCCTTATACCCGGCGGCCTCGGACCCATGGTCGATATCCAGCGCAACGCCCACGTTCAGAACGCGATCGTGCGCGCCTGGAGCACCGGCAAGATCGTGTCCGCCGTTTGTCATGGCCCGTGCGCGCTGCTGGGGGTCGATCTTGGCGACGGCACGCCGTTCGTGCGCGGCAAGAAGCTCACGTCGTTCTCGAAGAAAGAAGAATTCGACTATGCGCGCGACGACGTCCCTTACGAACTCGAAGACGCGTTGAAGGCCGAGGGCGCCGAATATTCGTCGACGGCCAACTGGCAACCTCATGTCGTCGTCGATGGCCGCCTCATGACCGGCCAGAATCCGGCTTCGGCGGGACCACTGGCGAAAGAGTTGGTCGCCGCACTGCGCGGCGCCCGCGCCATGGCGGCCTGACGTTCAAACGAGCGGCGCTTCAGCGCCGGCGAGATCTCACATGTCCGTGGAGGCCAACACATGACGCAGCCATCGACATCGCGCCGGGACGTGCTCGTCGGAGCATCCGCGGCTGCCGTCGCCGGCGCATTGCCGGCGGCGGCTTACGCTTCAACGCCCACAGGGAAACCGATCATGACGACGTTCAAAACACGCGATGACGTGACGATCTATTTCAAGGACTGGGGTCCCGCGGATGGCCCGCCCGTTGTGCTTTCGCATGGTTGGCCGCTGAGTGCGGACAGCTGGGACGCTCAGGCGTTCTTTCTTGCCAGCAACGGATACCGTGTGATCGCGCACGACCGGCGTGGGCATGGCCGCTCGAGCCAGCCATGGTCGGGCAACGACATGAATCACTACGCCGACGATCTTGCGCAACTGATCGAAAAATTGGGGCTTCGACAGATTTCTCTTTTCGGCTTTTCGGCCGGGGGCGGCGAGGTCGCGCGCTTCGTCGGCCGGCACGGCACCCGGAACATCGCCAGGCTTGGTCTGATTTCCGCGGTGACGCCGTGCCTTCTGAAGTCGGACAGCAACCCGAACGGCGCGCCGATCGCCGTGTTCGATGGGATGCGCACGGGGACGATCGCGGACCGGGCGGCGTTCTATCGCGGCATCGCGAGTGGGCCGTTCTATGGATTCAACCGCGCCGGCGCCAAAATCTCCCAGGGCCAAATCGATCTTTGGTGGCAGCAAGGCATGATGGGCGGCCTGAAGGGCACCTACGATTGCATCGCCGCGTTCTCGGAAGATTTCCGCAAGGACGTCCAAAAATTCGATCGGCCCACACTGATCATCCATGGCGACGACGATCAGATTGTCCCGATCGATCTGTCGGCGCGCGTCGTGGCGCGCATGCTGCCCAAGGCCGAATTGAAGATCTATCCGGGTGCTCCGCACGGGCTCCCCTTCACGCATCAAGACCGGCTCAACGCGGATTTGCTGAGCTTCTTGAGAGGCTAACTGCTACCGGGAGTGCTTACTATGAATCCGTCCGAGAACGTCGTCGTGGTGGCCCGATGGCAGGCGCGAAAGCAAACGCTTGGCGACGTGCTCAGGCTCGTCGCCGAATTACGCCGGCGATCGCTCGAAGAACCGGGCTGCCTCGGCTACGAGGTGTTTCACCGTGTCGACGATCCAAGCGGGTTGTTGATCCACGAGCGCTATGCCGGGGGCGATGCGCTCGAAGCGCACAAAAACTCCGCCCACTATCGCGAACTGGCCGTCGAGCGGATCATTCCCTTGCTCGAGGATCGGCAGGTTGAGGTGCTGGCCCGGCGGGCGTGACGCCGTAAGGCACTCTTGCCCGAAGGCGCTGGTTGCGCATGTAATCGGGCTATGGCCAGAGGTTTCCGGTCGGTCTTGATCATGTGTTTGGCGATGGTTCTAGGGTGTCCCCCGATCCATGCGCAGGACCGCGACCGGAGCATCCGCCAGTTTCATCATACGACCTGGACGGCGAAGGACGGCGCGCCGCCCGAAATTTGGGCATTGGATCAGGGGCCGGACGGGTTTTTGTGGCTGGGCACGGGCACAGGCCTTTTCCGGTTCGACGGTGTTCGCTTTGAGCGTCTTCAGGCGGCTCCGGGCGAACGCCTTTTCTCGATCGACATCACTTCGATCAAAGTCGTTGCAACGAACGAGATATGGATCGGCTATTCCGACGGCGGCGTCTCCCATCTGAAAGACGGGCATGTCACGACATACCTGGAGAAGGACGGGATAGCGCCGGGCATGGTCGTCAACCTTCGTCGGGACAATGACGGTGCGCTGTGGGCGGTCTCGCACGGTGGTCTCTCGCGATTTGAAGGTGGCCGCTGGCGCAGAGCCGGTGCAGACTGGAACGTTCCATCCGGCATGGTTATCGGCCTGTTCCAGGCGCGCGACGGCACGTTGTGGCTCAGCACCGAGGGGAGCATCTACTTTTCACGGCCGGGTGCGCGACGATTCGAGCCGACCGGCGCGGTGACATCACACGCGACATTCACGCAAACGCCCGACGGGCGAATGTGGATCGCCGACGGGTTTCACGGGTTGCGCCCCCTGCCGAACTATCCCGCCGGCGAAACGCGGAGCACCTGGACGCTGAAGGCCGCCTCGCCTCGCGACGCCCTATCGGCGTCCAATTACGCAATCGATCGGGATGGAGCCATTTGGGCAACGGACACGGCGAACGGCGGCATCTTCAGATTCAATCCACACCAATCGAACCAACCCACCCATAGTGTGCTGGCTTCAGGCGTAGACGTGTTCCGGCGCGCCGATGGTCTTACCGCCGACCGGAGCGGTCCCATTTTGTGCGACCGGGAGGGAAACATTTGGGTCGGTACGAATGCCGGGCTTAACCGCTTTCGCAACGCGCGAGTCATTCACGAAACGGCTGTACCTGGATGGGGTGGCCGCGGCTACAGCATCGCTGCGACCCCGGACGGGACCTACATTAGCGATGGTGTCTCGCTCTACCGCGCGGCGCCGAACGAACCGGCGCGCGCGGTTGCGCGTTTGTCTATACCGGGACCCACTATTCTCCTTGCGACCAGAGACGGCGCGCTTTGGTACGGCAACAACGGTTTTGTGCATCGTCTTCGGGACAGCAAAGACGCGCAGATCCCGATGCCCAAAGGCGTGGCCCGCGAAGCCATCAGAACGATGGTCGAAGACGGCAGCGGAACGCTCTGGGTCGCGTTCCGGTCGAGCGTCTACAAGCTGAAGGACGGCGCCTGGAGCGACAAGCTCGATCTTGGTGGGTTGCCGGTGCCCGAAGTCGCGGAGTCGGATCCCGCGGGGTCTGTTTGGTTTGGATACAACGACAGCCGCATTTCCCGACACGATGCGGCGGGCACGCGGGTATTTTCGGCCAGCGAAGGCCTCACAGTCGGTCGCGTGGATGATATCGCCGTGCGCGACGGCGCCGTGTGGGTCAGCGGTTCTTTTGGCGTCGCTCTGCTGGACAAGGGGCGTTTCCGCACTGTCGGTCCGGATCGCGTGGCTCCGTTCTACGGCGTGTCCGGCATTGGCTGGACGACCGACGGCGATTTTCTTTTCAACGGATTGCTGGGCGTCGTTCGGATGAAGGCCGAAGAGGTAAGGCAGCTGTTTGCCGATCCCTCGCATGTTCCGACATACGAGTTCTACGACAGGACTGATGGTCTGCCTGGCGTCGCGCAGCAGGGGTGGCACACGCCGAGCATCGTGACCGGCTTCGACGGCCGCACCTGGGTCATCAGCAATACCGGCGTCTCCTATTTCAACGCGGCGCCTCCGGCGCGAAACCAGCTGCCACCCCCTGTCACGATCTTGTCGGCAACCGCCGACGGCGTCAGCTATCCGCTCATGACGCCACCTACGTTCCGCGAGGGCACGTCGTTGTTGGCATTCACCTATGTAGCCGGAAGTTTGACAAAGCCGGAGAGCGTTCGCTTTCGTTACAGGCTCGAAGGTCTGAATCCCGACTGGATAGAGGCGGGAACGCACCGTGAGGCTGTCTTCAACAATTTGGGGCCGGGCACGTATCGCTTTCAGGTGATTGCGGCGAACGAGGACGGCGTGTGGAACACGGACGGCGCGACGCTGGCGTTCGACATTCCGCCCACGTTCTTCCAGAGTTGGCCCTTCAAGGTGTTCGTCGCGCTCACGCTCGCTGGGTTGCTGTGGTTCGCCTATTCGCTGCGGCTGCGGGCCGTCGTCAACCGCATGCGTATGCGCATGGCCGAGCGGATGGAGGAGCGCGAACGCATTGCGCGCGAGCTGCACGACACGCTGCTGCAGTCGGTGCAAGGGTTGACGCTGCGCTTTCAGCTGGCGGTGGACGACCTGCCGGCGGCGGCGCCGGCGCGGCCCGTGCTGGAGGAGGCGATCGATCGGGCGGACCAGGTCATCGCCGAGGGGCGCGACCGGGTTCGGGATCTGCGCTCGCTGCAGGACGCCCCCGTGGAAGAGATCATCGCCAACATCGTGAAGCGGCAGGCGTTCGATCCCGGCGTCGAGGTCGCTGTCACGACCACGCGCACGCCACGCGCGCTCGATCCGCTGATTCTGGACGAGGTCACCCGGATCGCCAGCGAGGCGGTGTTCAACATCTGGCGTCATGCGAACGCCAAGCGGGTGGCGATCGACATCGGCTACGGCACGAATTTCAGTCTGTGCTTCACCGACAACGGCGTGGGCATCGCGCCCGAGGTCGCCGACAAGGGAGAGAAGGACGGCCATTTCGGCTTGTCGGGCATGCGCGAGCGCGCGAAGAAATTGCGCGGTTGGCTTGCGGCGCGCCGCTTGCCGGAAGGCGGCACGGAGGTGATGCTGGTCGTGCCGGGCGCGATCGCGTACAAGGCGGCGAAGAGCCGGTTGAGCTTTTGGTCATGATCCGCATCTTGATTGTCGACGACCATCCGATCGTGCGCGAAGGCGTTGCGGCGCTGGTGGCGCGGCAGAGCGACATGGAGGTGGCCGGTGAGGCGTCTGACGGAGCCGAGGCGGTCGCCTTGTTCGACAAGCTTGCGCCCGACGTCACGCTGATGGACATGCAGATGCAAGGCATGGGCGGGGTCGAGGCGATCGAGAAAATTCGCAGCGCCGCGCCTGCCGCGCGCATTCTTGTGCTCACCACTTATCCCGGCGATGCGCAGGTGATCCGCGCAATGCGGGCGGGTGCGGCGGGCTATCTGCTCAAGAACAGCATCCGCAAGGAATTGCTCGACGCCATTCGTTCGGTTCATGCGGGGCGGCGTGTGATGAGCCCGGACATCGCGCACGAGCTGGCCGTGCATGCGCTGGATGAACCTTTGACGGAGCGCGAGGTGGCGGTCCTGCGCCTCGTGGCTGATGGTCATGCGAACAAAGAGATCGCGTCGCAGCTCAAGCTTTCGCCCGACACGATCAAGGCGCACCTGAAGAGCATCTTCGCCAAGCTGGGCGTCGACGACCGCACACAAGCCGTGACGGTGGCGGCGCGGCGCGGTTACATCGAGCGCTGATACGGCGGCCGCGCCTCCACGGGCGCGATGAAGCGATAGCCCCGGCCCACGACGGTCGCGATGAAGTTCGGCACGCCGTGGGATTCGCCGAGTGCCCGCCTGAGCCCGGCTATGTTGACTTTGAGGTTGCCCTCTTCGACGAACGTATCCGGCCAGGCGCGCGACATCAGCTCCTGCTTGCTCACCAGTTCGCCGGCGCGTTCGACCAACAGTGTCAGTAGATCCAGCGCGCGCCCGCCGATGCGAACCGGGCCATCAAGGTTTTGGAGCAGCTGCCGTTCGGGCTGCAGCAGAAACGGCCCGAAGCGGAACGACCGGTGGTGCCGTCCCGAAGCCGGAACGGTCGATGCGTCAGAGACGTGAAGGAGGGACATGTTGAATCTCCGCGATCAGGCCCGGCGGGACATACGGCCACCGCGAGGTTGTCGAAGAGATACCTGCCGCAAAGCGCAGGCACATCGCCCGCCCGGGGCGGCTGGACTACCCATTCGGGTAGTGCGCTCACACGGCGCAACTAACGTCCTTTTACCCCGCTTAACTCGTCGGCGCCGGCCGCGCCCCTCATGCTTCTCGCAATCGAACAGGAGAACGCCATGAGACTTCAGGGAAAGATCGCGCTTGTAACAGGCGCCGCGAGCGGCATCGGGTACGCCGTCACCGCGCTCTTCGCCAAGGAAGGCGCGACGGTCTATGCCACCGACATCGCGTCGCCCAAGGCCGCGTATCCGAGCGGCGTCGAAGCGATGAGGCTCGACGTCACCAGCGAGCGCGATTGGGAGGCGGCGGTCAAGAAAATCGTCCAGGCGCACGACCGCTTGGACATTCTGATCAACAATGCCGGCATCATCGCCTACGAGCCGCTGCACGAGCTTGGCATGGAGGCGTGGCTGAAGATGATCGCGGTGGATCAGACCGGCGTCTTTCTGGGCATGCGCGAGGCCATCCGCGTCATGCGGCGGCGGAAGTCCGGATCGATCGTCAACATCTCGTCGATCTGGGGCAGCTCTGCTGTTGCGGGCGCGCATTCCTATCACGCCGTCAAAGGCGCGGTGCGCAACATGTCGAAGAACGCGGCGATGAGCTATGTCGGCGAGGGCATCCGCGTGAACTCGGTGCATCCGGGCTTCATCGACACGCCCCTGACGGAAGCGCAGGCGCCCGACCTCAACAAGCTCGTCATCGCCTCGACACCGATGAAGCGCGCCGGTAAGGCCAACGAAGTCGCCTACGGCTGCCTGTACCTGGCCTCCGAAGAGGCAAGCTATGTCACGGGCGCTGAACTGGTGATCGACGGCGGCTATCTCGCGCAATAGCGCGTTCGCACGACATGCCCGGAGAAACACCCGTGACCGCACGCCCGAACAACACTGTCCCCGCAATTCCCGCGGGTGCCTTCGCCCTCATCGCCGAACTGCGCGCGAAGCCGGGCCGCGAGGACGAGCTCCGCGCGATCACCGAGCCACTTGTCGCGCCGGCGCGA
>JAWXBY010000014.1:0-111543 GCA_034440355.1 Alphaproteobacteria bacterium
ACGGCGTCCCGGATCGCGAGAATTGTCACCAACACCGTCACGATCTCGGTGACGAAGATGACGGGATTTCGCGCCAGCTTGCGCGGATCGAGTTTCACGAATGCATCGCCCACGGCGCGGCCCAAGAGGCTCATGTCGAAGGCGGAGGTCGTGCGTGCGGCCTTGGCGATCATGTTTTTGTCTCGCGAGAATTCGTTACGGAGAAAGGTGACCGGCCTGCATCATGAAATGCTCCACGATGGGGCCGAGCGCGAGCGACGGGAAGAACTGCAAGCCGCCCATGATCAAGATCACGCCGATGACAAGGCCGACGAACAACGAGTTGTCGGTCGGGAATGTGCCGGCCGCGATGGGCGTCTTGATTTTCGCACCGATGGATCCGGCGATCGCCATCATCGGCACGATGTAGGCAAAGCGGCCGAGCAGCATCGCGAAGCCCAGCAGGACGTTGTAGAAGGGCGTATTCGCGGTTAGCCCTGCGAAAGCCGAACCGTTGTTGCCGGCAGCCGAGGTGAACGCGTAGAGAATCTCCGCATAACCATGCGGCCCGGTGTTGAGCGGGCCTGCTCTGCCGACGTCGAGTGAGGCGGCGATTGCGGTGAAGCCAAGGATCGCGACCGGCAGAATAAGAACGGCCAGGATGGACAGCTTCATCTCCTTGGCGCCGATCTTCTTGCCGAGATATTCCGGCGTCCGCCCGACCATGAGACCGGCGACGAAGACTGAGAGGATCGCAAAGATGATCATGCCGTAGAGACCGGACCCGACGCCGCCCGGCAAAATCTCGCCGAGCTGGATCAGAAACATGGGAACGAGCCCGCCGAGCGGCGTGTAGCTATCGTGCATCGAATTCACCGAACCGTTCGAGGCGCCGGTCGTGGCCGCGGCCCACCATGCGCTCGACGCCACGCCGAAGCGCACCTCCTTGCCCTCGATGTTGCCCAGGGTCGGATCGATACCCGCCGCCGTGACAATGGGGTTGCCGGCGCTTTCGGCGGCATAGCAGGCGGCGGTTGCAGCAACGACCAGGACCGCCATGACCGCGAAGAGCGCATATCCCTGACGCTTGTCGCCGACCATGCGCCCGAAGGTGAGCGCGAGCGCGAAGGGGATTGCGAGGATCGCCCAGGTTTGGATGATGTTGGTCCAAGCGTTCGGGTTCTCGAACGGATGCGCGCTGTTGACGTTGAAGAACCCCCCGCCGTTCGTGCCGAGTTGCTTGATCGCGACTTGTGAGGCCACGGGGCCCATGCTCAGCGTCTGCTCAACGCCTTCGAGCGTTGTCGCCTTCATCCACGGCAGCAGCGTCTGCGGCATGCCCAACAGGATGAGCGCGAGCGCTACCACGATCGATAGCGGCAGCAGCACATAGAGCGTACAGCGCGTGAGATCGACCCAGAAATTCCCGAGATCTTTGGTCTGCGAGCGCGCGAAGGCGCGCGTGAACGCCAGAGCGAGCGCGATACCGGTCGCGGCGGAGAGAAAATTGTGAACGGTGAGCCCCACCATCTGTGTCAGATGGCTCATCGTCGTTTCGCCGCCATAGCTTTGCCAGTTCGTATTGCTGACGAAACTGATGGCGGTGTTGAAGGCGAGATCGGGCGACAGCGGACCAAAGCCCGACGGGTTCAACGGAAGCGCCGCCTGAAACCTCAAAATCGCGTAGAGCGAAACGAAGCCTGCGATGCTGAAGACGAGCATCGCGACGGTATAGCCGCGCCAATCCTGCCCCTTGTTCGCATCGACACCCGACAGCCGATAGAGCGCCTTCTCGACCGGTCCGAGTATCGGATGAAGGAATGTGCGCTTGCCCTCGAAAACACTTGTCATGAACGCGCCGAGCGGCGGCGCGGTGAGCGCGACCAACGCGAACAGGAACGCGATCTGGAGCCAGCCGATGAACGTCATGTCGAATGTCCTTCGATGCGCGATGCGGTTAGAGCTGTTCGGGCCGCATGAGCGCGTAGAGCAGATAGACCAGGATGATCACGGCGACCGCGCCGCCAAGAACCAAATCAAGCATCGTCGTTGTCTCCCTTAGGCCCGCGAACACAGCGCGACGTAGATCCACATGGCGGCAAAGAAGCCGACACCGACGATCAACATGAAGATATCCGAACTGGGCATAGCGATTTCTCCTCGTACCTCGCCGCACTTGGGGGAGGCTTATGTTCCGTTAATTGTTGAGCGGGAATTAGTGCCGGGTTCGTTCTTAGTCTCTTGGGCGCTCGGACAATTGACTTGCATCAAGCCTGCAGCCGAGTTCTGACGAATGAAACGACCGAAGCGAACGCTCCACAGTTTTGCGGTTCGATGAGTGGGCAGCGGACACTTAGCCCGCCGAATGCATGATTTCGATATGGAAGGAGGGCCCGTCGTATAAGGATTGCATAAAGATTGTTGTCGACAGCCAATGCGTTGTCGGGCTCGATACAATGGAACCCGGAACGCTCGTGTCCAGTAAAACGCGGTTAAGCGGCGACCAAATCCCTTTGCAGATTTCTTACGAAATACGGTCGTGTCCCGCATCGAATGGATATGCGTGGCCGCTTAGGTTGCCCTCAGGAAAAGGAGGCAACCCATGCGCACGCAATCACGATCGAGCAACGATCTCGACTTGCTCTCTCGTTGGGCGCTGGCCGTATTGTTGGCGACCGCGCTCCTGACCGTGGGCTACACGATCATTTACACCGCCGCTGAAGTCGACAAAACGCGCGCCCATCTCAGCAGCGCACTGCCGACGAATTACCGCGACACCTTGAAAGCGATGTTGCAGTCCGCGGGCGCCAAGTGCCGCGACGTGTGCGATATGACGGCTGTCCACACCGATGCGGGCGGGACGATCTTCAAAGTCAGTTGCACTGCTTCGGCAACGGACGCCGCTTGCGCCGCGCCGGTGGATTATCTGCTCACACTCGCGCCGGCGCCGGTCCCAAGCCGCTAACCGTTGCCTTCTGAGTTTCCTTCGGCGGCCCGGTTTCGCGACCCCGCCTTTTCATCATGCCGGTGACGGTCGCGCCTCCGCCCTCAATTGGCCACGATTAATCATCCCTTTACCTTCCAATCACCGGGCGGGTTAGGCTTTACTGAATAGCGCGCGCCTTAGAGTAGAGGGCGGGCGAAAACCCAAGCCCCCTGGGTCTGAAGAGTTCGATGACACGAGTTCCGTATGGCGCTTGACCGCCTAGATGCCGTCGTGATTGGCGCGGGCGTCGAAGGTCTTGTCGCCGCAGCCGCATTGGCCAAGCAGGGCCGCGCCGTCACGGTGGTGGAGCGCGAAGGCGAGGCCGCGCCGATGGGCGAGGGCGCCGACGCCGTCATCAGCGTCGCCGTCGCGCGCGCGCTCGATCTCGGCGGCCAAGGTTTGCGCTTCGCCGCCGCGCCCGCCGTCGTCGGCATCGCCGGCGAACGCGCGCTCATCCTCTGGCCCGACCGCCGCGCAGCAGAGGCGGCGATCGCCACGATCGCGCCGCGCGACGCCGAAGCACTGGCCGCCTTCCACGCTCGCATCATACGCGCCGCCCAAGCGCCGGCCGGCGAGCAGGCGGTCTCGACCTGGCTGACGGCGGCATCCACCGCCGACGCGCCGCCCAGCGACCACATGTTCTTCCGCGCCACATCGCTCGCGCGCCTGCTCGACGAAGCCTTCGACAACGATCTGCTGAAAGGCATCTTCGCCCAAGGCGCGATCATGGGCACCGGCGCGTCGCCGCTCGCGCCGGCATCAGGCGCATTGCTGACGCGCCAATCGCTGCTCGCGGCCGTCGCACCCGACGCCGGTCACCGCTACGTCGCCGGCGGCAAAGCCGAACTGCGTCGCGCGCTCCTCGCCCTGCTGAAGTTCTACAACAACGCCGACGTCCGCTTTTCATCCAACGTGAAGCAACTCGCGGCCGAGCGTGACGCCGTGCAGGCGGTGATCCTCGACGACGGCACGACGCTGCGCGCGCCGCTGGTGATCTCGACGCTGCCGCACGACCGCCACCGCGACCTGCTGACGGGCCTCCGCCGCCCACCGCCGCGCGACCTGGTCACTGGCGCCCCCGTAGAGCCCGCACACGTCAAATTGACGATCGGGGCTCTCCCAAAGCTGCCGGGAGTCGACGCGGCTACGCTGGCCTCTGGGGCCATTGTGCGGCTCGACCCGTCGATTTCCCGCCTGAGCCGCGCGCACGGCGCCTTCCGCGCCCGCACGCTGGCCGAAACGCCGTGCCTGGAGCTTCGCTTTGCGACGCGCACGACGGCCGACGGCAAGCAGCGCTGGGACGCGCACGTCACCATGCCCTACGTGCCCGTCACGACGACGGAGGGCCCGTGGACCGGCGCGCGCCGCGACGGCCTGCGCGCACTCTGCGTCCGCACGATCGACACCGTCGCCGCCGGTTTCGGCGCGTCGATCGAAGAAGCTGAGATCCGGCACCCGAAAGAATCCGAAACCGTCATGGATCCGAAAGGCGCAGCCGCGCTGACGGCGAAAGCGGCGCTCGATCTGACCGGCGTGCCGGAGCCGCGCGCCGCGAGCGTCACGACACTCGTCAAAGGCCTGACGGTCCTTGAACCCAGCCTCTACGCCGGCGTCGGCGACGCAGGCCTGCTCGCCGCCGGCAACGGAACGAAGCCGCGCGCGAAGGTAGGCGCCGATGCGTAACGTCGGCGCAGCCACCGAGTTCGACGTCGTTGTCATCGGCGGCGGCGTGAACGGCCTCGTCTGCGCAGCACTCCTCGCGCAAGCCAAACGCCGCGTCGTCGTCGTCGAAGCCATGGGCCGCACCGGCGGCGCATGCCAAACGAACGACGTCGTCGCCGGTCACCGCGTCTCGACCTTCGCGCATCTCATCGGCCCGCTCGATGCGCAAGTCGTGAAGGCGCTGAAACTCGCGCGCCACGGTCTCAACTTCACGGCGAAACAAATCTCGACCGTCGCCCTCTCGCCCGAAGGCCGCCACATCGTTCTCGACGGCGACCTGCGCCACACGACGCAGAGCCTAAGCGCACACTCGCAGAACGACGCGAAGGCGTGGGCGCCCTTCGACACACGCATGGCCAAGATCGCGGGCCAGCTTCAGCGCTGGGTGCAAACGCCACCCGGCGGCGCTTTCGAGCAAGCCACGCGCGGCGGCAGCCTCTTCGCGACGCGCCCGACCGCGCGCGCCGGCGCCGCACTCGACGCGGAATTCGGCGCGCTCCTCGACGGCTCGATCGGCGAACTCCTCGACGCCGAATTCGAAACGCCGCTACTCAAAGGCGCAATCGCCTTCGACGGCATCGTGGGCAGCGCCGTCAGCCCGCGCACGCAAGGTACCGCCTTCGTCGCCGCGCTGCGCGCCGCGCTGGAAGCGGAAGCCCCCGACGGCATCGTCCATCCGCAAGGCGGGGCAGGGGCGTTCGCCTCGGCGCTGCAGAAGGCGGCCGAAGCCGCGGGCGTCTCGATCCGCCTCAACGCGCGCGTGACGAACCTGCTGTTCGAGAACGGCCGCACGACAGGCGTCGCGCTCGCCGGTGGCCAAGCGATCTACGCACCGATCGTCGTCTCGAGCATGAACGCGAAAGCGACGCTCATCGGCCTTGGCGCCGAACGCTATCTGCCGCTCGGCCTGAAGCGCCGCCTAAGCGGCTTCCGCGCCGAAGGATGCGTCGCGAAGGTCAACCTCGCGCTCGCAAGCCTCCCGTCGTTCAAAGGCCTCGACAAGCGCCACCTCAAAGAGCGGCTGCTGATCTGCCCCAGCATCGACCATCTCGACCGCGCCTTCGCCGCGTACGAGCAAGGCACGTTCTCGCCCGATCCCGCGCTCGAGATCACAATCCCCTCGACACACGACGCCTCGCTCGCAACGCCGGGTCAGCACGTGCTCTCCGCGCACGTTCTCTATGTCCCCAAAACACCGGCGGCCGGTGCATGGACTGACGCGACGAAGAAAGACCTCATCGCCGCCGTCGGCTCGACCTTGCGCCAATACTCGCCCGATCTCCCCGAACTGATCCTCGGCGCCGACCTCTACACGCCGGCCGACGTCGAAAGCATGGGCGGCACGCCGGGCGGCCACTGGCACGGTGGCGACCTGACACTCGACCAACTCGGACCCCTGCGTCCGATGGCCGGCATGAGCCGCTACGGCACGCCGATCGCCGGTCTCTTCCTTTGCGGCGCGGGCACGCACCCGTGCGGCGGCGTCACCGGCATCAACGGTCGCATCGCCGCCGAGGCCGTCCTGGCCGGCGCACCGGTGACCGCATGAGCGACATCACCTCCCGCGCCCAACACCCCACACCGCTCCACGCACGCACGGCGGAACTCTGCACGACGAACACGTGGACGGAAGAATGCGGCTTCACCATCCCCGCGCTCTACACCTCCGCGCGCGAAGAACACGAAGCCCTGACGACGCGCGTCACACTCAGCGATCTTTCCGCCCGCCAATGTTGGCTGATCGAAGGCCCCGACGCGGCGGCGTTCCTCAGCGTACTGACGGTCAGCGACGCCGCCCGCATCGAACCCGGCCAAACCGCCCGCACCCTCTGGTGCGACGACACCGGCTTCGTCCGCGGCGAAGGCTTGCTCGCCCGCTTCGCGCCAACGACATTCGAACTATCGACGACGGTGCGCGACTTCGCCTGGATCAACGACGCCCTGCGCGGCTTCGACGTGAAGCTCGTCAACGCCACCGGCTCACGCGCCGTCATCGGCGTCCGCGGCCCCCGCGCACAAGCCCTGCTCGCCGCCGCGGGCTTGAGTGGCGAAGGCGCCAGCACCGGCAGCGTCACGCGCCCAACCTGGCGCCCCGCCCAAGTCGCGCTGATGCGCGACACGACAGGCGAAGGGATCGAACTATGGACCCAAGCCGAAGACGGCGCGATCGTCTGGGACCGCCTCTGGCGCTCCGGCGCAAGCCTCGGCGTCGCCGCCGCCGGCGCGACAACGCTGGAAGCGACCCGCATCGAAAACGCCATAGCCAAACCCGCCGTCGACTGGCAACCCGCCCACCTTGCAATCGACGCAAGCGACATGCGCACGCCGTCTGAACTTGGCTTCGCACCCGACCCAACGCGCAAGTACAACGGCGCCGAAGCCGCCCGCCGCTCGCGCGCAAAGCCGCAAGTGCTGATCCAACTCGCCGCCGAATCAGAACTGGTCACCGGGCCTATCACCGCGCGCAACGCCGTGGCCGGAAAGCTCACATCGACGGCCTGGTCCGAGTCTCGCGCCGCCGCAGTAGCGCTCGCCTGGGTGGATGCCGATGTTGCAAAGTTGGGAACGAAGGTGGCCGCGCTAACGACGCGAGGCACGACGACCGCGGAGATCACACGCGAAGTGTTCGCGAAGTCCTAGCGTGTGTGTCTATCGCAGCAGCCAATGTCGATGGGCGTAACGCACCGCTCTGCGCTGCGCCCATTGACTGATCCATTCCTGCGTTAGGCCGAACACAAGGCCTCCAACAGTGAAGAAGAGCACGGCAAAGACCAAGTCTCCCAGCGTTTCGACGCGGTCGGCTCGCATCAGACCGAAAGGAACACCGAATATCAGAGCGCGTGCCAGCACGCGCTCCCAGTGCGGAAACACTGCTTGGTAGAGGCGCATCCGCTCTAGAACCGACACGCGTTCGTCTTGTGTCAAAAAATGCAGCAGCAGAAACAAGCCAAGGAGGGAAACGAGGAGCGTTGCAATGATGAGATCAGGCTCATAGCCGACCAGTAAGCGGACAGACAGGCAGGCTCCGATCGCGACGGCGATCCAGCCCCACACAACGCGCCTGTGAAGTCGCGGCTCGACGTAGGAAACAAGACGTTCTGTCATATGCCCGCCGTTGTTTGTGCACACAGCTTACGCCAAGGGGACTTATTTCGGAAAACCGGCCACTTTCCGCCGCGTTGGCAGGCGTTAGCGAATGCGTTCGACGACCGTGGCGAGCGAGCCGATCACCCCCGTGTCGCCGTCGCGACCCTCGTGCGTCGCGGACTTTGTGCGATCGACGCGATAGGCCCGCAACCCCGCCTGCAGCGCCGCGTCTGTCTCGGCGTGAAGGTCGGAGAAGAAGGTGATCGCGCCAGGCACAAACCCAAGTTCGCGCGCGATCTTCGTATACGACGCAGCCTCGCCCTTCGCGCCGCTCGTCGTGTCGAAATATCCGCTCAGGAACGACGACAGATCGCCCGCGACGCTGTGCTTGAAATAGAGCTTCTGCGCTTCGATCGAGCCCGACGAGTAAATCGCGACCTTCACGCCGCGCTTCGTCCACGCGTGAATGGCCTCGACCGCATCCGGATAGAGATGTGCCTTCAGCTCGCCCGACCCATACCCTTCACGCCAGATGATGCCCTGCAGCGTCTTCAGCGGCCCGATCTTCTTGTCCTGATCCATCCACGACAGAAATTGCTTCGTCGCGAGCGCAGGCGTCGACAACTCGTCGGTCGAACTCAGACACGCCAGCCGCACGACCTCGGCAATCTCAGGCTCATCCCACCGCGCCTTCAGCGTGTCGGCGATGCGTGCGCGCGCGTACGGAAAGAGGACATCGCGCACGAACGCGATGTCCCCGATCGTTCCTTCGATGTCGAGGAGAACGGCTTGGCTCACGCCGCCTTGATCTCCGCCGCGTCATAGCCGGGGATCGTGTCGGCGATCTTGTCGCCGGTGAACGTCGCGACCCAACCGTCCGGCGTCGTGAACAAACGGATCGCGGCGAAGAACGGCCGCGGCCCCATGTCGAACCAATGCCGTGTTTGCTTCGGCACCAAGAGCAGGTCGCCTTGTTCGCACACGACCTTCAGCACCTGATTGTCGTTGCGCAGATAGAACGCACCGGCGCCTTCGACGAAGAAGCGCACTTCGTCGTCCGCGTGCTCATGCTCCGACAAGAACTTGCCGCGCATCGCCTCACGGTCCGGATGTTCCGGATGGATGCGCACGACGTCGACGGACTGGTACCCGCCGATCTTGCGCAGCCGGTCGATATCCTTGGCATACGCTTCAAGCACCGCGTCTTGCCCCGCGCCCGGCGGCAACTCTTTCGTCGCTTCCCAGCGCTCATAGCGCACGTCGAACGGCAGCAGCGCCTTCAAGATCTCGCGCTCGTCGCGCGTGGCGGCCTGAGGCGCGCGCCCTTTGGTCAGATCGTAAACCGTCAGCACCGTCATGCCGGTATTCCCTTCAGCTTCAACATCAAGGTGAAAAGATAGTCGAACGCGTCGATATGTCGAAGGGTCTCCTGCACGGTGGAACCCCACGCATAAATCCCATGCCCCGCAAGCAAAAAGCCCCAGCCAAGGCCTTCCGCCTTCAACCGCGCCTCAACCTTCAACGCCAGCGCATCCATGTCTTGCTCGTTGTCGAACACCGGCACGTCGAGATGCGTCTCATGCGTCTTCACGCCATTGAATGCCTTGAGCAGCTCAAGCCCCTCGATCCGCACACGCCCCTCTTTCGCAAAGAGCAGCGAGGCAAGCACCGCAGGCTGCGCATGCACATGCGTGACGGCCCCGATCGCCGGCGACATCCGGTACATCAGGTAATGCAGCGGCGCCTCCGCCGACGCCCGCGGATGCGCAGGCCCGCGAATAGCCGCACGGATCACCCCCTCAGGCTTCAACGCACCCTTGTCGCCACCCGACGCCGTGATCGCGCAGTCGTTCGCGTCGATCCGCACCGAGAAATTGCCGCTCGTCGCCGGCACCCAGCCCTTGGCCCCCGCATGATGCGCAAGCGCTAGCACCCCGCGCACCGCATCGTCGGGCAGGCTGTCGTGAAGCTTCGGCACGGCTTGGCTCATCCGTTTACCTTCTCAGGGAGGCACGTTGCGCTTCCAGGCGCGTAAATATGGGGGACCAGGCCCCAATGTCACCCCTTTTGGACACATGTTAGTGTTGCGTAGGGGCGGAATAGCTCACCCGCCCTGCCGCAAGGCTTAGCCCGGAGCGCGAGAATGGAGCTGCGCTCCGGGCGACCTTCCGTTAGCCCAAAAACCGGATTTCCGCGGCCGCGACGGAGTTTTGTTCATGCACCGTTCAAGTTAGCGAAGAGTGGGTCTGGGCGTATGTCGGACAAGTTTGATGAACCTGGCGATCACCATCCGCCCTCGACACTATCGGGACGAGGCTGAGTCTGGGCAAAGACGGGTGATCGACGATCCGGATGGCGAGCTTGTAGCGCGCGTGGCGAACGGCGATCGCACCGCCGCGCGCGCGATCATGGCGCGCCATCTGCCGAAGATCCTGAACCTGGGCCGCCGTATGCTGAACGATCACGCCGAGGCTGAAGACGTCGCGCAAGACGTCTTCGTCCGCGTCTGGACCCACGCGGCACGCTGGCAACCGGGACAAGCGAAGTTCGAAACGTGGCTGCACCGTGTGGCGATCAACCTTTGCTACGACCGTCTGCGCCGCCGTCCGACGTCGAACATCGACGACGTGCCCGAGATGGCCGACGACGCGCCGACGCCGGTCGCAAGGTTGGTCGACGCGCAACTCGCCAAGACCGTGAACGACGCGTTGCAGCAACTGCCCGACCGCCAGAGAGAGGCGGTCGTGCTCTGCCATTACCAAGGCCTGACGAATATCGACGCGGCGGCGATCATGGGCGTGAGCGTCGAGGCGATGGAGAGCCTGCTCTCGCGCGGCCGCCGCACGCTGAAGAAATCGCTGAAGCCTTTGAGTAACGACGTATTCAACAAGAACGAAAAAGAGTGAGACGTGCCGATGAACATCCAACGATTTAAGACCCTGGTCGAAGCCTACGGCGCCAACCCGGCCCGCTGGCCGGAAGCCGAACGCGTCGCCGCGCTGCTCTTCGCCGAACAATCGGCCGAAGCGCGGGACATGCTGCAAGAGGCGGCGGCGTTCGACCGTCTGCTCGACACCGCCGAAACGCATCCCGCGACCCGCACGCTTGAAGACCGCATCCTGGCCACGTTCCCCGAGCGGACCGCCAAGCAGCGCGCGCCGTGGTTCACGATGCGCTGGATCCCGGCCGCGGCCGTCGCCTGCTCGCTGGCGCTGGGCCTAGCGGTCGGTGCCGCGTTGCCGGGACTCGCCGGCGTGAATGACACGGCAGTCGATCCGGCGCTCATCGCGCTCAGCGGCGGCGATGCCGATTGGGCCGACATGGGTGACGGCATATGAGCGAGACCACGATCCGCGAACCGCGCCGCTGGAGCTTCTGGCTCATCGGCTCGCTGTGCCTGAACGTCTTCCTGCTCGGCGTGATCGTCATGGGCCTCATCGTCGCCCGCAACCGCATCGCGGCCACTGCCATGGGCGGGGCAGGGGGCGGCGGCTTGCGCCCCGACCTCGTGCTGCAGATGCTGCCGCAATCGGGCGCGTTGAAGATGTGCGAGGCGCTGGCGGCGCGCGTGCCGGAATTCCGCAAGCTGGGCCAAGATGTCGTCGAGGCGCGCCGCGCGATGTTCCGCGTCTTCCGCGCCGAGCCGTTCGATGAGGCGGCCTTCCGCGCCGCGCTTGCCCGCGTCACTGAAGCCGACATTGCCGTCGCCCGTGCGCGCGAAGCGACGATCGCCGATGTCGTCGCGCGCCTGACGCCCGACGAGCGCAAGCACTTCACGCGCCAGGTCGCCCAGCGCCTGCTGTCGCTGACGCGCCCGGCACAAGGCCCGCGCGGCACGCGGGACGCCGCCGCCATCGCTTCCGTCTGCAAAGAGATCGGCGCACCGCAGGCCAACGAGTTGCCGCAATAAAAAAGCCCCGGACGTTTCGCGTCCGGGGCCAATCCTTGAACGATCAGGAAGCGGCGTTAGCCGCCGCCGCGGATCTCCGTCCAGAACTTCACGATTTCGTCCTTATTCTTCAACCGCGCCTGGAACGTGCCCGACTTCAGGAACGCTTCCACGTCGCGCACGAAGCCGTGCTCGGCCAGTTGCTCGTCCGTGTAGTCGGCGAAGATCGTCATGTTCGCCGGCCCGTTCGAGAGCTCGTCGAACTGATGCTTCATCGCGCCCGGCGCGATTGAGCTGTCGATCAATGCATACGCCTTCTCCAAATTCTTGGATTCGGCGTGCACGACCAGACCGCAGACATAGGTGAACATGCCGCCCGGCGGGTTCATATAGGCGACGGCTTTGCCTTCCTTCTTCAGCGCCGCCGGCGTCTGGTTCCAAGTGATCGCCGCGACGATCTCGCCCGACGCCAACCCTTGGCTGAGCGACGTTTCATCGCTTGAGATGAAACGTGCCGCTGCCACGAACTCGCGCAGCTTGCCCTGCACCATCGTCCACTGTTCCGGCGTCATGTTGTAGGGATCGACGCCCCACGTCTTCGCGATCAGCGTGACCGTGTCGTCCACGCCGTCGAGACCGGCGATCTTGCCCTTGTATTTCGGGTCGAACAGGATCTTCCAATCTTCCTTGCCGACATACTCCGGCGCGAGGTCCGTGCGATACGTGACCGACGTGTTCGCCCAATATTGCGGGATGAACCAAGCCTCGGTCTCCGACTTCATCATGCCCGGAATATTTTTCAGATAATCCGGAATGTCCTTCCAGTATTTCAGTTTCGTCACGTCGATCGGCTGAATGATGCCGGCTTCCTGCCAGCGCCCGAACTCGTAAGAACAGGGGCCCATCACGTCCGGTTTGTAGCCGGCGCGCATCTTGGCGAACGCCTCGTCTTCGTCGGCCCACAACGCGGTGCGCGGGTCCTTGCCGTACTTCGCTTTGTACTCCGCGAGGAACGCAGGGTGCGTCCAATCTTCAAAGGTGAAGAGCAGCGGCTCGCTGTCGTCGCCTTCTGCAGTCGCCGCCGGTGTTCCGGTCGTCGCTTCGGTGGTCGCTTCCCCGGTCTTCTTGGATTGCATGTAGAAGTAATAGCCGCCTGCCGCGATCGCGATGATCGCCAGCACTGCAAGCAAGGATCTGTTCATGGGATCGATGTCCTCTTGAAGATCAGCTGACCGCAAAGCAAAAAAAACATGCGGCCCGCAATTAGCGGACCGCATGCCCAATTCCGTCAAGCGGATTGTTGTCGCTGCAGGATTACTGCGGCGGTGCTTCAGCCGGCGGCGTCGCCGGGGCTTCAGCGGGCGTTTCCGCCGGAGCTTCAGCCGGAGCCGTGCCATCAGCCGGGGGCGTCGTGCCGTCGGCCGGAGGAGCTTCCGCCGGAACTTCGGCAGGAGCCGCAGCCGGATCAACCGGTGCTTCCGTCGCCGCCGCCGGATCAGCCGGAGCTTCCACCGCGGTGCCGTCGGTCGTGGCTTCCGGCGCCTTCACGCGCGTCGACCAGTACCAGTACGCCGCGACCGCCAGGATGACGACCGCGATAAAGAGAAACAGACCAGTCCTATTCATTCTTCTCTCCATGTATGGCCGTCATGGTGGCCACAATCGGTTCATCGCGCTGCATTGTCGACGTTCATGGCCGTTTGCAAGAAAAACGGCAGCTGTTGCCGCCGTCAAACGCAAAGGTCCCACCGCACGTCCTAGCGCGACTTGGCCGGAACATTATTCGTTTCCCAAAGACCCAACAAGCACCGGCCAAGCTATCTGCCTTGGGCTTTCTGCCGCACCGGCTACACGTTGAATCGCGTGGAATCGAGGGGACGCCGGGCGGTCAAAAGACAATCGCCGGTTGCCGCAGTTGAGCCCCGCGCCCTATGCTGAGAGAGTATGGGATACGAGGGCTTGTGGGTGGGGCCTCCAGCGACAATTTCATGAACATGCAGGACAGCGCGCGTTCGAACGAGCAAGGCGCATCGCCGCGCGATGTCGCCGGCGTCGATGCGTTTCTTGAGGAAAATCCTGAGCTTCAGTACGTCGATTGCGTCTTCGCGGATCTCTGTGGAGTCGTGCGCGGCAAGCGCATCGCGCGCGGCGCATTGGCCGAGGTTTTCGAGAACGGCCTTGCGATCCCCTACACGATCTACTTTCTAGATGCGCGCGGTGACATGGTTGATACATCTGCGCGCGGCGTCGCCGTCGGGGACAGCGAAGGTGTCGCGTGGCCGGTCGCTGGAACCCTGACGAGGGTCAATTGGTCGCAGCGTCCGCACGGCCAAGTCCTCATGACGTTGTGCGATGCAAAAAGCCATCCGTATTTCGGCGAACCGCGCAACGTCCTCGAACGCGTGGTGGGCCGATTCGATTCGCTCGAACTCGTTCCCTCCGTCGGCTGCGCCTTCGAATTCTATCTCTTCGATCGCGAGCGTTCGAAGAACGGCATTCCGCAACCGCCCGACGCGACCGCACCGGGGCAGGGCGCAGCGGTCTACGGCATCACAGACATCGACCGCTTCGACGGCGTGCTGACCGGCATCGCCGAAGCCGCCGACATCCAGGGTCTACCCACGCTCACCACCACATCCGAGTCCGGCCTGGGCCGCTTCAAGATCGCACTTGGCGCTTCGGATGCCGTGCGCGCGGGCGACCACGCCGTCTTCTTGCGCCAGATCGTGCGCGCGGTCGCACGCAAGCGCGGCCTCGACGCGACGTTCATGGCGAAGCCGTATCTGACGCTGCCGGGTAGCACGTTGGAAATTTCCGTCGCACTGGAACACAGCTCCGGCCGCGACGTGTTCTTCGACGCGACGAACGGCACGAGCGAAGCATTGCGCGCGGCCGTCGGCGGCGTACAGGCGCTGACCTCCGACGCGATCGCGCTCTTCGCACCGAACGCGAACGCCTATCGCCGCTTCAACACGGGCGGCGTCGCGCGCAACAAGCGCTGGGGTCTCAACAACAAGACGGCGGCGATCAGCGTCGGCGGCGCGACGGTAGAGATGCGCCGCATCGAACACCGCGTGGCGGGCGCCGACGCAAACCCCTACCTCGCGCTCGCCGCCGTTCTCGCCGGCATCCACCACGGCATGAGCGAAGGCCTCGACCCCGGCGCCCCATTCGAAGGCAACGCCGCAACCTTCGTCGACCAAACAATACCCTTCACCATCGACCCCGCCCTCGTCGCCCTCGAAAACGGATCGATCCTGCGCGAATACCTGGGCCCCGCCTACGTCGACCTCTATTGCGCCACGAAACGCGCAGAACTGGCCCGCTTCCGCAACCACATCCCCGCGCACGAATACGATTGGTATTTGTGATTCAAAATATCGTCATGGCGGGGCTTGACCCGGCCATGACGTATTTTGGATTGCTAGCCCGCTAGGCGACCCGCGACTGCGCGGTCGCTTCGGCGAACGGCAACGTGAAGTATACGCTCGTGCCGATCGAGACTTCGCTCTCGATCACCAGCTTACCGCCGTGCATCTCGATCAGCGCGTTCGATACCGCGAGTCCAAGCCCCGTGCCGCTGCGCCGGCGTCCAACGGACGCCGACTCCACGCGCTCGAATGCCTTCACCACGCGCGGGATGTCCGTATCGGCGATGCCGATCCCCGTGTCGTGGATCCAGACCGACACCCCGTCCTGTTCCGCGCGGGTCTCGACGGTGATGAAACCGCTCTCCGAATTGAACTTCACCGCATTCGACAACAGGCTCAGCAGCACCTGCTTGATAGCGCGCTTGTCGGCCATGATCGCGGGCAGCGATCGCGTCGTCACGCGCAGTTCAAGCCCCGCTTCCTGCGCCTTCGGCTCGATCGCCTTAACTGCGTCGTTGACGATCGCTGCCGAGTCCGCCGGCGCCAGATCAAGCTCAACCTTGCCTGCCTCGATCCGCGCCATGTTGAGCACGTCGTTGATGAGGTCCAAAAGCACTTGCCCGCTGCGATGAATATCGACCGCGTATTCGACGTAACGCGGCGGCAGCGCGCCCAGCATCTCGTTCCGCATCACGTCCGAGAAGCCGATGATCGCGTTCAACGGCGTGCGCAGCTCATGACTCATATTCGCCAGGAACTCGGACTTCGACCGGTTCGCGTCTTCCGCGCGCCCCTTTTCGGACTCGAGATTCACCGCAAGCTCACTCAACTCCCGCGTCTGCTCTTCAAGCAAGCTGCGCGACGCGTTCAGTTCGTCTTCGTGCGCCTTCAGCGCCGTGATGTCCGTCGCGACCGATATCTTCGCATCGTCGAGCGCCCGCCGTTCGCTGACCAGAAGCCACCGTCCGCCCGCACGCTGCAACTCGATCGTCGCGCTCGCACCGCTGGTGTCGAACATCTCAAGCGGCTGCTCGACCGTGTCGGCGCTGACGCCCGGCGACGTCGCGCCCGCGAACACCTCGGTACGCTTCTGCCCGATGACCGACTTGCCCAGCCCGTAGAATTCAGAAAACCGCCGATTGCACATCATCAAGCGGTCGTCGCGATCCCAAAGCGCAAACGCCTCGGCCGCATTCTCGAACGCCGCCTGCAGCACCCGCTCCGCCGCATCGACCCGCTCGTCCGCCGTCTTCTGATCCGAGATATCGAGCACAATACCCGACAGACGCCCGCCCTCGGTACGCAAGGTGCGATAGTGCTGACCCTTCGCGCGCACCCAAACCCAATGCCCGTCCGCATGCTGCGCGCGGAACGCCTGGTCATAGCTCTCCGCGCCGGCACGCACAGAAGCTTCGATTCCCGCCAGCACATATTGATCGTCCGGATGGATCAGCGCCTGCGCTTCATCAAGCGACAGAATGCGCGGCTGCTTGCCCCGCCCGAGCAGCGCATTCATCGCGCCGGACCAATAGATCCGCTTGTTCGCCAGATCCCAATCCCAGATGCCGCATTTGGCGCCGCTGACCGCAAGCTCGAACCGCTCTTCCGTCCGGCGCAGCACGCCGTCGACGCGCGACGTCCGCTCGATCTGATTGAGCAACGCCCACGCCAGCGCAGCGCCCAAGAGGCTCGGCCCGAAAATCATGATCGAATAGAAGGGCAGAGACTGATACCAAGCCGACAGAGCATCCGCCGCCCGCGTGACCGAGATCAGGCGCAAATCGTAACCGGGAATAAGCCGCGCGCTCGCCAGATAATTCGCGCTGCCGCTCGTGACATAGCGCAGCGTCGGCGACGTCGTCACGCTCAACGGCAACGCATGCGTCGTGCTGGTGTAAAGCGCCTCGTCCAGCGTCGTACCCGCGATCTTGCGCGACTGCGTATCGGCGATCGCAAGACTGACGCTGCGGCTTCCCTGAACGCTTTCCAACATGCCGGTCAGGAATGCCGGATCGATCAGCGCTACGAAAATCTGATCGGCCGCGTCCGGATTGCGGATTGCAAGCGCGATCGGCGTCTTGCCCATCTCGTCATCGGCAAAGGTGCCGGCAATGAACTTCGCCGTATCGGTCGCCAACAGCCGCTGAATAAGCGCCGTGTCGCTCACGCGCCGCGGCTCCATCGGCGTGCCGTTGCGGTCCCACAGCACGTTGCCCAGTAGGTCGGTCGCGATCACGTTGATGACCGCGGGATCGGCCGAGGCGCCGCCGCCCGGCGCGATCTTGGCCGCGGCGAGAACCGTCGCCTGCGTCCGGTCCAGTGCGCTCTGCACCAACGCGCCGGAAACGGAAATGAACGACTGCGACTCCCGCTCGATCTGCTGAAGCGCGAGCGCATGATCCTTGCGCAGCTGAAGTCCGGCGACCGCCGCGACCGACAAGATCGTGGCCAGTGTCCCCAGCACGATCCAAAGTGACGTGCCGCGCTTGGATGTCAGACGCAGCCCCGCATCGCTTGCGCGTGCCTGCGTTGCCCCGACCATTGTTGTTGTTGTGGCTAAAGCCATCGTTGATTGCACAAACTCGAATCACGACCCCGAAGGCGATTATGTCGGGGGGGAGGGGCTTGTCATCCCCTGTGGGTGCAATCTGCCACACTCGGCAACCGAATGTGGCGAAGAAGACTCTCAACCGAGAGTCTTCTCCGTGATCTCCAAAACGTTGCGCGACAAACCTTGGGTCTTGTTGATGCGCGTCAGTTGATCGCGAATGAGCTGCTGACGCCGTCCGTCGAACCGGCGCCACGTCTCGAACGCGCCGCACAAACGCGCGGCCACCTGCGGGTTAAACGTATCGAGCTTGATGACGTTATCGGCCAAGAATCGATAGCCCGACCCGTCCGCCGCATGGAAGCGCAGCTGATTGCTCATGACAAAAGCGCCGATCAAGGCACGAACACGATTCGGGTTTTCGATGTTGAACGCCGCGTGCTTCGTCAAGCTCTGAACCTTGGAAAGCGTGTCCGGACGGCATGACGTGGCCTGCAGGCTCATCCATTTATCTATGACCAGCGGATTGGCTTTCCACTGCTCATAGAACTGGCTGATCGCCCCTTCGCGTTCCTGGCCGTCCATATCGACCAAGGGCCCCATGCCGCCGACCTTGTCGGTCATGTTGTCGGCTGCGCGGAAATGCTCGAACGCCAGCGCCCGCGTCTCCGCCGTATCCTCCGCGGTCAAATAGCGCAGGCACATGTTGCGCAGCGACCGCCGCCCCGCCGACGCCGCATCCGGCGAATAGGGCTCATTGCTCTTCAGCGATTGATACGTCTCGCGCAGCGCCCCTTTGTGCGTGGACGCCAGCGCCTTGCGCAGAGTCTCGCGCGCCGCATGGATCGCATCCGGATCGGCCTCGTCGATGACCTGCGCAAGCTCCATCTCGGTCGGCAGCTGCGTCGCCATTGCCGTGAACGACGGATCCTTGCGCGCATCGCGCAACAACTCGCCGAACGACTCGATGAACAGCTGATCCGGCTTCGGCGATTTGCCGCCGCGCGCCTCGTTCGTCATACGCACGAGAAGGTCGGTCGCAAACTTCTGCCCCGACTCCCAGCGATTGAAGGAATCCGAATCCTTCGCCATCAAGAACGCGCGGTCTTCGGACGTCAGGTCCGACGCAAACTTCACAGGCGCCGAAAACCCGCGTCCGACGGACGGCACCACCGCCTCGTTGACGCCCTTCAGTTTGAACGTCTGCTTCGCCTCGCGCAGATTCAGAATCTGCGTCGCCGCCGCCTTGCCGCCGTCGAGCGAAACCGAAACGTCCTTGCCGCTGTCGCGCCCGACGAGCCCGACGGCGACCGGAATATGCATCGGCTTCTTGTCGCTCTGCCCCGGCGTCGCCGCCAGCTTCTGCTCCAACGTCAGCTCATACGTCTTCGACGCCGCGTCGTACTTGCCGTGCGCTGTCACCTGCGGCGTCCCCGCCTGGCTGTACCAAAGCTTGAACTGCGTGAGGTCGACCCCGCTGACATCCTCCATCGCCTTGATGAAGTCGTCGCACGTCGCCGCCGTCCCGTCGTGCCGCGCGAAATAGAGGTCCGACCCCTTGCGGAAATTCTCCGGCCCCAGAATCGTGCGCACCATACGGCACAACTCGGCGCCCTTTTCGTAAACGGTCGCCGTATAGAAATTGTCGATGGTCATATACGCATCCGGCCGCACAGGATGCGCGAGCGGTCCCGCATCCTCCTGGAACTGCCGCATGCGCAAGGCGCGCACGTCGCCGATGCGCTCGACAGCCGCCGACCGCATATCGGCGGAGAACGCCTGATCGCGGAACACGGTGAAGCCTTCCTTCAGCGACAACTGAAACCAATCGCGGCAGGTGATGCGGTTGCCGGACCAATTGTGAAAATACTCATGCCCCACGACCGCTTCGATCAGGTCGTAGTCCGTATCCGTCGCCGTATCCGGCCGCGCCAGGATCAGCTTGTCGTTGAAGATATTGAGGCCCTTGTTCTCCATCGCGCCGAAATTGAAAGCGCTGACGGCGACGATATTGAAGATGTCGAGATCGTACTCGCGCCCGAACGTATCTTCGTCCCACTTCATGCAGCGCTGCAAAGCGCCCATGGCGAACGCAACCTTGTCCTCATTCCCATGCGTCACATAGATGCCGAGCTTCACACGCCGCCCCGACGACGTCACGAAATGATCTTCGACATGCGCCAGATCGCCCGCGACCAGCGCGAACAGATAGGACGGCTTCGGGAACGGATCATACCACTCCGCGAAATGCCGCCCGCCCGGCAGCGTTCCGCGCGCGACGTCGTTGCCGTTCGACAGCAGGATCGGATAGAGCGCCTTATCAGCGACCATGCGCACCGAGTAGACCGACATATTGTCCGGCCGGTCGAGCGAATAGGTGATGCGCCGGAAGCCCTCCGCCTCGCACTGCGTGCAGAACATCCCATCGGAGATATAGAGCCCCGACAGCGACGTGTTCGCCTGGGGATTGATCTCGACCGTGGTATCCAGACGGAACCGCGTCGCCGGCGGCGCTTTGATGACGAGCTTGTCCTCGCTGACCGTATAAGCGTCTTTCGCCAGCGGCCGCCCTTCGATCTTGATGTCGAGAAGCTTCAGATGCTCGCCGTGCAGCTCAAGTGCCCCCGGCCGGTCTTGGGCAGGCTCGATGTCCAAGGACGCATGCACCCGCGTGGCCGTCGGCTCCAGCAAGAATTCCAGCGTCGTCCGCGCCACCCGATAGGGCGCAGGCTTGTAGTCGAGGCGGCGAATAGCAACGGGGTGTTCGGTTTTCATGAGCGTTTCTGACCTTGGATCGGCGCGGGGAACAGGCAAAGCACCCGGCGCCCGGGCGTTTTAGGCAATTGCCCCGCGAAAGGCGAGAGCCCTTCCGCAGCGAAAAAAAGGCGGGCTTGCGCCCGCCTTTAGGTGGTCTTGGGTTACGCTCTGCTTCTGACCGCCGATGTCGGGGCGATCAAAACTCCTTCGAGATTGTCACGAACCCGCTTCTGCCACGCACGTCGTACTGTGCGGCCACGGCCGGCGTCTGGCCGATTCTGTCCGCACCCGACCCCGTCGACACTGTCGGCGGCTGCTCGTCGAAGATGTTCTTCACGCCGGCCACGAACGACCAGTCGTCCATGACGTACCGGACGGAAGCGTCGTGGCTCGCGTGGAACTCGGTGTACTGCTTGTAGTACGCGTTGCCGTTCACCGGTGCGAAGCTGCGCCAGTTGAACACGCTGCCCTCGAACTCTTCGTCGTTCGACGCCCGGGCCGTGAAGTCGGTGTTCCAGAAGAACGTCCACGCATCGCGTTCGAAGCGAAGGTTGAGGCGTCCCGTCCAATCCGGATCGCCGAGTTCACCGTTGAAGTCGTTGAGCGCGGTCGTGGCGAAGATCAGGATTTCATCCGTGAACGTCCACGTGACCTGAGCGTCCGCACGGAACGTGCCGAACGGAAACTCATGGACATACCGCGCCGTCAGATCGAGACCGTCAGACACCTGCGAGTCCAGGTTCACGTAAGAGTCGTTGATGTTGACGATGCCGCCGGCCGCATTGCGATTGAACAGCGTACAGAACGGGCTGGACCCGAACGGCAGCGTTCTTTGGCAAGCCTGCACGATGTTCAAAGCACCGAACCGTGCAACTTCGTCATTGATCTCGATCTCCCAGTAGTCGATCCCCAGGCTGAACTCGATCCAGTCCGGCGTCCAGATGAAGCCGACGGTGCGCGACTCGCCCTTCTCGGCGTTCAGAACGCCGGGCCCGCCGCCGCCGATCGCGATCGTGGCAGAGCCTTGACCCGCCGCGACATAGTCCGGCGCAAGGCCCAAGCCCGTCGGAGGAGGTGCACCGCACGTCGTTTGGATCGAGACGTTGCTGCTCAAACCCCAATTGATGCAGGGATCGATGTCGGCCTGCGAACGGAACTGGATCTGGTTCGCAAGGAACATCTCGTACAGCGCCGGCGCGCGGAACGTAGTGCCCGACGTGCCGCGGAGACGGTACTCCGGTGTGATTTGCCAGTTCACGCCCCACTTATAGGTCGAACCGTCGCCATAGCTTTCGTAGTTCGTGTAACGCGCCGACGCGTTGATCGACAGGTCTTCGGCAAACCGCAACCCGTTGAGGATCGGAATGTCGACTTCGCCGAACGCTTCCGCGACGGAGTCCTCGCCCGCGGTGCGGCCGGCCGTCGTGAAGCCGAAGAAGTTCGTCGCCCGGGCTTGCGGTCCGGGCGTGTCGTCGAGTTCGTCGCGACGCAGTTCGAAGCCCAACGCCGCCGAGACGGGACCATAGGGCAACTGGAACGCGTCGCCCGTGATCACGCCGTTCACGATCGACTGAGAGTAGGTCGTGTGGCCCGTTTCTTCGCCGAACAGGAACGCCCGTTCCTCAGGTGAGAAGACACCCGTCGTAAGGGTTTCCGGTCTGAACCAATTGATCGTCGGACAACCGATGCCCGGCGCGTTCGAGATCGTGATGAGCGCCGGGTTACATCCAGCCGCAGCGCTCGCCGCCGCCACGCGGTCTGCATACGCGAAGTTCTGCGTATAATCGCCTTCCGACCGCGTGTGCTGGACGAACAAATCATAGCTCCAACCGCCGACGACCGGCACCTTGTCGCCTAAATCGCCGCGCATACCGACCAGGCCGCGATAGAAGTCGACGGTTTGGTCAGCTTGGAACGCGCGCGGAATAAAGGGTCGCGTCGTCGCCGATCCGAACGGATTGAACGGATGCCCGACTGGGATCGTTGGCACGATCTGCCCCCAGTTGCGTTGAGAAGACTCGCGCCGGTTGAAGAACAGCTCGGTATAGGCCTCGGACGTGCCGAACAAATTGTAGTTCGCCTGCACGAATGCCGAATAGCGCTCAGCCGGTGATATCGCCGTCGTGTCGTCCAGCAACGGGCTGTCGTTTGGCGTTTCGCCGTTGCTCAGGCGCCAGCGGCGCTCCTTCTCCGCCGCGATGCTTGCGGGGCTTGCGCAAAAGGCGTTCGCCGCCGCGTGCGTCGCATTGGCGCACAGATTGTTGATGTAAGTGTTGACCTGCGCATAGCTGTGGCCGACACGGTGCCAGCCCGCAAGGTCCGGCAGTGACCCGGCGATCGCCGGCGCAAGCGTCGGAAGATAGCCGCCGCCCGCGGGCAGCCCCGGCGTTGCGATATGCACGCCGCCCGTGGACGGGTTCGCAAAGCCCGCCAGCAAGTCGACGCATTTGGGAGATCCCGTCGCCGGGTCGATGAGGTCCAACAGCGCACCGGTGGTGGCGTTATAGACATAGTCGACGCCGCAATTCAGGTAGTCGCGCTGGCCGGTGGTCAACGCATTGCGCTTGTAGTAGTCGCCCGAAATCGAAATCCCGCCGCGCTCGAACGTCGTCCCCCAATACGCGTTCGCGTTGAAGGTCTCGCCGCCACCGTCGAACGGTGCCACCACGGTGCCTTCAAAGAACGCGCCGTCGATGTTCTGGCGTGTGATCACGTTGACGACGCCGGCCACGGCGTCCGAACCGTAGATCGTCGAACCGCCGTCCTTCAGAATTTCGGTCCGCGCGATCATCGACGACGGAATGGTGTTCAGCTCAACCGGACCGATAATGCCGCGCACACCTGCAGGGCCGATGCGTCGGCCGTTGACCAGCACCAAGGTGCGCGCGGCACCCAGGCCGCGTAGCGAGATCGTGTTGCCGCCCGGGCCGCCGGCGAAACCGCCGAAGCCCGACAGCGTATTGTCGATCTGGCCGGAGCCTGAGGCGACCGTCGCGCCTTGAAGAAGCTCTGCCGTATCGCTCAGACCTTCCAGTGTTGCGTCTTCGCGCGTGATGATCTGGACCGGCGAGGACGAGGTGAACTCGTTCTTCTTCAACCGCGAGCCGGTGACCACCACACGCTCGACCTTCGTCTCCTCTGTACTCTCCGCCGGCGCAGGCGCCGCTGGCGTCGTCGGTGCCGGCGCCGTCTGCGCCTGCGATACCTGAACGCCGGTCAGCGGCGCATCGTCCGCCGCCACCTCTGCTGCAAACCCACTGAAAACGATACCGACAGCCGAGCACAACAATAGTGCTCGCTTCTTCTCAATTGACATTATGTCCCCCAAACACCCCTGTTTGACTCTTGAGCGTTTCCGCCGATCACCTGTCTGCAACAATCCGCGGAACGCACATCGACAACGCGACGTCGCGTAGTGGAATTATTTCTCAACTCAATCGCAGCGCGTTGCTATCCAGATTCGTCATCAGAAGTTGTTTTGATCACAGCGCGTCTCGATCCCATCACAGGCCAGATGTTTTGCTCATGCTGATCCAGTTTGTGCAGCCACATTGTTCCGCACACGGACGGTCACGCACACGCGTCGTCACGGGCGTGTGATCAAAGTGCGCGCCGCCGTGAACTGGCACGGTGGCGCGCGACAAGACTGGATCAATGGGCGTGGAGTCTGGTCGGGGCTTTAGAGCCCCAACTTCTCCTGTGGGATGTGGTTCGTCAGAAACTGGACGAACGCGCTGACCTTGGGCAGCGACGGTCCCTGTTTCGAATACGAAACCTGCATGGCGGTCGGCGGCGGCTCGAACGTCTCGAGCAGCACTTCAAGTTTATGTGCGCGCACATGCTCGCGCAGCTGGAACGACGGAATGCGCGCGACGCCCGATCCGGCCAGCGCCGCGTTCAACACCGCCTCGGAGTCGTCGCACACCAGACGCCCCTGGATGTGCTGCTCGATATCGCGTCCATCGTGCTGGAAGCGCCAAGCCGACGCGTCGGCCACCGACGACTCCAGAATGCAGTCGTGCTGGCTGAGTTCCTCCGGACTGCGGGGCGTGCCCGCCCGGCGCAGATACTCCGGGGCGGCGCACAGCACCTGGCGGAACGAGCCCAGCGCGCGCGTCCCTTTATCCCGCGCCTGATCGGACCCGCCAAGCTGGATGGCCGCGTCGGCCGTCGACTCTGAGCCTTCCGGCTGCCGCACGAGAGAAAGGTCGACCCGCACGCGCGGGTACCGGCTCAGGAACTCCGGAATGACCGGCGCAACGAAGGTGCGTCCGAACACGCTGGGCGCCGCCACGCGCAGCAGACCCGCTGGCGCATTGCGCATGCCGGCCAGTTCCAACTCCACTTCTTCGATCTCGGCCAGGATCCGCGTCGCGCGGTCGTAGTAAATCTGACCGTACTCCGTCCGCTCCAAGGTGCGCGTCGTGCGCCGAAGCAGCGGCGTGCCCAAACGCTCCTCGAAACCCGAGAGACGCCGGCTGATGGCCGGCACCGATACGCCCTGTTGCTTCGCCGCCGCCGAAAACGATCCGGCGTCGACGATGGCAACGAACGTCCGCATCGCGTCCAATCTGTCGATCGTCATTGTTGCATCACCCGCAAGTGAACTCAGCTCTACCTGTGCGCAATAATCATCAGCGCACGTCGGAATCACAGATCCAGTTTCGTTATCCGCACCGATCCACCCGCCGGTTAAGTTTTCGTCATGAGTATTCGATCCAGATTTGCGCTTCGCTCAACGATCCAGATTTACGGCTCTATGCGTGGATAGAATGACAATTGGCGCGCCCCGCGCGCGATTAATCACATCGCTGTTAAGCGAGAAGCGCGACGATCGCATGTCGTTTCGATCACGGGCTTTTGAACCTTTAGTTGTACGGCAATGATACCCTTCGCGCTGGGTGACTGGGGAAGGGCCGCTCGTGCCTCGTACTGCTCTCGGAATCGTGAGCCTCGCGCGAAAGGACGTCGATCGCGCGCTCGCGGAGCGTTTGTTCGAGAATCTGCGCAATCTCATTCTGGATGGCGTCTGGCGTTACGGCGACAAGCTGCCGGGCACGCGCATCATCGCGCGCGACGCCGGTGTCTCGCGCTGGACCGCGGTGGTCGCCATCGACATGCTGATCGCCGAGGGCCTCGTCGAAGCGCGCAAACGCTCGGGCACGTATGTCGCGTGGCAAGGCGCGGCGCGCACCGCGGAACCCGCGCAGCAAAGCGACGCGGCCTCGCCGCCTTCGGCACCGTTCGCGCTCGGCGTTCCCGCGCTCGACCTCTTTCCGATGCACGTCTGGCGCAAGATGCAGGCGCGCCGCTGGCGTCAAATGCCGGCAGCTGCGCTCGACGACGGCCACGCCGCGGGCTGGCCGGAGCTGCGCCAAGCGATCGCCGAGTTCGCCGCCACCGTACGCGGCATCACCTGCACAGCCGATCAAGTTTTCGTGGTCTCAAGCGTCGAAGCCGCTGGCCGCCTGACGGGCCAAGTCCTTTGTCGCCCGGGAAGCCTCGCCTGGGTCGAAAACCCCGGAACTGCCAACACCAACGCCATCGTCTCCAGCGCGCAACTTGTGCCCGTATCCGTGTCGGTCGACCGCGAAGGCATCGACGTCGACGAAGGCCGCCGCATCGCGCCCGCCGCGTCGCTCGCCGTCGTCACGCCGGCATCGCAATTCCCGACCGGCTTTCGCATGTCGGACGCGCGCCGCCGCCGCTTGCTCGAGTGGGCGACGTCGGCGAACGCCTGGATCTTCGAAGCCGACCATATGATGGAATTCCCCTCGGGCCGCGCGCCGATCGCATCGCTGCCGACCGCCGATCGCGTCGTCTACTTCGACACTTTCGGCAAGATGCTGTTCCCGTCGTTGCGCGTCGCCTACATCGTCGTCCCGCGCGACACCGTACAGCGCTTCCAGCGTGCGGATCTAACTTACGACCGTCCGCCGCCGGCGCCGAACCAGATCATCCTCACGGACTTCCTCACCTCCGGCCAATTGGCAAAACATCTGCGCCGCTGCCGCGAAGCGTATGCCGAGCGCCGCCAAGCGTTGATCACGGCGCTGCACGAAGAATGCGCGGGCCTCATTGCCGTCGAGTCGGGTCAGGAGGGCCTCTTCATCTGCGCGCGCTTGCCGCGTGGCGTCGACGACGTCGCGATCGTCGCCAAGGCGCGCGAGCGCGGCGTCGTTCTTGCGGCACTCAGCCCGCGCTACGATCGCCCGACCGAAGAGCGCGGACTGCTGTTCGGCTTCGCCGCCTACGCGCCCGATCAATTGCGCGAAGGCGTGAAGGCGCTGGCGCCGATTCTCAAAGCAATGGTTCCCGCGCGCGGCCTCGCCGCTGTCGGCTGATCGACTTGCCAGTTTTAGCAAGCGTCACTGCGCCAGTTCGGTGGATATTTCGGTGACAGTTTGTGTCGCAGGCTCATCACCCCGCGCGCATCACGCAAAAGCGCTGGAAAAGTCACGCGCATTTGAACGTCTGTCGCATCACCGATGATACCCTCATGCTCGCGATGGAGATGGGGAGAGCAGTGCCTTGGCGCGTCCGGTACTCGGCATGATTGGTCCGGCGCGCAAGGGCAAAGACCTCGCCCTTGCGCAAGTCGTGTTCGAGAATCTGCGCAACCGCATTCTCGACGGGCTATGGCGTCACGGCGAAAAACTTCCCGGCACGCGCGTCATCGCCAAGGACGCCGGCGTCTCGCGCTGGACCGCCGTGATGGCCGTCGACATGCTCCTCGCCGAAGGCTTGGTCGAAGCGCGCAAGCGTTCGGGCACATACGTCAATTGGTCCGGCGCAGGCCCGAACTTACGCCCCGACGCGCTCGGGCCCGGCGGTACATCTTCCGACGGATCGAAGGCGCACGTGCCCTTCGCCGTAGGCGTACCCGGCCTCGATCTCTTCCCGATGCACATCTGGCGCCGCCTCCAAACAAAGCGCTGGAAGGAGATGCCCGTCGACGCCCTGCAAACAGGTCACGACGGCGGCTGGCCCGAGTTGCGCGCGTCGATCGCCGCGCATGTCGGCGCGACACGCGGCTTGAAATGCGCGCCCTCGCAAGTCTTCGTCACGACCAGCGCTCACGCCGCTGTGCTTCTTGCCGGCGAAGTTCTCTGCCGTCCGGGCAGCGTGGTGTGGATGGAAGAGCCCGGCTACTTCCGCACCCGCGCAGCGTTGCAAGCGGCGGGCCTCGCGCCGGTCGCCGTCGCGGTGGACGGGCAGGGGCTAAGCATCGACGACGGCCGCCGCTTGGCGCCGAAGGCGTCGATGGCGGTGGTCACCGGCGCCTTCCAATTTCCGACCGGCGTCGCGCTCGGCGACACGCGCAAGCACGAACTGCTCGACTGGTCCGCGCAAGTCGGCTCGTTCGTTCTCGAAGACGACTTCGCCTGCGAATTCCGCCACCCGCGCGCGGCCACCATGCCGTTGGCGGCGATGGCGAACGCACAGCGCGTCGTCTACATGAACACCTTCAGCACCACGATCTTCCCGTCGCTGCGCCTGTCGTACCTCATCGTGCCGCGCGCGATCGCCGATCGCTTTGCTGAAGCCTTGCGCCGGACAGACCGCTACGCGACGGTCCCGAACCAAATCGTGCTCGCGGACTTCTTGGCGTCGGGCCAATTCGCCAAACACATCCGCCGCTGCCGCGAAGCGTACGCGGATCGTCAGCAGGTAATAACCGAAGCCCTCGAAACCGAATGCGCCGGCATGTTCGCAGGCGACCCGCTGCTTTGCGGTATGCACGTTTGCGTCCGCTTCAAGCAGCGCATCGACGACAACGCAGTCACGACGGCGGCACGCGACGCGGGCCTCATCGTCGAGCCGCTCAGCCGCTTCTACGCCAACCCGACCGCCGACACGGGTCTGCTGCTCGGCTTCGCAGGTTTCCGTCCCGACGCGTTGCGCGACGCCGTCAGGCGTCTGGCGCCGATCATCGCCGGCTTCGTCGCGTCGCCACGTGCCGCCGCGGGCGCCTAGCCGCCAAACGTTGCGTTGAGGTTCGGCGCAGGGCCTGCAGGCGACAAACCGTTGAATGTGCCGTGTTCCGCGATCTCGTTGGCGGCCTTCGCGAACGCAACCCAAGCTGCCCGCGCCAGCGCGGCGCCGACGCTGATGCGCCGCACACCCAAATCAGCGGCCTCCGCAAACGTCATCCAGTTCCCGTGGATCAGAAGATTGACCGGCTTGGGCGCGACCGCCTTCACGACCGCGGCGATGTCGTCCTTCGACTTGATGCCCGGCGCATAAAGTACGTCCGCACCCGCCGCCGAATAAGCCTCAAGCCGGCGGATGGTCTCTTTGAGATCCGCGCGACCCACCAAGAAACCTTCCGACCGCCCCGTCAGCAGGACGCCGGTCTTCGTCTTGTCGATGGCCGCCCGCGCGGCCTTGATCCGCTCGACCGCCAGGTCGAAAGCGTAAAGCGGTTCACCGCCGTCGCGTTTGGAATCCTCGATCGAAAGTCCCGCGACGCCGGCTGCCACCGCGCGCGTCACATTAGCTGCCACCTTCTCAGGCTCAGCCGCGAACCCGTCTTCGAAATCGGCGTTGAGCGGAAGGTCGACGGCGTGTGCGATCTCTTCGAGATGCGCCACCACCATATCCGCGGTCACCTTGTTGTCGGGCCGCCCGGCTGCCCAAGCGAACCCCGCGCTCGTGCTGGCCAGTGCCTTGAAGCCCGCCTTCTGGAGAAAGATCGCGCTACCGCGATCCCACGGATTGGGAATGACGAAACAGCCGCTCTCATGCAGGCGGCGAAACGCAGCGATCTTCGATGACGACATCGGAACCTCTCAGGTGTTGCCAGGCGCTCTATAGCGTCGCGCGCAACAGGCAACTTCCCGAAAGGTGCTGTCAACTACCTCAAAGTTCTATTGCGGCGCGTCCTGATCGATATAGCGCAGGATCGCATTGGCCTCTTGCATGAGGGTCGCCAGTTCGTCCGGAACATTCTCCGGCTCAAGCTTCGCCTGATCGATCAGCGCACGCAGCAAGGCGCCCATCTTCGGCGCGCTCGCGATCATGCGCGCTTGGTGCTCGATCTTCTCCGGATAGAGGTCGTACTCCGCGCCCGGCACGCGCCAGCCGCCCCAGTCCGCGTCGCTGGTCACGACCTGCGGATGCGTGCCCGGATAGGGATGGTGCGCGCATTCTTCCGCCGGCTTCCATTTGTTGCGCGCGCGCACGAGACGCCACTGTTCGATGGTTGTGCCGACAGCCCCGTGCTGAACCGCATCGGCGACAAGTTCTTCGGCGGCGAAATCGCGGCCGAGACCGACGTCGTAGAAAATGCGCAGCGGTTCATCGAGGCCCTTGGCCCATTGTGGCATCACCTTTTCGATGACCGCCCACGTGCCGACCGTCTTGATATAGACGCGCTGATTCTTGTGGAATTGTGCCTTCATGACGCCGCCCCTTGGGTGCCGGAAGGCCCCATTTCGTTGGGCGACATGGTGAGGCGGCGGCTCTTAAAGTGCGGTTAAATCCTTCACTCCGCCGGCGCAGCGCCCGGCCGGAACCCGCGAATTCGCGCCCACAGCCGCCCGAACCCGCCATAGGCGTCCGCCATCAACGTATAGGCAACCGGCACGATAAAAAGCGTCAAGAAGGTTGACGAAAGAATACCGCCGATGATGAGCACGCCCATCGGGTTGCGGAACTCCGCGCCCTGACTATCCGACAGCGCGACGGGGATCATGCCGAACACGGTCGCGAGCTGAGTCATCAAGACCGGCCGCATACGCCGCGGGCCTGCTTCTTCCATGGCTGCGCGCGCTGCAAGTCCGCGCGTCTCGCGCGCGACGTTGGCGTAGTCGACGAGCAGAATGCCGTTCTTCATCACGAGGCCCATCAGCGCAATGAGCCCGATCTGCACGAACATGTTCAGCGCCATGCCCGAAAACGATAGGGCAGCGAACGCGCCGACGAACGACAACGGCGCCGTCAGCATGATGATGGCGGGCTGCGAGAAGCTGTTGAACTGGCTGGCCAAGATCATATAGAGCGCGACCAGCGCCAGCACGAACGCGAAGCCGATCGCCTCTGCCGACTCCTTCATGCGCTCCGCTTGTCCGACAAACATGCCGGAATAGCCCGACGGCAAGTCGGCCGCCGCAACGTACTTCTGCATGATGTCCGTCGCCGTGCCCAGCGCGACGCCCGGCGGATTGTTGGCGAGAATGGTGACGGTGCGCGCGCGATTGCGGCGATCAATCTGCGCCGGCCCTTCCTCGATCTTGAAGTTCGCGATGCTGGCGAGGTCGACGAGCGCGCCAGTCGTCGAGCGCACCTGAACTTGGTTCAGCTTCGACGGGCTGTTGCGCTGTTCCTCGGCAAGCCGCACGCGCACGTCATAACGGTCGCCGAGCTCTTCATACGTGCCGGCATCGACGCCGCCGACCAGCGCGCGCACGGTGGTCGCGAGCGGCCGGATCGCGACGCCAAGATCGGCGGCGCGCCCACGATCGACATGGATCTGAACCTCCGGCTTGCCTGACTCGTACGACGAACGCACATCGGTGAAGTGCGCCGTGTCCGCCTTCATCTCGGCGACGATCTTGTCCGCCTTCTCGCGCAACAGATCGAGCGACGGCCCTTGCAGGGAATAAGTGATGGTCGTGTTGAAGCTTCCATTGCCGCCGATCCACGGCACCTCGGTCGCCTCGATATGCGTGGCCTCGGGCGCCGCCTTCGCCATCAGCTGACGCGCCTTTTGCATCACGACGAACTGGTCATCGTCGCGCTCACCCTTGCCCGTCAAACCGACATAGAACGAGATGCGATTGATGCGTGACTGGTTTCCCGCGCCGATGGTCACGAACACCGTCTTGACGTCGGGTGCCGACAGCAAGGCTTTCTCAACCCGCGCGCCGACCGCCTTCGCGTCGGCGATGCCGGTGCCGAACGGCAAGTCGACTGTCGCCAAGAACTCCGACCGGTCCGCCTTCGCCTGAAACTCGAACGGCAGCCCGCGCGCCAGCATCACGCCGACGACAATCGTCGCAAGCCCGAAGCCCAAAACCATCCAACGATGATTGAGCGCCCAGGTCAGCGCGCGCCGGTAGCCGCCCTCAAGCCCGACGTGAAACGCCTCGATGCGCCGCGCGAAGGGCCCCAGATGCAGCTTCGACAAAAACTTCGCGCACAAAGCCGGCGTCAACGTCAGCGACACCAGCAACGACACCAGCACCGAGAAGACGATCGCCAAGCCGTACTGATAGAAGAAGCGTCCGACGACGCCGTCCATAAACGCGATCGGCACGAACACGGCGACGACCGCCCAGGTGCCCGCCATGACCGCCACGGCGACTTGCGACGTGCCTTCGGAAGCCGCTTGGTCGGCCGGCACGCCTTCTTCCAGCTTCCTGTGAATGCTCTCAAGCACGACGATCGCATCGTCGACAAGCAAACCGACGGCGACCGAAAAGGCCATCAGCGTGAGGTTGTTGAGCGTGAACCCGGCCCAATAGAAAGCGAAGAACGTCGCGATCAACGACGTCGGCATGGCAATCGCCACAATCACCGTCGCGCGAAAATCGAGCAGGAACACCATCGTGATGATGATGACCAGTACGATGCCGAGGAAGATGTCGAACCCGACGTCGTTGACGGTGTCTTCGATGAATAGCGAGATGTCGCGCGCCACCACCATGTCGACGCCCGCGGGCAGGCTCGGCCTTACCGCCTCGACCTCAGCCTTCACGGCCTTTGCGACCTCGAGCGTGTTCTGCCCAGACTGCCGCCGCACTTCGAGCGAAATGCCGGGCTTCCCGTTCAGCGTCGCGAACGTGCGCTCGTCTTCCGCACCGTCCTCGACCCGCGCCACGTCGCCCAGCAACGTCGGCAACGCCAACTGCCGGAACGAAACGACGACCTTGTTGAACTCCTCGACGGTCTTGACCTCGCCTTTGGTCTTGACGCCGAACTCCGTATGCTCGCCGGAAAGCTGCATGTTGCCGCCCGGCATGTCGGCGTTCTCGCGGCGAAGCGCGTTGACCACGTCGTCCGCCGTCACGCCGTAAGCGCGCATCTTGTCGGCGTCGAGCCACACGCGGATCTGCCGCTTGCGCCCGCCCAGGATACTCACCTGGCCGACGCCCGACACGCGCTGCAGCCGTTCCTTGATCGTCTTGTCCGCGAACTCCGTGAGGTCGCGCATCGGCATGTCGCCCGACAGCATGACCGACAAAATCGGCTCCGCGTCCGGATCAATCTTCTGAATGATCGGCTGCTCGGCGTCGGTCGGCAGATCGCGCAGCGCGAGGTTCACCTTGTCGCGCACGTCCTGCGCCTTCACGTCGCCGTTCTCGCTGAGGCCGAACTCGATGATGATCTGCGACGCGCCTTCAAAACTTTGCGACTGCAGCGACTTGATGCCCGCGATCGTGTTGACCTGCGCCTCGATCGGATCCGTCACGTCGATCTCGACCGCGTCGGAGCTCGCGCCTTCCAGCACCGTATTCACGGTGACGAACGGAAACTCGACGCGTGGAAAGAGATCGACTCCGATCCGCTGCAGCGACACCCACCCCAGCGCGACAAGCGCGCCGATGACCATCACCGCCAGAACGGGGCGTCTGATCGAAAGATCCGAAATCCACATCGCGCTTAGAGCTTCGCCTGTGTGGCAGGCTTCGCGGCAGAGGCGGCCGGCGCCTCAACTTTCACGGGAACGCCATGCGCCAGCTGACTCAAATTCGCGCCGACCAAAAGCTCCGTCCCTTCCGGCACGTTGCTCAAGATCTCGACCCGCTCGCCGTCCAGTTCGCGCGTGGACAGCGCAATCTTCTTCGCGCGCCCATTGTCGATCGTGAACGCATAACGCGCGCTCTCGGGTCCCAGAACGGCCTTGCGATCGACCACCAGCGCCGGCCGCGCCTCCGGCATCAACTCGACGCGGCAGTAAAGCCCCGGCAGAATCTTGTAGTCCTTGTTCGGCACCTCAAGCCGTACCTCGACGCTGCGCGCCTTGTAGTCGACGCCAAAGTTGACGACCGCGACCTTCGCCTCGACCGGTGTATCCATGCCGTCGATGAAAACCTTCGCGTCCATGCCGACCTTCAACTGCGTGAAGTAATTCGCCGGCGCCAGCGCAATGGCGGCCAACGGATCGATCGCCATGATCTGCACGACGCCGGAACTGCCACCCGGCATGCCCATGCCGCCCATACGCGTCGCCATAAAGCGGCCTTCGTAGACATCCTTGCGCGAAATGACGCCGTCATAGGGCGCACGCACGACGGTGTCCTTCAGTTGCTGCTGCAATTGCGCCAGCTGCGCTTCCCACACGCCGACCTGCGCTTGCGCGATCGCCGCATTCGTCTTCGTCGTGTCCATGCGCGACGCGCTGACCCAGCCGCCGCCCTTCAGCGCATTCTGCCGCTTCAATTCCGACTGCGCGTTCGACTGCTGCGCACGTCCCAGCGCCACCTGCTTTTCAAGCTGGCGCACTTGCAAACGAATATCGACGTCGCGTGTCTTGAACAGCACGTCGCCCTTCTTCACCTTGTCGCCGACGTTGACGATCACCTGATCGATGATCCCGTCGACCGACGGCCCAATATCCGTCTGCCGCGTCGGCGTGAGCGAGCCCGACGCGGTGATCGGTACCGCGACGTCGGCCTTCGCCACCTTGGTCACCGACATCGCGATCGCCTCGACCACCGGTGCCTTCGCGTTCTCTTTACTGTCCGCAGGCCCGCCGCAGGCGGAAAGCCCGACGGCAATGGCGGCCGAAGCGAGGAAGGCGAGGGGGCGCATAATGCTCATTTTCGCGTGACGCATCTTCGAAACGGATTGACAAGGCGGATTTAGTATACTGGATTACTATATCCGTCTATACCAACTAGAACACGACGGGAGGAAACGTTGAGTGAAGCGGTGACGCACGCCGACAGGTTGCGGCCAAGATCTCGTAAATCCCGTGCGAAACCCGCGCGCACGGTCGAGGAATTGCGCGCCGAAATCGAGGTCGAAGCCACGCTCAGCTGGCTATTCATCGACATTCATCGTCTGTTGACCAAGAACTTCGAGGCCCGGATCAAATCGCTCGGCCTCACCCGCGCGCAGTGGCGGGTCGTCTTCGCGCTCAAGCGCGGTCTCCATGACGCGCCGATGACCCAGACCCAAATCGCCGACATGCTGGAGATGGAGAAGGCGCCGCTCGGCAAAATTCTCGATCGTTTGGAGGCGGGCGGTTGGATCGTGCGCAAGAATCATCCGACGGATAGGCGCGCCCGCGTGGTTGCCGCTACGTCAAAAATCGAAAAATATGCCGAGGAACTTGCCGCAGCTGCGAAGGCAACATTTGCTCTCACCCTCCAGGGTATGCGACAGCATGAGGTGAAAGAGTTGATTGCGCGGCTCGAAGGGCTGAAGCGCAATCTCGGCGGCGCCGACGACACGAATAGGTGCTAGCGCCGCCCCGGAGTTTCCAACCCTGAGGGCCGCGATGAATTTCGATTTCTCCGACGACCAAAAGATGCTGAAGGACCAGGCGCGCAAGTTCCTGACCGAGAAATGCCCGACCAAGGCAGTCCGCAAAATCCTCGAAAGCGATGAGCCGTACGACAAGGCGCTCTGGAAACAGATCGGCGAGATGGGCTGGCTGGGCACGGCCATCCCGGAAGAATACGGCGGCCTGGGCCTCGGCCATCTCGAACTCTGCGTCGTCGCCGAAGAACTCGGCCGCGCGCTGGCGCCCGTGCCTTTCGCGTCGTCCGTCTACCTCGCGACCGAAGCGCTGCTTCTGGCCGGCAGCGACGCACAGAAGAAGAAGTATCTGCCGAAGCTCGCGTCCGGCGAACTGATCGGCACCTTCGCCCTCGCCGAAGGCGCGCACCCGCCGAGCCCGAAGACGATCAAGACCACGTTCAAAGCCGGCAAGATCGACGGTGTGAAAGTCCCCGTGCCCGACGGTGATGTCGCCGACTTCGCCGTCGTCCTTACGCGCACGGGCGAAGGTCAAGGCGAACGCGCTCTCTCGCTCGCCATCGTCGACCTCAAAGGCGCAGGCGTCACGCGTCGCGCCGTGAAGACGGTCGACCCCTCGCGCAGCCAAGCCGAAATCACCTTCAAAGGCGCCGCCGCCGAACAACTCGGCGCCAGCGGCGAAGGCTGGGACCTGACGAAGCGCGTGCTCGACCGCGCCGCCATTCTGATGGCGTTCGAACAAGTCGGCGGCGCCGACGCCTGCCTGATCATGGCGAAGGACTACGCGCTCAACCGCTACGCCTTCGGCCGCCAGATCGCCTCGTTCCAGGCGATCAAGCACAAACTCGCCGACATGTACGTCTTCAACGAACTCGCCCGCTCCAATGCCTACTTCGGCGCCTGGGCACTTTCAACGAACGCACCCGACCTCCCCGAAGCCGCGGCCGGCGCGCGCATCAGCGCCACCGACGCCTTCCACAACGCGTCGAAGGAAAACATCCAGACGCACGGCGGCATGGGCTTCACCTGGGAACTCGACTGCCACCTTTTCTACCGACGTTCAAAAACGCTGAGCCTCGCCCTCGGCGCGACACGCGTGTGGAAGGATCGCCTGATCACGCACCTCGAAAAAAAGAACGTCGCGTAACCCGCCATTCCTCATTCGAAAGACCGATCCCATGGATTTCAACGACACGCCCGAAGAAGCCAAATTCCGCAGCGAAGTCCGCGCCTGGCTTGAACAGAACGCCAAACCGAAAAGCGCCACCGGCTTCTCCGCCGAAAACCCGCGCTTCCAACGCAACGAACAAGAATCGCTGAAGATCGCCAAGGCCTGGCAGGCGAAGAAGGCCGCCAAGGGCTACGCCCGCATCACCTGGCCGAAAGAGAACGGCGGCCTCGGCGGCACGCCGATGCAGCAAGTCGTCTACAGCCAGGAAGAAGCGAAGTTCGACGTGCCCTCGGGCTTCTTCGAAATCGGCCTCGGCATGTGCATCCCGACCGTCACGCACTACGCGTCGAAGGAAGTCGCACAGCGCTTCGTGAAACCGGCGCTCAACGGCGAAGAAATTTGGTGCCAACTCTTCTCCGAACCCTCGGCAGGTTCGGACGTCGCGGGCCTGCGCACGCGCGCGGAAAAGGACGGCGACGACTGGATCGTCAACGGTCAAAAGGTCTGGACCTCCGGCGCGCACTATTCCGACTACGGCATCGTGCTCACCCGCACCGACCCGGATGCGCAAAAGCACAAGGGCCTGACGATGTTCTACCTGTCGATGAAATCGCCAGGCGTCGAGGTTCGCCCGATCAAGCAAATGTCCGGCGGCGCCAACTTCAACGAAGTCTACTTCACCAACGTCCGCATCCCGGATTCGCAACGCCTGGGCAAAATCGGCGAAGGCTGGGGCGTCGCCCTCACGACGCTGATGCATGAACGCTTAGCGGTCGGCGGCGGCGCAGGCGGCTCAGGCCCCGACATCAAAGAACTGATCTCGCTCGCGCGCGAAACCGAACTCGAAGACGGCCCCGCCATCCGCAACGCCAGCGTCCGCGAAAAAATCGCCGAATGGTACGTCCGCGGCCAAGGCCTAAAATACACGACCTACCGCACGCTGACGGCCTTAAGCCAAGGCAAAGTCCCCGGCCCCGAAGCCTCAATCGCAAAGGTGGTCGTCGCCCCAAAAATGCAAGACCTCTCCTCCTTCGCGATGGACTTGGAGGACATGGGCGGCGTCATGGTCGGCGAAGACAGCCCGCAGATGGGCGCCTTCCAACAATCCTTCATGTGGGCCCCAGGCCTCCGCATCGCCGGCGGCACCGATGAAATCCTAAAAAACATCATCGCCGAACGAGTTTTGGGCTTACCCGCCGACATCCGCGTCGACAAAGACATCCCCTTCAACAAACTACCGACGGGCCGCTGATCGAAGAACGCTGAGGCGAAGAAGAAACGCTAGCCCTGGGACCGCGGGCGTCCTCGCCCGCTCTCGCTGACTCTGCACACGCACTACGCGTGAAGATTCAGAAAGAGCGGGCGAGGACGCCCGCGGTCCCAGGGCTAGTGCGTTCTCAAAACGTGAGTAGCCTACGATCGAACGTCGTGACACGCTCCTGAGATAACAAAACTAATCTCAGGAGGAAGCGCCGTGAAGTTCACCTGGTTCAACCTGATGCCGTGGCCCTATCTCCCGGATGATTTCCGCGAGAAGCACCGCTCCGTCTGGGTCGACATCGACAGCCGCCTGTTCGACGCCGAGAAGAGTCACGCGGTCTACAACACCTACATGGACCTGCTCGAATACGCAGGCACGCAGGGCTTCGACGCTATCGGCGTGAACGAGCACCACCAAAACGCCTACGGCATCATGCCGTCGCCGAACATCATCGCCGCCGGCCTCGCGCGCCGCACGAAAGACGTCGGCCTCGTCGTCCTCGGCAATTCGATCGCGCTCTACAACCCGCCCGTCCGCGTCGCCGAAGAGTTCGCGATGCTCGATTGCATCTCCGGCGGCCGCCTGATCGCAGGCTTCCCCGTCGGCACGTCGATGGACACGAACTACTGCTACGGCCAGATCCCCGCGCTCACCCGCGAAAAATACCAAGAGGCCCACGACCTCATCATCAAAGCCTGGCGCGACCCCGATCCCTTCGCCTGGAACGGCCGCTACAACAAATTGCGCCACGTGAACATCTGGCCGCGCCCGATCCAAAAGCCGAACCCACCGATCCACATCCCCGGCGGCGGCTCGGTCGAGACCTACGACTTCTGCATCGACAACACGTATTCCTATTCGTACCTCAGCTTCTCCGGCTACATCCGCGGCAAGGCGTTGATGCAGGGCTACTGGGACCGCGTCGCGCAACGCAACGCGCCCGACACGTCGCCCTACCGCGCCGGCTTCGCCCAAACCATCTGCGTCGCCGACACCGACGAAGAAGCCGAACGCCTCTACTCGAAACACGTCAGCTACTTCTACAACCGCTGCCTCCACGTCTACGCAGGCTTCGCCGACGCCCCCGGCTACCGCACGATCAAGACGATCCAAACCGGAGCACTCTCGCAATACGCCCCACCGCTCGACGGCTACGCGCATCTCACGTGGAAAGATCTGGTCGACGGCGGCCACGTCATCGCGGGCTCACCCGAAACCGTGCGCCAACGCATGGAAGACCTGATCAAAGGCCTGCGCGTCGGCAACATCTTCTGCCTCATGCACGTCGGCGACATGCCGAAGGAAAAGGCGATGTACTCGACGAACTTGTTCGCCGAGAAGGTGATGCCCAAACTACGCCACCTCTATCCCGACTACGCCGACGACGACCGCTTCTGGTGCAAGCCGATGAAGGAGCAGGTGTCGCCGGGCAACTTACCCAGCACGGCCGACCTCCGCCGTCTCGTGAACGCGTAGGGGAGGGCACGCACATGGAACTCAAAACACTCAAAACCAACCGCGTCCCCGTCCGCTACTACGAAGGCGGCACCGGCAAACCGCTCGTCTTCCTGCACGGCGCGGGAGGCTTCATCCCCACCGACACCTTCCTCGACAAGCTGTCGGCGAAATACCACGTCTACTCCCCGCTGCTCCCGGGTTACGGGGACAGTGAGGAATGCCCGACGCTGCGCGACATGCTCGACTTCACACTCCACACCCTGGACGTCGTCGAAGCGCTGGGCCTCAAAGACCCTATCCTCGTCGGCCACTCGATGGGCGGCATGATCGCGGCCGAAATGGCGTCGGTCGCACACAACGATTTCACGCGCCTCGGCCTCATCGCCTCAGCCGGCCTTTGGCTTGACCAGCACCCGATCCCCGACCTCTTCGCGATGCTGCCCTACGAAATGCCGCAGTATCTGTTCCACGACGTCGAAGCCGGCACGAAACTGATGACGGCAGGCGTCGCGCTCGACAACCCGGAATGGCTGAAAGCCTTCCTGGTCCAAAACGCCCGCCAAATGGGCATGGCCGGAAAAATCCTCTTCCCCATCCCCGAGCGGGGCCTGAGCGAACGCCTCTACCGCATCAAAGCCAAAACCCTCATCGTCTGGGGCGCCAGCGACAAACTCATCCCACCCATCTACGGCGAAGCCTTCAAGAAGGCGATCAAGGGCGCCCAGCTGACGACGATCCCGAAAGCGGGCCACCTCGTGACGCTGGAACAGCCCGACGAACTGGTGTCTGCCTTGGGCTACCTGGGTTGAATCCAATCCCAACACTGTCATCCCAGCTCTCGTTACGCTCGGCCGGGATGACAAATGAGGTCCGAATGATCGATCACGTCTCTCTCCAAGTGAGCGACCTTGCGCGCAGCGCCACCTTCTACGACGTGGTGCTGCGCCCTTTGGGCCTCACGCGCATGGTCGAGCGCGAAGGCACAGTCGGCTATGGCAAACGCTATCCCGAAGTGTGGCTGAACTTACGCACGAACGCCGCAGCCGCACCGAACAATCCGGGCGCACACATCGCCTTACGCGCACCCAGCCAAGACGCCGTGAAGGATTTCCATGCAGCAGCGCTCGCCCATGGCGGCCGCGACGAAGGCGCGCCAGGTCCCAGGCAAGCCGCGATGACGACTTACTTCGGTGCGTTCGTGATTGACCCTGACGGCAACAAGATCGAAGCCGTCAACTTCCCGCGCCCCGAAGCGACGCCGAGCTGAACGCCATCACTTCGCGAAGATCCAGCCCTTGCGGCTGCCGTCGAACGTCACCGAGAATTCGTTGTTCTGCAGATTGCAGTCGCCGTACTGATTGCTGACGATCGATGCGTCCAGCCGGTCGTATTTGATCGCCAGCTTGAACACCTTCTTAAAACGCTGCTTCGCCATGTCCGCGGCCGGCGCCGTGAATTGGAAGCGCACGCCCACGCCGCCGCGCGGATCGATGCGATCGAACGGAACGGTCATCACCTCGCGAGTTTTGCCGGACAGCAAATCCTGTTCGGTCAACACCGCCCGTTGCAGTCCGGGCTTGCCGGCAAACACGCGATCGCCGACGTTGCGCAACCGCATGACCAGCGGCCAGTGGAACACGCCCTCCGGCGTCACCCAGCCGCTGAGCTTTTGGATGCGCGTCGTACCGGCGGGCGGACGCTGCGAGATGTCGACCTCGATGAAGTGGTCGGCCGCCGGATCCGCGCACGCGGGAATAAGAGGATCAATCTCAGGCAACTTCACGCCGACAGGTACGTCGAAAGCCTGCGCCTGCGCGCTTAGCGTGAACGCCAGAGCGCAAACCGTGCCCAAAGCCAATCTGCCGATCATGAGAACTCTCCCTTAGGACGTAACCGCGTCCGCCGACTGAAGCGCCCGCGCACAGCATTCAACGACGATCTTCACCGCCTGTACAAGCTGGACCTCGCTCAGCGTTCCGCCGTATTCGAGCCCGTGCCCTGCGGCCGCAAGCCGCGCTACCTGCGTATCGAGGTACGGCACGTGCACAAACCCGGCAACCTTAGGCCCGCCGGCCTGCGCATAGTCCATCAACCGGTAGAACAGCAAATTGCACAGATAGTCGCCCGCATCGTCCGACCGCACGATCGGAATCCCCGCCTCGCGCAAGCATTCCGACATATCGCGCAACGGCAATAGCGTCGGGAGAATGTCCTCACCGCCATCGACCGCGCAGTCGCTACCCGAACAGGCGCCGGTGAAGTCAGGCCGATCCTTCGCCACGCGATTGCGCGCGGTCGACTCAAGCGTGATGCCTTTGGTCTTCGCGCTCAGCCCGAACGCGATCACCGCATCGGGCTTTGTCGATGACAGCAGAGGCCGCAACTCACCGTCCCACAAATCGAAGCGAACGGGCAGGATGCGCGTCGCCAGATGCGCGCCCTCCGGCTGCCAACGCGAGCGCTCGATTTCGTGCATCGCCCAAGCCGTCGGGTTCTCCGGCGCACCCGGAAACACACCGAAACCGGTCGCAAGGATCAAAGGCTTAGACACGGCGCTTCGACGCTCCCTTTACCGCCCGCGGCGGCTTCACGGCCACATTTGCGTGAGCGGTCTGCAAGGCGCTGAGGGCGGTCTTCGGATCTGCCGCGCGCAAATGCATCCAGGTCGCGCCCTTGTCGCCCCAAGAGTTCGGAATGCGCTCGAAGATATTTGGTTCCGCGCCCGTCATCATCTCCTGTTGCTCCGGGGTCAGTTTCACCATCGCCCGCGCATCTTTCTCGGACAGAGTAGCAAAAATCTTGCCCTTCGCCCGAAACGAAGCCAACTCGAAATGCGGCGCCTCGACCGCCTCGGGCAGCCCGAGCGCTAGCTTCCGAAACGCCGCGACCGAAACCATCTAAGGCGTCACGACCGGGAAGTTCGGATTGACGGGATCAATCAACCCAACGAGGTCGGCATACCCGCTCGACTTGCCATCCACCTTGATCGCCCCGCTCGCCGACTTGATGCCCACCGGCACGCCCGCGAGCAGCGTCTCGAGCATATCCGACCGCTTCATCGTCACAGTCGCATCCGCCTTGTCGTCGCGCACGCCTTCTTCGTGGATCAAAACCCCGTTCTCGATCGTGATGAGATGCGTCTCGTTCATGTCGCTGAGCACGATGTTGAGTTTCAGCTTCACAGCCTTCGCTCGGTCGGGGTTCAAACGCACCGCCGCAAAGTCCAGCATCATCGTCGTCGGCGTCGCGCGGATCAAAGCCAGGCTCAACCGCTGCGTCGGCAACGCGATCACGCCGTGCCGCAACTCTTGCGCACCGGTGAGATAGATGTTGCGCCACGTCCCTGCCTCGGCGCGATAGCCAAGCTGCGTATAAACGTCGGCCAGCAAGTTCTTCGCCTTCGCATTGCCAGGCTCGGCGAACACCACATGATTGAGCAACATCGCAGCCCAACGATACTCGCCACCGTCGATCGCGCTCTGCGCCTTCGCGATCACGGCGTCCGCGCCGCCCATCGCCGTCACATAATGCGTCCCCGCCGCCACCGGCGGCAGCGCATGCAGCGACGACGGATTGGCGTCGTACCAACCCATGTACCGCTGATACACCGCCTTCGAGTTATGGCTCATCGTTCCGTAGTAACCGCGATTGTACCACTCATGCGCCAACACATCCGGCAACTGCAGCTGCTCGGCGATCTCGACGCCGGTCAAACCGTTGTTCATCAAACGAATAGTCTGATCGTGCAGATATTTGTACGCGTCGCGTTGCTTGGCCAGGAAGTCGCCGATCACATCGCTGCCCCAGCGCGGAATGCCGTGCGCCGCGAACATCACGTCGCTCTTGTCCGCATAAAGCCGGATCGCCTGCGTCAGATAATCCGACCACCCCTTCGCGTCCCGCACCAACGCGCCGCGCGCGGGCAGCAGATTGTGCATCGTCGCGTTCGCGTTCTCCGCCATAAATACGGCGCGCATCTGCGGCAGATAGAAATTCATCTCCGCCGGCGCTTCCGTCCCCGGCGTCACCTGGAACGTCAGGGTCACGCCGTCGATCGTCATCTCCTGACCGGTCTTGGAGATAATATCCGTCGGCGCGATCAACGACACGGTGCCGTTCGAAATCCCCGGCCCAAGACCAGACGTCATCTCGCCCTCCGGCCCGCGCGGCAGCGTGCCGCCGAACTGGAACCGTGCCCGCCGCGTCATCGCAGGCCCCGCGATCACATTCTCGGAAACCGAATGCTCCATAAAACCTTCCGGCGCGATGATCTTCACGCGCCCGGCCTTCACGTCTTCCTCGGAAGTGATACCGGCCACGCCGCCGAAGTGATCGGCATGGCTATGAGAATAGACGACGGCGACGACAGGCTTGTCGCCGAGGTGCTTCCGCACCAGCGCCAGCGCCGCGCGCGCCACTTCAACCGTCGTCAACGGATCGACGACGATGTAGCCCTTGTCGGTCACGATGAACGACACCGTCGACACATCGAACGACCGCACCTGATAGATGCGCTCCGCAACCTTGTAGAGCCCATGCTTGGTGAGAAGCTGCGCCTGCCGCCACAAACTGGGGTTGGCGCTTTCCGGCGCGTCGCCTTTCAGAAAGTCATAGGACGCGAGATCGAAGACGAGCTTCCCGCTGTCATCGACAATCTTCGGATCGTCCAGCGTCGCAATGAACCCGCGCGCCGCAAATTCGAAATCCTGCTTATTCGAAAACGGCAGCTCTTTGAGGATCTTCTCGCGCGCCTCTTTCGTCGACGTCGTCGCCTCAGCCGCCACGTCCTTCGGAATGCTCGGCGCAGGCGCACCCAAGATCAGGGGCAGCACGCCGCGAAACATGTACGCGACGCCGATCAGCAAAAACGCCGTGACAATGACGCCGAGCCCAAGCCCGCGCAAAAATGAACCCATCTGCCGTCCCCTCAAGTCTAGCTTTTGCGAGGCAAGCTACCCGAGGCGGGACGGCGGCGGCAACCCGCGCGCGTTAAGGCTGGCGCACCATCCAGAAGATCATGTTGTCCAACGCAAACGCAGCATGCGTCTCGTCGCTCTGATGGAAGGCGATGTCGTGCTCGCAGCCCGTCATCATCGAGTGTACCGGTGGTGCGAAGCCAAGCTTGCGCGCCGCAGCGTCCGCAGCCGCCGCATCTGCGTTTGGCCCGCCGACATTGCCCTGGAAGAGCCCTTCGGCCGGCACTTCCTCGAACGTGTACTTCGGATTGGCGCAGGCCAGCAGGGCAGGGCCGTCGATCCGCGCCGCCTCGAACGCCACCGTCTTGCCGACGTAAAGGTCGGCGATAGAGGCATCCGGTGCCGTACCCGGCGCGACCCACGGCGCGGATTCGACGCGCTCGATCTTCCATGTCCCCAGAAACGTTGGCTGCGAGCACCCAGCAAGAGCCAGCGCAAACAACGAGATCAACAGTCCGTTCCGCACGTGGGCCAAGCCTCCGCTTTGTTGCTGAATGGCCTAGGCGGAATCATTCCTATGGGTCAAGATCGCCCAATGGCTGTCTCGCTCTATGCTTACACCTGCGGGTACATCACGCTGCCGTCGGCGTTCCTGCTGACCAAAACCCGTGGTTGGCTCACCGTCCCGGTGCCCGCCTATCTGATCGTGCACCCGAAGGGCAAGGTCCTCTTCGACAGCGGCATGCACACGATCACCCAAACCGATCCCGTCGCCTACATGGGCGAAGAGGGCGCGAAGGCGAACAAGATCGCCTTCAACCCCGGCGAAGAAATCGCCGCGCGCCTGAAGGCGATGGCGATCGACCCCGCATCGGTCACGCATCTCGTCAACTCGCACCTGCACTACGACCACGCCGGCGGCAACGCGCAAATCCCGAACGCCGACGTGCTGATCCAATCCGACGAGTGGTCGCACGCGATGGCGCAACCCGACAACGACGTCGCCTATCACAAGACCGACTTCGACACCGGCCAGCGCGTGCGCCGCCTCTGCGGTGAACACGACATCTTCGGCGATGGCACGGTCACCTGTATCCCGACGCCGGGCCACACACCTGGTCATCAGTCGCTGCGCGTCAAAGCGGAACGCGGCGAATTCGTCCTCTGCGGCGACGCCTGCTACCTGCGTCAATCGCTGGAGAATTTGCATCTGCCCGGCATCGTGCACGACCGCGACAAGGCGCTGAAATCGCTGCACTGGTTTCAACAGATGCAGGCGAGCAACCATCGCCTGATGTTCGGCCACGATCCGGAGTTCTGGACGCAGATCCCGCAAGGCCCGCATCGCCTGGGCTAGCTACCGCGCGCCCACGCCCTGCAGCACGTCGTGAATTTTCCGCGCCAAATCCTGTTGGCGATAGGGCTTGCTGAGCAGCGGCATATCTTCCGGCCGCGCGCCGGTGACCGAGGCCTCCGCAAAGCCCGACGTCAGCAGCACCTTCACCCCGGGCCTGATCTTCGGCGCTTCCTTCGCAAGCTCGATCCCCGTCATCCCGCCCGGCATGATGATGTCCGTGAAGACAAGATCCACGGGCTGATCGGCACTCAGAATATCCACCGCCGCAGGCCCGCTATCCGCTTCGACGACCGTGTATCCCATCTGCGAAAGCTGCCCGACCGCGACGCGCCGTACATCGGGATTGTCTTCGACCACAAGGATCGTCGCATTCCGGGCCGCTGTAGTCGTCTCACCCGCAACATCGTCTTGAGCCGCCGCGCTCGCCACCGCGCGCGGCAGATAGAGGCGCACCGTCGTGCCGTGACCGACTTCGCTGTAGATGCGCACATGCCCGCGCGACTGCTTGGCAAAGCCGTAGATCATCGAAAGCCCAAGACCTGAGCCTTTGCCCTCGGGCTTGGTGGTGAAGAACGGCTCGAACACCTGCGCCAAGATGTCGGGCGCAATACCGGTGCCCGTATCGGATACCGCGATCATCACGTAGTCGCCCGGCGTCACATCGACGTTCTGCGAACAGTAGTACTCATCCAGACGTTTGTTCGCGGTCTCGAACGTCAGCCGCCCCCCGTTCGGCATCGCATCGCGCGCATTGATCGCGAGATTGGCCAGTGCCGATTCCACCTGCGCCGGATCCGCAACCGCGGGCCACAGATCGTCGCCCAGACGCACGCGCACGTCGATCTTCTCGCCCAGCGTCCGCTTCAGCATCTGCGTCGTCTCCGTCACCAGCGGATTGACCTCGATCTTCTTGGGGTCCAGCGATTGCCGGCGCGAGAACGCGAGCAACTGCCGCGTCAGATCCGCGCCGCGCAACGCCGCCGTCAGCGCCATCTCGGCCAACTCGCGCGTCTGCGGCCGATCGCTCAGATCCGCCTCCATCAGGTCGAGATTGCCGATCACGACGGCGAGCAGATTGTTGAAGTCGTGCGCGATGCCGCCCGTGAGCTGCCCGACGGCGTCCAATCTCTGCGCGCGCTGCAATTGCTGCTGCATCGCCTTGCGCGTCGTCACGTCGCGCAGCATCGCGAAGGTGACGATGTCGCCGTCGTCGACGAACGAAGCCGACATCACCTCGACGTCGATCGTCGTGCCGTCGAGTCGCACAAGCCGTTCCTCGATCACCGGCAACTGCCCGGGACCAGCGCGCAGCATCTTGGCGCGCTCCACGCTCAGCGCCTTGAAGTCGTCATGCACGAACTCGATCGGCGAGCGACCCAGAACTTGGTCGGCATTCGCAGCCCCGATCAGCCGCACGCAAGCCTCGTTGGCAAACACGATGCGTCCGCCGCGATTGACGATCAGCCCGTCCTGCATATTGGCGAGCAGCGCGCTCAAGAACCGCCGGCCGCGCTCGATCTCGCTCGTACGCGTCGCAACGCGAGATTCGAGATCCTCATTCAGCGAACGAAGATCGGCTTCCGCCGTGACGCGCCGCTTGTCGAGGTCAAGCAGACTGCGCGAATTCCACCAAATCACGGCGGCAAGCAACAGCACCGTCGCCGTGATCATCAGCGCGACGCCGACTTCGCTGGGGAACAAGCCCGCACGCTCGCCGCCGAGGCGCAACACGCCCAGCAACAAAGGTCCGACCATAGCAACCGGCAGCAGCAAACGCGCCGAGCGTCCGGCAACGCCGTCGTCGGAAAGGGGCCTCATCACGCCGCGCGCAGGCGCGATCGCCAGCACCGCGCCCGCAACGCACAGGAAACAGGCCGCGGTGTGCGCCGCCATCGGAATGAAGGCCGGCACGTTGTAGAAGGCGGTGACGCCGTAAAAATAACCGAGCAGCGCAAACAGCGACACGACGCCCGTTCCGATCGCAAGTAGCTGTCCCGTCACGACGGCCCCGTCTTGCGCCCGCGTCGTCAGCACCATCGCCAGGCTGATCAGCAAGAAACACAGCGCCGTGTTCGGCGCCATGCGGCTGGGGAACCACTGACTCGCCTCAAGCTTGGACGCGAACAGAATCGTATCGACGCCGATACCGGCGTTGGTAAACGCATCGATAAGTTTCAACGCGGCGACGACGGAGACCAGCGCGCAAAGCGCAAACGCCGCCTTACATTCGACGGGCGACGCCGACCGCAAGATCAGCACTGCGGCGAAGGAAATCGCCACAAAGCAAGCCGCTGTCATTGGATTCATCGAGACCGAAGCAAGCCCCAATCTCTGCACGCTCTCGATGTCGAAGGCCCACGCGCCAAGGATCAGAAGACCGACGAGTCCGGGTAAGCTCGCGAGCGAATTCCTTATGACCATGGCCCAGACTTGAGCCATTTGAATGGAAAATTCACTAACGAATCCCCAATCCCCCTTACGGACCTGTTGAAACAACTGTTTCGTAACGCAAATACCGTTGAATGCAGATACAGGAGGCCAATAATGGCAGGTACCCCGAATGCAGTCGTGACCGGATCCGGTCCGATTGTCTGCGTCATCGACGACGACGAACAGGTGCGAGCGACGCTCGCCGAGATTCTGCGCCGCTCGGGCTATCACGTCGTGCTGGCCAGCGACGTCGACATGGGCCTCGAAGTCGTTGAACAATCGGGTGCCGCCATCGTCGTGACCGACATCGTCATGCCGAATCGCGAAGGCATCGAGACGATCCGCGAAATCAGACGCAGCTTCCCCGCCGTGCGCATCCTGGCGATCTCCGGCGGCGGCAGCAAATCGAGCTCGGCCGACTTCCTCGAACTCGCATATGCGTTGGGCGCCGACGACGTCTTGGCGAAGCCGTTCCGCATGGCGGAACTTCTGCACAAAGTGGGCAAGCTCACGCCGCCCCGCGCCGCCGTCGGCTGACCCTCACCACTCCCGGTTCTTGAGCTTCTGTTCGAACGTGCGCTTTGCCATGCGCCCGAATTTCTTGCTGCGCGCATGCGCGGCCGCAAGGCTCTCCGAATTGCGCCGGTCCTCGCGCTCAAGCTTCTGAAAGCGCGTCAAACGCTCAGGCTCAAGCGTGCCGTCGGCCAACGCCGCCTGCACGGCACACCCAGGCTCTTTGTCGTGCGTGCAGTCGCTGAAGCGGCAAGCCGCCGCCAGCGCCGCAACATCCGCAAACACCTCTTTCAGCCCGTCCGCGATATCGACGATCTGCAACTCGCGCATGCCGGGCGTATCCATGATCCACGCGCCGGTGGGCAGACGATGCAGCGAACGGCTCGACGTCGTATGCCGACCCTTGCCGTCGTCTTCGCGAATGCCTTGCGTCTCCTGCAAAGCATGACCCGCGAGCGTGTTCACGATCGTCGACTTGCCGACGCCCGACGAGCCCAGCAGCGCCAGCGTCTGCCCGCTCCCGAACCAAGGCGCCAAACGCATGACGCCCGTCGCATCGCGCGCATCGAACGCCTCGACGACCAGCCCCGCCATCAACGCGCGCGTCGGCACGACGTAGTCGTCGATGTCGGCCGCCAAGTCCGCCTTGGTGATCACCACCACCGGCGTCACCTCGGCCTCCGCCGCCAAAGCCAAATAGCGCTCCAACCGCGGCAAGTTGAAATCGTCGTTCGCCGACGTGACGAACAGCAACGTATCAACGTTGGCCGCCAGCAACTGCGCCCGCCGGTCCTTGCCCGCCGCCTTGCGCTTGAAGAGGCTCCGCCGCTCCAGCACGCGCTGCACCCGGTGCGTCGCCGCATCGATCAGCAGCCAATCGCCCACGGTCGCAACGGTCGTCTCGTCGCCGCCGAACAGCGGCTGCACGCGGCCCTCGAAACCGGGCCCCGCCACCTCAAGCATGTCTCGATGCACGGCCATCACCCGCACGGGCAGGGCGGCCATATCCTCGTCGGACAGCTGCGCCTGAAAATGCGCGCCCCATCCATAGTCCTTCAACGTCAGTTCATTCGTCGTTGTCACAGCACATATCGTCCAATCAGGCGGCACGAAGGCCGCGCGGAAAAATCAAACCGTATCGGCACGCGATAGCGCGTGTCGGCCGGGCGAACGGAGTGGCTGGACAGGAACGGGTTACGCTTAAACGCGCGAACCTTGCGCACGGCCAGCCCGAAGGGAAATGGCGACAATGGCTTTCATGTTCTCCTCCATCGGCTGGCGGTTGCGATGTGCGGGAAGGTAAGGACGCCTAGGGTCACAGTCAACCGCGGTTTAGTGCGTCAGATCACGATTTGGTCGCGGATCGTACGTCGCACACGCCAGAAGAGCCAAGAAGGCGACTGAGTTCGGCACTGTTGAAAGCAGGAATTGGGGTCAGTAGGGTCAGAGTGAGCTAACCCGGCCATGGGTCAACCGTCTCTGCTATAATCGTGTCAGGTGACGGGCGGGTAAAAGGTATCATGTCCCCGTATTACACACTCCGCAGCCGCGTTTTTCCGATGTAAACTTGGATCGAAACAAGCGGTGACGGCGGTTTGTTATGATGGAGCGGTTTGCACGCGCAGTGGCAGAATTGAGATCGTTCGCGCTGCGGTTTGGCATCGCTTGGGTGGTACTGATGGCATGCATTGTCGGCGCGTACACGTGGGTAGGACGAATACCTATTCACAACTTGCCTGTCGCAATTGCCGCGGCCGCCGCTGGGTATCTTGTGATCTTGGCAGGCGTCTTCTTGATATACTTCGTTTTCAGTAAACGATCGCCACCCTGACAATTTTGAGAATTGAGGGCACGACGTTAGCGAAGATGCGGAGATTGGAGCGGCTGCACTTCTGACGGGGCTGTGGTCGGGCTTTTTTGCCCGATTTGAAATACGGCGACGCGATACATATTCCCAGTCGTGGCGCGAATCTGCTTGGGTGCGTCAGCTCACGATTTCGTCGCGAATGGTGCGTCGTGCACGCCAGAAGAGCCAGAAGGCGAGCGCGTTCGGTACCGTTGAAAGGATCAGCGCCCAGCGAATGCCCTCCGCCGCGCCGAACTCCCAACCCTTCGCCAGCACATCGCTCAAGATGCCCACCGCGAGCGGTCCCAACCCCAAACCGATCAGATTGATGATGAAAAGCAGAATCGCCGCCGCCGTCGCGCGCATATGCGGTTCGACGATGCTCTGCGCCGTCGCATAGACCGGCCCGTACCAAAGCGTCCCCAGAATAGCGTTGATCGCAAGCACGCCGATGCCCAGCGCCGCATACTCCGTCGTGATCGCGAATACATAGACGGGCACCGTCACCAACGCCGCAACCGCCGGCACGCTGACATAGGCCCGCAGATCCCGCGCGCCGAACTTGTCGGCGATCAGTCCGCCCAGCAGCGCGCCGGCCGCGCCCGCCGTCCCGGCGATGAGGCCCAACGCAAGGCCGATGAAGCCCACCGACTTCAGTCCGAAGTCGCCCGCCATCTCCGCGATCTGCTCCGGATGATTGCGCAGGAAGAACGACGCCGTGAACGGCGCATGCCCATAACCGATAAACGCCTTGATCGAAGCGGCGAACGCCACCAGCCAGAACGTCTTCTTCTTCGCGAGCGTCTTCAACGCGGTCCTGAAGTCGTCGAGTCGCAGCGTCGGCGCCCGCGTCACCTGCGCCACCCGCGTCTCGACCAGCGTGAACGCGGCGAGCAAGGCAACCGCAAGCCCCGGCAACCCGCACACGAAAAACGCCATCCGCCAGCCGTAAGCGTCCGCCACGATCCCGCCGACCGCCATGCCGACCAGCCCGCCCAACGGAATGCCCATCGAATAAAGCGCCAGCGCCGAGGCTCGCCTCTCGCGCGGCACATAGTCAGAGATCAGCGAATGCGCAGGCGGCGTACATCCGGCTTCGCCGACGCCCACGCCGATACGCGCCAGCACAAGCTGCGTAAAATTCTGCGCCAGCCCCGACAGCGCCGTGAACGCGCTCCACACCGCAAGCGCGATCGAGATGATCAGCGGTCGATTGTGCCGCTCGGCAATCTGCGCGATCGGCAGCCCTAAGAACGTATAGAAGATCGCGAACGCAACGCCGCTCATCAACCCGATATGCCAATCGGCGAGGCCCAAATCGTTCTTGATCGGCTCGGCCAAAATGTTGACCACCGACCGGTCGACGAAGTTGAGGATGTAGATGAGGAGCAAAAGCCCCAACGCATAGTTGCGATACCCCGCGCTGATGGGTGGCGCGGCCGGCGCGACCGCGGCCGGCGTTGCAGTCGTCGCAGCGTCACTCATGGTGCCGTTCCCGGTGTTAGTTAGGCCGCCCGCATCATCTCGGCGAAGTTCTGCCAATAGAACCGCGCCTTCGCGTCCTCGGCAATGCCGTCGAGCGTCCGCTCGAAATATCCGATCGGATCGCGCGTCCCTTCCGGGTGCGGATAGTCGCTGGAGAACAAGAACAGCTCCGGCCCGCTTTCCCGGATCATCCGCCCGACATCCTCACCGTGATACGGCGTGAACTTCACCTGCCTACGAATATATTCCGATGGCTTGAGCGTCAGTGCCTCAAGCTGCGGGTCCGTCTTGCGGAACGCGCGAAAGCCGAGATCGAGTTGGCGCATCAATTCGCAAACCCAACCCGCGCCGAGTTCGATCACCCCGCCGCGCAAATCCGGAAACCGTTCGAACACGCCGTCGAACACCATCGCGCCCAGCGCCATCTGCGGCGCGAACGACAGCACCATGAAATCTTTCACCCGCAAATTCTCGCCGCCGCCCAAACGGTCGGTCGGCAGAGGCTTGCCGTTGTTGAAGTATGCTGCCGGAAACACCTTCGTCGCCGGTCCGACATGGAACACGAACGGCACGCCGCTCTCCGACAACGTCCGCCAAATCGGATCGAGATCGCCGTGCCCCAGCGATCGCTCACCCGCGGGCGAGGCCGGAATCCAAAACGCCCCGCATCCCATGCGAATGCCTTCCTTGATCTCGGAAAGCGCGCGCTCGGGATCGACAAGCGACACCTGACCGACCGCGATCAACCGCTTGTCCGCGGAGCAGAACGACGTCATCGCCCGGTTATGCGCGCGCACGCCGCCATAGAGCACATCCATATCGTCCGACGACAAATACTGCGTCGCCGAAAACGTCGAGAACACAAGCTGCTTCGCAAAGCCCAAATCGTCGAGCGCACGCTTACGCTCAGCCCCGTCGAACGCGCCGAACGCCTGCCAACCTTTCGGCCCCGAGACGACGTCACGATCGATCTCGGACGTGCGCTTGGGATCACTCACCCGCGCCACCTGATCGTTGATAAAATTCTCCGTCGCGCGCCCCGCCTTACCCAGCATCAAAGGCGGCAGCCGGTCGCGAATACCGGGATCAGCATGCCGGCTAACCCAATCCAAAGTCTCAAGAATATGGCTGTCGGCGTCATAGCAGACGCGGTCACCCGCATAGCTCACCAGAACATCCCTCCCACATCAGCTTATCTTGTTGGTTCGTTCGTCAATTGTGCGTGAAAAGTCCAAAATCGTCAATCGGATTTGCAGAAAGCAAGGGCGGCAATTGCCGCCCTTGTTGAAGTTGGTAGGTGGGTAGGAAGGACCTCAGAATTCTTTGCGAATTCCGAGTTTGAACGTCCGCCCCAGCGTGGAGTGCGTGAGCGGATCGTAGGACAGATCCAGTCGCGCGAGCGGCGGATCTTCATTGAAAATATTGTCGACGGCGATGGCGATCGACATGTCTTCCATCACCATCCAACGATAGTTGACGTCGAACGTAATGAACTCGTCGATGATCTTGCCCGCGTTCTGGGTAAAGAACGCCCCCGTCGCGTCGCGATAGGCGTTCGTCGCAAACGGCGCCGTGCGCTGATCGGTGTAGTTATCGATGTAGTTCATCGTGAAGCGGACGAAGTGCACGTCGGTGTCGTAGTCGACCGAGAACGAGCCCTTCAACGTCGGGATCGGATAGACGGTCGTCTGGTAGTTCAAAAGGCCCGCTGCTTCAAAGCCTGCTTGAACCTGGACGCCCTCCACCGAAATCGGCGCGACCTTGTACTGGATGACGTGCGTTGCGCTGACGTTGAGCGACCAATTGTCGTCGATCGGGAACTCGCCCAACACGTCGACGCCCTTCGTCGTGACCGGCGAACCGTTCACATAGAAGGTCTGCACGCGCGAGATGTTCGCCGCCGAGCAAACGCCGCCGGTGAACGTGAACCGCGCCGCCAACGCCGGATAGACAAGGCAGTTGTTGGGCAAGGCCGTTCCGTTCGGGAACAGACTCGCCACCATGCCGCCCAACGGCTCGGCGATGATCGGGTTTTCGAAATCGAAGCCCCAATAATCGATCGTGCCGCGGAACCAGGGTAAGGTGAAGATCGCGCCCACGCTGAACGTATCGGCCGATTCCGGCTCAAGATCCGGATTGCCGCCGATATCGACCGCGCGGAAGGTGCCCAGAACCGACTGCAGCGACGTGATGTTGCTGTTGGCCAACTGCACCAGCGGCGGGCCGCGGAAGGTCGAGCCCGCCGAGCCGCGAAACGCGATGCGGTCGTTGAGCGTCCACTTGGCCGAGATCTTCGGATCGAACGTCGAGCCGGTCTCGCCGCCGTAGTCCTCAAAGCGCGCCGCGACGTTGATTTCGAAGTCTTCGAGCAACGGGATAGCAAGCTCGCCGAACGCGGCATAGACGCTGCCGTCGAGATCCGCCGGCGTCGCCACGCCGAGGAACACGAACGGACCGCGTTGGTTGCCCGGGCAGACGTCGTTCATATAGTCGGGCGACGACACGCACGGATTTTCCAATGCGTTGTTGATGTCGTTGTACTCCGACACGAACGTGTCGCGGCGATACTGACCGCCGACCGCGAATTCGATCGGACCGCCCCACAAGTCGATGCCGGTGTTGCCGCTGACCAACGCGTCGACCACCCACAAGCTCGCTTCCTGGTTGGTCTGCAGCTCTTGCTGGAACCAATTCAGCACAGCGATGTCGTTGGCGACCGCCGCGTTGTACTGCGGGTTCACCTGACCGGTCAGTACGTTGCGTTGGATCGCGTTGGAGAACGGATTCCAATATTGGCATCCATTCGCGCCGGCAACGGCCGCACCACCGCCAGGTCCTTGGATTCCCGGCGTGTTGGGTTCTTTGTCGCAGTTCGGACCGCCAAGGCCTTTGAGGGCCAACGCGAACCGGTTTGTCAGCGTGTCGAAACCGTTCCGGTACGCTTCATGCCGGCTGTAGGTGGTCGAAATTTCGTACGACAGGTTCTCGTTGAAATCACCCTCGAACCCGCCGGTGAAGCGAAGGGCTTCGTACTCGCGCTGCGCCACTTGGCTAGCGCCGCCCGGCATCGTCGGGTTGCCGCCCAAGAACAAGGGCCGCGCGGCCGGCGCCAAGTAAGCGGCGCCGTTGACCAGCATGCCGGCCAATGTCGGATCCGCCGCAACGTTTTGGGCGACGTAGTCGACGAGGCCCGGGTTCGTCGGCGAGATCCAGAACCGGTTCGTGAAGAACGGCGCGGGGTTGCCCGGCGCTTGCGCTTGCTCTTCGGCCGACGGCGTCGACAGGATCGCGTAGAGCGGCGTCGTTTCCCAATGCGGCACTTCCGTCGTCGCATAGAGCGCGTCGGCGAACACGCGATGGCCCGGCGACCAATCGTAGTTCACCGAGCTGTAGACCTGCAGCTTGTCTTCCTCTTCCTGAAGATTGTCGAAGTCGATGTACTGCATCTGGCAGACGGGCGTCGTACCGCTGAAGCCGGGATATCCGCCCAGCGAAGCGCACCCGGCGTCACGCCGAAGGGTGGTGCCGGGTGAGAAGTAGAGGAGCGAGCCCGGGCTGCCGGCGGCCGTCCAGCCGCCTTCCGGATTTTCCACGTACTCGGTTTGCGTGAACTCGCGATCCAGCGCGTTGAGTTCGCTGCGGTGCTGGAAGCCGGCCGACAGAAGCCAGTTGAAATTGTCGGTGTCGTAGCCATAGACGCCGCGCGCCGAATAGTCGCCGTCGGCGTCTTTGACGAAGCGCCAATCGCCCGCCAGGTTGAGGCCGTCATAGTTCTTGCGCGTGATGAAGTTGACCACGCCGCCGATCGCGTCCGAGCCGTAGGTCGCCGCGGCGCCGTCTTTCAGCACTTCGATGCGCTCGAGTGCTGCGACCGGAATCACGTTCGTGTCGACGATGCCCTGACCGGCAAGGCCGAACGGATTGAGCGCCAAGCGCCGGCCGTTCAGAAGGACCAAGGTGCGCGTGGGGCCGAGGCCGCGCAGGTTGATGGAGGCCGTGCCTTCCGAGCCTTGCGCGCGCGCGTCGAATTGGTTGGTGTCGCCGATGACGCCGCTGGAGACGGGCAGGGCCTTTGCCACCTCGACGATGGTCGGTGCGCCGTCCTTCTCCAGGTCCTCGGACGTAATGACGTCGACGGGCAGTGATGTGCTCTCGCGCCGTCGTTTGATGTGCGAACCGGTGACCGTGACCTTCTCGACCGGTCCGCTCGTGTCCGTTTGATTGGGTGGTGGAGTGGTGTCTTGCGCCTGAGCGCTGCCGCTGAGTGCGGCCACAAAGATCAACGCCGCGGTGGCAACTGTGCCGCGACACACCGCTTTACGGTACGTCATTCGTCCCCCCTGCATTTTCCCCGCCGAAACGTTGTGTTTCAGCCATTTTTTGCCGCACTCTAAACTGGTGCGATCGTCAAACGCTACTTGCAGTTGGTGTGGTCGTCAATAATATTGACCGCGCCGGTACATATCTTCGTGGAAGCTGTAGCGTCATGGCATCATTAACGACGCCGCGTTGCGGGGCCTTGGGGCCGGACGGTGATCGGCTATGGTGAGAGCGCGGCACGGGGAATCGCGTCCCGCGGATCACAACTTCCGACTAACCCTCCGGGCCCACGGAACAAGGCGCGTGGACGACGTCACCACCGAAAAGGCAACTCAGCGCGACCCAAAGCGGATGGCCTCGGGTCCCAGGCGCGAGCAACTGATGGACGCCGCCGCGCGCCAGATCGTGGTCCAAGGGTTTTTGCCGTTGCCGCTCGAAGGCCTCGCCCGCTCGGCTCAGGTCAGCAAGGCGTTAGTCTATGTCCACTTCCCGACGCAATACGATTTGGCGAACGCCATTCTCGCGCGCGAACTCGACGCGCTCTTCGCGGCGGGTCTCGACGAGGCGTCACGAGGCGACGTGTTGGAGACGGTCGCCGTTGAATGCGCGACCATCTATTTCGAACATGTCCGCCGTTGGGGTCCGCTGCTGCACATCATACTCAGCGACCTCTATATGGCCCGGCGTCACGACCGCGCGACGCTCGGCCGCCGCGACGCCGTCATGCGCCGCCTGGCGCGCATGGCACGCCGTCACATCCGCCTGCCGGCGAATGAGATCATCGCCGGCATCAACATCATCCTGGCCATCCCGGAAGAAGCGGGCGCGTTGGCGTTCCTTGGCGAAGTCGACACGGCCGTCGCGCGCGACATGTGCCGCACACTGACGATCAGCGCCTTGAAAGGATTGGCCTCCTGCGCGCCGAACGCTAAGCCGGATCGCCCACGGCCGCTTTGACCGTATCGCGCGAGCCTTGCTCGGTCATGGCGATGCACAACCGCTCCGCCACCGCCGCCGGAATCTTGCGCGACGCAACAAGCCGCCCCGCCCGCAAACTCAAGCTGGTCAAGATATTCGTACACGCCAGTGCCACCGGCTTCGACACGTCGAACGTCTGAACCAGATAGCTCGCATGCCGGTTCATATCGTCGCCGCGCCGGTCGCGATGATCCCGCCGCATGGCAAGCCGCACTTCGGGACTGCGCAGCAACGTCTGCAACAACCCGCCGCGGACCTCGACCTGTTTCAAATATCCGCGGATCGAGGCGGCAAGCCGCGAATAGTGATCCTTGGCCAAATCCATCTCGGCCTTGCGCCCGTCGCGCATCGCCCGCAGCTCGCGCCGCGCCAACTCGACCAGCAAAGCCTCGCGCGTCCGGAAATAGTTGTAGGCCTGCGTCTCGCTCACACCGGCATCGCGCGCAATCCGCTTCATCGAAGCCGCATGCGTCCCTTCGCGCTCGACAATCGCCGCAGCCACAGTGATCAACTGCTCGCGCCGCGCCTCACGCGAAAGCCGCGTCTGCGTCCGCCGCGAATTCGCCCGCTCCGCCGAAATCGTAATCGGCTCGCCGTCGCCACCCGGATCCGCAGGCAGAGGAGGCCGCACCGGCGCCGTCCCTGCCGAAACCTTCATCCAATGCCCGCGCGAAGGGTAGGGCACATGAACCCGGCTGCAAATCTTAGCCAACGCATTCCCCGTCAACCCAAACTCGCGCGCCAACACGCTCATCGGCTTAGACCAAACGCGCTCGTAAAGCTGTTCGCGGGAAAGAACGGTGGGTTTCTTCATGCCGCAATATTAATCCCGGCTGCGAGCAACGCGCCAGCACACAGTAGCGTCACGCTTTACGACACCGCTCCTGCCTATCTCATCCTCCCCCGCAAGCGGGGGAGGGGGACCATCGCGCAGCGATGGTGGAGGGGGCCGACGCTGCGTCAACCGTAGAAGAGCCCCCTTCGTCACGCCGCTTCGCGGCGCGCCACCTCCCCCCGCTTGCGGGGGAGGATGAGCGACGCTTGCGCCAGCCTGACGGGGCTGACACCCTGTCGGCATCCCGCTATTCCAAGGAAACGCCACTCATGTTCGACCTCATCATCCGCAACGGCACCGTCGTTGACGGCACCGGCGCCGACCGCCGCACCGCCGACGTCGCCGTCAAGAACGGCCGCATCGCCAAAGTCGCCCCACGCATCGCCGAAGCCGCCACGCGCGAAGTGGACGCGAGGGGCCTGCTCGTCGCCCCGGGCTGGGTCGACATCCACACGCACTACGACGGCCAAGCGACCTGGGACGACGAACTCGGCCCCTCCGCCTGGCACGGTGTCACCACATTGATCATGGGCAATTGCGGCGTCGGCTTCGCGCCGGTAAAGCCCGACAAGCACGACTGGCTGATCGCGCTAATGGAAGGCGTCGAAGATATTCCTGGCGCCGCGCTCACCGAAGGCATCACCTGGGGCTGGGAAAGCTTCCCCGAATACATGGACGCGCTGGAGAAGATGCCGCGCTCCGTCGACGTCGCCGCGCAAATCCCGCACGGCGCCGTCCGCGCCTACGTCATGGGCGAACGCGCCAACGACGACAAAGCCAACGCCGCCGACATCGCCGAAATGGCGACCATCGTCGAAAGCGGAATCCGCGCCGGCGCGCTCGGCTTCTCTACCTCGCGCACAATCCTGCACCGTGCAAAAGACGGCGTGCCCGTCCCCGGCACCTTCGCCGGCGCAGACGAACTGCTCGCCATCGCGAACGCCATGGGCAAAGCCGGCCACGGCGTCTTCGAACTCGCCTCCGACATGGCCCCCGCCGCCAGCGAATTCTCGTGGATGCACGAGATGTCGCGCGAAAGCGGCGTGCCCGTCACCTTCGCGATGCTGCAAAGCCCGATGAACCCCAACAACTGGCGCGAGCTCCTGCGCATGGCCAACGTCGCCAACGACGACGGCGCGAACGTCTACGCCCAAATCGCCATCCGCCCGACGGGTCTCGTCCTCGGCTGGGAGTCGACGATCAACCCCTTCTCCTTCCAACCGTCCTACATGCAGCTCGCAGCGCTCCCCATCAAAGAACGCCTCGAACGTCTGCGCGATCCCGCAGTGCGCGCCCAAATCATCGGCGAACAGCCGGTCCAACTCGGCGGCCAACTCGCCGGCCTGCTTGCGATCTTCACAGGAGGCTTCGACCGCATGTTCCGCCTGATGGGCGCGACCGGCCTCGACTACGAACCCGCCGCCGACGCGTCGGTCGCCGCGCTCGCCAAACGCACCGGCCAAGAACCGCGCGCCATCGTCTACGACATGCTGATGGAGAAGGACGGCCGCGGCTACGTCTACCTGCCGCTCCTGAACTACGCCGAATTCAACTTCGACCACATCCACGAAATGCTGCAATCCGACCGCACGGTATTGTCCCTCTCCGACGGCGGCGCCCACTGCGGCGTCATCTGCGACGCCAGCTTCCCAACGTACTTGCTAACGCACTGGGTCCGCGACCGCAGCCGCGGCCCACGCATCACGCTAGAACAAGCCGTGAAGCGCCAATGCCACGACACATCCAAACTCTACGGCCTAAACGACCGCGGCACGCTCACGCCAGGCATGCGCGCCGACATCAACATCATCGACTTCGAGAGCCTCGCGATCGACGCCCCCGAAATCATCTACGACTTACCGGCGGGAGGCCGCCGCCTCATCCAACGCGCCAAAGGCTACCGCCACACCTTCGTCGCGGGCACCGAAACCTTCCGCGACGGCGTCTCCACCGGAGCCAAACCCGGCAAACTAATCCGCGGCACGCAACAAGCCCCGTCACTCGCCGCGGCCGCGGAGTAACCGGCCACCGACGCCGCGTCAGCCTCTCTCATCCTCCCCCGCTTCAGCGGGGGAGGGGGACCGCGTCAGCGGTGGAGGGGGGCGACGCGCGTCCGGCGACTCAGAAGGCCCCCCTCCACCATCGCTTCGCGATGGTCCCCCTCACCCCGCTGAAGCGGGGGAGGATGAGAAGCTCCGTACCCTGACGATCGCTCACGCATTACGACAATCCCGTCGCCAACGTGACGCGCACTACGTGCGGACAAACATCCGCCAAAATCGCTGCAACAAAGCCCAATTCGCATCGCAATCGCGTCGCGATCCAAGCGCCATATCCCCACCGCAAGCGACGCCATAAAGAGACCCGGCGCCGCTTCGGGGAACCCTCACATGAAACCGAATCCGCTCCACAGCGGCGCCCTTCGCGGGTCGCCGCGCGTTTTGCTGCGTGCAAGCCTGATCGCCGCCGCCGCAACCTTAACCGCCATCGCCATCGGCCCGACCATCACCTGGGCCGATACGACGCCCACCCAAGCCGGCAACGCCGCCCTCCAACCCGCCGTGCTGGTCACGCCGGATGAGATGCACACCGGCGCCCTCCTTCTGAAGACCACGGAAGGCGGCAAGTACCTCGAGGCCCCGCGCCTCAAGACCGACGTCTCGATCGACGTCTCGGGCCCCATCGCCCGCGCCCGCATCACCCAACGCTTCGAGAACCCGTCCGACAAATGGGTCGAGGGCGTCTACGTCTACCCTCTGCCCCAGAACGCCGGCGTCGACACCATGAAGATGCAGGTCGGCGATCGCTTCCTGGAAGGCAAGGTCAAGGAACGAGTCGAAGCCCGCCAAATCTACGAGAAGGCGGCCGCCCAAGGCTTCAAGGCGAGCCTCATCGAACAAGAACGCCCGAACATCTTCACCAACTCCGTCGCCAACATCGGCCCGCACGAAACGATCGTCGTCCAGATCGAATACCAAGAGGCCGTCCGCCTCGACGGCGACCAGTTCTCGCTCCGCGTGCCGCTGGTCGTCGGCCCGCGCTACACCCCGCCTGCGACGGTGGCGATGGTCAGCTACCAAACCGACAACCCCATCGTCGCCATCTCGAACCCGGTGCCGGACGCCAGCCGCGTCACGCCACCGGTGATCCACCCGAAATACGGCAAGATCAATCCGGTCAGCCTCAGCGTGAACCTGAAGTCCGGCGTCTCCCTCGCCGCGATCGAAAGCCCGTACCACGCCGCGAAGGTCGACCGCCCCGACGCCAAGTCGGCGAACATCACGCTCGACGGACCGGTACCCGCCGACCGCGACTTCGTCCTGAACTGGAAGGTGGCCCCCAACGCCATCCCGCAAGCGACGCTCTTCCGTGAGACGGTCGGCAACGACAGCTACTACCTGGCCATGATCGTACCGCCGACGGGCACGAAGAAGGTGCGCCAGCCGCGTGAAGCGATCTTCGTCATCGACAACTCCGGCTCCATGGCCGGCGAGTCGATGCGTCAGGCGAAGGCCGCGCTCGGCATGGCGCTGAAGCAGCTGAAACCCGGCGACCGCTTCAACGTCGTCCGCTTCGACGACACGCTGGAAGTCCTGTTCGCCGACGCGGTCCCCGCCGACGACGAACATCTGGGCGTGGCCGTGCGCTTCGTGTTGGGCCTGGACGCCAACGGCGGCACGGAAATCTACCCCGCGCTCAAAGCCGCGCTAAAGGACAACACGCCCACCGACACCACGCGCCTGCGCCAGGTGATCTTCCTGACCGACGGCGCCGTGTCGAACGAAGACCAAGTGCTGGCCGAAATCGGCAAATCGCTCGGCCGCTCAAGGCTGTTCACCGTCGGCATCGGCTCAGCCCCCAACTCCTTCTTGATGGAACACATCGCCAGCGAAGGCCGCGGCACCTTCCTGCACATCGGCTCGGAAGCCGAAGTCGACCAACGCATGACCGAACTCTTCAACAAACTCGAAAGCCCGGTCATGACCGACCTGCGCGTGTCAGACGGCGTGAAGTTGGAAACCGCGCCAAACCCGATCCCGGACCTCTACGCCGGCGAACCCGTGGTGCTGACCGCGTTGACGACCGCACAGTCCGGCAAAGTCCGCCTCGAAGGCCGCATGGGCAACACCCCGTGGTCGACGACGCTGGACCTCGCCACCGCAGTGAATGGCAACGGCGTCTCCAAACTCTGGGCCCGCTCGAAAATCTCCTCGATCGAAGCCACGCGCTACAAAGGCGCCAACGAAGGCGACGTCGACGCGCAAGTCCTCAAGGTGGCCCTCAACCACCACCTGGTCTCGCGCCTGACCAGCCTCGTCGCAGTGGACGTCACACCCAGCCGCCCCACCGGCGAATCCATGTCGAGTCAGAAGATGCCAACGAACCTCCCGCACGGCTGGGATTTCGAAAAAGTCTTCGGCGAAGACACTGACAGCCCGATGATCAAGGCCTCGATCGACACAAGCCTGATGACCAAACTCGCCATGCTCGACAAACCGGCAACCGCCGGCAAAGACGGCCAAGGCATCACACTCCCACAAACCGACGCCGGCACAGACTTCCTGATCCTGTTCGGCCTCGTCCTCCTCGCCAGCGGCACAATCCTAATGTTCGCCGCTCGCACCCGCCTCGTGAAAGCCTAGATCACTCCCCCCTCTCCCTTCGAAAGAAGGGAGAGGGGCCGGGGGTGAGGGATACGCGCCATGCCACACACAACATCAACACTGCCAAACCGCTTCGCCTTGCGCCTCGACATCACCGAGGCACGCACCTGGATGCTCCTCATCGCCATCCACCTGATAGCGCTCGGCACACTCTTCGCCGGCCACGGCCTCTACATCCGCGCCAAAGCAGAGTTCGCCCAAATCCTCCTCGAAGACGCTTGGACTAAAACGCTCGCCACCCACCAACCAACAAAAGCCTGGAGTTGGGCCGACACCTGGCCCATCGCCCGCATCACCGTCCCGCGCCTCAACGAACACGCGATCGTCCTCAAAGAAGCCGGCGGCGAAGCCTTAGCCTTCGGTCCCGCCCATGTCGCCGCTTCACCGATGCCCGGCGAAAACGGCACGACAGTCATCGCCGCCCACCGCGACACCCACTTCAGCTTCATCAAAAACCTGCAACCCGGCGACGAAATCGACATCACCACGGCGAGCAACAAGACAATCCGCTACCGCATGACGGGCTCAACCATCGTCCACGCCCAGGCCTCCGGCATCGTCACGAAAGGCAAGACCCGGCGCCTCGCCCTTGTCACTTGCTATCCGTTTGACGGCTTGCAGCGAGGCCCACTGCGTTACGTTGTATTCGCCGAACACGTCCAAGACTGATATCGTCCCACGAACAACGTGGAGACTCGACGCATGAGCACGCTCAAGCTCATCGCATTGGCGTTCCTTGCAAGCCTCGCGGCCCATGCCGCGCACGCCGCCGATGCGCCTGACCCCACACGCGCGCGCGTCGACAAATTCCACGACGCGCTTCTCACCACAATGAAACAGGGCGAAGCGTTGGGCACCGCCGGCCGTTTCAAGAAACTCGAGCCCGAAGTCGACGCCGCGTTCGACCTCGCCGCGATGACGAAATTCACTGTCGGTCCGGCGTGGACGAAGATGACGGAAGACGAGCACAAGTCTCTGATCGCAGCCTTCCGCCGCATGACCATCGCGAACTACGCCCACAATTTCGACGTCTTCAAAGGTCAGAAATTCGTGACCGATCCCACAGTCGAAGTGCGCGGCCCCGACCGACTCGTCAAAAGCCAGGTCATCCCCGAAGGCGAGAAACCCGTGAACCTGACCTACCGCCTGCGCGAAGTCGGTGGCACGTGGAAGATCATCGACGTGATCTACGAATTCGTGAGCCAGCTCGCCACCCGCCGCTCCGAATTCGCATCGACCGTGGCGGCCGGCGGCGCGCCCGCTCTGGTAAAAAAACTCGACGATCTGAGCGACAAGCTCATGGCGGGGAAGGGCCGCTCCGCGTCTCAGTGATCTGCATCAACGGCGGCAGCACGAACAACACCACCGCCAGAATCCATCCGAGCGATATCATCAACAGCGCGCCCATGCTCGATGTGCCGGGGTGGCTCGAGAACCACAGCGCGCCGAACCCCGACGCCGTCGCCCCCGCGCTGAAAATCACCGCGCGGGTCAGCGGCGACTGCAGCAAGTTGCGCACCCCGTTGCGCCACGCCATGACAAAGTAGATATCGAACGCGACGCCGATGCCGAACAAGAGCGGCAACGCGATGATGTTCGCATAGTTCAGCTTCAATCCGATGACGACGCAGGTCGCAAGCGTCAACGCTCCCGCAAGCACCAACGGCACGAGCGCGAGCAGCACGCCCCGCACGCTGCCTAACGTGATCGCAAGCAATACTGCGATCGCCGCCAACGAATAGAAACCCGCCTCCGCGAAAGCGCCCGTGATCGTGCGCCCGGACTCCTCAAGTGTGAGCGGTACGCCGACCGCCTGCGGCGCCACCGCCGTCACCGCGGCGACGAACCGCGAGAGCGTCGCGTTGTCCGTCGGATCGCCCTTCGGATAGATGCGCACGCGCACCTCGCCGGACGGTGCGATGAAGTCGCGCGCGATTTCCGGCGGCAACGTCTCAAGCGTCACCGCTTCCGCCGCCAACAGACTGCGCACATTGCTGAGCAGCGTCGGCAATCCCGAAATGATCCGCGCGACCATGCTCGCGCGCGTCGCAGCGTCCGTGCTCGACAGAGTCTCAAGCCCGCCGGCAAGAGAACGCGCCACCTGCGCAGCCTCGTTGGTCGCCGCTCCCGCCGCCTTGCGTAAAGCGGTCGCCGTCGCACGGGCGCTTTCGACGATGTCAGCATCGGTGGGCAGAGGCTTTGTCGCGACCGGATTGAGCGCGAGATCAAGCACCAACGCCGCATCCGCAATCAACGCCAGCTTCGCCTCCTGATCCGCCGGAATGAAGTCGTCAATCGTGAGAACCTTCGCGACCTCCGGCAGCGCGCGCAGCCGCTCCGCCAACGCAGCCGCCGCTGCACGCGTCGGCGTCAGCGCATCCATCGCATTCGGCGACCGGTCCGGATCGTGCGCGAGGTCCAACAGCGTCGAGATCGACTCGGACTCGCGCGACCGCAAATTCAACAAATTGAAATCGAACGACAGCGCCGGCAGCACCGCGACCGCCGCTGCGCCGAGTACGGCCGCAAACCCCACAAACACCCACGGCCGCCTGAGCAGCAACGCATCAAGTCCCGCGAGCCCGCGAAACCCTGCCTCGGCGCCTTCTTGAGCCGGCGCGAGCACCTTGATCAACGCCGGCAGCAACGTCAGCGTCAGCAAGAACGTCAGCACCATGCCGCTGCCCGCAATGAGACCGAGTTCCGCCACGCCGCGATAACTCGTCGGCAGAAAGCCCAAGAAGCCCGCCGTGATCGCAAACGCGGCCAGCGTCAATGACGGTCCGATCCCGTGCGCCGCCGAGACGATCGCGCGCTCCAGCGTCAACCCCTGATGCCGCTCGGCGCGATAGCGCACGCCGAACTGAATCCCGAAATCGACGCCAAGCCCGACGAACAACGCTATGAACGCGACCGAAATGATGTTGAAGGCCTCGACCATCACAAGCCCAAGCGCCGTGGTGATGAGAAGTCCCGTCAGGACCGTAGCAAGCACGCCCACGACAAGTTGCCAGGACCGGAACGCAAGCCACAGCATGAGCACGATCACACCGATCGTCGCCGCCGCGATCGGCACGGCGCGCTCGGTCAGCGTCGCGAACTCCTCGTCGAAGATCGGCACCGGCCCCGTCAAGCGCACGCGAACGTCGCCAAGCCCAAGCGCCTGCACCGCATCGCGGATCGCGGCGGTCGGCTTCGCGCCAGGCTTAAGGCCGCCGAAATCGACTTTGACCAGCGCCTCGATCACGCGCCGCGTCTCGCGCAGATCGGGCTCGCCCTCCATCATCATCTTCCGCCACGACAGCGGCTGAGGCTTTGCAGCGAGCGACAGCTGCAACTCGCGCATCGGCCGCTCCAGCCGCTCGAGCGTGATCTGCCCCTCCTCGATGCCGAGAAGCGCCGTCGAAAGCGCATCCATCACGCCGCGTGCCGACGGATCCGCGGCCAGCGCGCCCAGGAACGGCTGCGCCGCGATCAACTGCTCCGCCGCCGACTGCGTCTGCGCGAGCGGCAGATAAAGCAACCCGTTGCGCTCGAAGAACGGCCCGCCGCCAGGCTGGCGTAGCGAGAGAAACAAGTCCGTCTGCTTCGCCAGCGCACCGCTCAGCGCCGCCGCGGCTTCTTGCGTGCGCTCCGGCGTCGGCCCGTCGATGACGATCAGGATCAAGTTCGCCGGCTGCGGAAACACCTCGCGAAACTGCGCTTCAGCCTTGCGCCACGGCAAGTCCGGCGACACGAGCTTCGTCGTATCGGTATTCATCTTGAAATGCGTCGCCGCATACCCCGCCGCCGCGACCGCGAACACGGCGGCAAGCAAAAGCACGAACCCCGACCGCCGCACACAAAACGCGACGACGCCTGCGATACCCGAGCCAAGCATAGATCCGTGCGTCCCCTCGTGGCCCGGCCGACGTTAGCTCGCCGACGCGCGTTGCCGCTTCGACCTATTGATAGCCTCATCGAGCGCCGACAGAAACCGCGATCGATCCCCGGCCGCAAACGGCTTCGGTCCGCCCGTGATCTCGCCCGTCGATCGCAGATGCTCCATCAACCCGCGCTGCGCCATCGCCGCCCCGATCGAGCTTGTTGTGAACGGCCGCCCCGTCGGCCCAATGACCTCGGCGCCCGCCTGCAAACACCGATGCGCCAGCGGAATGTCGGCCGTGACCACAACATCCCCACGCACGGCACGCTCGGCGATCCAATCGTCGGCAACGTCGGGCCCAGCCTCGACAACGACGGCTTCGATCAACGGATCGGGCGGCACGCGAATGCCGCCGTTGGAAACCACGTAAACCTTAAGCCCATACCGCCGCGCCACCCGATAAACCTCCTCCTTCACCGGACAGGCATCGGCATCGACAAAAATCTCGATCGGTTTGGCGGCGGGTTCGCTCATGGCGGCCGATCTTGCGAACAATTCGTTTGGACACAAGCAGGGACTTGAGCGATGAGAAGCCCGCAATGCACAAACCCCAATCCATCGCCGTCATCGGCGCAGGCCCCGCAGGCCTCATGGCCGCCGACATCCTCAGCGCCGCGGGGCTCACCGTGACGGTCTACGACCGCATGCCCTCCGTCGCGCGCAAGCTGCTGATCGCGGGCAGGGGCGGGCTTAACCTGACGCATTCCGAACCGCTCGACCGCTTCAAAGCTCGCTACGGCGCAGCCGCCGCACGCCTCGCCCCGATCATCGAGGCCTTCCCGCCGCAAGCCCTGATCGAATGGGCGGAAGGTCTCGGCCAACCCACCTTCGTCGGCAGCAGCGGCCGCATCTTCCCAAAATCACTCAAGGCGTCCCCGCTACTGCGCGCCTGGCTCGCCCGCCTCAACACGCAGGGCGTCGAAATCAAAACGCGCCATAGCTGGCAAGGTTGGACCGCAACCGGCGACCTGATCTTCGCGAACGACGTGACGGCCAAAGCCGACGCGACGATCCTGGCGCTCGGCGGCGCGAGCTGGCCGCGCCTGGGCTCGAACGGCGCTTGGGTCGACATCTTCGTCAAGCAAGGTGTCCCCATAACGCCGCTGCGTCCGGCGAACATGGGCTTCACCGTCGCCTGGAGTGACCCCCTCCGCCGCTTCGAAGGCGAACCCCTGAAAGCCATCGCACTCACCTTCAACGGCCGCACCGTCCGCGGCGAAGCGATGATCACCAAAACCGGCATCGAAGGCGGCGCCTTCTACGCCCTCTCCGCGCCATTGCGCGAAGCGATAGAAGGGCAGGGAACGGCAACCCCAACCATCGACCTCCGCCCCGACATCACCCAAGCCGATCTCACAACCAAACTGTCCCGCCCGCGCGGCAGCGACAGCCTCTCCAACTTCCTGCGCAAAGCGATCAACCTCGCGCCGGTCGCCATCAACCTCCTGCGCGAAACATACGGCGCACCGGCTGCCGACTCCGCAACGCTCGCCGCTCAAATCAAAGCCGCGCCTCTCAAACTCACCGGCACACAACCGATCGAGCGCGCAATCTCAACCGCAGGCGGCATCAAACTCGAAGCCCTCGACGAAGACCTGATGCTGCGCGCTATGCCGAACGTCTACGCCGTCGGCGAAATGCTCGACTGGGAAGCCCCGACAGGCGGCTATCTCCTCCAAGCAACCTTCGCTACCGCCGTCACCGCCGCCCGCGCGATCCTACGCAAGAAAAGCTAAGCCGGCTTCCATCCCGGCCCGCGCACGAAGCGTCCCGGCGTAGCGCCGGTATGCTCGCCGTCGCGCAGCACCTGCACGCCGTTGACGAGCACGTGGCTTACGCCCGTCGAATACTGATGCGGCTTAGCGAATGTCGCGTGATCCTGAATCTTCGCCGGATCGAACACGACGACGTCGGCCACGTACCCTTGCGCCAACCGCCCGCGATCCTTCAGCCGCAGCTGCTGAGCCGGCAACCCCGTCACGCGGCGAATCCCTTCGGCAAGTGAAATCACCTTCTCCTCGCGCACATACTTCGCGAAGAAGCGCGCGAACGCCCCATACGCCCGCGGATGCGGATTGGATTTCAGGAACACGCCCTCGGGCGCGAGGCTCTCCGCGTCCGACCCAACCGCCGTGAACGGCCAAGCGATGTTGCGCCGGATATTCTCCTCGTTCATCACGAAGTACGCGGTCCCCACGCGGCTGCCGTCCTCGATGACGAGATCGATCATCGCATCTTCCGGCGACACGCCGCGCATCTTCGCGACCTCCGCCAGCGACTTGCCGGTCAGCGGCTTCAGCTTGTCGTTCTTGAACGCAATCAGCAGAACTTTGTCGGGGCTGCCCGCCGCCTGATAGAGGCTCTCCCACCCCACAGCCGGCGCGCGCATCTCGCGCAACACCCGCGCGCGCAACTCCGGTTGTTTCAAACGCGCGATCCACGCGCTCAAGCCGCCTTCCTGCACCCACAGCGGCATCGCGGCGTCGAGCCCCGTCGCACCCGCCGTGTACGGATAAATATTTGCGCTGACGTCGATGCCCTTCGCGCGCGCCGCGTTCAGCCGCGCGATTCCCGCCTTCGACTTCGTCCAGTTCTTCGCGCCCGCAGGCTTCATATGATACATCGTCACCGGCGCTCCGGTGCGCTGCCCGATCTCGATAAGCTCGTCGATCGCCTCCAAGAACCGGTCCGCCTCGCTGCGAATGTGCGAGATATACCCACCGCCGAACTCATGCGCCGCCGCCGTCAGCGCGACCAGCTCATCCGTCTTCGCAAAACTCCCCGGCGCATAGATCAGCGACGAGCCGACGCCCAGCGCCCCCTCGCGCATCGCCCCGCGCACCAACTCCTGCATCGCCACAAGCTGCGCCTTCGTCGGCTGCACGTTGTCAAATCCCAAGACATGCGCGCGCACCGTCGCCGCGCCGACGAACGAGGCGACGTTGGTCGAAACGCCGCGCCGCTCCAGCAGTTCGAGATACTGTCCCAGCGTCGTCCACGACACGTCGTATTTGATGTCGGACTGCAGCTTCACGGCCTCCGCCTTCATGGCGTCGTTCAAAGGCCCCATGGAGTCCCCTTCGCCCATCACCTCCAGCGTCACGCCCTGGCGAATGTCGCTCTGCGACTTCCCGTCATGCAGCAAACTCTCGTTCGCCCACGACAGCATGTTGATGAACCCCGGCGCGACGGCGAGCCCCCGCGCATCGATCACATGCCGCGCCCGCGCCGTCGAAAGGTTGCCGAACAGCGCCAGCCGGTCGCCGACGATCGCCACATCCTCCCGCCGCCCCGGCGCCCCCGTCCCGTCGAACACGGTGCCGCCGCGAATGAGCACGTCGATCCCGACACTCTTCGGAACGCTCTCACAAGCCGCAAGCAAAGCAGCGGCCGAAGACGTCACTAGAAACTGACGGCGATCCATTGGTGTCCCCACGCCTGACTTAACAACGAAGAATCAACATACGCCACGCCCCATATACACGGCTAGCGTGGGGCTGGAGTGCATCAACAATTGGCTATAGATTGATAAGGACAGTTCGGAAGGACCGCCATCATGTTCACGCAGTGCTTTGGCATGTTGATGACAGACGAGCGTCTCGCGAGGGAAGCGCTCGCCGTCTCTGGCGCTGTCACTGCGGCCGCCTTGATGTTTGTCGTCACCGCAAAGACAGCGGCGCGCCGCTTCGTCGGCCCCCGAACACTGCATGCGCTCACGGAAGCTGCTGCCATATTGGCGCTCTTACTCGGCGGCCTCATCGTGCAGATCGGCCTCATTGCCGAAACCGTACCGACGTACTGACGTTCAGCTCACCGACAACCCCGGCATATCCTCTTTCGCCCGCCACTCGCGCGCGAGTTCGAAGAACGCCACCGACCCCGGTCCATAGAGCCCGTCCAAGAACCCGGCGCCCGCGCGCCCCTCGCCGTTGTAGTAGCCCGGCGTGCACTCCGCGCGAAACGCCGCATTCTGCAACGCGTTACGCTTGATCGTGTCGATCCACGCCGCCTCGCCCTCAGGCGTCACCTCAACCTTCGCCGCCTGACGCTCGCCCGCGCGCCGCACGACATCGGCGATGTGAAACGCCTGCTCATCCAGCATGTGCGGAAAGTTCGGCGTCAACGTGTTCTGCGTAATGCCCATATGGAAGAGGTTCGGGAAGCCATGCGCGTAAAGCCCGTGCAACGTCTTCATGCCGCCCGACCAATGATCGGTCAGCGTCCGCCCCTCGCGCCCATGCACCTCAAACCCCGCGCGCCGCGTATAGGCGGTGCCCACCTCGAACCCGGTCGCAAAGATGATGCAGTCGACCGGATACTCGACGCCGTCGAACACCAACCCCGTCTCGGTGACACGATCAACCCCGCGTCCCAGCGTATCGACCAGCGTCACGTTCGGCCGGTTGAACGTGGGAAGATACTCGTCGTTGAACGTCGGCCGCTTGCAGAACTGCCGATACCAAGGCTTCAACGCTTCGGCCGTCTTCTTGTCCTTGACGATCGCATCCACGCGCGCGCGAACCTGGTTCATCTTGCGGAAGTCGGCGAGCTCCATCTCCCGCGCCATCTCTTCCGGCGACATCGCGCCCGCACCCGGCCGCCGCAAAGCCGCCATCGTCGCCAAATTGCGAATGATGTCCGTCCACCCGTCGCTGACCAAATCCTCGTCCTGATGGCCGCCGTTGACGAGAATGTTGAAATTCTCCATCCGCCGTTTCTGCCACCCGGGCGTCAGCGACTTCACCCAAGCCGGATCGGTCGGCCCATTGCCGCGCACGTCGACGGAAGAGGGCGTCCGCTGAAACACATAAAGATGCTTCGCATGACGCGCGAGATGCGGCACGCACTGAATGGCCGTCGCGCCGGTGCCGATGATCGCAACCCGCTTATCGGCAAGCTTATCGAGCCCACCCTCCGACGACCCGCCGGTATAGTCATAGTCCCAGCGGCTGGTATGAAAACTATGTCCCCGAAACGTCTCGATCCCAGGAATCCCAGGCAGCTTCGGCCGGTTCAAAGGCCCGCTCGACATCACCACATACCGCGCCTTCATATGGTCGTCGCGATTGGTGGTGATCAACCACTTCTGCTCATCCTCCAGCCAGCGAACCTCCCGGATCTCCGTCTGGAAACAAGCCTTGCTGTAAAGATCGAACGTCTCGCCGATACGCCGCGCATGCGCGCGTATCTCGGCCGCGAAACTGTATTTCTCCTTCGGGATAAACCCCGTCTCTTCCAGCAGCGGCAGATAGATATAAGCCTCGATATCGCACTGCGCGCCCGGATAGCGGTTCCAATACCAAGTCCCGCCAAAGTCGCCGCCCTTCTCGACAATGCGAATGTCCCGAACCCCAGCCTCCCGCAACCGCGCCGCCGCAATCTGCCCGCCAAACCCACCACCGACGACAAGAACATCAACCTCGTCGTTCAGCGGAGTCCGCGAAAACCGAGCCTCAACATAAGGATCATCGACATACCGGCTAAAATCCCCGGCCGCCTCGACATACTGCGCATCCATATCCGGCCGCAGCCGCCGATCGCGTTCCTCGCGATATTTCTGACGCAGCGCATCAGGATCAAAATCAAGTGCCGAAGCATTCGTGTGGGCCGTGCTCATGGAATGTCTCCAGTGGAAATGGCGATGACCGCAGCTTAACGCATCAGGCTCGCAGGTCGAGAGCGTTGCCGGTCGCGCTCAATCCCCTCTCCCCTTGCGGGAGAGGACGCGAGGCGAAGCCGAGCGGGTGAGGGGTCAGGGCAGCTAAGCTGGCTGACGGCGGTGCCGCAGCAGGAGAAGTCACCGAACCGGCACGACCTCTGCGTAAGGCCGCCACGTCCGCTCGGCATTGCTGTCGCGGCAGGCATAGTGCTTGTCGCGCGTTTCGCAGAAAGCATACCGGCCGCTTTCCAATCCGAACACGAGATCGGCGCCGCTGCGCACCATAAGATAAAGCGTCCGCTGATCCGCGTTGATATAGACGGGCCCATCGTGCCACTGAATGGACGACACGCTGTGGCCGAACGCCTCGATTTCCTCGGCCGAGAACAAGTCCGCGAGCGAGTAGGCCTTCGTGACCTTACCGTCCGGGCAATAGATCGCCACGACCGCGCCGTAGCCGCGATTGTGCCAATTGTCGACCGTCGCCAACCGCCCGTCATTCGCGACGAAAAATGAAACCGGCGCAATCGGATTGCGCAGCGTGGCCGTCCCCGTCAACCGATAAGACCGATCCGCCTCGCGCCGATAAAACTCCGCCGTCGCATACTTCCCCTTCTTCGCGCTCGCAAAGCCGAAGGTATCGCCCAAACTCTCGCCCGGAACGACGCGCACGAAATAATCGCGCGACGCACTGAAAACCTCATCGACAACAGGCCCCGGCCAACTATCCGCCCGCGCCACGAAAGCGGTGGCCCACAGCGCAAGCACAAACGGCAGAACGCGTTCAGCGTATCGAATCATTGCACCGGCTCCCGCATCGGAAATCCTACGGCACTTGAGTCACCGTAAGTCCACCAAGTAGCGATCGCAAACGAGGCAACATCATGTCGTGGCGCCGAACCTCGGAAGCGGAAATTGACATATTGGCACCCCACCTGAAATTAACTCTCGCCGGCCAACCAATCACGACGCCGCGGGTGTTTCGGCGCGCCGGATGCAAGCTGAGAAGGCCGCAGGTCTCATTCTTTGAAACGAGCGCCTATCGCTCAACCAAATCGAACAGTTGCGGCAAGGTTCGCGCCGCCGTCAGCGATCCCTCGACCTTCGCTAGGCGCTGCGCGACGGCGTCATCCAGCGTGACGCGGCGCGCCAACATCTGAAGCACGGTGTCAAAGCGCGCCTCAATCGCCGCGTTGCCCGGGCCTTCGCCGCGTTCGATTGTCGTGCCACGCGCACCACCCTCGACCACGAAACTCGCGGACTTCGCCTTGTGGCGAATCCGCAGCACGATCTTCCGTGCGGGCGAGCGCGTTTGGCGCGTGACGGCGTCTAGACCCAGCAACACCCAATCGGGTTCGAAGGCATCGTCGTCGCGCATGGGGAAGAGGAAATGCCCGCCCCAGCGGATGAGCGCGCGAATGGCCGGTTTCAAATCGCGCCCGATCGGAGTCAATTCATAGACTTGGGCGCTGAACGGTGCGGGAAGAGAGACGCGTGCGACGACACCCGCCTCAATCAGCGCGTTCAGCCGCTCGGACAGCACGGTCGGGCTAACACCGTTGAGCCGGGCCGCAAGGTCGCCGAAGCGCTTTTGCCCGAGCAGCAGTTCGCGAACGATCAAAAGCGTCCATCGCTCACCGACAATCTCGGCGGCGCGCGCAAGGGCGCAGAACTGAGCGTAGTGCGTTTTACTCATGCGCGATGTTTGTGGACGTCACCTTCGGTATGCAAGCGCGATCAGAGGACCCACGATCAAGAATTGCAGCACGGTGAACGCCGTCTCCAGCATGAGATAGTCCGGCACCGACGACATGACGTTTTTGGCGGCGACCGCCAGCGTGGTGAACGACCACGACAGAACCCCGATCGCCGCGCCATAGGTAAGTCCGTTCATAAGAAACGCACGGCCGCGCTCGGGAAACGCGCGCGGATAAACCCATGAAAACGCCAACGCCTGGATCACCATCGACAGAAAGCCGAACGGCACGATGACGTCGTCGCGGTACATTGAAAGCGCGTGATAGGCGTCGGCGAACACCACAAGGTGCCACACATAAGCGATCGGAAACGTGGGCACGAGATAGGCGGCGACGCCGAGCCAGAAGGCGCGGGCGCTCGCCGGTTGCTGCGCAATGCTGTGTGTCGTCATGCGTCGTCCTCAACCGCGCTGTGGACCTTGGGCGAAAGCCGGCACGCCGGCGGGCGCAACTGCATCCCATGCCGGGGCGCGCGACGCCCAAACGATCATCTGCGGCGCGAACAGGTTCGGATCGTCAAGCGTCGAGGCGCGCAGGAAGATCACGCCCGGCATACCCGCATTCTCCGACAAGACTCCCGCGCCGCAGGTGGGGCAAAAGCTGCGCTGCACATCGGCGCCGCTGCCGGCCTTCGAGTGATAGGCCTTGAGCTCGCCGGTGATCTTGATCGCGTTCTTGGCGAACCCCATCATCGCCGCGTGTCCGGCCGCACTCATCTTGCGGCAGTCGGTGCAATAGCACTTGGCCTGAAACATCGGCTCCGCATCGCCCTGATAGCGGACCGCCCCGCACAAACACTGCCCCGAAACCTTCATCATCGCTCTCCCATCTTCGAACTACAAAAAACGTAGTAGAGAGTACGAAGAACGGAGTCAATGTCGCAGCCTGGCGCCGTGCAGGTGGCCGTGCTATCGCCCGACGGCGTCGAACGGAGACTTCGTATGTTGGAAGGTGGATGCCTGTGCGGCGCTGTCGCGTACAAAATCAGTGGTAAGCCGATCATCGTTGCGCACTGCTATTGCCGTGACTGCCAACGCGTGAGCGGGGCGGGTCACATCACTGGCGCGATGTTTGCGGTCGAACAGATCGAGATCGCCGGCCGTATGAGCGAATACCAAAGCACCGGTGACAGCGGCAGCACGGTCTCGCACCTCTTCTGCGCCACCTGCAGCAGCCGGCTGTTCGGCAAGAACACCAACATGCCGGGCGTCATGACGGTCGCCTGCGGTACGCTCAACGATCCAAGCGCCCTGACGCCGCAAGTCGCCATCTTCGCCCGCAGCCGCCCGCACTGGGACGCCGTCGATCCGAACGTGCAGTCTTTCGACGCGCAACCCAGTTGGAAACCGTCAGACGGCACGTAGCGAGCATCCGGTCGCAGCCGCTCTCTGCACGTTGAAGCCTGGCAAACAATGTTCTATATTTGTTCCATACAAACAAATCCAGGGGAAACCTCCCCGCACTTTGTGACGGACGTGGCGGATGCGTGACGGATCAAAAACGGCAAAACATCAGCAATATCAATCACGTGACGCCGTGACGGATAGGATTACATCGCACACTACAACCGCAACTTTAGGTTGAGGCGATGGCGGCGTTCCGGATGGCTGAGAAGAGTGGGGCAGGCTATAGCCAGGGCTCAGCCTTACACGCGCTCAAACGCCCGGTCCCCGCGATGTCGCTCGCCGAAGTCGTGCCTGATCCGAAGTATCAGGTCCTGAAAGACGTCTTCGGTTTCGACGGCTTTAGGCCCGGGCAGGAGCGGGTGGTCGACGCGCTGCTCGCCGGCCGCAACGTGCTCACCGTGATGCCGACCGGCGCCGGCAAGTCGCTCTGCTTCCAGGTGCCGGCGCTGGTGCTCGGCGGGCTCACCGTCGTCGTCTCGCCGCTCATCGCCTTGATGCAGGATCAGGTCGCGGCGCTGCGCCTCGCGGGCGTCGCGGCCGACGCGATCAACTCCGCCCAAGACCGCGACGCGAACGTCGCCGCGTGGCAGCGCGCGGCCGCGGGCGAGACGCGCTTGCTCTATCTCTCGCCCGAACGGCTGATGACGGATCGCATGCTGGCCGCACTCGGCCGTCTCGACGTGCGCCTCATCGCCATCGACGAGGCGCATTGCGTCTCGCAATGGGGACCGGCCTTCCGACCGGAGTATCAGATGCTCGCGCGGCTCGGCGACATGTTCCCGCGCACGCCGATGGTGGCGCTCACCGCGACGGCGGATGAGGCCACGCGCGCCGACATCGCGCTCCAACTCTTCCACGACAAGGTCGAAACGTTCGTGCTGGGCTTCGACCGCCCGAACATCGCGCTGACGGTCGAGGCGAAGCGCGAATGGAAACGCCAGATGCTGGCCTTCGCCGCGCGCCACAAGGGCAAGAGCGGCATCGTCTATTGCCTCTCACGCAAACGCACGGAAGAAGCGGCGATCACGCTCGCCGAAGCCGGCTTCAAGGCGCGCATGTACCACGCCGGCATGGACAAAGACGCGCGCGAGGCCAGCCAAAACGCCTTCATGACCGAGCCCGGCATCGTCATGGCCGCGACCATCGCCTTCGGCATGGGCATCGACAAACCCGACGTGCGCTTCGTCTTCCACGCCGACTTACCCGGCAGCCTCGAGGCCTACTATCAGGAATTCGGCCGCGCCGGCCGCGACGGCAAACCGGCCGAGGCGCACATGCTCTTCGGCCTCGCCGACATCCGCATGCGCCGCATGTTCATCGACGAAGAAGACTCTGACGCCGACCGCAAGCGCCGCGAACACCAACGCCTGGGCGCGCTGCTCGGCTTCTGCGAAGCCTCCAGCTGCCGCCGCCAAATCCTGCTGCGCTATTTCGGGGAACGGGGCGAGCCGTGCGGCAACTGCGACGCCTGCACCACGCCCGTCGCGATGATCGACGCGACCGACGACGCCCGCCTCGCTCTCGCCGCCGTGCAAGCGACAGGCGGCCGCTATGGCGCCGGCCACATCGTCGACGTGTTGGTCGGCGGCCTAACGGAGAAGGTCACGCGCGCTCGTCACGACGCGCTCGAAGCCTTCAACAAAGGCCACCACCGCAAACGCGAGGAGTGGCAATCGCTCACCCGCCAACTCGTCGCCGGCGATTACCTGACGGTGGACATGCAAGGCTACGGCGGCCTCAGCATGACGCCAAAGGGCCGCGCCCTCCTCGCCGGCAAAGGCACCTTCGACTTCCGCCCGCCCGGCAAACCCAAGCGCGCCGAACGCATCGCCCGCGAAGCCGCGAGTGTCAGCAGCGACATCGACGCCTCGCTCCTCACCACGCTCAAACAACTGCGTCTGCGCATCGCAAAGGAACGCGGCGTCGCCGCCTATCTCATCTTCTCCGACAAAAGCCTGATCGACATGGCCGACCGCAAACCGCGCACGACGGACGCGTTCGCCGAGATCCACGGCGTCGGCGCCGCAAAGCTGAAAGAGTTCGCGCACACATTCCTAGACGCCATCCGCGCCCACGAAGAACGCGCTGACGCTGCGGCATCTGCCATTACCTGAGACATCATGGACAAGACCGAACCACGCATGAATATTCAACGCATCCCGACATTCGAAACTGAGACAGCGTTGAAAGCCATGCACCCGCTCGACCAAGCCACGGCCCTAGAGAAATTAGCCCCCGAACGCCTCGCCGGCCGCACAACCTCGCACTACACCAACATGGGCGGCATGTTCGGCGGCTTCACCGCAGCAGTGTTGATGCGCGCGGTGATGGAAGACGACCGCCGCCAAGGCGCGCCGATCGCGCTCACCGTCAACTACTGCGCCGCCCTCACCGAAGGCGACTTCGAAATCGCCTGCCGCGAACGCCGCACCGGAAAATCGACGCAACACTGGTCGCTCGAACTCACGCAGTCCGGCAAGGTCGCCGCCACCGCCAGCGTCGTCTGCGGCATGCGCCGCGAAGTCTGGTCGCACGTCACCGCGCACCCGCCGGCAATCGCACCCGCCGACCAAGTCCCGGTGTTCGACTTCGGCAACCGGTTCGGCTGGCTGTCGAGCTACGAGATGCGCTTCGCGAAAGGCGAGGTCGACTTCACGTCCCGCGAACCGAACGCCAACCTGCGCGAACCCGTCACGCAAGTCTGGATGCGCGACAAACCAAACCGCCCCCTCGACTACGTGTCGCTGGCCGCGCTCAGCGACGCCTTCATCATCCGCGCCTTCGTCGTCCGCAATGTCTTCGTCCCCGTCGGCACTGTGTCCCTGACGACCTTCTTCCACGCCGGCGAAGACCAGATGAAGGCCCAAGGGAGCGACCCGTTGCTCGGCCACGCCACCGCCCATATTTTCGCCGGCGGCTTCTTCGACCAAGCCGCGGAATTGTGGGGCAAAGACGGCCGCCTGCTTGCGACCTCGACGCAGATCGTGTGGTATAAGGAATAGATGAGCGAAACACCGCCCGACCGCCTGGCCGCCTCGCCGGGCAGCCCTTACTACGACGAAGCCCTGCTGACGCGCGGCGTCGGCATCCGCTTCAACGGCGTCGAAAAAACCAACGTCGAAGAATACTGCGTCTCCGAAGGCTGGGTGCGCCTGGCCGTCGGCACCGGCCGCGACCGCAAGGGCAACCCCATGACCATCAAGCTCAAGGGCAAAGTCGAACCCTACTTCAAAGAAGAAGCCTAAGCCGAAGCCCGATGCGACCCCGGCTGATACCGGTGCGTCCCCCGATGATGCAGCTTGTCGGTGGGAAGAATGGTCCCAGGCTCAAACGTAGGCCCAACCTTCAGCTTCCCGTAAAGCGGCCCAAAATCCTTATACGTCTCCTGAAACAACTGATCGAAGGAGTTGATGACAAAATAGCTCTCTTGAAAATCGTCGATCCGGTACTTCGTGCGCATCACGCGCTCAAGATCAAATCCGATCCGGTTAGGCGATCCATCCTCGACCGAGTACACGGACTCCGCGCTCGACGAGGCGATCCCCGAACCGAAGATCCGCAAACCCTCAGGCTTCGCGATCAACCCGAACTCAACGGTATACCAATAGAGCCGCGCCAAGTTCGTCAATGCCCCAAGCCCCTGCGCCCGCAAGCCACCCTTGCCGTACGCCTCCATGTAATCGGCAAACACCGGCAACGCGAGCATCGGCACATGACCGAACACGTCGTGAAAAACATCCGGCTCTTCGATATAATCCAACTGATCCGGCCGGCGAATAAACTGCCCCGCCGGAAAGCGCCGGTTGGCCAAGTGGTCGAAGAAAATTTCATCCGGCACCAGCGACGGCACCGCCACCACCCGCCAGCGCGTCAGTTTGTAGAGTTCGTCCGACAACCGCTCCATATCCGGAATCTGTTCGTCGCCGATCTTCAGCGCCTTGAGCCCGTGCAGAAACTCGTCGCAAGCCCGCCCCGGCAGAATCTTCTCCATCCGCCGGTAAAGCGTCCGCCACGTCGCGTGCTCCTCACGCGTATAGCGGTCCCAATGCTGATCAATGGTGAAGTCGGCGCGAATCTCCGGATGCCGCGCCCGGTGCTGCTCAATGGAGGGCATTTCTGCCACCTTGGTGTCGCGCCGGCGCCGGCAATGCGCTGCGGGCCGCGCGAAAGATTGATGTCTGAAGCCAATGTAGCAACCGCGACCGGCGTTCTCAACCGGCGCCGTTCAGCCCCGCAAAGCCTCGTCCACGGCGACCGCCAGCGCCTCTGCCATGACGGCAAAGCTTGCCGCGCCCTCGGCCGCCGTTGCGCGCTGCGGATAACCGAAATAAGCCTCAGGCCCGCCCGCTTCGTGAAACGTCTTCGCGCCCTTGGCGAACGCCTCGGTCAAGCTCGCCGGATTGTCGGCCAACGCGCGCCGCGCTGCCTCGTCGACCAAATCCGGCCGCGCAGCCATGACAAGGCTCGTCTCATACTGCCCCGCATGACACGCGCCTGACTGAAACTCGGCCGTCAAAGTCTGCGCCAACTTGCGCCGCGTGAAATCGGGGAAAGCCACCGGCAATCCCAGCGCGACAATCTCGTCCGCCGCCTCGCGAAGCATCGCCACATTCGCCGGATCGAAATGACTGTTGGCGAGCGCGAGACACGCAAACCCTTGAGCTTTCAAACCGCGCGCGATGTCGATCAACAAAGCCTTCGCCGTCGCCGTTCCGATCGTGATCGTCCCCGGAAATGCCTCGGCATAATTCGCCGGCGCATAGGCCAGCGCCGGCAGCACCGTCGCCGCATACCCGCGCTCGGCGAGCAAGGGCAGGGCATGCGCCGCCATCCCCTCGCTGATCAGCACATCCGTGTTGAGCGGCAGATGCGGTCCATGCGCCTCGGTCGCGCCGCACGGCAGAATGGCGACGACGGGTTTGCCCGCCTTCAGCGCATCGCGCACCGCGGTCCAAGCGTTGTCGCCGAAAGCAGGCTTCATCCGTGTTCCGCCTTCAGCTTCTTGCGATCGACCTTGTCGCGATCATTGCGGGGCAGAGGTTTGTCGACGAACCTCACCCAATGCGGCGCCTTGTACCGCGCGAGCTTGACCTTGGCGAACGCGATCAGGTCGGCCTCGCTCGCCGCGCGCTCCGTCTTCAGAACGACAACGGCAAGCGGCTTCTCAAGCCCCGCATCGTCGCGCCGCCCGACCACACAGCACTCGCGCACCGCCTCATGCTGCATCAGACAATTCTCGACCTCCAGAGGGCTCACATAAATGCCGCCGCTCTTGATCAAATCGTCGCCGCGTCCCTCATAGTGCCAATAGCCGTCGGAATCCTGCCGGAATTTATCGCCGCTGACGATCCAGCCGCCGCGCAGATGTTCCTTCGATTTCTCATAGGCGCCGTGATAGTGCGTCGCCGCAGAATCCCCCTTGAGCCACAGCGTCCCCACATCGCCCTGCGAAACGGCAGCGCCGTCATCATCGACGAGTTTCGCCTCATACCCCGGCACCAGCTTGCCCAGACTCCCCGGCCGAATGTCGCCCGGCCGGTTGCTGATATAGATGTGAAAACTTTCTGCGCTGCCGATCCCATCGATGATCGGCACGCCGAACGCGCGGTCCCAGCGCTCGTGCAGCTCGCGCGGCAACGCCTCTCCGGCGCTCCACATAAAGCGCACGCTCGACAGATCGCGCCGCGCACCGTCCGGCGCCTGCAGCATCTTGTTGATCAACGTCGGCACGCTCGTGAACACCGTCGGCTTGTGCTTTGCGATCAGTTCGAACAGCAACTCCGGCGTCGGTTGCTCACGGAACAAAACGGTCGTCCCGCCGACGGCGAACGGAAACATCACATTCGTGCCCGTCGCATACCCGAAGAACAACCGCGGCCCTGAAATCGTGACGTCGCTCTCGCGCATACCGATGAAGCGCTTGGCATAGACCTCGGTGTTGAACGGGAAATGAAAGTGGCAATGCACCGCCCCCTTGCTTTGCCCCGTCGTGCCGCTGGTGAAAAGCCAAACGGCAGGATCGTCCTTGCGCGTCGGCCACGGCTCGGCACCGGCCTTCGGCTCGCGTAACATCCAAGCATCGAACGACGGATGACCGCCGGTGTCGCGAGCCGCCGCGATGACATTGTCGCGTCCGCAATGACGCGTATTGGCGAGCGCGGCATCGAACGCCGGCAAACTCTGCTCGTCGACGAAGGCAAACTGCGGCTTCACATATTCCAAGTAATACGAGTAATCGGCTGCAGGCAGCAGCGGGTTGATCTGCGTAACGACCGCCCCCGCCTTGATCGCGCCGAACCACGCATAAACAAACTCCGGCCGGTCTGCCATGCACACGAGCACGCGCTGCTCCGGCAACAAGCCGTCGCCGACGAGATTGCGCGCAACGCGCATGACGTTCTCGGCGACCTCGGCATAGGTGATCGCGCGGCCTTCGAAATGGATGGCTACTTTCGCTCCGCGCCCCGCCTCGATATTCGAGAAGACAAAATAGTCCGCCATGTTGAACGCGTCAGGAAACGTCGGCGGCTGATACGTCATCTCGCTCACCTCAAGCCACCTCGCCGCCGGCGACGGGCAATGCAATTCCGTTGACGGCAGTCGCCTCGTCGGACGCCAGCCACAGCACTGCGGAGGCAACTTCATCCGGTCGCACCAATCGTCCTTGCGGGTTTGTCGCGGTGAATGTCGAAAGAGCGTCGGCCTCCGAGCGGTTCGAAGCCTTGCTGATCGTCTTCACGGCGGAGGAAACGATGTCTGTATCGGTGAACCCCGGGCACACCGCATTGACGGTGATACCGCTCTTCGCAACCTCCAGCGCCAACGCTTTTGTCAGTCCGACAACCGCATGCTTGGCCGCGACATACGCACTGACATAGCGATAGCCGACGAGCCCCGCCGTGCTGGCCACATTGACGATCCGCCCCCAGCGCGCAGTCTTCATGTCGGGCAGCACCGCCTGCGTGCAATGCACCGCGCCCATCAGATTAAGGTCGAGCGTGTGCCGCCATGCATCGACGCTGGTCTTCTCGAACGGCGCGGACGTAACGCCGCCGGCATTGTTGACGAGCAATTGGATCGGCCCCAACGCACCCGCGGCACGGCGAATGGCGGTCGTCACCGCCTCCACATCTGTGACGTCGATCGGCTCAGCATGAGCGCCGGGCAACCCGCGCGCCGCCGCATCGAGCCTGTCCCGGCCGCGTCCAGCGATGGTCACGCGCCAGCCCGCGCCGGTCAGGGCCGTTGCGATGGCAAGGCCGATGCCGCTGCCGCCGCCGGTGACGAACGCATGTCTGCCGCCTTGCGCCACGAGCCCTTCTCCTTTGCGCCGGAAAGTAGTTTAAGCTGCGCCGTCAGAGCAACAACCGTACACCGCATCTCGCGCATGCACACCGCGCAGGAGAGCCGACTTATGAACCCAGCGACCTTCGCGCCGACGCACTTCCTGTGGGAATTCGCCGATGGCGTCGCCACGATCACGCTGAACCGCCCGGACCGAAAGAACCCGCTGACCTTCGAGTCCTACGCCGAATTGCGCGACACATTCCGCAACCTCGTCTACGCGCCCGCCGTCAAGGCGATCGTGATGCGCGGGGCAGGGGGGAATTTCTGCTCCGGCGGCGACGTCCACGAAATCATCGGCCCCTTGGTCCAGATGGACATGCCGGATCTGCTGAAGTTCACGCGCATGACCGGCGACCTCGTAAAAGCGATGCGCGCAGCGCCCCAACCGATCATCGCCGCCATCAACGGCGTCTGCGCCGGCGCGGGCGCGATCATCGCAATGTCTTCCGACATTCGCCTCGCCTCACCCGAAGCCAAGGTCGCGTTCCTCTTCAACCGCGTCGGCCTCGCTGGTTGCGACATGGGCGCGTGTGCGATGCTGCCGCGCATCATCGGCCAAGGCCGCGCCTCCGAACTTCTCTACTACGGCCGCAACATGACGGCGGAGGAGGGCGAGCGCTGGGGCTTCTTCAACAAGATCGTCGCCGCGACGGAGTTGGAGAAGGAAGCGCATGCCTGGGCCGCGCGCCTGGTCGCCGGCCCTGCCTTCGCCAACGCGATGACCAAGAACATGCTCCATCAGGAGTGGAGCATGAGCCTCGACATGGCCATCGAAGCCGAAGCGCAGGCCCAGGCGATCTGCATGCAGACAAAGGATTTCGAACGCGCCTACAAAGCGTTCGCCGCCAAACAACAACCCGTCTTCGAAGGCAACTGACCCATGCGCATCCTACAGCCCCATGGTTGGCCGCGTCCGCGCGGCTACTCGAACGGCATCGAAGCTGAAGGAAAGTTGGTCTTCGTCGCCGGCCAAATCGGCTGGAACACCGAAGGCAAGTTCGAAGCGAAATCGTTCGGCGAACAATTCCGCCAAACGCTGATCAACACGCTCGCCGTCCTGCGCGAAGGCGGCGCAAGCCCCGAACACATCACGCGCATGACCTGGTTCATCACCAGCCGCGACGAATACGAGGCCTCGCTCGCACAACTTGGCGCGGCGTGGAAAGAACTGATCGGCCCGAACTATCCCGCCATGTCGGTCATCATCGTCGCGGGCCTCGTCGAGCGCGAAGCCATGATCGAAATCGAAACCACCGCCGTCATCCCGCACCCCATTCTCCACCACGACGCCCGGCGCCACCCGTGAAGATAGCAATCGTCGGCGGCGGTCCGGGCGGACTCTATCTCGCGCTTCTCACCAAGAAGGCGCGCCCCGCCTGGCAAATCGACGTCTACGAACAGAACTGCGCCGACGACACCTTCGGCTTCGGCGTCGTCTTCTCCGACGAAACGCTGGAAGAATTCCTCAGCCGCGACGCGGAGTCCTACGCCGAGATCAGCGAAGCCTTCGCCTACTGGGACGACATCGTCATCCGCTACAAGGGCCGCGAGATCCGCTGCGGCGGCAACGGCTTCGCCGGCTGCTCCCGCCTCGCACTGCTCAAAATCCTCCAACGACGCTGCAAAGACGTCGGCGTCGCGGTCCATTATCAAACGCCGGTCGTAGACCTCGCACGCTTCGCCGATTGCGACGTCATCGTCGCCGCCGACGGCATCAACAGCCGCATCCGCGAAACGCACAAGGATCACTTCAAACCCGCCATCGAACTCAAGACGAACAAGTTCGCCTGGCTCGGTTCAACGCGCCCCCTCGACGGCTTCACCTTCTTCTTCAAGGGAACCGAACACGGCCTCATCTGCGCGCACACCTACCAGTACGAACCCGGCGCATCCACGTGGGTGATGGAGATGAACCCGCAGGTCTGGACAGCCTTCGGTTTCGACAAGCTGAACGAAGACGAAAGCGCTAGTCTCCTCGAGAAAATCTTCGCCGCCGAACTCGAAGGCCACAAGCTCATCACCAACCGCTCGCTCTGGCGCAACTTCCCGCGCATCATGTGCGAGACCTGGTGGCACAAGAACATCGTCCTCCTCGGCGACGCGCAGGCGACGGCGCACTTCTCGATCGGCTCCGGCACCAAACTCGCGATGGAGTCCGCCATCGCTCTTTCCGATGCGCTCGTCGAACACGCCGAAACATCCGTCGAGAAAGCCTTTCGCGCTTACGACAATGCGCGCCGCACCGAAATCCAAATCACCCAACACAACGCCGAAGTCAGCCTCGCCTGGTTCGAACACATGGAACGCTCGAACGACATGAAGCCCATGCAGTTCGCCATGGTCGTTATGTGCCGCGCCAAGAGCATCACCTGGGACAACCTCCTCGTCCGGGACGAAGCCTTCGTGAAGGCCTTCGAAGATGAATGGTACCAGACCTATTTCGAAGACACTGGCATCGACTGCCGCAAGTCCCGCCCGACACCGATGTTCACGCCGCTTAAACTCCGCGACCTGACGATCCCAAACCGCGTCGTCGTCTCACCCATGGCGCAGTACAGCGCGAAGAATGGCCTACCGAACGACTGGCACTTCGTCCACTACACCTCGCGCGCGCTGGGCGGCGCGGGCCTCGTCTACGTCGAGATGACTTGCCCATCACCCGACGCACGCATCTCGCTCGGCTGCACCGGCCTCTGGAACGACGAACAAGAACGCGAGTTCAAACGCATCGTCGACTTCGTCCACGCCAACACGGCCACGAAGATCTGCATGCAACTCGGCCACGCCGGCCGCAAAGGCTCAACCCAACTCGGCTGGGAAAAAGAGAACACGCCCATCGCGAACGCTAAAGAAAACTGGCCGCTCTACTCGGCCTCGGCATTGCCTTACGTCGAAGGCGTGAACCAACTGCCCGCCGAACTCGACCGCGCCGCGATGGAGCGCATCAAGTCAGAATTCGCCGCCGCGGCCCGCCGCGCCGACCGCGCCGGCTTCGACATGCTCGAACTCCACTGCGCGCACGGGTACCTCTTCGCAAGCTTCCTCTCGCCGCTCACGAACAGGCGCACGGACGAATACGGCGGCCCAATCGAAAACCGCACCCGCTACCCGCTGGAAGTCTTCAAAGCGATGCGCGACGCCTGGCCGCCCGCAAAGCCGATGTCGATCCGCATCTCGGCCAGCGACTGGGCCCCCGGCGGCATCACCGAAGCCGACACCATCGCCATCGCCGACGCCTTCGCCGAAGCAGGCTGCGACCTCATCAGCACTTCATCCGGCCAAACCGTCGCCGACCAAAAACCCACCTACGGCCGCATGTACCAAGTCCCCTTCGCCGAGACGATTCGCAACGTCACGCGCGTGAAGACAATGGCCGTCGGCGCGATCACAGAGCCCGCGCAGGTTAACACGATCATCGCCTGCCGCCGCGCCGACCTTGTCGCGCTCGCCCGCCCACACCTCGTCGACCCCTATTTCACGCGCCACGCCGCCGCCTGGTACGGCGTTGATATTGATACGCCGTCGCAATACTTGTCGGGCGCGTCTCAATCCCGTCGCGAGTCGGAACGCGCACGGCAAAAGCAGGTTGAGCTTCAGAAAAAGGCCAAGCCGCGCCACAATGCGCGCTAAGTGATCTTGTAGGCTGAAGCAGATCTGGCTTGCGCCGGCGAGCGTCAGGGAACGAGTACGGCAGCACCTGTCAACCGACCGGCGCGCAAATCTGAGAGCGCCTCGTTCGCACGATCGAGGGGATAGGTTGTCGTTTTCACACGCAAGCTGACCGTTGGTGCGAGCGCTAGGAATTCGCGCGCATCCGCCCGCGTGAGATTGGCAACCGAACAAAGCTCCCGCTCCTCCCAAAGTAGCCGATAAGGCATTTGGGGAATGTCGGACATGTGAATGCCGCCGCAAATCACGCGACCACCCTTCTTCACGTTCCGCAGGGCAGCCGGCACGAGCGACCCGACCGGCGCGAAGATAATGGCGGCATCCAGCATTTCAGGGGACGCCTCATCGGAGCCGCCCGCCCAGACGCAGCCGACGTCTCTTGCCAGAGCCTGCGCGGCATGGTCACCCGGGCTTGTGAAGGCATGGACATGGCGCCCGTGCCCGACCGCCACCTGAGCGATCAAATGCGCCGCGGCCCCAAAGCCGTAGAGACCCAGCACGTGACCGCGGCCCGCCTTCTTGAAGCAGCGCCAGCCGATGAGGCCCGCACACAACAAGGGCGCTGCGGTGACATCGCTCAGCTCCGGCGGAAGGCGGAAGGCAAATCGCGCGTCCGCGACCGCGTGCGTCGCGAATCCGCCGTCGCGTGTATAGCCCGTGAAAATGGGCCGGTCGCACAGGTTCTCTTGCCCCGCCGTGCAATAGCTGCAGGACCCGCACGTTCCACCGAGCCAGGGGATTCCGACGCGGTCGCCGGGAGCGAATTCGGTGACGCCGTCTCCGCGCGCAATCACGTGTCCGACGATTTCATGGCCGGGAACAAGCGGGAGCGTTGGATTGGGCAACTCCCCGTCAACGACGTGGAGATCTGTCCGGCACACGGCGCAGGCGGCAACAGCCACCACGATCTCGTGACTGCGCGGTTGAGGAACAGAACGCTCTTCCATGCGCAAAGCCGTTTTCGGCGAATGCAGCACCATGGCGCGCATGGATGGCGGCATGCGGCCCTCTACGTCAGACGTTCGGGTTTGACGGTTCTGGCTCCCGCCACCGCCGCAACGTACCCTTCGACGAGGCTTGCCAGCCCGACCCAGTCCGTCAACTCCAGATCCCGGCTTGTGCTGATTCCTTTCTCGCGCGCGATAAGCTTCATGCCCCAGCGCTTGAAAAAATCGTACTGCGTGTAGCGAAAGGCGCCGACGACATGGTGCACTTCACCGGGCTTCCATGACGTTGCCGTCAGGAAACGCTGCACGCAACTCTCCATCCCCTTTCGGTCCTCTGGGTCCTTGCTTGCAGCGGCAAGGGACACGGACAGGAACGCGGTGCGCATGCCGTTGAGCGTGTCGTGATACCTGCGCACGAAGTCCTCCACCGCAGCCTGATAGAACCCAAGGTGCAGCGATGCCGCGATGATGACGCCGTCGAAGTCGCGCAGCTTGAGACGACCGACCTCGTCATTCGTGGCGTCCATGATGGTCGTGGTGTGTCCGTGAGTTCGGACCTGCTCGCCGACGAAATCCGCGATCTTCCGTGTCTGTCCTTCGGTCGTGCCGTACAGAATGAGAAAATTCATCTTCAACCTATCGCCTAAATGAAACTATGCGCGCGCAACCAAGGTATCGCACCGCAATCCGCTCAAGAGGACCTCAGCCATACTGCCCAAGAACAGTTTCGAGACACCGGTTCGAGCATGCGTGCCGATGACCAGAAGATCCGGCTCTAACGCTTCAATTTCCCCTTGTAAGCTATCCCGCGTTACGCCGTTCCGGATAAGGACCTTGGGTCCCGCGGCGTCGCCGGGCGGGGGGCGATGGGCTGCGGCGCAAGCTGTCCCTACCATCTCAACGATGCCGCGTTTGACTTCCTCCTTGTGCCGCCGTGCGCCAGACCCACCAGCCGGGGCGTCATCAATATGCAGAATCGAAAACCGCGCCTGGGGGAATAGTCGCAGTGCAGACGCCAAAGCCAGGCTCGACGGCTTGCCCAGATCCACCGCGGCGACAATCGATGCGTACGCGCGACGCGGTCGAGTCTTGACCGTGAGCACCGGGCAGGGCGCGGCCCTCACAACGCGGTCGACCGTTGTTCCGCGGAATACCGCGGAAAGCTTTCTGTAGTCCGGCGCTCCCAAAACGATCAAATTCGCCCGTGCCGCCTTCGCCCTTTCGACAATCGCCACGTCGGGATCGCCGCTCGCGACTTGCGCAACGATTTTGAGCGGCTGGTCAGTGGCCTCGCGTATTTCGGTCTCTAGGTGCGCCTTCGCCTCGCGCAGCTCCTGCTTCACAAACCGAGGGAGAAGGAGGCTGGTGTCGATCGCGTGAAAGACCCGCAGTTCCGCATGCTGCGCCTGCGCGAGCTGCACAGCACGGTCAAAGGCACGATCGGACAAAGCTGTCAAATCCGTCGCAAGGAAAATGCGGTCCAACCGGTCCACCTTTCAGGCGCCCTTCGCGCTCAGTTGCGCCGTCGCTCGTCCGTGAACAACTTCCAGCTGGATGAACGCGTTATCCGCCAGCAATTCAAAATAGTGTCCTTTGGCGGTCTCGTATTGACTTCGATCAAACTTTGCCCGGCATCACAAGCAGGACGACGGTGAAGTAGACAACGAGGCTTAGGACGTCCTGGATAACGGTTGCGACTGGTCCACTGCCGAACGCGGGGTCGTAGCCCATGCGCGACAATAGCCATGGCAAGAGCAGGCCGATGCTCGTGGCGGCGCCTCCCGCCGCGACGATGCTGACAGATACAGCGAAGGCAAGGCGGCTGCTCCCGGACCAAGCCGCAATCGCAGGCGCAGCGATGGCGGCAAGAATCAAACCGATCAACAACCCCGCCGACAATTCGCGAATGAGGATTGAGCCGAGCGGCGCGTGCGATAACGACAAGCCCCTCACGGCGACGGCCTCGGTTTGTGTGCCAATCGCGTCGGCAAGATAAACGATGCCGGGAACGAAGAATGCGATCTGGAGGTTGGCAGACAAGGTCGTCTCGAACCCGGCCATAATGAACGCAGCCAGTGCGGAACCGGCGAGTCCGACCATCAACCAGGGAAGCCGATCCCGAACGCGACGCCACGGTGACAATTCTAGGGCATGGGCGGCATAGTTCTGTTGGTGGACGATGCCCGCGAGTTTGTGCATGTCTTCGACATGTTCTTGGCGGGCGACGGCAATGATTGTCTGCGGCGTTACAATGCCGATGAGACGCCCCGCCGCGTCGATCACCGGCATTTCGCTCAGGTTGTTGTCAGCGGCGAGCGCTGCGACGTGCTCTTGATCCATGTCGGCGGTCGCAACGGCTGCAAGCGGGTTCGATAGGGGCCCAAGGCATGCCTCGCGCGGCGCGCCAACCAGCGTGGCGATGGGAATGCTCCCGATCGCAATGTCGGACTGATCTGCGACGTAGACGTGCGAGCCGCCTTTGAAGCCGGTGGCCAGGAATTGAGCGGCGGTCCCAACCGTGTCCGCGTCTCTAAAGACGCGCCCACCCGGCGACATAATCGCCGCCGCGGTTTGGTTCGCAGGCGTTCTCGCACGTGCACGTTTGCTCATCGCACCAGCTTTAGCCCGCGCACGCTGAACGATTGCCGTCCGTCGCCGCTTCGTGATCCAGCAGCATCTCGCTCATGAGGTCGCGGCACCGAGCCCATTCTTTGACGTCTCCCAGATACCGCACAGCCATCCAGCTGATGCGCGCGCGGATCAAGTTACGCCTGTGTGACAGGCGGTTCTTGCGCTAGATCAAACGAGCGAAATGTCTCGAATAGGACATATGCGGTCCGGAAATCGGCTTGATGTGGCTCAACAACGGTGCGTCCGCGCTGGGCTAGAAGGTTCCAGCGAAACGCTCGTGCTCAAGTCCATGCCGCGCGCAGGTTTCGTTGATTTCTGCCTGATCCGCCGCATCAACGGAGAACGCCATGCAGGTGCCAGTGCAAATCGCCCTCTCGAAAGTGCCGCAACCTACACTGGCCCGGGCGGAAGTTCTCAAAGCCGCTGGCGCGTTGGAGCGATTTCACGCTCGTATCACGTCGTGCCGCGTCGCGGTCAGCGGCCCGGACACGCGGCACCGTCAGGGCGGAGTCTTCGACGTGCACATTCGGCTGCGTGTGCCGGGCCACACCGACATCGAAGTGACGAACCGAGCGCAAGGGCGTCCGGAACAGGAGCATCTCACAGTGGCGTTGCGCAACGCGTTTGCACAAGCGCGGCGTCAGCTTCAGGACGTTGCGCGCGAGAAGCGCGGCGACGTCAAGGCGCGTGTTCGCCGCGCGCCGATCGAATAGCGCGATGTGCATTCCGTTGGCGCATTTCGAATAGGCCCGCGGGGCGCGCCTGGCCAAGATCGCTCCGGCTCGCTGCCGTTGGGGCAATCCTGAAGGAGTCGTCCGAGCGTATGCGCCTTCGCGGAGCCATGTTCGTTGCTGAAGCGCATCCGTCTGGTCATTGGCCGACGCTCACAGCATATTAGCCGCGTGGATCAATCGCACGACAAACACCTGATACGCGGTCTCTCTCGCGCGGAAGCTGCGCTGCGGCTTGCACAGTTCGGGCCAAACGAACTGCCCGGCAGCAAGCGGCGCAGCGTTCTGCGCGTGGCACTCGGCGTTCTGATGGAGCCGATGTTCCTGCTGCTCGCCGCCGCCGCCGGCATCTATCTCGTGGTGGGCGATATCGGCGAGGGATTGTTTCTAACGGCGTTCGCCGCGCTGACGATCGCGCTTGTCGTTGTACAGCAAAGGCGCAGCGAGCGCGCGCTCGACGCGCTGCGTGCGATGGCTGCGCCGACGGCGCGAGTAGCTCGCGAAGGCGTGACACAGAGTATCCCGGCGCGCGAGGTCGTTCCGGGAGACCTTCTTCTGTTCGCGGAAGGCGAGCGCATCGCCGCGGATGGCGTGATGCGACGGGGACAGGGCGCACACGTCGACGAATCGCTTCTCACCGGTGAGTCGGCGCCGGTGCGCAAATCGCCGTACCTCGGTGAGGGCGTCCCGCCGGCTGCCGATCCTGGCGGCGACGACCGACCGTTCGTCTACGCCGGCACGTTGACGACACGCGGGCACGGTGTGGCGGAAGTCCTGACGACGGGCGCTGCGACGCGAGCCGGCAGGATCGGCGTCTCGCTCGCGTCGATTGAGACGTCGTCGACGCCTCTGGAACGATCGGTCGCGCGGCTCATCCGGGGTTTCGGCCTCTTCGCGCTGTTCGTGAGTGCCACGATCGCTCTGTACTACGGCCTGGTGAAGCACGACTGGCTGCAAGGGACACTCTCGGCTATCGCCCTCGCCATGGCGATGCTGCCGGAAGAATTTCCCATGGTGTTGATGGTGTTTGTGGCGCTCGGGGCTTGGCGCTTGGCGCAATTGAAGGTCCTGGCCCGCCGTCCGGTTGTGGTGGAGACGCTTGGAGCCGCGACCGTGCTCTGCGTCGACAAGACTGGCACGCTGACCGAAAATCGCATGCGCATCCGGACGCTGGTCGCCGGCGGCATCCAAGAGAGCGTTCCACCCGGCGCAGGCGCTCTGCCCGAAAGCCATCACCGTTTGGTGGAATATGCTCTGCTCGCTTCGCATACGTCGGTGTTCGATCCGATGGATCGGGCGGTTTCGGAGCTCGCGCGCGCCACGTTAAGCGGCACGGAGCACCTGCACGGAAACTGGACGCTCGCGCAGGAATACGAACTGACGCCGGGATTCCTGGCGATGTCACACGCCTGGCGCGCCGAGGACGGCGCATATGTCGTCGCGGCGAAGGGCGCACCGGAGGCCATCATCGATCTTTGCCACCTGGCCGATGCCGAGTCAGCGCCAATTCTCGATGCGGTGGAGCGGCTCGCGAAGGCGGGAGAGCGCGTCCTCGCCGTGGCGGCCGGCCGTTCGACCGCGAGCGCGTTGCCGGCCGAACAGCACGACTTCGACTTCGAGTTCTTGGGCTTGACCGGCTTCGTAGATCCGTTGCGCGTTACGGCCCATGATGCGGTGGAGGAGGCGCGCCGCGCGGGCATCAGGGTCATGATGCTGACGGGCGATTACCCGGCAACCGCCGCCGCCATCGCGCACGAAGCCGGCATCGATCTTCAAGGTGGCGTGCTGTCGGGCGCCGACATTGCCGCGATGGATGACGGGACGCTGCGCAAAGCCGTCGGTGCCACGCAGGTCTTCGCGCGCATTCTGCCCGAACAAAAGCTGCGCTTGGTGCAGGCGCTAAAGGCGAATGGCGAGTTCGTCGCTATGACGGGCGACGGGGTGAACGATGCCCCGGCGCTCAAGGCCGCCGACGTCGGTATTGCCATGGGCGCACGCGGGAGCGACGTCGCCCGCGAGGCAGCGTCGATTGTGCTGCTCGACGAAGACCTCGGGCGTATCGTCAGCGCGGTTCGCATGGGGCGGCGCATCTTCGAGAACCTGCGCAAGGTCATGATCTATATCGCCGCGATGCATGTACCGATTGCCGGCCTGGCGCTGCTGCCGATTGTCTTCGGCTTGCCGCCATTGCTGCTGCCCATGCACATCGCCTTGATCGAGATGGTCATCGACCCCGCGTGCTCCGTCGTGTTCGAACGAACGCCGGAAGAGCCCGACATTATGCGTCACGGCCCGCGGCCTGCATCGCAGGCCATCATGGGCAAGCCCCAACTGGCGCTGGCGCTAGTCCAAGGCCTGTCGCTGCTCATCGGGACGCTCGCGATCTACTGGGTCGCCCTCAACCAAAGTCTTCCGGTGGATCAAGCCCGAGCATTGACGTTTCTTGCACTGACAGCCGGCAATTTGACTCTCGTGCGCGTCAACTCAACGCTCGGTAGCGCGTTTCGCGGCCTATTCCATCCTGGCCACGCGGCGTTTTGGATCATGGTCGCTCTGGTCACGTTAGGCATGACGCTGGCACTTGCCGTTCCGGCGTTTCGCGCGCTGCTGCACTTCGACGTTCCGCCGGCCTGGCATATCGTTGCGGCGACCACGGCGGGCGTGGCCTCCGCCGGGTGGTTCGATTTGCTGAAACCCCTGGCAAGCGTGCGGCGTGCCTTTGGGATGCAGACAAGCAAGTCTGCATGACGTCGGCGGTGAAATCACGCGTCGTGGTCGCCGCGGGTCAGCAGACGCTCGATCTCGTGGACGGGATGCTTTGTGAGATCCTTGTTCACTTCGCCGATGATCTTGGCGAGCAGCGACTGCGAGAACGACTGACGCAGGTCGGCGAGCGTTCTCGGCGGCGCAACGACAAGCAGGGCCGAAATATCGCCCGCCGTATTGCGCGCGTCGAGCATATGGGCGACGTGCTGGGCAAAACGGTGCTCGGCAATGTCGTGCCAGTCGGTTTGCTCGACGCTGCTGCGCCGTCCCGCTAAGTGCTCGGAGCGTCCGGGCCGGTCGGTGCCTGTTGCAGCCGTGGCGGGATTTGCAGCATCTTTGAAGACGTCTTCGCGTTTGAGATTAGGAAAGGCCGCGTCGCCTTCGTTGCGGAGCACGAGCGCTTTACGACCGTCGCCCACAAGCACCCACGCATTATGCGGGAGCGAAAATCTACTCATGTCGTTGATCCCTTTTTCGAACAGCGATTCCAGTAGTTCACGTAGGCCACCACGACCTTGATGTGGGTCAAGTACGGTCGCTTTCCGGCCGCGCGCGGCACGAGGGAGAGTACGAACCACTGGGCGAACTCAGTCTCCTGCGATCGCAACGGCGCCCTCGTGCGCAGCGCCGTATTGCAGCGCGTACGCGAGTTCACCCGGCGATTCGGCGTGCACAGTGAACAGGGGCTGATCCTTACCGACGCGATCGCCGACCCGGACATGGAGGTCGAGCCCTGCGGCGGGAGCACGCGGTGCGCCCGCGAGCTTGGCGATGCGCGCCAGCCTGCGATTGTCCATGCGCGTGACGCGTCCTGCGGTCGGAGCCAAGAACACGTGCTGATGCGGCGCTGTCGGCGGCGACCGCATACCGCCTTGTGCTTCACAGATGGCCTCAAGTTTCCGCAAAGCAGCACCGCCCTCCAAGAGCGCCCGCGCTTGTGCGGCTCCAAGACCGGGTGTCGCATGGCCGCCCATTTCTAAAATATGGCCGGCAAGCGTAATAGCGCGCTCGGCCAAGTCCTGCGGCGCGTGCAATTCGCGGCGCAACACGGCCAGCAAGTCGCGCGCCTCGAGCGCCGGTCCGATGCCCCGGCCGATCGGTTGCGTGCCATCGGTCAGAACGATTTTGACCGAAAGGCCCAACGCAGCGCCCGCGTCGGTCAGGCGCGTGGCGAGGGATTGAGCGCTTGCGGCGCTTCGAACCTTTGCCGTGGGGCCGACGGGAATGTCGATCAGTGCATGGGTTGCACCCGCAGCCACCTTCTTCGACAGAACCGATGCCGTCAGTTGGCCGTCGCTGTCGAAGTCGAGCGGCCGCTCGACGTGAATGAGGATGTCGTCGGCCGGGCTGATGCCCATGCCGCCGCCCCAGACCACGCATCCACCTTCGCGTTCCACCACGCGCCTCATGTCAGGCAGGCTAAGCACAACCGGGGCAATGACCTCCATCGTATCGGCGGTTCCAGCCGGAGACGTGATCGCCCGCGAGGATGTCTTGGGCATCGTGAGACCCGCCGCTGCGACGATCGCGACAACGATCGGCGTCGTGCGGTTGCCGGGCAGCCCGCCGATGCAATGCTTGTCGACGATCGGACGCGCGTGCCACGTCAGCTGTGCGCCCGCCGAGACCATGGCGCGCGTCAGTCCGATCGTCTCATCAAGCGACAGATGATCGCCGGCGCAAGCGGTAACGAACGACGCCATCTCGAGACCGGAATAGCGGCCCCCGACGACGTCGGCGATGATGTGATCGAAGTCGCGGGCTTCGAGGGTCTGCCCGTAGATCTTGGCGCGCACCTTCGAAAAGGACTCGACGGGGTCGGGGTGCGAAACATCGACGACGTTTCCCGGATGAGCGCCGAGAGCGTCCCATGCAGCGTCGGACAAGCCGGCTTCGTGTCTGTCGATCAGGTTCGTATGCACGACATTGAGCGTCGCGATAACCTCGCGCCCGTTGAGCGACAGGCGCACGCGCGCAAGCGCCGCGAAGCCCTCCGATCGACACACCTCGCAATCGGCATGCATGTACACAACCGGCTCTTGATAGGTGTCTATGCCGATGCGAACGACGCGCAAGCGATGATGGCGGCTGTCGGAGTCGATCTTGCTGGACATCTCAGGACTTTCGAGCGGATTCTGATTGCCCTCTGACTTGGATCAATTGCCCGCGCTCGCGCGACAGGCAGTATGCCGCACGTAGGCACGAGGGAAACTGGCGCTTTTGTGCGATCCCGCGCCTTGATACCGCGGCGCTGGCTGGCGCTTGATCTGGCTCAAGTTGGGGTCCGTCGTTCGAGATTAGCCTAAACGCTAATCTGGACGTCTCACCATGCAGCAGCTTGTACGAGTCGACCTCAAAACGGTCCTCGAAAAGAATCGCACCACTGACTGGGGCCGTTTCTTGCCACCGAGTTGGGTGTTGATTGCGCTCGGCGTGGTTCTCGTCGCCGTGCTCGCGTACTGGTATTTCGCCGGCACTGGCACGACTGAAATCACCTACACGACCCAGCCGATCGTGCGCGGCGATTTAGCGGTCAACGTTCGCGCGACGGGCACGATCGAACCCACGGATCAGGTCGACATTTCGAGCGAGCTCTCTGGCACCGTTCGCTCCGTCTATGTCGACTACAACGACACGGTAAAGAAGGGCCAGGTTCTGGCTGAACTCGACACCGAGACGTTGGACGCGCAAATCGCAAGCTCTCGCGCCACGCGGGGCGCACGCGAGGCGAAGGTGAGGGAACTGCAGGCGACCGTCTCAGAAACAAAAGCTGCCTATGACCGCGCGAAGACTCTGCGCGAACGGCAATTCCTCTCCGCCGCGGGGTTGGAGCAAGCGCGTGCCGCTTACGACCGCGCAGTAGCCTCGCTCGGTAGCGCGAGAGCCGACGTGCAAACAGCACAAGCCGATCTCAAGACCAAGCAAACCAATCTCGGCAAGGCGACGATCCGCTCGCCGATCAGCGGCATCGTACTCGACCGCAACGTCGAGCCTGGACAGACCGTCGCCTCGTCGCTGCAGGCGCCGGTTCTGTTTAAGCTCGCGCAGGACCTGAAGCGCATGCAGCTGGAAGTCGATATCGACGAGGCCGACGTGTCTCAGGTGCAGAAGGGCGACAACGCGACCTTCTGGGTCGAAGGCTTCCCGGAGAAGACGTTCCCGGCCCAGATTACGGCCGTGCGTTATTCATCGGAGACCGTCGCAGGCGTTGTGACCTATAAGGCGATCTTGACGATCGACAATTCCGAACTGTTGCTGCGGCCCGGCATGACCGCGACCGCCGACATCCGCGTCGAGGACGTGAAGGATGCGTTGCTTGTCCCAAATGCCGCGCTACGTTTCGAGCCGCCGACGGTGACGAGCGACAACCGTTCTTGGCTTCAACGCCTGATGCCGCGTGGCCCGGGGCAAAGAACCAGTCAGGCCAGCAAATCGCCCGGCACCGGAAAGTCCGTCTGGGTCCTCGTCAACAAGCAGGCGGTGGAGCGGCCGATCAAGACCGGCGTCAGCGACGGCACGAACACCGTCGTCACCGGCGGCGAGCTCAAGACCAGCGAAAGCGTCGTCGTCGACGCCGACACCGGCAGCTGAGCACCGACCGATGGGCGACGCCAATCCGAGCAATGCAACCACGCCGCTGATTGAATTTCGCGGCGTGACCAAAGTCTTCGGCGAAGGCGACGCGGCCGTGCGCGCGCTGGCCGGCGTCGACATGATCATCCGCCGCGGCGAATTCGTGGCCATCATGGGCCCCAGCGGCTCCGGCAAATCGACGGCAATGAACATCTTGGGCGGTCTCGATACGCCGACCGGGGGCGAATATTTCTTCGACGGCGTTTCGGTCGGTAAGCTCAGCCTCGACGATTGCGCGCTGCTCCGGCGTCACTTCCTGGGCTTCGTGTTTCAGGGCTACAATCTGCTCGCTCGCACGTCCGCGGTCGAGAATGTGGAGCTGCCTCTCGTCTATCGCGGCGTGCCGGTGGAGGAGCGCAGGCGCGCGGCGATGTCCGCGCTTGCCAAGGTGGGGCTTCAAGGCCGCGAGTATTTCGAGCCGGCCAAACTCTCCGGCGGCCAGCAGCAGCGCGTTGCGATCGCCCGCGCCATCGTCAGCGCGCCGGAGGTTCTGCTTGCCGACGAGCCCACCGGCAATCTCGACACCGCCAAGAGCCGCGAGATCATGGATCTGTTGACCGAACTGCGCCGCGCCGAAGGCATCACCATCATCATGGTGACGCACGAGCCAGACATGGCGAACTATGCCGACCGCATCATACGCTTCGTCGACGGCCTGATTGTGGCCGACGCCGCGCCGCGCGAGGCCGCCTGATGCTGCGCGAAGCGTTCAAGCTGGCCATCCGCACCATCAGGCGCAACGCGATGCGATCGTTTCTGACCGTGCTCGGCATCGTCATCGGCGTCGGCGCCGTTATCGGCATGGTGACGACGGGCCAGGGAACGACGGCCCAGGTGACGGCCGACATGGCCAAGCTCGGTACCAACCTGTTGATGGTGCGTACGGGCCGCGGCTTTGGACCGCCGACCGCGGCTTCGAAGAACTTCAGCCTCGACGACGTCAACGCGATGGAAGCGCAAATTCCGGGCGTCAGGATCGCGGTGCCGTCGGGTTCGCGAAACATGACGGCGATCTACGGCAACGAAAACTACAACACCAGCGTCACCGGCAGCGACAACCGCTTCTTCGACGCGCGGCAGTGGACGCTGGCCCAAGGGCGGTTCTTTCAGCCGGGTGAACTCAGTGCCGGCAGTGCCGTCTGCGTGATCGGCGAGACGGTGCGCAAGGCGATCTTCGGCAAAAGCAAACCGATCGGCGAAACGATCAGGCTTGAGAAACTGTCGTGCAACGTCGTCGGGCTGTTGGCGTCGAAGGGCGCTTCGACCGCAGGCCCCGATCAGGACGATATCGTCGTCATACCCCTGCGCATGTTTCAGCGCCGCGTCTCGGGAAATCGAGACGTCTCGAGCATGATCATCGTCGCGAAAGACGGCGTCTCGACGACCAAGGTGCAGCGCGACGTCCAGCGCCTCCTGCGCGAGCGGCGGCGCATCAAGCCGGGCGAGGACGACGACTTCGACGTCATGGACACGAAGCAAATGGCCTCGACCATGACGAGCGTGACGAGCACGCTCACCGGCCTCTTGAGCGCGGTCGCCGCCGTCAGCCTGCTCGTCGGCGGCATCGGCATCATGAACATCATGTTGGTGTCGGTGACGGAGCGCACGCGCGAGATCGGCATACGCCTCGCCATCGGCGCGCAGGCGCGGCAAGTGCTGCTGCAATTCCTGGTCGAGGCGGTGGTCCTGTCGCTATTCGGCGGCCTCGCGGGCATCGCCGCCGGGTTGGCCTTCGCCGCCTTCGCGACCTCAATGCTCGGCGTGCCCTACATCGTCGACGTGCCGACCGTCATCGTCGCCTTCGCTTTTTCGGCGCTCGTCGGCATCGTCTTCGGCTATTTCCCCGCCCAACGCGCATCGCGCCTCAACCCGATCGACGCGTTGCGCCATGAGTAACAAGGGTTAGATAACTTCGGCCGTCAGAGCCCACGCTCACGGGACAACGATAACAGGGCAGGGCGCGAGGCTTGCGAGCTTCTGTGACACGCTGCCCAAGAGCAGACCCGCAAGCCGTCCGCGTCCCCGTCTCCCGACAACGATGACGTCCGCCCTTCGCGCCGCCGCCGCTTTTAGAATTGCCTCGGTCGGATCCCCGACTTCGCTTTGAACGTGAAGCTGAACGATGCCCGCCTTCGTCGCGCGCTCGCGCGCACGGAACAGCAGTCCTTGCGCGGCGACCTCGGCCACGTCGCCGGGGCCAACGTGCTCCACGGTCTCGAATGCTTCGGCGGCGTCTGCCGGAATACCGTCTTGGACCGTCACAATGATCAGTTCTGCCGCCAGCTCACTCGCTAATGTTGCAGCGGCATCGACAGCACGATCACCGCCAGTCGATCCGTCCGTCGCAACCAAAATCCGTTTCATGTTCGTGGCCTTTCTCGATCGCGTTGGTGCCGTTCGCCGTCGCGCTTGATATAGCGCCTCTTTATCGCAGCCCACGCAACGCGATGCGCGGTTTCCGCTAGTCGCGAGCGGCTCTTGGACCGCGTGTGCAGCACCTGCGCCGAAGAAATCGCCGTGTTTTGCGCGAGGCACGGAACTCACGCCTGCGTGACCTCCCCCGCTGTGGCGATCGTTAACCGCGTATTGGCCTGTTGCCGTACGCATCCGGGAAATGAAGAATGCGGTGATGACGTCGCCTCTATTCCACATTGACGCTGAAAGCGACCTTGGCCTGCGCGATCAGCTGCGTCAGAAGCTGGTCAGCGCCATCCTGAGCGGCACGTTTCAGCCCGGCGAACGCCTTCCGTCGTCGCGCAAACTGGCCGAGCAGCTGGGCGTCGCGCGCAACACCGTAACGCTCGCCTACCAGCAGCTCGTCGACGAAGGCTATCTGATCGCCCGCGAACGCAGCGGCCTCTACGTCAATGAAGCGCTGGTCAAAGGCCGCGCGGACTTCGCCCGTGTCGCCGGCCGCGCCGAAGCCGCCAAGTCGACGGTCTGGCGCAACCGCGTGAAGTCGGCGCCGCCCGCCGTGCGCCGCTTCCGCTTTCCGCCCAACTGGCAAAGCTACCCGTTCCCCTTCGTCGACGGCCGCTTCGACCGCTCGTTGTTCCCCGCCGCCGAATGGCGCGAGGCCAACCGCCTGGCGCTGGGTTTGCGCGAAATCCACCAATGGTCCACCGACAGCGGTGAATCCGACGACCGCATGCTGATCGAAGAAATCCGCACCAAGATCCTCCCGCGCCGCGGCATCCAGGCAAGCCCCGACGAAATCCTCGTGACGGTGGGCGCTCAACACGCGCTTCATCTCCTGATCGAACTTCTGACCGACGCAACGACGCCATGCGCTGTTGAAGAGCCGGGATCCCCCGACATGCGCGAACTGTTGCTGCGCCGCGGCGTTCCGGTCGTGTCGCAACAGGTCGATCAGGAAGGCATGGTGGTCGACGGAGCGCTCGACCGCTGCGCGATCGTCCACGTAACGCCCAGCCATCAGCGTCCCACCGGCGCGGTGATGTCGGTTGCGCGCCGCAAAGCGCTGCTCGCGAAAGCCGACACGCATGATTTCGTCATCATCGAGGACGACTACGAATTCGACGTCAACGCCGACGACGCACCGATCCCCGCTTTGCGCAGCATCGATGCCGGCAACCGCGTCGTCTATGTCGCGAGCCTCTCGAAGGTCTTGGCGCCAAGCCTGCGCCTAGGCTTTATGGTCGCCCCGCCCGAAATTATCGCCGAGGCGCGCCGCCTGCGCCAACTGACGACGCGCAACCCTCCGCTCAACAATCAGCGCACCGCCGCACTATTCCTCTCGCTCGGCCACTACAACTCGACGGTGGTGCGCACCAACCGCGTCTTCCACGACCGCCTGATCGCGCTCCGCGACGCGCTCAACCACTATCTGCCGCAGCTGATCGCCATCGACCCGATCCGCAGCGGCACGACATATTGGGTGCGCGGCCCTGCGACGCTGAACGTTCCAGACCTCATCCGTGAAGCCGAAGCGCGCGGCGTCCTTATCGAACCCGTGGCGCACTATTTCGCCCGCGCCGACGCGCACGAAAACGTCTTCCGCATGGGCATCACCAGCCTGCCGATCGACCGTATCCGTGCCGGCGTCGCGGCACTCGCCGAAGTCATCCGCGACGTGATGGGCGGCGCACAGCCGGCGACGGAGCAGGGCGTCTGGCTGACCGGCAGTGCGCTCAGAGAAACGATGTCGGGCGCCACGTTGCTCTACAAAACCGTCTACGGCGAGCCGTGCTCCATCGAACTCCTGCCCGACGGTACGATGACCGGCCGCGCGGGCTACGCCGACGAGGACCGCGACGCCGGGCGCTGGTGGATCGACGACGACCGCTGGTTTCGCCAATGGAACAACTGGGCCTACGGCGAACCGATCGGCTTTCATACGGCGCTCGACGGCGATCGCGTGCGCTGGTTCAACACCGACAGGCGCCTCATCGACTCAGCCGTCATCTCTCGCCCCTGAGGCGAGCGAAGAAGGTTAAAGGAGCCGCCACAGCGAACTGGCACCATGCATCGCGGTCAACTGGCTCTCATTGTGGTCCAGTTCGGGTGTCACCATCCGCATGCAACGATTGGACGACGGATGCGCCGCTTCGCCATTGCCGGCCTTCAGCTTGAGCTGACCAAGCAGGACAACCTCGACATCCTGGAGCACGAAGTGCGCCTGGTGAAGGCGCGGTTTCCCTGGGTGGATATGGTCGTCTGGGGCGAGCTCGCGGCCTTCGGCGCCGGCGTCGACGATGCGCAACCGATGCCGGGGCCTGCGGAACAGCGCCTGCGCCGCATGGCCCGCGACAGCGGCGTCTGGCTGGTGCCGGGATCGCTCTATGAAAGCGTCGACGCGCGTGTCTACAACACCACGCCGGTGATCGATCCCGACGGCAACGTGGTCGCCCGCTATCGCAAGATGTTTCCGTTCCTGCCGTATGAGCAGGGGGTCGCGGCGGGTGATGAGTTCGTGACCTTCGACGTGCCCAACGTGGGCCGCTTCGGCGTCTCGATCTGTTACGACATGTGGTTCCCGGAAACGACGCGGACGCTCGCCTTCCAAGGCGCGGAAGTCATCATCCATCCCACGATGACGAACACGATCGACCGCGACGTCGAGATCGCGATCGCGCGCGCCAACGCGGCCACGAACCAATGCTACTTCGTGGACGTCAACGTCGCGGGTCGTCTGGGCTACGGCCGTTCGGTGATCTGCGGGCCGGGCGGTGAAGTCATTCACCAAGCCGGCACGGCACGCGAAATCATCGCCGTCGAACTCGACCTCGATCAGGTGAAGGCTGCACGCGAACGCGGCTGGCACGGTCTCGGCCAAGTGATGAAGAGTTTCAGGGACAGCGACGTCGCGTTCCCGGCCCATCAAGCCGGCGCGGAGTCGGACGCGATGCGCGCGCTGGGGCCGCTGCGCAAGCCGCTGTCGCAGCGTGACGAACTGCCGGAAACGGCAACGAAAACAGGCGGGCATTTGAGAATTGCGAAGACCTAAAAGGTCTCGTGAGTGGTAACAACAGTTTGCATAGTGCGGGGGCACACATGACAAAGGCAAAGACGACAACGGCCGTGCGGCTGGTAGCGCTATTGGGAACGACGGCGCTGAGCACCGCGTTCGTCACGGCCGCGCTGGCTGACGAGGCAAAGCCCGTGCAGACCGCGCAGGCTGAAACGCCTGCACCGGCGCCGGAGGCCGAAAAGGACAAAGTCGAACGGGTCACCGTCACCGCCACGCGGCGCTCGAAGACGATCCTGAAAGTCCCCTACAACATCTCCGCGATCTCCGGCAGCGACATCGACGATCGCAAGATCCAAGACAACACCGAACTCTTGCGTGCGATCCCCGGCGTTTCCGTCGTGGATAAGGGCCAGCGCAACAACGGCGTCGTCACCAACATCCGCATCCGCGGTCTGAACGTCGACAGTTCCATCCTGGGCGACTACGCCGTGTCCGGCGTATCGCCGGTGTCCACCTATCTCGACGAAACACCGCTCTTCGCCAACCTTCTTCTCACCGACCTTGAGCGGGTCGAAGTCCTGCGCGGTCCCCAAGGGACGCTCTACGGTTCAGGCTCGTTGGGCGGCACCGTGCGCTACATCTCGCGCGCGCCGGCCATCGGCGAGTTCGAAGCGTACGGCGTCGGCCATGTATCGCAAACGGCGGACTCCGAGGGCACGAACTATCAGGTCGACGGCGTCGTGAACCTACCGCTCGGCGACACCGCGGCGTTGCGTCTCGTCGGCACGCGCCGCTATTACGATGGCGTCATCGACTATCGCAACGTCTACGACCTCGACGCGCAGGGCAGACCGACCGCGCCGCTGGGCCTCGCAAGCCCCGTCGCCGACTATCACGTCGTCGAAGACGCGGACAAATACGGCCTCTGGTACGGCCGCGCGAGTCTCTTGTGGCAACCGTCCGACGGCTTCAACGCGACGCTGAGCTACACGCATCAATCCGACGACGTCGACGCCCGCCTCGCGCAGGCGCGCGGCAACGACGGCTTTGGTGTGCCTTACGGCGATCGTGAGGCAGGTTCGATCCAGATGGAGCCCGCGACGCGCGACGTGGACGTGGCCGCGTTGGAAGCGAACATCGACCTCGGCTTCGCGACGCTGACCTCGTCCAGCTCCTGGTACGATCATTCGGGCGACAGCACGAGCGAGAATACCGGCTTCTACGCACAAGCGGGCTTCCTGGCCTACTACTTGACCTACCCGCGCCCGATGGCTTCGGCCGATCGCACGTTCGGTGACGAAGCCATCATCCAAGAAATGCGCCTCGTCTCGAACGGTGAGAACGTCGTCGACTACATCGTCGGCTTCTACTACCAAGACCAGGACCGCGCCTCGACGCAGATCAGCCGCCTCGTCGGCTACAAGCGCTGGTGGGACACCGTCTGGTGTGCCGGCGATCCGGTCTGCGGCGCCGCCGTCACCGGCGACATCGACTTCGACTATTCGCGCGCCGAAACCTTTACCGACAAAGCCGTCTTCGGCGAACTGACCTGGAACATTTCGACGACCGTCCAGGCGACGGGCGGGATGCGTTACTTCGACAACGAAGCAAAGAACAACACCAGCATGGCGCTGCCGCTCTTCGGCATCCCCGGCATCAACCCGCAATACAAGACGAGCGAGGACGATGTTCTCTTCAAGGCGAACCTGTCGTGGGAGTTCGACGAAGACCAGTTGCTCTACGCAGTCTACTCGGAAGGCTACCGCCGCGGCGGCACGAACGCGGTACCGGACGGTACGCTGGGCCTCCTCGGCGAACCGCTCGCCGCCGCATATCAGCTTTACGGATCCGACCGCTCGGCCAACTACGAAGTCGGCGTCAAAGGTCAGTTGGGTTCGATCAGATACGGCGCGACGGCGTTCTTGCTCGAGTGGGATGACCCGCAGCTCAGCACCGCAACGCCGATCTGGGGCTACTACGCCACCATCAACGGCAAGTCGGCCCGCAGCTACGGCCTCGAACTCGAAGCACAAGGTCGATTGGGCGACAACGTCCGCTATGGCGCCGGCTACACGTATGTGAACGCCGAACTGACCGCCGACCTGCTGCTGCCGGGCGTCTCGCCGCTATTCACGGTCCCCAAGGGCACGAAGCTGCCGGGCACGCCGGAACACAGCTTCAACGTCTTCGCGGACTACACCACGCCTGTCAGCGATGACATGATGCTGGTCTTGCGCGGCGACGGCTTCTGGCAATCCGAGACCGAGAACGCGCTCAGCGTCTCCACCCGCTTCGCCGAGACGCTTGACGCCTTCGCCATCTGGAACGCCTCGGCCAGCCTGCAGTTCGGCCACTTCGACGCCACGCTGTGGGTCAAGAACGTGTTCGACGAAGAGGGCATCACCGGCGTCTACACCGAGCAATACATGGGCACGCTGCCGGCCGCGAACTACTACGGCAACGGCTCAAAGGAACTCATCGCCCTTCCGCGGACGATCGGGTTCTCGCTCGCGTACCGCTATTGACGGCGCAGCCGAAGATGCCCCTCGCGTCTTCGGCTATGATATCCGCCGCACGGGCGGAGACGATGACGGTGAACGGAGCGGATAGCGTCGGCGCGGCCATCAAGGCCGCGTGGACATACACGGGGACAGGGCGGTTCGATCTCGCGCTGGCGTCGGCCGCGACGATCGAAGCCGACCCGGGCTTGGTCGCGCCCGCGCTGCAAAAGCTCGGCGAACTTTACACCATCTGCAGCCGTCACGACGACGCCCACCGCTGTTTCCTGCGCGCACTCGCGTTGGCGCCAAACGATGCGGCCTGCCAGTTCAACGTCGCGACGTCTCTCATCGCTCAGGGCAAGTTTACCGAAGCCGAAGCGTTGCTGGATGACCTGATCGCGCGCCACCCACGCGACTATGCCGCCTACTACACACGAGCCGGCCTTCGTCGACAGACGCCGCAAAGCAATCATGTAGACGCGATGCTAGCGCTCCTCCACGCCGGTGTTCCGGACCCAGTGGGTGAGGGCTATGTCTGCTACGCGCTGGCCAAGGAACTTGAGGACCTGCGCGAGTACGATCAGTCGTTCGCGTATCTGAAACGCGGCGCGGACAACCGCCGCCGCCGCTTGAGCTACCGCATCGACGAAGACGAACGCGCGATCGCCGACATTATCTCGACGTTCTCAAGCGATGCGATGGCGCGCGCATCGACGGGCCATCGATCTGATCTCCCAATCTTCGTACTCGGTCTTCCGCGCAGCGGCACGACGCTGGTGGACCGCATCCTCGATGCGCACGGCGACGTCGACAGCCTGGGTGAGGTCGCCGATTTCGGTGCCACGCTGACCCGCCTCGGACGCGGCGCACGCGACAAGTTCGAACTGATTCGCCGTTCCATCAACCTCGACATGGCGGCGCTGGGGCAGGGCTATTGTGACAGCCTGCGCAGCCGCGGCGTCCCCGCGACACGGCTGATCGACAAGACGCCGCTGAACTACCTCTACATCGGCCTCATCGCGCGCGCCCTGCCGGACGCCTCGATCGTCCATGTCCGTCGCAAGCCGATGGAGGGGTGCTTTGCGATGTACAAAACGCTGTTCCGCATGGGCTACCCGTTCTCCTACGACCTCGACGACCTCGCGCGATACTACATCGCCTTCGATCGCCTGACGAAGCATTGGCGCGCGCTGGCGCCGGCCAATTTGATCGAACTCAGCTACGAGACGCTGGTCGCCGATCAGGAAGGCGAAACGCGCCGTCTGCTCGCTGGTTGCGGCTTGAACTGGGACGAACGCTCCTTGGCGTTTCACGAAAGCGACCGTCCCGTCGCCACCGCCAGCGCCGCGCAAGTGCGTCAACCCATCTACAAAACGTCTGTCGGCCAATGGCGCCGCTACGAGAAACAGCTCGCACCGCTCGCGGACGCGCTGCGACGCGCCGGCATCGACGTGGAGGGGGCATGAAGCTGAAATTGCCGATGATAGTTGCAAGCCTGTGCATGCTCGCCGCGCCGTTGCACGCGGAGACGCTGGTCGATGAGGACTTTCAGGACGGCAAGGCCGACGGCTGGGGCGGCACCGGTGAGGGCGACCTGCGCCTGACGACTTTCGAGAAGAACGTGTCGATGCGCCTGCAAAAGCGCGCGGCGGCGATCACCAAGCTGTCGACCGAGGGTTACGCGAACATCACCGTCGCCGTATCGTTCGCCGCGATGTCGCTGGAGGGCAACGAAGATTGCATCGCCGAGGTTTCCGCCGACAACGGCACGACCTGGGCGAAGATCTTCTCGATCGGGCAGGCGCAGGCCGACGGCATCTCACTCCATCGCGGCGCCGGAACGGCGCCGGGTCTCGACAACAACGCCGGTATCTTGCTGCGCTTCAGCGTGCGCGGCGACGACGACAGCGACACCTGCTGGTTCGACGACGTCAAAGTCTCTGGCGAGGCCAAACAGGCGCAATTGTCGCCCGCGTCGCGCATAGCGCTGGCCGATCTGCAGAATGGCGAGCAGGCGCCTGCGCTGCGACCCTTCACAGCCTTTGCACCGCCGACGACGGCGCGCCCGTCCACGAACAAGCTCGAAGGCAAGCTCGTGCTGACGGCAACCGCGGGCAAGAGTTTTCAAACTTTCCGCGACGTCTACGGCGATGCCGAAGCCAATGGAAAGGCGGCGCAGACGCTGCCCCCTTTCGCGTTCGAATTCACAACAGACGGCGACCGCATCGTGCCGGCGGTTCGCGGCCCGGTCGTCGGCACGCATGCGAACTGGGAATGGGTGTTGGAGCCCGGCCGCCTGTGGGACGAAGACGGAGGCGGCTTCACACGCGCAAGCCTTCCGTTCGCGCTACAGGAACGCAACGCCAACTGCACCCATCACGGCGCGCTGACCTTCGCCTTCAAAGCCGACGGCACGATCACCCACGCCGCCTATCAGATTGCGGCCGAGACCTGCGCCTATTTCAAATTCGACCTCGCCGGTTGGGCGCGCGCAGCCTATGAGCCGCATGCCGTAGCGAACGCGAGCGCGCTGGTCGCGGCTCATCGTACTGAGGTCGCGGGGCGCATGAAGACTGCGCCGATCGCAGACCTCGCGCGCGACCATCCGGGCGCCGATCCCACGCAATTCGGCTCGCGCCTCGAAATCGATGCCGACGACATGACGGCCTACGGCTTCATCATCGACGGCAAGCACTATATCGGCGGCTGCGAAACGCGCGCGGGGCTCTATCCCGACTGCGATGTGTTGCCTCTGCCGTCCTATTCGACCGCGAAATCGATCTTCGCAGGCCTTGCCGCCATGCGCATCGAAATGTTGTATCCGGGCGCACTGCAAGCAAGCGTCGCCTCGCTGGTGCCGCAATGCACCGCCGCCCGCTGGGGTGATGTGAAGCTAGTCGACGCGCTCAACATGGCGACAGGCAATCTGTCATCGACGGGCATGGAGGTTGACGAGCGCTCATCCGCAATGCTGCCGTTCTTTCGCGCCGACAATCACGCCGGCAAGATCAAGGCCGCATGCGGGATGTTTCCGCGAACGGCGGTGCCTGGTGCGACCTTCGCGTACCACACCGTCGACACCTATGTACTCGGCGCGGCGTTGAGCGCGTTGTGGCGTCAGAAGCGTGGTGCTTCCGCTGACGCCTACCGTGACCTGCTGGTCGATTCCGTCTGGCGGCCGTTGGGCCTCAGCCCCGACATCTACACGACCAAGCGCACGTACGACGGCGCGGGCCAACCCTTCACCGGTTTCGGCCTAACCTACCATCGCGACGACATCGTCAAGATCGCGGTGCTGTTGAACGACAAGCTGGGTGCGCTGAACGGCGCATCGATGTTCGACGAACCGATGCTAAATGAGGCGCTCCAACGCGACCCGGCCAACCGCGGCCTAATCGCGAACGGCGACAAATTCCGCTATCGCAACGGCTTCTGGGCCTGGAACGCGACTGACTATCTAAAGTGCGCGAAGGAAACCTGGATTCCGTTCATGTCCGGTTTCGGCGGCATCAGCGTCGCTCTCATGCCGAACAACACCGTCTACTACTACTTCAGCGACGGCGACGTGTACGCCTGGGGCCGCGCGGCGGCCGAATCCAACCGCATCAAGAAATTCTGCTGATCAGGACATGATATGACCGACGTCGCCGCCGAAGCACGACCCGCCTTCTTCCCAAAGGTGGCGCCCGACGGCTTGCTGGCAAGCGTCCTGCTGTCGTTCCTGGCGACGGCCGGCCTCTACTACGTCAACATCATGGCCGCGATCGTCGCTGGCCTGAAGGACGGCTTGGACATTCCGGAATCGGCGGCCGGCATCATCGGCTCGGCAAACGTGTACGGCGCAGCCGCTGGCGCTTTCGTCGCGGTGTTCGTCGTCAAGCGGCTGCCGTGGCGCCCGGTCGCCGTGGGTGCGCTGCTGGCGCTGATCGTGATCGACCTCGGATCGACTGTGCTGCGCTCAGCCGATCTTTTGATTCCGATCCGCTTCATGCATGGCTTCATCGGCGGGGCGCTGGTCGGCACCGCGTTCTCCGTCATCGCACGCACAACATCGCCCGACCGCGTGTTCGGCATGTTGCTCGTGGTGCAGTTCGGTTTGGGCGGCGTCGGCGTGATGTACTTGCCGGGCCTTGTGCCCCAATACGGACCCCAGGTGCTGTTCCTGGCCCTTGCGGCGTTTAGCTTCGTCACGCTGCTGATGGTGCCATTCTTGCCGGAGTATCGACGCGCGCCGGCGCCCGCGCCGGGCATCGGGCAACAGAAGGCGGCGATCAAGTGGTTGCCGTTGTCGTCTGCGATACTTGCGCTGTTTCTGTTTCAAGCGGGGAACATGGCCCTAGGCGCCTACATCATTGGCCTCGGCAAAACAGCCGGGCTCGAAATGGATTTCATCACCACGACGTTGGGCCTGGCCGCCTGGATCGGTGCGGTCGGCTCCGGCCTCGTCATCGTGATGGGGATACGCTTTGGGCGTTTCACGCCGCTGCTGATCGCCCTCGTGCTTACGGTCGTGGGCAACTGGGCCTTCCACTACAGTGGGTCGAAAGAGGTCTATTTCATCGCCAACTGCGCGACAGCGATAACCTGGGCCTTCGTCATGCCGTATCTACTGGGCATGATGGCTTCGTTTGACAAGGCGGGCCAAATGGCCGCGGTCGGCGGCTTCTTCTCGAAGTTGGGCCTCGCCACCGGACCCTTCGTCGGCGCCTATCTGCTCGACGGCGTGAGCTATGATCTTTTGATCAACGTATCGGTTCTGATGCTTGTTGCCAGCGCCTTCGCAGCCCTCGGACCCGCGAACGACCTCGATCGGGCAGTAAACCCGTGATCATCTATCCGGATCATATCAGCTGAGATTGGTGCGCCAGCCCCCGTGCACATCCCGTTCCGATACTCGACAGGTCAGATCAACGCATTGACGTGCTGAGTGGAAGACCCGCGCGGTCGCGCACTTCGTCCAGCTGTCTCCGCACCCACACCGGTGGCCGTATGCGGTCACTTCCTCATCGTGTCGAAAGTCCCATTTGCCCGGATATTGGTGGTTCTTGCTCCAAAACATACAGTACTGTATCTTTTTGACGAAGCATCCGCCGGCACAGGGGGAACGTGATGGCGACCAACGCCGACATCGCCGCGATGGACCGCAACGCGGTCCTGCACCCCTTCACGCACTTGAAAGACTTCGCGTCGGGCAAAATGGGCGGTCCGACGATCGTGGAGACCGGGCAGGGCATCCGCATCCGCGACGCCGATGGCCGCGAATACATCGACGGCTTCGCGGGCCTCTATTGCGTGAACATCGGCTACGGCCGGCGCGAAGTCGCCGACGCCATCGCCCGCCAGGCTCGCAAACTCGCCTACTATCATTCCTACGCTGCGCACACGACCGAAGAACTGGCGCGTCTCGCCGACCGCCTAGTGCGGATGGCGCCGGGGAAGATGAGCAAGGTGTTCTTCGGCCTCTCCGGTTCCGACGCCAACGAAACGCAAGCCAAGCTCGTCTGGTACTACAACAATCTGCTGGGCCGCCCGCGCAAGAAGAAGATCATCTCTCGCGACCGCGGCTACCACGGCTGCTCTGTCATCTCAGGGTCGATGACCGGCATGAGCTTCTATCACAACGAAATGGACCTGCCGGTCGCCGGCATCCTGCACACGGGCGTGCCGCATTATTATTGGGGCGCCGAACCCGGCGAGAGCGAAGAAGCCTTCAGTGAACGCCGCGCGCGCGAGCTCGACGATCTGATCCTGCGTGAGGGCCCTGACACGGTCGCCGCCTTCATCGCCGAACCGGTGCTGGGCACCGGCGGCATCATTCCGCCGCCCAACGGCTATTGGCCCGCCATCCAGCGGGTCCTGAAAAAGCACGACGTGCTGCTGATCGCCGATGAGGTCATCACCGGCTTCGGCCGCATCGGCGCGCCGTTCGGCAGCCACGTCTACGGCATCGAACCGGATCTCATCACCATCGCCAAGGGTCTCACGGCTGCGTATGTGCCGATGTCCGGCGCCATCGTCAGCGAGAAGGTCTATCGCGTCATGGAAGCTGGCGCCGACCGCGTCGGCGCGTTCTCGCACGGCTACACCTACTCGGGTCATCCGCTTGGTGCAGCTGCAGCGAACGCCGTGCTCGATATTGTCGAGCGCGAGGATCTGGCCACCAAAGCGGCGCACAACGGGCACTATCTGCTTGAGCGTTTGCGCGCGGCGATGACGCCGTTTCCCATCGTGGCGGAGGTGCGTGGCATCGGCATGCTGGCCGCGATCGAATTCGTCGCCGACCCGCGAACCAAGATCCGCTTCGATCCCGCATTGAAGGTCGGTGCACGCATTTCAAAAGCCGCCCGCGATCGCGGCTTGATTGCCCGCGCCATGCCGCACGGCGATATCCTGGGCTTCGCGCCGCCGCTTGTCACGACGCCATCCGACATCGACGAGATGACGGCGATCACGGAAGCCTCCATCGCTCAAGTCCTCGACGATCTCGCGCGAGAGCGTAAATGACCGCGCGGCCCGAAGATTATTTCTCGGCAACCGTCAGTGAGGCCGACGACAAGCTTGCGCACGCCGCCGCACGCGCAGGCGCGAAGGTCGAATTCGTCGCACATCCGTTGAAGGGACCGGACGGCGAGGCGCTGAACGTCGGCATCCTCGAAGTCGGCAACCCATCGGCGGCGAACGCGCTGCTCCTCATCTCGGGGACGCATGGTGTGGAGGGCTTCGCCGGCGCCGCCGTCCAGACCGGCGTCCTGGACAGTCTCGCGACGTTCAAACTCAGCGCAGACACCAAGATCGTGATCGTCCACCTCATCAACCCATGGGGCGCGGCATGGAGCCGCCGCGAGGATCACGAGAACATCGATCTCTTCCGAAATTTCCTCTACTGGGACCGCCCGAGCGAACCGGACCCGCTGTTTGACGTGTGGGACGAAGCCGCCGACCTCGCGCATCTCGGCGAACGCACCCCGGCGGAAAGCGCCGCGCGCATCCGCCCGCTGGTCCAACAATACGGCGAGGCGCGCATCATCGCCGCCGTCCGCCGCGGCCAGCATCACAAGCCCAAGAGCCTGACCTATCACGGCCACGGCCAATGCTGGAGCACGCGCGTTCTCCACCAAGCGCTGCGCACGCGCCTCA
>JAWXBY010000015.1:0-2592 GCA_034440355.1 Alphaproteobacteria bacterium
CGTTGCGCGACTACGTGCGCGAGCTCGAGCGCGAGCTGTTCGGTACGGAGGCGTTCGTGCATCGTGCATCGCACGCACGCCGCGGGCGACACGCTCGAAGGCGACTTCTTCGAAGCCTGGGCCGAGATCGGCGGGCGGCTGCGCAAGGCGCGCGTGTTCGTAACGACGTTGCCGTGCAGCAACGTGTACAGCGCGAAGGCTTACCCGATCGAGCGTTTGGAGAGCTTGCTCGACGGCCTCAACTCGAGCTTCGAGCACTTCGGCGGTCTGACGCGTCGCGTGGTCTTGGACAACACGTCGCTGGCGGTGAAGAAGATCCTGGTCGGCACCGAGCGCGAAGAGACGAAGGCCTTCCACGGCTGGCGCGGATCCCTGCCGTTGCACGCCGACTTCTGTGCGCCGGCGAGCGGTTGGGAGAAGGTGGCGGTGGAGCGCGGCGCGCGTTGCGTGCAGGGCCTCTTCTTCCAGCCGGTGCCGAAGGCTGCAACATGGGACGAGCTCAACGCGATGCTGCGCGCCGAGCTCGACGCCGACATGGACCGGCGCAAGTTGCGCGACGGCCGCACGGCGCGTCAGGCGTGGATCGCCGAGCGCGAACACTTGCGTCCTCTACCCCCGCGGATGCCTGAAGCCGCGCGCGTGGTGACGGGCGTGTCCGACAAGTACCCGATCGTGACGCTGGATCGCGCGCGCCCGAGGGACCGGATCCACTCGTCCGTGGGCTTGAGACCTCCCGGGAATCGGCCCGAACCGCTACCCTCTGTCGGGGGTCATCCGCTTGGAGTTCCTATCCCCCGCGCGCCCGTCAGGTGACGAGCGTGAACTCCGAGCGGTTGCTCAAGTCGGCGGTCACCGCCTATATTACGGCGGCGACTTGGGTGCGCAGGGTTTCGATCGCGTCGATGGCGTCGGTCAGTTTCTTGGCGAGCGCCTTGTCGGTCGGCGCGTCGCCCAGGGCCGCGGACAGATCCTTGAGCGATTGCACCGCCGCCGTCGTCGATTGGATCGCCTTGGTGATGCTCTCCATGCGCAGCGCCGAAGCTGTCTCCGCGATCGATTCGGTGACGCCGCTGATGTCCTTCGTGAGGCGCTTGTACTCACCGGTGCGCGCCGTCAGTTCCCGCACGCGATCGCCGATGTTTTGCAGCAAGAGTGCGTTGCTGGTCGCCAGCGCGATCTGGTCCAGCTCCTTGATCGCGTCGTCGTTGGGCCACGAGGCGTTCACGAAGTCGGTCAGATCACGCGCGATGGCGCGACGTGCGGTGTCATCGTTGCCGTCCGCCGCGGCGTGTGCTTGGTCGAGCAGCAAGGCGAGCTCCTTGTTCCACGCCTCGAATCCCGACAGCTTCTTCCACTGTTTTTTGCTCATAGCCCGCGCACTCTTTCGACCAGTCCCTTGATTTCGTTACCCGCTGAAACCAGCGCCTGTACGTCGACGCGCTTGTTGTTGGCTACGGCCGTTGCGAGTTGGGCATGAGTCTGCGCCCACGCTTCGCAGGCAGCGCTGGTCGCGCCCAGTAGCTCGAGTTGAGCTGCGAGACGCGCCTCCATTTTCTCGTAGGCGGCATCGCGCTCTTGCTTGCGCGGCTCTGCATCCGCGAGCGCCTGAGCGAGCTTGACTTGACGATCCAACGCCGCTGCGTCGGCGTTCACCGGTTCGAACTTCAAAAGGCTGGGCTCGAAGTGATTCCAGTAGCCGTCGAAGTCGCCGTACTTCTCTGCGAGCGAGTTGCGTTCCACGCCGGCGCAATCCTGGGCGAGCTTGCGCATGGACTCGAGATCCTCGACCAGCTTCTCGGATATGCGGACGATGATCGGCTGCGCTTTGCGCATGGCTCCGTCGAGCGCTTTTTGGGCGAGCACGGTTTCGATTTGCGCCGTGATGAATTTGGCGGCGTCCATGACGACGCCTCGGACTTCACCCGCAACTTTGAGCGGAATACCGACGCCACCCGAGAGCTTCGTGACGGCGCCCACCAAGCCATCAATCGTCTTGCCGGAGTCCTTGGGGGCGGAAGCCACGTCGACCAAGGTGTTCGAATAATCCACCATCGCGCTGAGCGCGGCGTTGCGCGCTTTCCAGGCTGTCTCGAAATCCTCGTGCGCTTTTTTGGCCTTCGCCTTGGCCGCGTCGTCGCCTTCGACGTGCTCAACAACTCGGCCAATGTCATCGCTGATCGCCCGCCCGCTGCTGACCGCCGCCGTGCGCAGTTGCAGCGTCGCGTCCGCAAACGGTTGAACGTCGGGAAGCCGGCAAGCGCCCGAAAGGGCGACCAAGGCCGCGACTAGGAAAGCACGCGCAATTCTCATGGGTTCCTCCCGTTGATGGGCCGCGCACCGATCACGCGCGCCGCCGCCGGCAACGCTGACTTGACGCGATCAGGCGCTGCAATCCTCTCCACGAAGCGGGAGGCTAGCCGCGCACGCCGGCGCCTTGCAACTTCGGCCCGCAATCCGCGCGCGCCGCAATGCGCGAGGCCGACCGTTCAAGCGTTGGTGCGGCTCGGTATGGTCGTGCATCAACGCGGCATCAGGACCTGGGCGCTGCGGGCTGCTCATGGGCGGGGATGCCGGGCAGTCCGCGTACGGACA
>JAWXBY010000016.1:0-66455 GCA_034440355.1 Alphaproteobacteria bacterium
ACCGGGCCTGACCCGGCCACCCAGCCGCCTTCGCTAAAGCTACGGCGTCCAATGCTGACCCTCGAGCCCGCCGAAGCATTCTGCGTAGGTGGGTGGCCGCGCGTCGGCGCGGCCTAGAGACTCTCTGAAATGCTGCGGTTTCTTTGGCGATGCCGTCGCGTTTCCGGCGCGCACCGACGTGCGCGCACTGGGTGGCTGGGTCAAGCCCGGCCATGACGAACGAGGAGGTGAGCGCTCTACAGGCGGATTTCGCCTGCGATGATGCGGTCGTGGAGTTCGGGGGTTAGCGGGACATAGTGGTTCGTCACCGGGCTTAGGACGTAGAGCGGGTCCTTCACCGTTTTGGGGTCGTAGCCTTCTTTCACCAGCTCGACTTTGCGGTGCTTGAAGGTGCCGGTGACTTCAATTTCGCCTTGCATGCGCAGGAAGATGGGGCGGGCGTAGGCCGGGAGGTTCTTGTCCAGGTGCGTCTTGAACGCGGTGAGGTCGATCGCGCTTGCGGTGACGAGCGAGGCCATGCCGGCGCGGCCGTCGGCGCCGGGGACGGCTACGCCGTAGACGTTGGCTTCCTGGATGCCGGGGTAGACGGAGATCGCTTCGGCGACTTCGCTGGTGGCCACGTTTTCACCCTTCCAGCGGAAGGTGTCGCCGATGCGGTCGACGAAGAAGAAATAGCCAAGGTCGTCGCGGCGCAGCAGGTCGCCGGTGCGGAACCAGGCGTCGCCCTTTTCGAAGACGTCGCGCAGGATTTTCTTTTCGGTGTCCGTCCCCTTCGAATAGCCCTCGAAGCGACCGCGTTCTTCGTCGATCTTGCCGATCGCCTCGCCGACCTCGCCGGGTTTGCATTCGGTGCAGAAGCCGTCGGCGCCGCGCACGGGCTGTTCGTGCTCGACGTCGAACAGCACGAGGCGCGTGTGCAGCGTGTTGCGCATGTAGTTCGGAATGCGGCCGACCGAGCCGATGCGGCCGTCGAGATTGACGAGGGCGACGTTGCCCTCGGTCGCGCCGTAGAATTCGATGATGTGCGGAATTCTGAAGCGCGCCTTGAACGCCTGCCAGATTTCGGGGCGAAGGCCGTTGCCCATCACGACGCGCAGATTGTGCTTACGCTCCAACGGATGCGGTGGCGAGTTCAGGAGATAGCGGCAGAGTTCGCCGATATATTCGAACTGGGTCGCGCGGTATTTGACGCAGTCGTCCCAGAATTGGGTCGCCGAGAATTTGCGGCGGATGATGATTGAGCCGCCCACCGTGAGCGTCGAACCGATGGCGCAGACACCGCCCGCGGAATGATAGAGCGGCAGGACCACGTACATGCGGTCGCGCTCCGTCGATTTCATCGCGGAGGAGAAGCTGTGCATCATCGTTTGGATGCGCAGGTGACTCATGTTGGCCGCCTTGGGCAGGCCCGTCGTGCCGCTGGTGTAGATGTAGAAGCACTTGTCGCCGGCGGTCAGATCCTTGCGCACATCTTTGGGCAGCGGCGTGTCGGATTGGGCGGCGAGCGCCTTGTCGAGATTTTCGGTGCCCTGGATCGCGCCGCCGGTCGTCCAGACGGTCAGCCTTTCCTGCTGCTCCCTGGTGGAGGACGCGTAATTGTCGGCGAGTTCGGCGCCGAGGATCAGGTGTTTGGCGCCGGAAATCGCAAGGCTGTGGGCGAGCGCGCGTTCGCGTAGGTTGGTGTTGATGAGCCCAACTGTGACGCCGATCTTCACGAGGCCCGTCCAGGCGAAGAGATATTCGGGGCGGTTCTCCATCAGAAGAGCGACGGCGTCGCCCTTCTTCAGACCGATCGATTGGGCCCAGCAGGCGTAGCGGTTCGCGTGCGCGTCGTACTCGCGGTAGGTGTATTTCCTGTCTTCGAACCAGATCGCGACGTTGTTCGGGCGTTTTTCGGCCCAATGCTCGATAATGTCGGCGACGGTGTGGGAGGAGTTCGGCTTGATCTTGCCGATCCGCCGCAGCACGCGGGTCATGCTGCCGATAAACCGTAGTTCGCGCCCTATTGCGGCGAATAAGCCCACTGCCCGTCCCCCTTGCGATCCGATTCTTTCGAATGTCTCGCGCATTCGTTTAAGATTCGAACACCAACCTCGTCCTCCGCACATAGGGGGACATGTTCAGACGGTCAATCGAACTTACCATGAACGATGTAACGGACTGCGACTGGCTTCAGGCGCGCGACCTCGATCTCACCGGGTTGAAGTGTCCGATGCCGGCGTTGCTCACGGAAAAGGCACTACGGGGAATGGCCGAGGGTGAACGGTTGCTGGTTACCGTCACCGATGCGCTGGCGCCGATCGATCTTCGCCATGTTTGTCAGCGCGGGGGCCATGAATTTTGCGGCGAGCGCACACAAGAAAACGGGGCCCGGCAGCTTTTGATCCGCTGCGGGCCCCGCGTTCGGGTTTGACATGGTCGGGTTTACGCGAAGAACGGCATACCGATCGTCATTGCGCTAAAGCCCATGAAGGCCACGATCGCGATCGCGGACCAGGTTACGACTGTCGTCAACGTTTGCATTTTCATCTCTCCTCATCTCCATCGGGGAGCCGCCTGCGGGCGGCTTATTCAAATTTCGGGCGCCTGGGTTCAGGCGAACTTGGCGAAGGCCTCAACCGGCATCGCCAAAACCAGAGCGGCGTAGACCGCGAATGCGGCGGCCGACCATTCCATCATCAGGGTCATCGTCTTCATTTTGGTCTCTCCTTTTGTCGTCCCGGCCGTGGGGTCCTGCGGGCCGGCAGCCAGTTCCGTGTGCCTCAGTGGCTAGTATGTGGTTTGTACTACTGTGAATTCAACTGCACTGTGTGCATGATAGGTCTGCGCCCCGCGCATGCCTTGGAATCGTCGCAATTTTTTCTAATGAAATCAGTGCTTTAACTATTTCTTGGCGCTAACTGGTCGTTAATCTTGTTCACGAGCACGGGATACTCTACTTAATGACTGGTAAGTTATATACTCAGGTCCATGAGCGAACTCGCGCGATCGCAACGTTGGCAGAGGCGGAAGGACGCTCGTCCGGCCGAGCTTCTCGACGCGGCCTTGGCGGAGTTCTTCGAGAAGGGTTTCGCGGCAGCGCGGCTTGAGGACATCGCCGCGCGCGCGGGGGTCAGCAAAGGCACCGTGTATCTCTACTTTGCCAGCAAGGAAGAGATGTTCGAGGCGCTGGTTCAGGCGATCCCGCAGGCCAACGTCGAACAGGCCCGCAAGATCGCAGCCGACGAGTCGGTCCCGGCGGAAGACCTCGTGCGGCGCTTGCTGCAGTTCATGGGTGCGCTCATGGGCGATGAGCGGATGATGAAATTTCCGCGGCTCATCATCAGCGATGGCGGGCGGTTTCCGAAATTGGCCGAGACCTACAAGCGCGAAGTCATCTCGCGCGGCGTCGGCATCTTCTCGACCGTGATCGAACGCGGGATACGCGAAGGCGTGTTCCGCGAGGTGGACGCGCGCAAGGCGGCGTACGCCGCGATCGCGCCGCTGCTCTTCAGTGCCATCTGGCGGACGACGTTCGAACGGTTCGAAGACGAGCCGTTCGATACGCAGGGTTTTGTCGCGCAGCACATCGAGACGTTCGTGCGCGGTATCAAACGGGGGGCGGACACATGAGACGCGCGTATGCGATCGCGCTCGGCGCGGGGGCGCTGCTGGCGGGTTGCGAGCAGCAGCCTACCGGCGTCGTCAGCGGTTATGCCGAGGGCGAGTATGTCTATGTCGCCGCACCCGAGGGCGGATGGGTCACCGGTGTGCCGGTGAAGCGCGGCATGCAGGTGAAGGTCGGCGATTTGCTCTTCACGCTGGACGCCGAGGCGCAGACGGCGCAGCGCGAACAGGCAGCCGCGCAGTTGGCGCAGGCGCAGTCGCAGCTTGCCGATGCGCAGAAGGGATTGCGGTCGGACGAGATCGCGGCGCTGCAAGCGTCGCTGGGTCAGGCCAAGGCCAATTTGCAGCTTGCCGAATCCGATCTGACGCGTGCGAAGGATCTGCGCGCGCAAGGGTTCGTGGCGCAGAGCGTTCTGGATGCGAAGCAGGCGCAGCGCGACGTCGCCGCGCAACAGGTCAAGCAGATCGAATCCAACATCGCGCAGGGCCGTAAAGGTGCGCGGCCCGATGCGATAGCGGCGGCGCAGGCGAACGTCGCGGCAGCGCAAGCAGCGCTCGAGCGCGCGGAGTACGCACTGTCGCAGCGGCGGATATCATCGAAGGTTGCGGCGCGCGTCGAGGATACGCTGCGGCGCGCCGGTGAATTTGCGGCGCAGGGATCGGCGGTCGTTCAGTTGCTGCCGCCGCAGAACGTGAAGGTGCGCTTCTTCGTGCCGGAGCAGCTGCGCGCGAAGCTTGCGGTCGGCACGCAGGTTGCGATGCGCTGCGACGGATGTCCGGCGAATTTGAAGGCGAGCGTGACGTTCATCGCCTCGGACGCGGAGTTTACGCCGCCCGTCATCTACAGCGTGGGCTCGCGCGAAAAACTTGTCTGGATGGTGGAGGCTGTGCCTGAGGGCGCGGTGCTCAGTCCGGGTCAACCGGTCGACGTGACCTTGCCGTGAGCGAGACGCTCGCCATCGATGTGCGCGACCTGACGAAGAGTTTCGGGACGCGCAAGGTCGTCGACAATTTCTCCATTCAGGTGCCGCGCGGTCAGGTGTGGGGCTTCTTGGGTCCCAACGGCAGCGGCAAGACGACGACGATCCGGCTGCTGTGCGGGTTGCTGGTGCCGGACAGCGGGTCGGGGACTTGTCTGGGCTACGACATTTTGCGCGAGAGCGCGGCGATCAAGCGCAATGTCGGTTACATGACGCAGAAGTTCTCGTTCTATGAGGATCTGTCGATCCGCGAGAATTTGGATTTCGTTGCGCGCATCTATGACGTGAAGGACCGGAAGAAAGTCGTCGATCAGGCGATCGAGCAGCTTGGCCTCGTGCGGCGGCAGCAGCAATTGGCCGGGACGTTGTCGGGCGGCTGGAAGCAGCGCGTGGCGCTGGCCGCGTGCATCTTGCATCGGCCGAAGTTGCTGTTGCTGGACGAGCCGACGGCTGGCGTCGATCCGCAGGCGCGGCGCGATTTCTGGGAGCAGATCCATCAGTTGGCGGCGCAAGGGCTGACCGTTCTTGTGTCGACGCATTACATGGACGAGGCGGAGCGATGCGACCGCATCGTCTATCTCGCTTACGGCACGGTGCTGGCGCGCGGCACGGTTGGGCAGGTGATCGGCGAGTCCGGTTTGCATACTTGGATCGTCGAAGGCGCCGACGTGCGCGGTCTTGCGGCGGATATGCATGGCGTGCCCGGGATCGATCAGGTCTCGGTCTTCGGCGCCACGCTGCATGTGAGCGGTAAAGATGAGGCGGCGTTGGAGCGCGCGATTGCGCCGTTCCGCGCGCGGGCCGGCTTCAACTGGCAGAAGGCGACGCCGAGCCTGGAGGACGTGTTCATCCACCTGATGGCGCCGTTTCGCGAGCAGACGAGTTAGAGCGATGGCCACAGAACACGCCTCTCAATTCGTCATAGCCGGGCTTGACCCGGCCACCCAGTGCGCGCACGTCCGTGCGCGCTGGAGATGCTCTTCGATCGTCAATGAAAACTGCGGCGTTGAAGACGCGCGTCCACTGGGTGGCCGGGTCAAGCCCGGCCATGACGAATTGAGTATGGTCTTAGCGTGTCCCTTCGTTCGCGTGGGGGGCTGATCATGTTCGGCATTTCCATCGCTCGCATCACGGCCGTGTTCCTCAAGGAACTGATTCAGATGCGGCGCGACCGGTTGACGTTTGGGATGATTATTGGGATTCCGGTGATCCAACTCGTGTTGTTCGGGTTTGCGATCAATTCGGATCCGAAGCATCTGCCGGCGGCGCTTAACGTGCAGGACGCGAGCGTCTATTCGCGCACGCTGGTGCGGGCGCTTGAGAACACGGGTTACTTCCGGATCGAGCACATCATTTCGAGCGAGCGTGAGGCGGAGAGCTTGTTGGCCGAAGGGCGCGTCGCGTTCGTCGTGACGGTGCCGCCTGCGTTTTCGCGTGAGCTGGCGCGGGGCGACCGGCCGCAGATCTTGGTTGAAGCCGATGCGAGCGATCCTTCGGCCGCCGCGAATGCGATCGCTGCGGTGTCGCAATTGCCGGCGACGGTGTTCAACCGCGATTTCACCGGGGCGCTGGCGCCGTTGCGCGGGACGCCGCCGCCGTTCGAGGTCGTCGTGCATCGGCGCTACAATCCGGAGGGTGTTTCGGCGTTCAACGTCGTGCCGGGTTTGATCGGCGTGATCTTGACGATGACCATGGTGTTGATCACGGCGCTGGCCGTCACGCGCGAGGTCGAGCGTGGGACGATGGAAAACCTGCTGGCGATGCCGTTGCAGCCGTTCGAGGTGATGGCGGGGAAGATTCTGCCCTACATCTTCGTCGGCTATATCCAAGTGACCGTCGTGATTGTGGCGGCGTTGTTGTTGTTCGGCGTGCCGATGCTGGGGTCGTATTTCGATCTGTCGGTGGCGCTCGCCGCTTTCATTGCGGCGAACCTGGCCGTGGGGTTCACGATTTCGACCGTCGCCTCCAATCAACTGCAGGCGATGCAGATGACGTTCTTCTTCTTTCTGCCGTCGATCCTTCTCTCGGGTTTCATGTTTCCGTTTCGCGGCATGCCGGATTGGGCGCAGTGGATCGGCGAGGTGCTGCCCAACACGCATTTCATGCGCATCGTGCGTGGCGTGATGCTGAAGGGGAATACGCTGCCGCAGATGTTCGACGATCTGTGGCCACTGCTCGCCTTCATGCTGGCGATGATGGCGATCGCCTTGATGCGGTACCGGCGCACCCTAGACTGAGGCTCGGGATTAACCCGGTCTCAACCGTGTTGAACGAGGGCGGCGGCGCAATTCCTGGTCTGTTGCAAGTTGAATTAAAACCCTCTTCACATTTGCACGGCCTTTGAAACAAGGGCCGTCAGTATGCGTGCGACGCTCACCAATAGGAGATCGCTCGTGCGCCGGTATGTCATCGTTTCCGCTTCCTCCCTTCGCGCCCTGGCCATGAGCCTGGGCGGCTAGAGACGGCCCATGACGATCAGCGCCCTGCCCCGCCTTGCGGCGGCGGCCGCCTTGGCTTTGTCCTTGGGCGGCTGCGCTAGCGATTTTTTGGACCCCGGCCCGATCAGCCGGTACCCGGCAGGCGCCTCCCCGCGGATCTTGCGGGACGGCGCGCCGCTGCAATGCGTGCCCTACGCCCGGACCCATTCGGGTGTGCGTATCTGGGGCGACGCCTATACGTGGTGGGACAAGGCACGCGGCCGGTTCGAGCGCTCGTCGGAGCCTGAGAGCGGGGCCGTCATGGTCATGAAGAGCTACAACAATGCCCAGCGCGGGCATGTCGCCATCGTGCGGCGGGTGGTGAGCGACCGCGAGATCATCGTCGACCACGCCAATTGGCTGAACACGGGCGAGGTCGGCCTCGACAACCCGGTCATGGACGTCTCCGAAGACAACGATTGGTCGCGGGTTCGCGTCTGGTACGCGCCCGGCAACCACTACGGCGGGCGCGTTTACGAGGTGCAGGGCTTCATCCGCGGATAGCCGGCGGCGTCCCTTCACGCCGGCGATCCCAAGCATTCCCGAGCCTTCGTTTGTCTACCTACCGGTGGTCGGCGGCGGGCTAGGTGCGCACAAGCCACACTGACTTAGATCCCACAGCCGGGGTTCCTTCGCACGTCGGCGCACAAGATGTAGTGCGTGCACCATCGCGAATCAGCAGATCTATTACGATTAGTTAACGGTAATATTTCCTTAAGTTGACTCCCTCAGCCTGGGTAGGCACAGAGCCCGGCCCAATCCGGGAAGTAAGGGACGGCCGCCGGTCGTTCAGTTGAGGGAAGCTAGGTTTGAAAACTGACGCGACACGCTGCTTGGCAGCTCTACTATTGGCGGGCATCAGCCTTGCCGGTTGCGAAACAACTTCATCTGAATTCTCGACAGCATTTACTGGAACAACTACGACCAGCCTCGACGATACTCAAATCCAGTTGCGCGGAACGACTGAAGGTACGGCCGCGAACTTCTTGCCGCGCATGAAGCCGGAAGAGGTTTCGATCCTGGCCTCGGTCCGTCCCCAGATCTTGGACGCCAAGTCGCCCCTGCAGTGCGTTCGTTTCGCGCGCGAGGCGTCGGGCATCGACATTTACGGCGACGCCAAGAATTGGTGGAAGCTCGCCGCCGGCAAATACCCGCGCACCGCCCGCCCGCAGGAAGGCGCGGTTCTGGTCATGAAGGGCTATCGCACGACCCGCCGCGGGCATGTCGCGGTGGTGAAGAAGATCCTGGACGAGCGGACGATCGTGGTCGACCACGCCAACTGGGGTAACGACGGCCGGATCTATCTGGACGCCCCGATGAAGGACGAGAGCCCCAAGAACGACTGGAGCATGGTCCGGGTCTGGTACACGCCCAACAACAGCTGGGGTAAGCGTATCTATCGCACCCGCGGCTTTATCCTGCCGACGACCGCGGTCGCCAGCGTTGCCGACCTCCCTGCCGACATCGTGTCAGGCAGCAACTGAGGTTTTGCTGAGCCTAGCGTTGATCTGATCGGCCGCCTGAGCGAACAGACGCTCCAGGCGGTCGATTTGCGTCAGGGCCTCGGTTTGGCCGGTCTCCGCGGCCTGCGCCTCGAACTCGGCGGCGAGTTCGGCGAGCTTGGTGGCCCCGAACAGGCGGGCTGCGCCTTTTAGCGAATGCGCCCTCCTCTGCAAGGCGTCGCGATCATTCGACGTCAGGTCGGTGCGCATGTCCTTTAGCTCGCGGGCCTGGTTGGTCAAGAACGTGTTGGCCAGCTTCTTGACCGCATCCCACGGCATGTCGCTTTGCAGGTCGGCCCAGGTCTGGGCGTCGAGCACGGCCTCCGAGCCGCCGTTGACGGGTGTAGGCGCGCTGGGCGCTTCCGTTGCGGGGCGATCGCCGAGGTAGCGCAGCAAGGCGGCTTCGAGGGCGGCGCGGCGGATAGGCTTCGTCAGGTGTTCGCTCATGCCCGCCTCTTTGCAGCGGGCGGCGTCTTCGACGAAGGCGTTGGCGGTCAGGGCTAGGATGGGCTTGGTCTGGTTCGGGCCGGCGCTGGCGCGAATGTGGCGGGTCGCCTCCAGACCGTCCATCTCCGGCATCTGCATGTCCATGAAGATCAGGTCGAAGGTCTTGGTCGCGGCGGCGCGGACGGCTTCCAGGCCGGTGCGCGCGGTCGTCACGCAGCAGCCGATTTGGCTGAGCATGGTCGTGGCGGCGAAGAGGTTGGTTTCGTTGTCCTCGACCAGGAGTACCTGAGCGCCCGCGAGACGGTTGTCGCGCGCGGCGGCCGTGGGCGAGGCCTGCGATTTGGGGACGAAGGTGCCGGTGAGGGCTTCGAGCAGCGCGCCTTGCATCAGCGGCTTGAACAGCACCGCGTCGAACTGCGTGCCGGCGCCGGCCGAAACGGTAACGCCGTGGCTGATCGAGGAGCAGAGGACGAGTTTGATCGTCTTGCCGCTTTCGAGGCGGCGGATGGCGTCGGCGACTTCGTGGCCGGTTTGGCCCGGCATGTGACGATCGAGGAGTACGACGTCGAAGGGACGGCCGGCGTTCGCGGCGGCGTCGATGGCGATCATCGCCGAGAGGCCGTCGTTGACCATCGCGGCGTGCATGTCCCAACGCGCGAGACGGCGCGCGAGGATGTCCCGGTTCAGCGCCAGGTCGTCGACGATCAACGCGCGCTTGCCGGCGAGGATGCTGGCGTCGGCGAGTCCCGGCGACGGCGAGGTCGGCAGGACGATCTCGACGCGGAAGATGGAGCCTTGGCCCGGCGTGCTTTCGACCGAGATCACGCCGCCCATCGCATTGACGATTTCCTTGCAGATCGCGAGGCCGAGGCCCGTGCCGCCGAAACGGCGCGTGATGGAGTCGTCGCCTTGGGCGAATTTCTCGAAGAGTTTCTTGCGCGCTTCGGGCGTCATGCCGATGCCGGTGTCGCGCACGGCGAAGGTGAGCTTGCGGCTTTCAGCATCGCCTTCGGGCGATGATACTTCGATGGTGATGACGCCCTTCTCGGTGAACTTGACAGCGTTGCCGACGAGGTTGAGCAGCACCTGGCGCAGGCGCGTCGGGTCGCCGCGGTAGGCGCCTTCGGCCTCGGGCAGGACGTCGATGCAGATTTCGATGCCGCGCGCGTGGGCTTTGGCGGCGAAGGTTTGGGCGGCACTTTCGATCAGCGGCACCAGATCGAAGGGCACGTCTTCCAGCGACAGCGAGTTCGCTTCGAGCTTCGAGATGTCGAGGATGTTACCGATGACCTGAAGCAATTGGTCGGCGGAGGCGCGCGCGGTTTCGGCCTGCACGCGCTGTTCGTGGCTGAGCGGCGAGTCCAGCAAGATGTCGATCATGCCGATCACGCCGTTGAGCGGCGTGCGGATCTCGTGGCTCATGTTGGCGAGGAAGGCGGATTTTGCGGCGCTGGCCTGTTCGGCGGCGATCTTGGCTTGCTCCAGCGCGTCGTGGGTGCGGGAGATGTGTTCGATCTTCTCCTGCAGTTGGACGCGGTGGGTTTCGAGATCGGCAACGTAGCGGCTGCGTTCGGCCTCACCCGACTTCCACAGCCTATCGGCCGAGCGGGCGTAGACGAAGCTGCCGACGACCAGCAATAGGATCAGACCAGCAAATACCGCTTGCGCGAGCTGCAGGCCGTTTGCGGTTCTGTGCAGTTTGGCGAGCTGCGCGCCTTGGCCGGAGATGACGTTTTGAAGGATGCCCGTGACCGCCTCGTTCGCGCGGACGAAGGCGTTGTCGACGTTGACCATCTCCTGGGCTGCGTCATCGATGCGGCCGGCGGCATAGAAATCGAGCACGACATGCGTGCGGTGCGCCATCTCCGTCGCGATCGCGTCGATCGACTGGACCTGTTTGGCGAGCGGGGTCGTGGAAAGCTCGCCTTCGACGACGGGCGCGAATTGATCGCGGACGCGGGCCAGCGTTTGGCCGAACTGGGCCTCGGCCGCCATCAGGTTGCGGCGTTCGCGGGCGACGTCTTTGGATTGGAAGATCGTGTTGGCCGGCGCGTCGAGCTTCGTCATCACGTGACGCAACGACATCAGTTCTTCGACGCGGGTGTTCCAGGTGCCGGCGTCGACTTGCTGTTCCTGGAGCATCGTCAGCGTGAACTGGCTCATTGACAGCGCGCCGACGGCGGTCACGATGTTCAGGATCGCGAGGACGGCGAAGATGCGTGAGAGGCGGTTGCGGGAGTCGGCGGGGCGAAAGCCTGCGGCGCCCTTTGCGGTTGGTCCGGCGCTCATGCTTTTCGTCCCTCGTGGCTTACGCCGCGCTTTCGCCGCTGCGCGAGGCTTTCGCCAGAAGCGCGTTCGCGCGTTCACGCAGGGCCTGCGGACGGAAGGGTTTTTCGATGACGTCGTCGGCGCCGAGGGCCGTCGCGGCGACGAGCAGAGGCTCCTTCAACGTCGCAAGGCCCGCCGTCATGGCGAGCACCGGCATGCGGCTGTGCGTCGTTCGGATCGCGCGGATGACTTCAAGGCCGTCTTTGCCCGGCATGACGAGGTCGGTCACGATGAGATCGATGTCGCCGCACTTCAGTTTGGCGAGCGCTTCGTCGCCGTTCTTGGCGAACAAAAGTTCGTGGCCGCCGTCGGCGAAAGCCACTTCTGCGATTTGGCGGTAGAGATCGTCGTCCTCGCAGATCAGAATCTTGGCCACGTTGGCCCCCAGTTCGCGCGTTCAGAGTTGCTTCATAGTTGACAGTTCGTTGTCACTATCGCCGGAAATATGCGAAAGAGGCGTTAAGGTGCGCGATCTCCCAAGCATTCTTTCGACTAACAATCCGTGAACGGAGCATTTTTCGGTGACACAATCCCTGTGGGCGCATGCGGACTTCCGCCGCTTGTGGGCCGCGCAGGCGGTGAGCGCCGTCGGCAGCCGCATCACGCGAACCGCCATTCCCATCATCGCGATCTCTTCGCTGGGCGCGTCGGCGACGATGGTGTCGATCCTGAGCGCGATGACGATGGCGCCGGGCGTGATCATCGCGCTGTTCGCGTCGGGCTTCATCGACCGGTCGCGCAAGCGGCCGCTGCTGATCGCGATGGATGTCGTGCGAGCGGGACTTCTTTTGACCTTGCCCATCGCGGCGGTGGCCGGCGTGTTGACGATGGTCCATCTGATCGTCGTGGCGTCGCTGACCGGCGCTGCGACGGCGATCTTCGTGATCGCGAAAAGTGCTTACCTGCCGCGGCTGGTGCAGGTCGAAGCTCTCGTCGAGGGCAACACGAAGCTTCAGACGACGGAGGCGATCGCCGAGGTGGCGGGCCCCAGCGTCGCCGGATTTCTGATTCAGGCCGTGACCGCCCCCATCGCGGTGGTGGTCGATGCGTTGGGTTTTCTTTGGTCGGCGTGGTGGCTTAGGCAGATCGAAGCCGGCGAAGAGACGGCGCCGCCTGCCGCGCAGGAGCATCCGTTCGCCGACATCGTCGAAGGATGGCGGGCGTGCCGCGCCGATCCGGTCGTGTTTGCGCTGCTGGCGGCGGAGGGGACGTTCGGCCTGTTCGCCGGGTTCTTCGCCGCGATTTACATGTTGTTCACACTCAGGACGCTGGAGCTGGACGAGGCGACGGTCGGCCTGATCATCGGCGTCGGCGGGATCGGCGCGCTTTGGGGGGCGCTGGCCGCCGCGCCGTTGACGCGGTGGTTGGGCTACGGCCGGGCGGTGATTGTCTGTCTCGCCTTGTGGGTCGTCGCGAACGTGTTGGTCCCGACGGCGGAGGGTCAGGGTGCGTTGACGATTCCGTTTCTGGTCGGGCAGCAGTTGATCGGCGACGGCTTTTTGTCGGCCTTCATGATTCTCGCGATCAGCGTGCGACAAACTGTGCTTGATCCCGACGTTCAGGCGCGCGCGGGCGCGACGTTTCAAGTTGTGGGTGGGCTTTCTCTCCCCATTGGCGCGTTGATCGCGGGGCCTCTCGCGGACGTTGTAGGGACGGGTACGGTCCTGTGGATCGCCATCGGCGGGGCGCTGATTCCTCTAGCGATTCTGACGCTGTCACCGCTGTGGAAGCTGCAGAGGCTTGAGGATATGCGGGTTTCCGCGTGACGATGCGCACTTGACCGGGCTGTAACGCCCCCGGCACATTCGCCAGCGATTTGGGGGGAGGACTCGGTTCCTCTCGGCCCGGCAGGTCCGCTCTCACGTTTTAAGGAAATCAAAAATGACCAACAGTCGCCTCGCGCGGCGTTCTTGGCCCGCGTTCGTGTTCGCCGTGTTTCTCACGGCGTGCGGCGGTTCGACGTCGACGCCGGCCGTTGACGCCACTCAGGTTCAACAACGCCTCGACCAATTCGTCACCGCGATCACGACGCCGTCGACCACCGGCTCCGACGTCGTCGTCAAAGCCGATGGTCCGGCGAAAGTCGAAACGCAGTCCGACGGCACGGTTGTCGGCACGCTGCCGCGTCTGACGGTCACGGGCGACGACGGCAACACCGCCGTTCTCGACCCGATCCAGGTCAAGTTCACGAACGGCGGCGAAGGCCGGGTCAACTTCGAAGCGGTGCTGCCCAGCAGCATGAGCGTCAAGAAGAAGGACGGCACGGTCGAAGGCGAAGTGAAGATCGGCAGCCAGACGTTCAAAGGCGTTTGGGTCGAGAAGCTGCAGACGTTGGACGACGTCGACATGCAGCTTTCGAACGTCACGATCACCTCGCCCAACGAAAAGGGCAGCGGCAAGATCGACTCGATCGCGTTCACCGGCAAGCTGGAAGACAAGGGCTCGGGCCTCTACGACGGCAAGTACGACTTCAAAATGTCGGGCTTCAACGTCGACGATCCGACTGAGAAGACGGTCATGAAGATCGGTACGCTCGGCGCGGGCGGCACGATGAAGGGCGCGCGCATGGAAGCGTGGGCTGCGGCCGCGAAGGAAGCGGGCTACACGCTCGCCAATCCGGACCTGTTCAAAGTTTGGACCGGCGGACCGATCGACCCGAAGGTAATCGCGTTCATGAAGCGCATGCCCGAGTTCATGGGCACCATCGACTACGCGTACAATATCGACGACATCGATATGACGCAGGACGGCAAGAAGATGTTCGCGTTGAAGACGACGACGGTCGGCTTCGGCGCCGGGCCGGACGGTCAGGGCAACACCAAGCTGAAGATGACCTTCGGCATGGGCGGCATGTCGGGCAGTGCCGATGAGCCGATGCTGCCGCCGGAAGCGGACGTGCAACTGGCCACGCTCGAGGTCGAGGCATCGGGCGTTCCGGGGCAAGCGTTGTGGGACGTCTATATCGACTCGCTGCCGCGTCTTCAGGCGGCTGCCGCGAAGGCGGCCGGCGAGACGGCGACGGGCTCGACCGACGCGACGACGGCCGGTTCGGCTGCGGTCGAAGAGGTGACGGCCGAGATGTCGAGCAAGGCGATGCAGGTGCTGATGGCCTCGAAGCTCGCCATCGCGCTCAACAAACTCGACGTGGCGACGCCGACGGCGAAGATGACCGGCAAGGGCGCCGCCACCTATCTGCCGACGGACGGCTCGATGCCGGAGGGCCAGCTTAGCCTGCGCTTCTCGGGGATCGACGCGCTGGCCAAGGCGATGGAGAAGCGCGGACCGCAGGACGAGATGGCCCAGCAGATCATGGGCGTCGTCTCGGGCGTGCGCGCGATGGGCAAGCCGGATCCGGCCTCGCCGAAGGACGACCGCGCCTACATCATCGACATTGTGCTCACGAAGGACGGCAAGGTCCTCGCGAACGGCCAGAACATGATGGAATAGAATTTTCGACAGACTGAATGCGAACGGGTCCGGCGATGCCGGGCCCGTTTTCGTTTCAGCTTGTGGGGAGCGCGCCCTGCTCTGCCGTCAGGACGGCGTCGATGACGCGCATGATTTCGGTGATGTCTTTGACGATGGCGCGGGCGCGTTCGATGTCGTCGAGTTTCGAGAACATCGAGCCGATCTCGAACTTGTCGCCGCCTTCGACGGCGATGAGCAGATCGCCTTCGGTGAAGGCGCATCTGAGGCGTTTGCCCTTGAACTGCGTCTCGAGTGCGAGCAGGCGTTCCATGAAGACCGGATGGATGAGGTAACGCGCCTCGACTTGGTCGTTCGAATAGACCTCGAAGGCTTTCTCCAAGCGGCTGTCGACGAGGCCGACGCGTTTGAGTTCGGTGGCCCAGCGCTGCATGAAATTGAACAAGCCGGCGTCGCGGCGCACGACCGTCGTGCCGTGGAATTTTTTCGGAAAGGCGATGCGGATGAGCTGGCCGCGGAAGACGGTGACCCAGCGGCTGCCGTTTTTGGTTTGCACGCGGTCTTCGAGGTGACCTTCGTAGAACGTGAACGCGCAGCCGTGGTAGGCGCCGCCGAAGCAGTCCGTGTACGACGAGCGGTCGCACGACGGGAGAAGCTTCAACTCTTTGAAATTGTCGAGCGCTTGGGGCGCGAAGGCGCCGAGTTGGAAGTTGCAGCCGATCGCCCTAGCGATCGCCGACAGTGATTGGGCTTTCGTGGCGTTCGCGACGACGCCCAACGGTTGGTAGGCGTAATAGTGTGCGCCTGCGAAGGCCATGCCGCCGAAGATGAGCGCGTTCAAGACGTCGCCCCAGATGGCGTAGGTAGCTGCACCCACCGCCGACGCGCCCGCGAGCCCGAGGTTGCGGCGGAACGTGTAGGTTTTCATTGCCGCTTGGCGGCCGACTTCGTTGCCGGCGAGGATCGGCTGAATGTTCGACGCATAGAGTTTGGTGAACGACGTGTCGTCGAGGTTCAGCAGGTTCACGGTTTCGTCAGGCATGCCCAAACTCTGGTCAGAATCGATCCGGCGCTCACGGCGCCAACCCCTCTCTACCAAAAGGCTTTGCGGAGGCAACGCTATTTCGGCAAGGTCTTTCCCAACAAAGAAAAAAGCCGACATTGGGAGGACATTTTATGAGCGTCGATGGCGCCACCGCCGGAAGTGTGCCGCAAACGCAGGATTTCTCGACCGTCTACAAGGTCTATGTGCTGGTCCTGTTGCTTGCCGTTTACATCACGAATTACGCCGATCGCATGATCCTTTCGGTCTTGATGCCGATGATCAAGGCGGAGTTCGCCGTTTCGGACGCGGCGCTTGGGTTCCTTGCGGGGACCGCGTTCGCCATCTTCTATGCGACGCTGGGCGTGCCGATCGCGATCATGGCCGATCGCGGCGACCGCAAGACCATCATCGTCGTGTCGGTCGCCATCTGGTCGATCATGACGGCGGTTTGCGGATTGGCGCAATCGTATTGGCAATTCGCCATCGCGCGTATCGGCGTGGGCGTCGGCGAGGCGGGTGGCAGTCCGCCGTCGCATGCCATTATCTCGGACCTCTTTACGTCGAGAACGCGCGCGACGGCACTTGCCATCTACGCGCTGGGCGTGCCGTTCGGTTTGTTCGTCGGCCTCTATGGCGGCGCGTTGGTCGCGGCGGAGCATGGGTGGCGCGCTGCGTTCTATGTGCTGGGGCTCCCAGGCCTTGCGCTTGCCGCCATCGTTTGGCTCACCGTCCGCGAGCCGCGGCGGGGGGCGTCCGACGGTCTTGCGCACACGACCGGGGACACACCGTCGTTGATGAGCACGGTCGCGCACATGCTGCGGCAGCGGTCGCTCATCCACGTGTTCATCGGCGCGAGCATCACGACGCTCGTCGGCTACGCAGGGGTGCAGTGGTGGCCGACGTTCATGATCCGCTCGCACGGGCTGTCGATGACGGATTTGAGTTTGTTCCTGGCGCTGGTATTCGGCGTCGCGGGTGGCCTCGGTACGTTTCTTGGGGGCTATCTCGCCGACCTCTTCTCGAAGCGCGACCAGAAATGGATGCCGCGCGTGGTGACGGTCGCGACATTGCTCGGGTTGCCCTTCGGCATCGCGATCTACCTGGTGCCGGACTCAGCCCTCGTGTTTGCGTTGATCGGTGTTCCCGCGCTGATGGGCTCGGTCTATTTGCCGCCGACCTATGCGATGACGCAGGGGCTTGTCGAGGTGAAGATGCGGACGGTGGCGTCGGCGTTGCTGCTCTTCGTCATCAATCTGATCGGCATGGGTCTTGGACCCGTTCTTGCCGGCGCGATTAGCGATTACCTGACGCCGACCTATGGGCAGAACGCGCTTGCGTATTCGTTGCTGGCGCTTTCGTTCTTGAACATTTGGGCGGCGGCGCATTATTGGATCGCGGGGTACTACTACGAGGCCGATCGCGAGAAGGTGTTGAAGGCGGCGCGTTAGCCGGCAAAGCGGGCGCTGGGCCGTCCCTCGATACCCAGACCGGTGATGGCGAAGACGCCGCCGGTCTGGGGCGCTGCGTTTAGATCATCGTCGCTGAGACCGATGCGGGCTGTGGTGACGTAGAGCGTGTCCAGGTTCGCGCCGCCGAAGCAGCCGCAGGTCACGTTCGGCGCGGGGATGGCGATCGTGCGTTCTTTCGTGCCGTCGGGGCGGTAACGCGTGAGGCGGCTGCCGGCCCAGTGGGCGGCCCAAACGTGATCTTCCGCGTCGACGCAGAGGCCGTCAGGGTAGCCGTCCGCTTCGGTCAGTTGCGCGAAGACGCGGCGTTGGCCGGGCGTGCCCGTCGCGAGATCGAAATCGTAGGACCAGATTGTCCGCTCGACGCTGTCGACGAAGTACATGCGCTTGTTGTCGTTGGACCAGCGAATGCCGTTGGTGACGACGAAGCCGGCTTCGAAGCGTGCGAAGGTGCGATCAGGGTTTAGGCGGTAGAGGTGGCCGGTCGGTGATGTTTCTCTGTCGTCCATGGAGCCAGCCCAGAAGCGGCCCATCGCGTCGCACGCGCCGTCGTTCAGGCGGTTGTCGGGCATGCCGGGTTCGGGACGCGCGATGATTTCGACTTTGTCGGCGTCGAGATCGATGAAGGCGAAGCCGGGTTTCAGTGCGGCGATCAGGCCGCCGTTTTCGCGCAGCGCGATTGCGCCGATGCGGTGGGGCATCGGCCAGCTTTTCGTTGTGCCGGATGCCGGATTGTGACGCCAGATCGCGGGGGCCTTGATGTCGACCCAGTAGAGGACTTGCGCGCGGTCGTCCCAGACGGGACCTTCGCCGAGGATGCACTTTGTGTCGGCGACGCATGTGACCTTCACGTCCAGCCGCCGTCGACGATGAAGCTTTGCGCGGTGACAAGGCGGCTGTCGTCGGCGGCGAGCCACAAGACCATCCGCGCGATGTCGGGCGGGTAGAGTCTTTCCTTCAGGCACTGTTCTTTCAGCAGATCGGCCTCGCCTTCGGGCGTCATCCATTTCGTCAGCTGGCGTTCGGTCATGATCCAGCCGGGCAGGACCGTGTTCGCGCGGATGGCATCGGGGCCGAGGTCGCGGGCGAGCGCGCGCGTGAGGCCGGTGATCGCCGCTTTCGACGTCAGGTAGACCGGCATGCCGCCTTCGGCGAGCAGCCAGCTGATCGAGCCCATGTTGATGATGCTGCCGCGATTGCGCGCGCGCATGCCGGGGATCACGGCTTGGGCGGCGAAGAATTGGTGGCGCAGGTTGGTCGCGATGCGTTCGTCCCAATATTCCGGCGTCACGTCTTCGATTTTGTGGCGGTCGTCGCGGCCGGCGTTGTTGACCAACGCCAGCGTCGGCCCGTTCTGCTTCTCGACTTTCGCGACGGCGTTTTTCAGCGCGGTGACGTCACGCAGGTCGCAATGCGCGAACGTTGCTTTTGTTTTTTCGGCGAGCGCCCTGCCCGATTTGTCGTCGAAATCCAGGAAGCCGACGCGCGCGCCTTGTTCGGCGAAGTGTTCGACGATGGACGCGCCGATGCCGGAGGCGCCGCCGGTGACGATGACCGCTTCGTTCTTCAGGCTTGGATAGGTGGCGAAGGCGCTCATGCTTGCGGCGCTTGGTTGGCGGCGGCCAGTGACGAGCTGCAGGCGATTGCGGCGGGTTTCACGCTGTTGCCGATCCAGTAGCTCAGTTCGGCCGGATGGCTGATCGGCCAGACGACGTAGTCGGCGGCCTTGCCCACCTCGAGCGTGCCGGTTTCGTTTTGCAGACCCAAGGCGCGCGCTCCGTTTCGCGTGACGCCGGCGAGAGCCTCTTCAGGCGTCAGACCGAACAGCGTGCACGCCATCGACATGGTCGTCGTGAGCGAAACGATCGGCGACGTGCCCGGGTTGCAGTCCGTCGCAATGGCGATCGGCACGCCTAGTTCGCGCAGTCTGGCGATAGGCGGTTTGCGTTGTTCGCGGAGAACGAAGAATGCGCCGGGTAAGAGGACGGCGACGGTTCCGGCCTTGGCCATCGCGGCGATGCCGGCGTCGGACGAGTATTCGAGATGGTCGGCCGACAGTGCGCGGAACTTTGCGGCGATGGCCGCGCCGTTGGTGTCGGATAATTGGTCGGCGTGCAGTTTGACCCGTAGCCCCAAGGCGGCGGCGGCGGTGAAGAAGCGTTCGGTCTCAGCTTGCGTGAAGGCGATGCCTTCACAGAACGCATCGACGGCGTCGGCGAGGCCTTCTTCGGCGATAGCGCGCAACACGGGGCCGCACATATGTGCGACGTAGTCGGCGCGCTTCGACGCGTATTCGGGCGGCAATGCGTGCAGGCCCAGAAACGTGGTCGAGATGCGCACATAAGACTGCGCCGCCAATCGTCGCGCGGCGCGCAGCATGCGCAGTTCCGTCTCGAGGTCCAGGCCGTAGCCCGACTTGATTTCGACGGTCGTGACACCTTCGGTCAGCAGGGCGCTGAGGCGTACGCGCGCCTGCTCGAACAAATCGTCTTCGCTGACGGCGCGGGTGGCGCGCACGGTCGACATGATGCCGCCGCCCGCCTTCGAGATGGATTCGTAGCTCACGCCCTTCAGGCGTTGCTCGAATTCCGTCGCGCGGTTGCCGGCGAAGATCAGGTGCGTGTGGCAATCGACGAGGCCGGGCGTAATCCATTGGTTCTGCGCGTCCATCACGCGCGTCGCCAGCGCGGACGGTTCGGCGGGCAGGCCGCTCATCGGGCCGGCGTAGGCGATGCGGCCGCCCTTGTCGGCGAAGGCCGCGTTCTCGATCGCGCCGTAAGCGCCCGCATTCTCGCGCATGGTGGCGAGGCGGGCGTTGATCCAGAGGTGATCCCATTTTTGGTGTGTCATTGATTCATATTGTCATGACCTGCGCGGGCGCAAAAGTCATGGTTCGTACACGCCGGCCGTGACACATTGCGGCTCGGCGCAACGTGGAAGCAAAGAGGGTCGCTCTTGCAGAATTTTCACGCGGAACATGTCTTGTTGCCGGACGGCGTGCGCAACGGCGTGCGCATCGCGGTAGACGGCGGGTTGATTGCCTCGGTCACGCCGGACGTCACACGGCAGGCGGGCGATGCGACAATTCGCGGACTCGTCCTTCCCGGCATGGCGAACGTCCACAGCCACGCCTTTCAGCGGGCGATGGCGGGACTCGCGGAGTGGGACGCGGGCGGCAAAGACAATTTCTGGACGTGGCGCGAGGCGATGTACCGATTCGCCGGCCGGTTGGAACCCGACAGCCAAGAAGCGATTGCGCGGTTCCTCTACATCGAGATGCTGAAAGCCGGCTACACCTCGGTCGGCGAGTTTCACTATCTGCACAATCAGGCGGGCGGCGCGCCCTACGTGCGTCCCGCCGCGATGGCCGAAGCGATCGCCATCGCGGCGGAAAGCAGCGGCATCGCGATGACGTTGCTACCCACGCTCTACGTCAGCGCCGCGGCGGACGGGCGTGCGCTGATCCCGCGGCAGCAGCGGTTCGGCAAGACCGTCGATCAGCTGCTTCGTTTGCGCGAGAGCATGCGGGGCAAGGCCGGCGTGGCAGCGGTCGGACTTGCGCTTCATTCCCTGCGCGCCGTGCCGGTGCCGCAGATGCGCGAAGCGATCGCCGGAGTCGAGGCGTCGTCGCCGATCCACATTCACGCCGCCGAGCAAACCGGCGAGGTCGACGAGTGCGTGCAGTTCTTGCGTGCGCGGCCGGTCGAATATCTGCTGCGCGAGTTCGGCGTGGATGAGCGGTGGTGCCTCGTGCATTCCACGCATCTGACGGCGGCGGAGACGCAGGGTCTGGCGCACAGCGGTGCCGTTGCGGGTCTGTGCCCCACAACGGAAGGTAATCTCGGGGACGGGATATTCCCCCTGCCCGATTATCTCGAGGCCGGGGGGCATTTCGCCATCGGCGGGGACAGCCATATCGCCGTCGATCCGGCGGAAGAGTTGAAGATGCTGGAATATTCGCAGCGTCTCTTGCATCGGCGGCGCAACGTGGCGGCATCGACGCAAGTACCGCATACGGCCGCGCGGTTGTGGGCTGAAGCGGCGCGCAGCGGCGCACAGGCGCTGGGGCTCAATGCGGGCGAGATCGCGCGCGGGAAACGGGCGGACTTGGTCGCGCTCGACACCGAACACGTGTCGCTTGCCGGCCGAGACGCAAAGCAGGTGCTGGACAGCTATGTGTTCGTGGCGGGGCGCGACGCCGTGCGCGACGTGATGGTCGGCGGGCGTTGGCTTGTCGAGCAATGGCGGCATGCGGGCGACACGGCGGCGGCAGCGGCCTATCGCAGCACCGTCGCGGGTATGCTCCGCGCTTAGCGCATCAACTAACGCCGATGGCGCCGAGCCTTGGCCGCCGCAAGGTCAACCAAACCTCGGCAAGGATCAGGTTAGGCACCCAACTCAGCCAGGCGATGATCGTGTAAGGGAGAACGAATCCGTCGGGGTGTAGCTCAAGCCCAATCGGTAGATAGATGCGCAACGTCACCGCCGCGAACGTGAGCGCGAAAGAGCGCACCATCCATCGCTCATGCGTTGCGAAATCGCGACGTAACACGGCCGCGAAGGCGAGCGTCGTCGTAAGCACCCACGCGATCGCAAGGGCGAGAAAGCCCGCGCCGGCGACGGGACCCGCGGTCGAGTACATCGCGATCGCTCCTCCGGCGAGGCCGCCGAATAGGCACGCGGCGACGTAAAGGCGCCCCACCCAACGGTGGAGCCTCGGTACACGCGCGCGCAAACTGCGCAGGAACTGAAACGGCCCGAGCGCAAGTGCGATCGCCGAGGCCGCGATGTGGACGTGCAGGCCGTGCGGCGAGGCGAATGCGTTGGCCGCCACGTCGGGTGGGAGGTGAACGAAATTGGTCACAACATGGAACGCCGCGTAACCGGCGACGCCCAGCGAGAGGAACGTCATAAGGCTCCACCCAATGCGATCGGTCAGGCTCATGCGGCTGCTCCCCGGCCTTGCTGAACTTCGACGATCAGCGTGGGCACACCGAGGGTGTTGTTGCGGACGGTGAAGACGCGGGTGCCGGGTTTGCGGCCTGTCCGAATTTCGGAGAGGTCGAAGCCGTTTGCACTCAGGCGCGCGTGCGCCGCCTCGGCGTTCGCGACGCGCCATGACAGGCCCCAGAGTTTGTCGGGGGCGTCGGACGGTTCTTCGTTCAGATTGTGCACGACTTCGACGATCAGATCGCCGCAACGAAAGAACATCAACCGCGCGCCCCATTTCGGCTCCGTGCGGTCGAGGCGCATGTCGAGGCCGAGGCGGGCGCCATAGAGCGCGGCGGCGCGGTTCGGATGCGTCGTGCGGATGACGACGTGGTCGAGACCCGTGACCGCGCCGTCGAACGGCGTGCTTGGTTGCGTCGCGGGTTTGCCGGCGTATTCAACGAGGGTGATCTGCACGCCGAACGTTGCATCGGGATCCAACTCTACGTGGCGACCTTCGCGCAGGGCCGTTCCGTCGGCTTCAGCAAAGGCGACGGGCGGTTGCGGGCTCAGGGCGCGGCGCTGACATACGCGGTATGCTACGTCCGCGATCGCAACTTCAAACGCGAGACCGGTGAGTCCATCGACGCCACCTTCCGAGAGCGACAGATCGAGGGCGATATTATCGAGAGCGAACGTGGCGTTCTCCTCGCCGACAAATCCTGAGCGCCCAAGGAGACGCGCGACTGCGACCGCGCCGCCCGCGAGATCGCCGACACTTGCCCTGACGCGGTCAAGACCAACAATCATCGCGCCGCGTCCTCACGTTCATCCTTCGCGACGTTTTCGCTTGCCGACGATCGCGTGTTCGCCAGCATCATCAGCAGGCGATCGGAATCCTGCGTCGCAAGTTGGACCACCGCCCGTTCGCCTGCATCGTCGTATTCGACCTCAACGGCACGGACGAAGCCGAAGAACCAACTCGTGACGCGAGTGGCTAAAATCTTCGCACGCGGGATCGTTACGGGCGTGTCGAAGACCCCGAAGAACAACAGCGTATTCAGCCAGGGATTGGTGAAAATCAAAAGATCGCTGTTGGTGACCGCCGTGCTGCTGCGCGGATGCAACCAGCCCATGAACTGCTTGAAGTAAATCTGGGCGCGATCGTCATAGTAGAGCGCATGCTCTTTGTAATTGGCTTTGAACGGCGATCCGACGAGGAGCGCATACAACGTCGATAGAATGATCCAACCGACAGCAGCGCTTCCTCCCGAAAGTCCGTTTTGACCCGCTTCGATCATTAGAGGGCCTCCAACGCCGCCGCGATCATCGCGCGGATGGCCGTCGTCACTTTCGTCGCGCGGTCGGGGCGGAAGGTGAAGGGGGGGCCTTCGTCCATGTAGATGGATTGCGCCATCTCGAGTTGGATGGCGTTGATGCCTTTGCGGCGGTCGCCGTAGTGGCGGGTGATGTAGCCGCCTTTGAAGCGGTCGTTCAGGACGGCGGAGAAGCCGCTTGCTTTGGCGACCGTGAAGACCGCGTCGATGACGTCGGCGTCGCAGGCTTTGCCGTCGAAGGTGCCGAGGTTCAGGTCGGGCAAGCGGCCTTCGAAGAGCGACGGCAGGACGCTTTCGATGGAGTGTGCGTCCCACAGGATAACCGTGCCGTGGATCGCCTTCACGCGAGAGAGTTCTTGCGCGAGCGTCTCGTGATACGGCTTCCAGAATTTGCTGCGGGCGGCGATTTCGTCGCCCGTCGGTTCTTCGCCATCGCGATAGAGCGGTTCGCCTTTGAACGTATCGGTCGGAACGAGGCCCGTTTTCTTTTGGCCGGCGTAGAGTTCTTTGTCGTCGGGCGGGCGGTTCAAGTCGACCACATAGCGCGAGTGCGTGGCCTCGATGCGCGAGGCGCCGATCGAGTCCAGGAATTTGTAGAGCTGCGGTACGTGCCAGTCGGTGTCCGGCATGGTCTTGCCGGTGTCGGTCATGCGCGCGGCGATGTCGGGCGGCACGTAGGTTCCCGAATGCGGGAAGCTGACCAGGAGCGGCGCGCTTCCGCGCGACAGGTGGAAGAGAGGCGGTGTGCTCATGTGCCGGACGGAAGGTGGATGTGGCCGTCGACCGTCGCGCGATAGCGGCCCGAGTCGACGAGGGCGCGGGCGGCTGCGATGTCGGGGGCGAAGAAGCGGTCCTTGTCGTACGGCGCGACGTGTTCGCGGATGGCGGCGAGTTCGCTCTCCAGCACCTTCGACGATTTCAGCGGGCGGCGGAACTCGATGCCTTGCGCCGCCGCGAGGAGTTCGATCGCGATGATGCCGCAGGTGTTGTCGTGCATGTCGGAGAGGCGGCGTGCGCCGAAGGTCGCCATCGAGACGTGGTCTTCCTGATTTGCGGATGTTGGGAGCGAGTCGACGCTGGCGGGATGGGCGAGGGATTTGTTTTCGGAGGCCAGGGCGGCCGCCGTCACGTGGGCGATCATGAAGCCGGAGTTGAGGCCGCCGTCCTTCACCAAGAACGCCGGGAGGTTCGACAAATGCTTGTCGATCAGGAGCGCGATGCGGCGTTCGGCGAGAGCTCCGATTTCGGCGAGCGCGAGCGCCAGGTGGTCGGCGGCGAGCGCGACGGGTTCGGCGTGGAAATTGCCGCCGGAGACGATGTCGCCTTCTTTCGCGAAGACGAGCGGGTTGTCGCTGACGGCGTTGGCTTCGATTTCGAGGACCGTCGCGGCGTGGCGGATGGCGTCGAGGCAGGCGCCCATCACCTGCGGCTGGCAGCGGATGGAGTATGGGTCTTGGACGCGGTCGCAGTCTTCGTGGCTCAAGCGGATTTGGCTGCCGTCCATCAGCGACTTCAGCGCCGCGGCCGAATCGATTTGGCCGCGTTGGCCGCGCGCGAGGTGGATGCGCGGGTCGAAGGGGGTGTCGCTGCCTTGGATCGCGTCGGTGGTCAGCGCGCCCGAAACGAGGGCGGCGGAGAAGACGCTTTCGGCGGCCCACAAACCTTGGAGCGCGAGGGCGGTCGAGACTTGCGTGCCGTTGATGAGGGCGAGGCCTTCCTTCGCTTCGAGCGTCAGCGGCGTGAGGCCGGCGCGTTCGTGCGCTTGCGCGGCCGTCATCTCGTAGCCGCGGTATTTGACTTGGCCGACGCCGATGAGCGCGCAGGCGAGATGCGCGAGCGGCGCAAGGTCGCCGGATGCGCCCACCGAACCTTTGGCGGGAATTTGCGGCAGCAGGTCGAAGTCGAGAAATTTCTTCAACCGCTCGATCACCGTCCAACGGATGCCAGAGAAGCCGCGTGCGAGGCCTAAGATTTTCAGCGTGAGGATCAGGCGGACGGTTTTGTCGCCGAGCATCGCGCCGGTGCCGGTCGCATGGCTGAGCACTAGATTGCGCTGCAGCTCGGTGAGTTTGTCTTTCGGGATGCGTTCGTGCGCTAGTTGGCCGAAGCCGGTGTTGATGCCGTAGACCGGCGCGTCGTGGTGGAGGATGTCCTCGACGACCTTGCGCGAGGCATCGACACCAGCGCGGCACGCCAGATCGAGATCGAACGGCCGCTTCTCGCGTGCGATGCGGCGCAGCGTCGTGAGGTCGGCTTTGCCGGGCGTCAGTGTCGTCATTTGTTCAGCATCGGCAGATCGAGGTGATGTTCTTTTGCGCAGGCGATGGCTTCGTCGTAGCCGGCGTCGGCGTGGCGCATGACGCCGGTGGCGGGGTCGTTCCAGAGGACGCGTTCGATGCGGCGGGCTGCGTCCTTCGTGCCGTCGCAGACGATGACCATGCCGGCGTGCTGGGAGAAGCCCATCCCTACCCCGCCGCCGTGGTGGAGCGAGACCCAGGTTGCGCCGCTGGCGGTGTTGAGCAGTGCATTGAGCAAGGGCCAGTCGGAGACGGCGTCAGTGCCGTCCTTCATGGATTCGGTTTCGCGGTTGGGGCTGGCGACGGAACCTGAGTCCAGATGATCGCGGCCGATGACGATGGGGGCTTTGAGTTCGCCGCTGGCGACCATGTCGTTAAATGCGAGACCTAGGCGGTGGCGGTCGCCTAAGCCCACCCAACAGATGCGTGCGGGGAGGCCTTGGAATTTGATGCGCTTGCCGGCCATGTCGAGCCAGTGGTGGAGGTGGCGGTCGTGCGGCATCAGCTCGCGCACCTTCGCGTCCGTCTTCGCGATGTCTTGCGGGTCGCCGGAAAGTGCTGCCCAGCGGAAAGGGCCGACACCGCGGCAGAAGAGCGGGCGGATGTAAGCGGGGACGAAGCCGGGGAAGTCGAAGGCGTTGGCGACGCCCTCTTCCTTCGCAACTTGGCGGATGTTGTTGCCGTAGTCGAAGGTTGCGATGCCGCGTTTCGCGAAGGTCAGCATCGCTTCGACATGTTCTTTGATCGAGGCGCGGGCTGCGCGGTCGACGGCCTTCGGGTCGGATTTGATGCGAGCTTCCCAGTCGGCGACCGTCCAGCCTTTCGGGCAGTATCCGTTGATCGTGTCGTGCGCGGAGGTTTGGTCGGTGACGAGGTCGGGTTTGATGCCGCGCTTCACCAACTCCGGATAGACGTCGGCGGCGTTACCGAGGAGGCCGACGGAGAGCGGCTTCTTTTCGGCGCAGGATTTTTGGATGAGGGCGAGCGCTTCGTCGAGCGACTCGGTCCAGGTGTCGAGGTATTTGGTTTCGAGGCGTTTCTCGATGCTGCTGCGGCGGCATTCGACGAGGAGGATCGAGGCGCCGGCCATCGTGCCGGCGAGCGCTTGCGCGCCACCCATGCCGCCCAAGCCCGCCGTCAGGATCCATTTGCCGGCTAGGTTGCCGCCGAAATGTTTGCGGCCGGCTTCGACGAAGGTTTCGTACGTGCCCTGCACGATGCCTTGGCTGCCGATGTAGATCCACGAACCGGCCGTCATCTGGCCGTACATCATGAGGCCCTTGCGATCGAGCTCGTTGAAATGGGCCCACGTCGCCCAATGCGGCACGAGGTTCGAGTTCGCGATCAGGACGCGCGGGGCGTCGGCGTGGGTGCGGAAGACGCCGACGGGTTTGCCGGATTGGACGAGGAGCGTCTCGTCGGCTTCCAGTTTGCGGAGCGCGGCGACGATGGCGTCGAAGCTCGCCCAGTCGCGGGCGGCGCGGCCGATGCCGCCGTAGACGACGAGTTCGTCCGGGTTTTCGGCGACCTCGGGGTCGAGGTTGTTCATCAGCATGCGCAGCGGGGCTTCGGTCAGCCAGGATTTGGCGCTGATTTCAGTGCCGTGCGGACTTTTGACGGAGCGGCTGTTCTTGCGGCGGTCGATGGTCATGGAGCCTGTCTCCCCTCGCCTTTTGGCGAGGCGCAGTCATAGCCCAAGAGCGGCCGGGGATCAGCGGGGGATGGGCCGAGCGCTGTGGAGACGTCTCGGGCACTGAGCGCAACCTGACCGTTAAGTATTCGGTCAAATCAACCAAGGCGATGATTGACGTTTGGCGCAATTGCGCGCGCGAGACTCATCAAGAGTGGAGCATAATCGCTCGCGCACGAATCGCGTGCAGAACGGTATGTTCGGATGTCAAGGCAAATGTCGGACGATTTTCGCGTCGTCGAGATCGCCCGCACTTCCCTTCTTGGGCGAGCGGCGTCACGTGCACTTGATGCTTGAGAACGCTCTTGTGACGTCGGAGAAATGGCGCTGCAAATGCTTATCAGCGCGTGATTTTCTAATATCGAGGCGCACCGATCATCGATCAATCCGAGGCGCCCAATGGCGTCACCGCATGCTGATTGGCGGCACCGAATCGATTCAACTACCGACTGTGTCTTCCTGCCCTTGAAGTGTGCTTGTACGGACACAGCGATAACCTAAACTCTGATTCGTGCCCGAATCGGCAAGTCCGACACGGTGATTCGAGTTCCCAAAGCACAAGCGCTCAGTATTGTTCCCCACAGGTTAGCTCAAGAACCAGTTGGGGGTTTCCATGAGCATCAGTTCTACGGCCGCGACTGAACACCAAGTCGCGGAGACGCTCCGTTCTATTGCCGGACCAATCTTTGCTGCCGTCTGGATGGAGACGAAGCAGAAAACAGAGTTGGTCGTTCATGCTTCCGCAGCACGCGGACAGCGCGAGTTAAGGCTTAATATTATCAGCGCGCTGAACAGCATTGGCGTTGCGTCAGTCAAGGTGAATTTCCACCCGGTGTCGAGCCTGCTCTCGCCGAAGAGCCTGGAACGGCTGGTGGCGAAGTTCGCGGGCAGCAAAATCGTTTACGATCCGACACAGTCCTTGAGCCGCGCCAAGGCGCTGGTCGAGGCCAGCCATGCGGTTCGGACAGCCCTGAGCGAGCGTATTCGTGGGCTCTATTACGCGCCGCGTTTGCGCACGTACTACGTGACGCTGGAGTCGTCGCGGGTGGTCGTGGGCGACAAAGTCAAAGTTTCGGAATTGGCGTCGATCGAACAAGCAGTGCTGACGGCCGTCAGCGGCGCGTTCTGCGGCGAGACGGCGGAATGTCCCGCCGTGCGGGTCGGCTTCGGTCTGCCGGCGGCGAGCCTCGTGCCCGTCGATCAGAAATCAGTTATGGGGTGGAATGCGCGCGTCGCGGGGGCGGTGAAGCGTTATTGGAAGCCGATCACGGTTGCGGCCTTGTTCGGCTTCGGCGCGACAGCGGCGCGTGCCGGCGAGCCGGCGGTGGCGGAACCGAACCTGAAAGTCTCAGGCACGTTCGGCGACGTCATCGACGACTACACGTGGCAGGTGCAAGGGCAGTTCACGGCGCCCATCGGCCAGACAATGGGCTTTGCTGTCGAAGCCGGCGGCGGCGCGGTCGATGGACACGACTACTATGGCGCGGCAGGCCATTTGTTCATGCGCGATCCGGACACTTACCTGCTGGGTGTGTTCGGCGGTTACGCAGAGTCGAGCGACTTTGCGATCGACGTGGCGCGCGCGGGCGTGGAGGGCGAGTTCTATCTCTCAAGCCTCACCATCGCGGCGACGGCCGGGTATCAGTTCTCAAGCGCGATCGGCGACAGCGCGTTCGGGTCGATCGACCTGCGCTGGTACGTCACCAACAATTTCTATCTCTCCGGCGGCGGCTCGATCGAAGACGACCGCGCGTATGCGAAGGTCGGCACTGAATGGCAGCCGGGTTTTGCGGCCCTGCCCGGACTTGCGTTCAACGCGCAGGGCGTTTGGGGCGAGGACGATTATCACAGCATCATGGGCGGGCTGACCTACTACTTCGGCGTGCCCGCGAGCCTCAAAGACCGCCATCGCAAATACGATCCGGATTCTGCTTTGTTCGGGCTGTTCCAATCGGTGCAGCAAGAGCAATCGCGGTTGTGTGCCTACTACGGGACTAACTGTTAGACGTGCCGAGCATGCCCCTCTAAACTTCAGGGCGCGGGTGACCGCGCCCCTTTTTCTTTTGACCGTCTTCGTTCGTCTGTACTTGACGAACCCCTTGATACATTTCCGCTACATTTCACCAACTGCCAATTGAACGACCGGCACACCACGTGTGCCGCCGCGGCCACCGCATTGCTTCCAAGTTAACTATATGTCGTGGGGTTGTGGACTGCCCACCCGCAATCGCTAGCGGCCAAGGGCCTGTTAACTAACATCGTTCATGATGATTCGTGTGGATTCGCGGGGCACTTCATGTCGATTGCTGGTTTGGACCTCAACCCTAATGCGCTGAGCGACGCGTTGCGGGCCATCGCTGCACCGATCTTCGCGGCGTCGTCCACAGCCCGGGAACTCACCGTGCATGTCGCGGCAACGCCGCGGCGGCGTGCGGTGAAGCTTCAGATCATCGACGCGCTCGCCGGCACTGGCGCAGAGCGGGTGAAGGTCCGCTTCCACCGCGAACGCGATCTCTTGGCGCCACGCAGCCTTGAGCGTTTGGTGATGCGCTTCAACGGCGGCGAGATCGCCTACGACCCGACGGGCGCGGTCGCTCGCGCGAAGGCGCTGGTCACGGCGGCGCACGCGGCGCGGACGGCGCTGGGCGAGAAGGTCGGCGGATTGTTCTATGCCCCGCGCTTGCGCACCCTGTTCGTGGCGTTGAATGCGAAACAGGTCGCCGTCGGCGACAAGGTCAAGATCGGCGAACTTGCGGAGATCGAGCGCAACGTCGTCGGCGCGCTGGGTCATGCGTTCGCGGGTCAGCTTTCGGACTGCCCGGCCGTGCGCGTCGGTTTCGGCGTGCCCGGCATCGAACTTGTCGCGGTCGACCAAGCTTCGGTCGCGCGGTGGAGCGCGCGTGCGCTTCATGCGGTGCGCCGTCACTGGAAGCCAGTCGCGCTTGCGGCCCTGTTCGGCTTCGGCGCCACCACAGCGGTCGCGAAAGATCCTGCGGTCTCGCAGACGAACTTGAAACTCACGGGCACCGGCGGCCAAGTCGAGGACGAAGGCGCATGGTTCGTGAACGGCATTCTGACAGCCCCGCTCGGCAATTCGTGGGGGTTCCAGCTTGAAGGTGCTGGCGCAGGCGTCGACGACCAGCATGTGCTGGGCGGCGCGGCTCATTTGTTCACGCGCGATCCCGAGAGCTATCTGCTCGGACTCTTCGCGGCCTATGCGTCGGAAAGCGAATTCGACGTCGATGCGACACGTTTGGGCGCGGAAGCGGAAATCTATTTGGACCAAGTCTCGATCCTGGTGGCGGCCGGCTATCAGTTCAGCGACAGCCTTGAGGAATCGGCGTTCGGCGACATCGAATTGCGCTGGTACATCACGGACAACTTCGCGGTGTCCGGCGGCGGCGGCTTCATGGAAGACAGCTCCGTCGCGCGGCTTGGCGCCGAATGGCAGCCCGGCTTCTCGGCCCTGCCCGGCCTCGCCTTCCGCGTCGACGGCGCGTTCGGCGACGACGACTACGACAGCATCATGGGCGGCATCACCTACTACTTCGGCGCGAACGCCAGCCTGAAGGATCGCCATCGCCGCCAGGATCCGGCGTCGGCCCTGGTCGGCCTGTTGCAATCGGTGCAGCAGGAGCAGGAACGGCTCACCGCTCTCTACGGCCCGAATTAGAACCAACTGGTTCACTGTTTTACCGGGCGCGGGATCGATCCCCGCGCCCGATTTGTTTTCGTGGGCGCGGTCTCTAGACTGCCCTCGGATTCTTCGAGGTCGGTGTGTCGCTCGACGGCAAGACAATTCTGTTGGCGTGGGAGCTTGGCGAGGGGCTTGGTCACCTGCCGCCGCTGAAGGCGATTGCGCTGGCCGCGAAAGCGGAAGGCGCGACGCCGGTGTTTGCGCTGCGCGATGCGGTGCTGACGCGTGAGGCGCTGGCCGAGGTCGGGGCGCAAATCCTGCCGGCGCCGTTTTGGCCGACGCCGGCGATACCGCCGACGACCAGTGGTACGTACGCGGACATTCTGATCGGCAACGGCTTCTCGACGGCGGCGAACGTGCGTGCGCTTGTCGGCGCGTGGGCGCAGGTCATCGATCTTGTGAAGCCGGATCTGATCGTGTGCGAGCATGCGCCGGGCGCGGCGCTAGCTGCGTTCGGGCGGACTCCGATTGCGATGGTTGGAAACGGATTTGTCGTGCCGCCCGCCGACGATGCCGAGTTTCCGTCCTACGAGCCGGGGCGCGGTGAGCCGCAACGCCAGCGACCTTTGCTGAGCGTGATTCAAGAGGCGCTCGGCGACATGGGACGCACGGTCCCTAAGACGATTTGCGAGCCGTTTCGCGGGGTGTTCCGCGGCATCTACACCTTTCCCGCGCTCGACACTTATCGGCGCGTGCGGCGCGAGCCGGTGCTGGGGCCGATCGAGCCGGTGCCGCCGCTGTCGCCGTTGCCGGCGAAGCGTAAGCTGTTCGCATACTCGGCCGCCGACTATGTGCTGATCAACGAGGTCACACAGGCGCTGATGGATTTGGGACCGCAGGCGAGCGCCTATTTCCGCGGATCGCTCGGCGCACGCGGCGAGGTCATTAAGAGCCGCGGGGTGCAAGTGTACGACACCGCGCCGGCGCTCTCGTCGGTGCTGCCTGAGGCGAGCGTCGTGTTCTCGCATGGCGGCACGGGATTCACCTATGCGGCGCTGGCCGCCGGTCGGCCACATATCCTGAACCCGCGCCACTTCGAGGCGCATTCCACCGCGCGCGCGCTCGAGGAATTGGGGGCGGGGATTGCGCTGCATCCCTTCGAGCCGAAGAAGTTTCGCGAAGCCGTCACACGCGCGAACGAGGATCGCGGTTTGCGCGAGAGCGCGCAGAAGGCGGGGGCAATGGCGCAGGCTTTCGTCGCGCAAGCAACGCCGCTTGAGACAACGATGGCGGCGTTGCGGACGATCTAGCCCATCAGAAGGCGCAGCGCCTCTTTGTACTTTTCCGATGTCTTGGCGAGCACGTCCGCCGGCAGTTTCGGCGCGGGGGCTTTCTTATCCCAGGGTTGAGTTTCCAGCCAATCGCGAACGAATTGCTTGTCGAAGGACGGCGGGCTGATGCCGGTGCGGTAGTCCGACTTGGGCCAGAAGCGCGAGGAATCCGGGGTGAGGATTTCGTCGATCAGGTGGAGTTTGCCCGACGCGTCGATGCCGAATTCGAGTTTGGTGTCGGCAATGATGATGCCGCGCGTCGCGGCGTAGTCGGCGGCTTCCCGATAGAGACGCAGCGACACGTCGCGGACTTGGCGCGCGTAGTCGGCGCCGATGATGTCGGCCGCCTCTTCGTAGGAAATATTCTCGTCGTGCTGGCCCGCGGGCGCTTTGGTGGCGGGTGTGAAGATCGGTTCGGGCAATTTCTCCGCTTGCGCGAGACCGGCTGGCAGTTTGATGCCGCAGATCGCACCGGTCGCCTGATAGTCCTTCCAGCCTGAGCCGACGACATACCCGCGCACTACGGCCTCGATCATCAGCGGCTTCAGTTTCTTGACCACCATCGCGCGCCCGGCGACTTGATCGCGTTCGTTCGCGGCAACGACTGACTCCGGCGCGATGCCGGTCAGATGGTTCGGTACGACATGCCCGAGTTTGTCGAACCAGAAGAGCGAGAGGCGCGTCAGCACGCTGCCCTTCTCCGGAATTGGATCGGGAAGAATGACGTCGAACGCCGACAGGCGGTCGGTTTGCACGACCAGCAACTTGTCGTCACCGACGGCGTAGATGTCGCGCACTTTGCCGCGGTGCAGGAAGGGAAGAGATTTCAGATCGGATTGGAGCATCGGTTTCATTGCAGATTCAGCCACGGGTGGCGGATCGACATTTGGAGGATCAGCGCGCCCGCGTTCGGGTTGGTTTCGGTGTGGGACATCGATGTCATGTGCGTGCGGTAGCGACAGAGGATTTCGGGGATGTAGGTGCAGCTCAACTCCTGTTCGATGAACTTGCACCAGAAATCGTAGTCCTCCCAACCGTTGGCGTTGAGTTGGGTGTAGCCGTCGACTTTTTCCCATGCCGCCTTCGACACCAGCGCCATCGCGTCGATGTAGTTCCTTGGCTTGAGGCGCTCGGCGCTCCAGAAGTCGGCTGTGCCGACGCCCGTGCGCTGGCCGAAGAATTCGAGCTGCGTGTATACGGCGGCCGCCCCGCTTTGCGTCATCGCCTGCATGCAACGTTCGACGGCGCGCGGGTAGAGGGCGTTGTCCGCGTCCATCACGAAGACCCGATCGGTCGACGCGCGCAGGAACGCGGTGTTGCGGGCGTATGGCAGGCCCATATTGGTCGTGTGCGAAATGACGGCGTGGGCGGCGAAGCCGGTTTCGTTGCGGGCGAGCCAGGCCAGAACCACGTCGAGGCCGTCGTCGGTCGAGCAGTCGTCGACGACGATGAGTTCTATGCCGGACTGTGTTTGGGCGGCGATCGAGTCGAGGCACTCCTCGACGTGCTTCGCGTAGTTGTAGAGCGTGACGATGACGGCGACCTTGGCGGCGCCTTTCTTTTCCTTCACGATCTTCGACGGGCGCGGGAAGAGGTTCATTCCGCGGCTCCTCCCATTCTCAAGAGCGTCAGCGCCGCGATCTTCGCGTTCGCCTGCGTGGTGAGATCGCGGAAGGCGCGCTCGCGAACCTGCTCGGCCTTGGCTTGGCCTTCCGGCGTCTTGGCCAGCCATTCGGTCAGGTGATGGATGTGGCGCGGCGCTTCTTCAAGATAGTGCACGCCCGGCTTGAACAGCGGGTGCGGGAGGCAAGGCTCGGTGACGACCACCGTCTTCTTCCAGAACGCCTGCATCACGCGCCACCATTCGAAATAGGTGTACTCGTCGCGATGCAGATTGATCAGGATCTTCGAACGTTCGAGAAGCGCCGCGGTCACTTCGGAAGCGGCCATCGGATTCTGCGCGGGCGTCAGCGGGCTCGATGACTGGGTCACGTAGAGGAACGTCGACAGGCTCGCAAATTTCTCGGCGTAGCTCGCGAGCAGCTTGTCGCGGCGCGGCGAATGCTGCCCTAAGAACAACACATCGAGCGGGCGCGCGGCGAAAGATTCTGTCGCGGGGTCGAAGCTGTGCACCGCCTCAGGCAGGCCGGCGAAGGCGATCGACGACGGCGGGGTGCGGGTCTGTTGCGCGAACGGGGCGAAGTTCTCGCTGTAGCCGGGCTGGACGGTGAGAGCGCGGATGCCGGCGCTGCGGAAGATCGCGGCGTTTTGATCGTTCATGTCGGCCACGGCCTTCGCGCGCAGCAGGAACACCAGCGAACGGGCGAACCACTGCGTTTGAATCTGCTCCGTCGCGAAGAGGATGGCGCGCGAGACGAACTCGTCCGTCGCCCAGCGTTTGCCCTCGCCCAACGTGAAGAATTCGTGCGGCGCGATGACGATGTGGTGGGTCGCATCGCGCGGGGGCGGGGATTTCTCGTCGCGGATTTCGGCCGAGACGCCGGCGTCGTCGAAGCCCGCCTTCACGACGTCGGCGATCTCGCGCATGAAGAAATTGCCGAGCGAGGGGACGTAGATCGCGACGCGGTAGCGGCTTGGGTCGGCTGGATCCGGGAACGGCTTGGCGGGAGCGAGGCTGTGTTGCAGCACCTTGCGCCAGGTGCGGGCTATGGTCTCTTCGCTGGTGAAGTGGCGGCCAATGTGGACGCCGACGCGCACGAAATGGTGCAACGGGTCGAGGCCGGATTTGGCGACGTCCGGGTAGTTGCTGACGTAGGCCTCGCGGTCGAAGAGGCCGGTGCGGTCGAGAAACTTGGCGATGGACGCCGCGATGGCTTCGTTTTCACCGCGCAGCGCACGCGGATCGGCGGCAGCTTGCGCGGCGGCGGCTTTCAACGGGGGGCGGGCCCCTAAGAAACGCTTGAAGTCCAAGCCGGTCTGCTTCCTTCAAAACGGACTGACGATGTCCTTCAGACGCGGGAGCGCCGCGTCTTTCGGCGAGAGCTGTGCGCGGTCCGGAGCGACGGGCCATGCGATGGCCAACGCTTCGTCGGCCCAGAAAATCCCTGCGTCGGATTCGGGCGCGTAATGCGCGTCGACTTTGTAGGCGACCAGCGTGTCGGGCGCCAGGGTGCAGAAGCCGTGTGCGAAGCCTGCGGGCACGAAGAGCTGTGCGCCCGATTCGTCGAGTTCGGCGGTCACGTGGCGGCCGAAGGTGGGCGACGCCTTTCTCAGGTCGACGGCGACGTCGAAGATGCGGCCCTTGAGGACGCTGACAAGTTTGGCTTGCGCGTGCGGCGGCTTTTGGAAATGGAGGCCGCGGATCGTGCCGGTCTGCGTCGAGAGCGACTGATTGTCTTGGGCGAACGCGACGTCAGGAAGGCCTGCCGCGGCCCACGCCTTTTTGTTCCAGGTTTCCGTAAAGTGGCCGCGCGCATCGGCGAAGCGGCGCGGCGTGACCAGCTTTACGTCCGCAATGGCTAGGGGGCGGACGTCGATCATTCGCGTTCCTTCAGCAGCTGCTTCAGGTAGGCGCCGTAATCGGAGGTCTTGAGTTTCTCGGCGCGGGCGGCGACTTGGCTCGCGGTCATCCAGCCTTTATCGAGGGCTACTTCTTCGAGGCAGGCGATTTGCAGGCCGGTGCGTTGCTGGATGGTGCGGACGAATTCGCCGGATTGGATGAGCGAGTCGTGGGTGCCGCAGTCCAGCCAGGCGTAGCCGCGGCTTAGGCGTTCGACCTTCAGCGCGCCGGCCTTGAGGTAGTGTGTATTGACGTCGGTGATTTCGATTTCGCCGCGCGCAGAGGGCTTTAGGTTACGCGCGATGTCGACGACTTTGTTGTCGTAAAAATATAGGCCGATGACGGCCCAGTTCGATTTCGGCGCGCTGGGTTTTTCGATGATGGCGGCGGCGCGGCCGTTCGCGTCGAATTCCACCACGCCGTAACGATGCGGGTCGGGGACGTGGTAGCCGAAGACGAGGCCGCCGTCTTTTAAGCCGGCGGCGCGCTGCATCACGGCTTGCAGGCCTTGGCCGAAGAGGAGGTTGTCGCCGAGCGCGAGCGCGACCGGGTCTTTGCCGATGTGGTTGGCGCCGATGATGAAGGCTTGCGCCAGGCCCTTCGGTTCGGGTTGGGCGGCGTAGGTGAGGTTGATGCCGATGTCGTGGCCGTCGCCCAGCGCGCGTTCGAACATCGGCAGGTCGTGCGGGGTGGAGATGATCAGGATGTCGCGGATGCCGGCGAGCATCAGCGTCGACAACGGGTAGTAGATCATCGGCTTGTCGAAGACGGGCAGCAGCTGCTTCGAGATCGACAGCGTCAGCGGGTAGAGGCGCGTGCCGTGGCCGCCGGCCAGAATAATGCCTTTCATGAAGGCGCGCCTCTCTCTCGGTCGTCATGGCCGGGCAAGCGAAGCGCGACCCGGTCACCCAGTCGGCGCGTGTCTACGCGCCGGCAAGACTCTCTCGGCCGCGCAGACGCGTGGCCACTGGGTGGCCGGGTCAAGCCCGGCCATGACGACCTTTTGTTCATCGGGCCCCCAGATGTGCGTGGAGCATGCGGGACAATCCGTCATTCCACGGGGGGAGTTCAACCGCGAAGGTGCGTTTGGCCTTCGCGCAATCGAGGACGGAGTTGGCGGGGCGGCGCGCGGGGGTTGGGTATTGCGCGGTAGTGATGGGTTCGATGCGCGGGCCGCCGGCTGCGAAGATCGCTTTTGCGAAGTCGTACCAGGTTGTTTGGCCGCCGCCTGCCAGGTGATAGGTGCCGGGCTTCGGGTTTGCGGCGATGGTCAGCAGGGCTTCGGCGAGGTCGTCGGCGAAGGTGGGGTTGCCGCGCTGGTCGTTCACCACGCGGATGACGTCGCGGTCGGCGGCGAGGCGCAGCATCGTTTTGACGAAGTTCGCGCCTTCCAGGCCGTAGACCCAGGCGGTGCGCGCGATGATGGCGCGCGGGCTCGCGGCGCGGACGGCGGCTTCGCCTTCGGCTTTGGTGCGGCCGTAGACGCCGAGCGGGGCGATGGGGTCGTCTTCGACGTAGGCGGTTTTCTTCGTGCCGTCGAAGACGTAGTCGGTGGAGATGTGGATGACCGGGATGTCGAGCGCTTGGGCGGCGCTCGCCACGTGGCCCGCGCCGCTCGCGTTGATGCTTTCGGCGCGGTCGGTGTCGGTTTCGGCTTTGTCGACGGCGGTGTAGGCGGCGGCGTTGATGGCGATCGTGGCGCGCGCGTGCGTCAAGGCGGCGCTGACGGCGCCGATGTCGGTGACGTCGGCTTCGGTGCGCGTGAAGGCGGTGAGCGCGATGTTGCGGCGGGCGGCGACGCGGGCGAGGGCGTGGCCCACCTGCCCGCCTGCACCGAAGACGGCGACCCTCATGCGTCGCTCCGCGAGAGGCCGAGGCGTTCGCCGCGGTAGGCGCCGGAGCGGATGCGCTGCCACCATTCGCGATTGTCGAGGTACCAGCGCACGGTTTGTTCGAGGCCTTGCTCGAACGATGTTTGCGGGCGCCAGCCGAGGTCGCGCTCGATTTTCGCACAGTCGATGGCGTAGCGGTGGTCGTGGCCCGGACGATCCGTGACGAAGCTGATCAGGCGTTCGTGGCTGCCCGCCTTGTCCGGCGCGAGGCGGTCGAGGATGCGGCAGATCGTGCGCACGACATCGATGTTACGATGCTCCGCGCGGCCGCCCAGCAGATAGGTGTGGCCGGGTGCGCCCTTGCGTGCCACGGCGATCAGGCCGTCGGCGTGATCGTCCACATAGATCCAATCACGCACGTTCTGACCCTCGCCGTAGACGGGCAGCGCTTTGCCCGCGAGCGCGTTCAGGATCATCAGCGGGATCAGCTTCGCGGGAAACTGGTAGGGGCCGTAATTGTTCGAGCAGTTCGAGATCACGACCGGCAGGCCGTAGGTCTCACCCCAGGCGCGCACGAGATGATCGCTCGCCGCCTTCGACGCCGAGTAGGGCGAGCGCGGGGCGTAGGGCGTCGTCTCGGTGAAGTGGCCGTCGGCGCCCAGCGCGCCGAAGACCTCGTCCGTCGACACGTGATGAAATCGGAATGTTCGCGCGGCCTCTGCATCCAGGGTGCGGCGCCACTTCAACGCGGCGTCGAGCAGGCAATATGTCCCCGTCACGTTGGTGGCGATGAAGGCGCCGGGCGCATCGATCGAGCGGTCGACGTGGCTCTCGGCCGCCAGGTGCATCACCACGTCGGGCCGGGCGCGGGCGAAGGCCTCAGCGACCGCGGCGGGATCGCAGATGTCGGCCTGCATGAAGGCGAAGTTCGGCGCGTTGGCGATCGCTTTCAGTGAATCGAGATTGCCGGCATAGGTCAGCTTGTCCACAACCAGAACGTTTGTGGCGTGATCGCGCACCAGCTTACGCGCGACTGCCGAGCCGATAAATCCAGCGCCACCGGTGATGAGGATGTTCATACGCCCGCCGCCGATGGTGTTCGCCCTGCCGTCATGCTAAGCCGCGCCGCCCTTATCGCCGCGACCAGAGCGCGACAATGCAGACCATAGTCGAGCGCTGTGGATTCCGCAGCATTTCTTGCACGGTTGAAACGGGCGCGTGTATCCTTGGGTTAACGGATTTGCTCCTGGCTGCGGTGAAGAACGGATGTCGAGAACGGGCTATTTGGTTGTAGGCGCGTTGGTCTTCGCCCTGGCTGCTGCCGGGGTGTTGCTGTGGTCTGATATCGCGACAGAGTATTTCGGTCCGCAAACTCTCGAAAGCAGGTTGACGAAGCAAATGAATGACGTGGCCTCCACGGGCGGCTTTGCTGCCTCATTTGCTGAGCAAGACGCTAGCCGCTGGCGCCTCGCCGACGGGCATAGGTTCGAGCGCCTGACGGTCGCATCCTCTAACGCGGTTATTGGCCGCCTGGGAAGCTCTGTTGTCCTGGATGTCAGCCCTCCAAGTTGGGAGTCCCAAGGGCTATCCATAGAGCTTCCCGCGGCGTTCGCGCAGCAATCGAACGGCAAGCGTGTGGAGGTTGGAGTGATCGCGCGTGCTGCCCGTGCAAATGCGTCAGGTGTGCTCAACGCCGTGTTCGCGACACGGCAGGCCGGAAACAGCGGCTGGCGCAAGTTCGAACTCGGCGGGGAGTTTCAGGTACACACAATCATCTTCGATATGCCGGAAGTCCCGAGCGGGTATACAGCGCAACCGATCATAGTCCTCCAATCGGACGCCGATGGTCATGGGCGATCAGTCGAAATCCTTGGCGTGTATGCACGCCGAGTTCCTCGAAGCTAGTTTGCCTGCACCGTGAAGGAGATTTTCGTAAATGAAATTGCCTAGCTTTCTGCAGGCTAGCAAGAACGAACTTCAGGTCCAACCGCTGCCGGCTTCGGCGCACGACTTGGCAAATCCACTTGGGTTGCTTCGCAAGAACGAATTTGTGAGCGATCGTTGGTACCGCGCAACCTATTCACTTGACGCTTCGCTGAAAATGACCGCCGATGAACACTACTTGGTCGTTGGAGCAAAGAACGGATTCGAACCAAACCCTTTGTTCAAAACGCGATGGTACTATCGCAGCTACCCCAGTGTCGCAGAGAGTCGGTTGAACCCGGCCATACACTATCTGGCCCTGGGTTCACGCAATGGCTTGAAGCCGAATCCACTCTTCGATCCAACTTGGTACAGAAAAACGTATCCCGATGTCGGCGCGTCCGGTATCGAGCCGTTGGTTCACTATTTGAAATTCGGCTCGAAGGAGGGCCGTTCGCCAGCTCCGGAAATTTTTACGCAGTGGCTGCCGAAGGCTGTGGACTCAGCTACAGGCGAAGATGCGCATCCTTTGGCTGTGTATCTTGGTCTTCTCGACCGCATGCGCGTCGGTCTCGCCGCCGCTAAATCATGATGTGGAACTAATCCAGCATGGCGCGACTGATTGCGTTCTATCTCCCACAGTTTCACCCCATACCGGAGAACGATATTTGGTGGGGCAAAGGCTTCACCGAGTGGTCTAATGTTACTCGGGCGCGCCCTTGGTTCAGCGGCCACGAACAGCCCCAGCTTCCCGCCGATCTTGGCTTCTATGATTTGCGCGTTGATGAAGTTCGTGAGGAACAAGCGAGACTGGCCGAACGCTATGGCATCTCGGGTTTTTGCTACTATTACTATTGGTTCAACGGTCGCAAACTTCTGGAGCGCCCGCTTGAGGCACTTCTAAAATCCGAGAAGCCGAATTTTCCGTTTTGTATATGCTGGGCCAACGAATCTTGGTCGCGCCGTTGGGACGGCTCGGAACAAGAAGTCCTGATGGAACAGGTGCACTCGCCTGAGTCCGATCGTCGATTCATTCAAGACATAATTCCGATACTTCGAGACTCGCGATACATTCGCGTCGACGGAGCCCCCCTCCTCCTCGTTTATAGATTTACGCTGATGCCGGACCCTGTGTCGGCGACCGAGACTTGGCGCAAAGCGTGCGTGGAAGCCGGGATTGGTAAAATTCACATTTCCGCTGTGCAATCGTTTGGCATCGAGGATCCGAGAATCTTCGGCTGCGATTCCGCCACGGAATTTCCGCCGCACGGAATCTCGGCCAGCGAAATCACAAAGGACGTTGAGAGCCTGGATCCAGAATTCGCCGGAAAGGTTTTCGACTATCGAGACCTTATCGCGGCCGACGAGGTGCGCGTCCCGCCGCCTTATCAGGTATTTCCTGCAGTAATGCCTTCATGGGACAACACGGCCCGCCGTGGCGCCCGTGGACATGTTTTCCATAATGCAACGCCGCAGGCATACGAAATTTGGCTCAGGAATGCGATCAATCGCTCGGCGCGCGAACCCGTGTCCGGTGAGTCGATCGTTTTTATCAATGCGTGGAATGAATGGGCAGAAGGTACCCATCTTGAGCCCGACAAACGTTGGGGCCACGCGTTCCTAGAGGCAACTCGCCGGGCACTATCCCAGTCGACCGGATGGCGATCGTCGATTGAGACGTTGATAGCCCGCAGTGGTACTGGGGATTCAAGCACGCATGGGATTTTAGCCGACTTGGCGCATCAGATTGAATCCCTCGAAGCGGCCAACGCCTTCCTTAAGCGACATGTCGACCTGTCCAGCTTTCGACGCCACTTGGAGGCTTACCCGCTTCAACCGAACCTGCCTTCCGACCTGCTTGCCGAAGAGTTTACGCACCCCGCTTTGATCAACGTCGACCAAGTAAATCATGCAGCACCTGCGCCAACAGTCAGACTACGGCCAGGAGGGGAAGTCTACGTCAAAGGCTGGTCCTTCACGCCAGGCCTACCTCCGATGCCGAACGGCCGCGAGGTGTACATCGCGTTGTTTGAAGCAGAAAATGGTTTGGCGCACTGGAGCATGCTAACCGAACGGGAAGTCCGGGAAGATGTGGCAGCGGCCTTTCCGCAGTATCCCAGCAATATGACCAGCGAAAGCGGGTTCTCATGCGTCCTCGATGTGCGCTCACTTTCTCCGGGACGCTACAAGTTGGCGATCATCGAAAGAGGCCGCAATCGGATCGGAGTGGCTATTGCAAGTCCGACTTTTGAAGTTCGGTGACCGAGATGGATGCCTCACCACTGATTTCAGTGATTGTGCCTTCGTACAATTACGCGGCTTTCTTGCCTGCATGCATAGAGTCGGTGGCCGTGCAGGGCTATCCCGAACTTGAGTTGGTCGTGATCGACGACAGATCCGCTGACAATTCGGTGCAGGTCATTGAGGACTTGTCCTCGCGCGATGATCTTCGTTCAGCCTTCAAAGGCAGAGTGCATCTGGAGGTCAACGCAAATAACTTAGGCGCTCACGAAACCATCAACCGCGGGATTAGAGCTTCTAGTGGAAGCTATGTCTGCATTGTGAATGCTGACGACGTCTACGGTCCCGATCGATTGCACAAGATGATGGAGCAGGTTCGAGCCAAGGCCGCGCGCTTTGCGTTTTCGGGCGTTGATTTCATCGACGAACATGGGCTTCGGTCGGGCAATCAACCGGAGTCGGTTGTCCATCGATTGCGGCGACGTCAGGCGGCGATTGACAAGTTTCCGACCGTAGGATTCGCCTGCCTTGTGTCAAACGTCGCCATCTCTACCGGAAATTTCCTGTTTGAGCGCCGATTGTACGACGAAGTTGGTCCGTTTGGAGGACTTCGCTATTGTCATGATTGGGATTTCTTGTTGCGGTGTCTTCTTTTCACCGAACCCTTGTATGTCCCAAACGCCACATACAAATATCGCGTTCACGGAACAAATACGTTTCGATCCCTTGAGCACATTGCAGCTTCGGAAAGTGCAACGGTTTATCGCAACTATTTCAACCAAATCATACTCAACCGCCATTTGAATCGAAAGGCTCCTGGACCTGTATCCTGGCCGGGGGTATTTGACGTTTTTATGAGCGCTTTTGGCCTTTGGCCGCATTGGGATGGCGAGCGCGCGGCTTAAAGACAACATAATCACCGGTGACATTTCGGCGGCTTCGATGAGACTTTCCCACTCCAATTCTCAAGCTCTCATTGTGAGCTTCGATTGCTCCGCGCGATGAGACGACGAATCTATCTGCATGTCGGTCTGCACAAGACCGGCACTTCGAGTATACAGGTCGAGCTAACTCGAGCTCGGCACCTCCTGCGGAAACGCGGGTTTCTGTATCCGGAAACTGGATTGCCCGACTCGGCACCCTATGGCCAGCACCTGCTGCCTTGGTCGCTCGTCAAAGATGAAGCGCTGATACCCGAGGTTCACGGACAGAGGTCCGCAGTTCTTGACAGGGACACGCTGTGGGGCGAGCTCCGTAAGGAAATTGAAGAAGCCGACCTACCGAGCGTTGTTATCTCGTCTGAGGAGTTCGACATCCTCGACCGCGCTGCGATTGACGATCTTGCGGAGCAGTTGCAGGCTTACGACATCGTGCCAATTATCTTTCTTCGAAACCTCAGCGACCTTGTCGAGTCGGGGTATCGCACAGCCGTAGTCGTCTCAGGATTTCCTGAGGACATCACGTTCTTCTTCGGCAATCACCGCACACGGATGGATTATGCGCAACTGATGCAGGATTGGAGAGGTGCTTCTTCGAATGGTCAGCTCATCGTGGCAAGCTACGATGATCCGCACTTGAGCGCCGACATCGTGCTCACATTTCTTCGGTTGATTGGTCTCGATGCGAACGCTGTTGAGCCAATTCGCCTTCCACGCCAGAATGAGAGTGCACTTGCGTTTGTGGTCGAGATTGCACGGTTCTTACGGTCGCGGTCAGCTAGTGAATCCGAAATTTCCTCATGGCTTCATACCGTCAGCAGGATGCCCTTCGCCAGCGAAGTCAATAAACGCTATACGCTGTTGCCTGACGCGCTTCGTGGCAGTTTAGACCAAAGATATTTGCAGCAGCTTGGCGCTATTGCTTCCAATCCAGAACTGGCGTCGCAAATTTATGGACAACTCGTCCTGCCGCCGCAGCATCCGGGGCGTGTTTGCATACACAACACCAAAGAAGCCTTGCTTGCCTTCACCCAGGAAATCGAGCTGCTGCGTACTGGCGGCTAGTTCTCACTTCCTGCCGAACACAAAGATACGCGATGCTCACCCGACCGCAGCAGATTCTCTTGATCGCCGCCGCTGCTGCGTTGCTTTCACTCTCCATCCTTCTCTTTCTTCCTGTCGCCGCCATTGCCTTCCTCCCTAATGGCGAGGCGCTGATCGTTCGGTTGGCGGGTGGAATGCTCTCAGGCGAATGGCTCGGCGCGTACGATGGCGGCACCTTGATGGCCGGCGTGCCTTACCCCGCGTTCGTCGCGAAGGCTGCGTTCTTCGGCGTTCCTTTGAAGGTAGCGGAGGCCGTGGTGCAGTTGGCGGCTGCGGGGGCGATGGCGTTTGTTCTTTTGCGGTTGGGGTTGGCGGCTTGGTTGGGGGCTGCCGTGTTTGCGCTGCTCGCGTTTAATCCGGTGCCGTTGTCGCCCACGCTGATGCGCGTGACGGGGGAGGCGTTTGCGGGGTCGTTGGCTTTGTTGGCGGTGGCGGCGTTGGCGTTTGTTTTGCTCGACGAGACGGCCGGCGCGCGGTTGCGGCGCGGGGCGCTCGCTGTGTTCGGGGCGGCGTTTGGTTTGCTTTGGTTGCAGGAGGCGTCGACCGCTTGGATTTATCCGGCGCTTGCCGTGCCGGTGTTGCCCTACGTGCCGGGGGTCGTGCGGGCTTTGCGCGCGCGGCCTGTCGATGCGCAGGCTTGGCGCGGTCACGGAGTGCGGTTCGGGTTGGATGCAGCGTTTGTGGTGGGGGCGTTTGCGCTTGTTACGCTGCCGGTCGCGGCGCTCAACGCGGCGTCCTATGGCGCCTTCGTCACCAGCGAGGCGCGGAGCGGCGGGTTCGTCGATGCGGTCGGCGCCATCACGCGCATCACGCCGATCGCGGCGTCGCAGCGGTTCGAGTTCACGCGCGACGTGGCGGCGCATGCTTATCGGGTGAGTGCTGCGGTGCGCAAGCTGAAGCCTGCGCTTGACGGCGCGGTGGGGCAGACATGGCGCGCGGCGGGATGCCGGGCGCTGGCGCTCAACCCCTGCCCGCCCGGGTTCGGCGGCGGCACGTTGATTTGGGCCTTGCGCGACGCGGCGCGCGCGGCGGGACATATGAACGACGCGGCGGCGGCCGACGCGTTCTTCGCGCGGGTGGCCGACGAGATCGACGCGGCGTGCGATGCGGGCGACGTGCCGTGCGGCGCTTCGCGCTCGTCGTTGATTTCGCCGTTGCGCGCGGGCGAGTGGCGTTCGCTTCCCGGGGCGATCGCCGCTTCGCTGGCGGTCACCACGCGGTTGGGCGGCGGGCAAGCGGGCGCCGTGTCCAGCGAAGGCAGTGCGGCGGAGATCGCGGCGTTCACGCGTCTCGTCGGCGCGGTGACGCCGCCCGGCGACGGCGGGGTGACGCTCGCCGGGTGGGTCGCCGCACGCGGATGCCTGCCGCGGCCGGTGATCGTGGAAGCGGATGGGAGCCAAACGGAGCCGGAGCTCTCGGCGGCCGGCGACGTCGACGCCTTCTTCCGCCAGAAGGGCGAGTTTCCGAAGACGCAGCGCTTTAAGGTCAGCGCGCCGTGCCGCGAGGGTGCGTGCGTGATGCGGCTGGAAGGATGCGCGGAGGATGCGGGCGTGCCGGTGTGGAGCCTTTCGGCCGGGCGGCAAACCGCGCGCGGCAAGACGGTGCTGTTCGTCGACAGCGTCGCCGGCACCGGCGATGCCGCTGAACCTGCGGCCGACGACAGCTGGGGTGCGGGCGTCGCGCGCACGATCGCTTCAGCTTATGCGGCGCTGGGGCCGGTGGTGGCGCCGTTTGCGGTCGTCATGTTTCTGCTCGCATGGATCGCATCGCGCGACTATCCGGAATTGCGCAAGGTGTGGATCGTGGCAGCGGCATGCTTCGCCGCCGTTGTCGGGCGCGCGGTTTATGTGGGCTACCTCGACGTGACGACCGTGCCCGCCGCCGACATCCGCCACATGGCGTCGGCGGCGCCGTTCTTCATCCTGTTCATCGGACTCGCGGCGGCATTGGCGTTCACGACGTTGCTGGGGCGGTTGCGCAGCGGGGAGGATGAAAAGAAGTCCTAGCGTTTGGGCGGGAGACCCATCGCAGGGTCTGCAAGGCGGACCACAAGACTCTCTTGCAAGAGACTCTTTTCTCTTCGAAGAGCGTCTTGGCGTTGAGCTCATACGCACGCGGCGCTCATAACGCGTCTTCAAAATTTGCTGGACTATTTCGGCGATTTCGGCTATATTCTGCGCGTCAAACTCACATTCTTAGAGTTGCGCGCTGAGCCGCCTTCTAGCGGTGCAATCTTTGTCGTTCTGGCCGCCGTTCACCCGTTCGTGTCGGCCAAGAACCGCGCTCACGTCGCTGCACCCACACGAAAACTCGCAGGATTTCACCATGTGGGACACGTTGTGGGACAGCTGACCCCTGTCCCGCATGTCCCACTTGAAACGGCGCCATGGACCCAGTCAGTGGCTACACAACGACGAACGCCGCTACTCCTCCCGCATCGCGTGTTCGACGCGGCGGCTTAGGGGGGCGATCATGTATTCGAGCGGGGTGTGTTCGCCGAGACTGATCATCACTTCGGCGGGCAGGCCCGGCTGGAGTGTGGCGCTGCCCAAAGCGGCTTGAACGGCGGCGCGGTCCATTTCGATTTCCGCGAGATAATAAGGCATGCCGGTGCGCTCATCGACGAGACGGTCGGCGGAAATACCCACGACCTTTCCATCGACGACGGGCTGCGAGCGCGTCTTGAAGGGGCTGAGCCGTACGCGCGCCGCCGTTCCCGCGCGCACGTTGTCGGCGTCGTCGGGATTGATGTGCGCCTCAACGACCAGGCGGTCGCGGCCCGGCACGATCTCAAGCAGCTTGTCGCCGCTGCGCACGACTTCGCCTTGGGTGTGCACCGCCAACGCCACCACCGTGCCGGCCGAGGGCGAGATGATGGTCGTGCGCTCGAACGCGTCTTTGGCGGCCTTGATGCGATTGGCGAGTTCGAAGCGGCGGCGCTGCGCGTCGCGCATTTCGCCCGCGATCTGGTCCAGGCGCTCGTTCTTGATGTTGATGACTTGCACGTCGACTTCGCTGGCCTTCAGCTTGTTCTCGGCGATCGACGATTGGAGTGCGCCCTTCTGGCCGTCCAGCGCCGCGCGCGCGCGTTTGAGCGCGAGCAAGTTCGGCAAACGTGCGAGGCCCTGGTCGTAGAGCTTTTGGATGCCCTCATGCTCCTGATCGATCAAGACGGTCTGACGGGCGATCGAGCGGATTTGCGCATCGAGGCCCTGCACGATCTCGAGATATTGGTCCTTGCGGCCGGTCAGGACGGCGATCTCGCCGCGAAAGGTTTCGCGGCGCTGTGCGAACAGTTTCGTTTGTCCGGAAATCGCGGCCTGCGCCGCCGGGATCGCCGCGCGATCGGTCAATTCGGCCGGGAGTTTGAGTTCGTCAGCGTCGGCGAGTTCGGCATCCAGCCTCGCCTCCAGCGCCAGGACCGCGTCTTGCTCCGACAGCAGGATGTCGAGCGCGGTCAGCGATTGGGTCTTGCTGAGAATGATCAGGGCTTGGCCGGCAGAGACGACGTCGCCGTCGTTGACCAGCACGCGCTCGACGATGCCGCCTTCGAAATGCTCGACCTTCTTGCGCTTGCCCTCGACGCTCACGACACCGCTGGCGATGACGGCGCTGTCGAGCGTGACGAAGCTTGCCCAGGTGAGAAAGACAACGAGGAAGCCCATGATGCCGAGCGCGCCGATCCGCGCGGGCGAGGACATGCGGAACGGGTCGTCGCCGTCGGTGTGCATGAGAAACGCCCAGAAGCGCCTCATCCCACGGGCGGCGAGACTGCGGCCCCGGTCAAGCCAACCACGGACCTTCTGAAGCCAGTTCATGTCATCTCACTTCCGCTGGCTGTCGTCTTGGCCGGCGACGAGGGGTTGGCGGGCGACGACGGGTTGGCGACGCGCATGACGCGTCTCAACATCTCATCCCGCGGGCCGAACTCGCCGGTTCCGCCGCGCAGCAGCAATACCTTGTCAACGACCGCAACCGCGCTTGGCCGGTGCGACACGGCGATGACCGTCACGCGACGCTCGCGCAATCCTTGCAGGACGGCACGCAGTTCCGACTCGCCGTCGCCGTCGAGATGGGATTCGGGTTCGTCGAGAACGACGATGGGCGGGCGCGAATAGAGCGCGGTCGCAAGAGCGATCCGCTGCATCTGCCCGCCCGAGAGGCGAATGCCGCCGATGCCGATGGGTGTGTCGTACCCCTGCGGCAAACTCAGAATGAGGTCATGGGCGCCGGCATCGCGCGCCGCCTGCACGACCGCTTCCGCGTTCGCTTCGCCAAAGCGCGCGATGTTCTGCGCGATCGTGCCACCGATCGGCAGCGGCGATTGCGGCAGGTAGCCGATCCAGCGGCCCAAGTCGCCCGCTTGCCATTGCACGACTTCGGCGCCGTCGATGCGAATCTTGCCGACGGCGCATGGCGCGAGCCCGACAATGGCCCGCAGCAACGTCGACTTGCCGGTGCCGGACGGGCCGATGATCGCCATTTGCTCGCCCGGCTCAAGCTGGAAGGATACCCGGGTGAAGAGCGGGCGCGCGCCCCCGGGCGGTGCGACCGCGATGCCGTCGGCCGCAATACGGCCCTGCGGCGCCGGCAATTGCATCGCATCGGTCGTGTCGGGCTGCGCCGCGTAGAGGGCGTCCATACGCCTTGCGGCCTCGCGCGCCGCAAGTACGGTCTTCCAAGAGCCGATGATGCCGTCGATCGGTGTTACCGCGCGGGCGCCTAAGATCGAGCCGGCGATGATGCCGCCCACAGACAATTCACCGGCCAGCGCGAGCGCGGCGCCGAGTCCGAGCAGCCCGACCTGCAAGAACAGACGTAGAAATCGCGACAGGGCGGAGAGCAACGACTCGCGTTCGAGCGTGTCGAGCGTGTGGATGACGGCGTCACGCGTGCGTTTCTGCCAGGTCGACGTGATGTTTCCAGCGGCGCCCATCGCGATCATCGCTTCGCCCGACCGCGCGGCGCTTTCGGCGAATTGCATCGCCTTCAAATGTTCGGCGGCGTTTCTTGCGGATGTCGCAGCGTTCGTACGATCGTTGGCGTAGGCAACTGCAAACAGACACAGGCCGATCGCGAGCGCCGACCAAAAGATTATCGGGTGCAGCCAGAACAACAGTAGGAAGTAGATGGGGCTCCACGGCAGATCACACGCGACGGCCGCCGTCTGCGAGCCGATGGCGCTGCGAATGGTCTCAAGATCCCGCAGCGGTTGGATCGAGGGTCCTTCCGATGACGCGCCCTTCAGTTGCGACTTGAACGCGGCGCCGCCAAGACGATCGCTGACGCGCGCGCCCAAGCGCTGCAGCAGTAACGAGCGCACGCCTTCCAAACCCGTCATCGCCGCAAGCGCAACGAAAGCGATCGCGGTCAAGGCAATCAGCGTGTCGACGCTGTAGGAACTCAAAACCCGATCGTAGATTTGAAGCATGTACAGTGAGCTGGTCAGGCCCAACAGATTGATCGCGAGGCTGAACCCCAGGACAGTCCAGAGCGACTGACGCTGTTCCATGATGGCCTGCCACACGGCGCCCGCCGGCTCCTGGCGGGCCGCACGCGCAAACCCCAGCGCCATGGACGCCGATCGCGCTTGGTCGCGCATGCTCGTCATAAAGTCCCCTCGGCAACCGCCGGTTGCCGTCGCAACCCGCGCGTCGCCCGCCCCGTCCCCATTCGGGGAGACAGTAGTGCTCCGTATACAGACCTTACAAGTTGGTCAGGCGGGTGATCGTGCAGCGCTTTAGGGGCAGCCACACATAGGCTGCTCCGCTCAAGGTTGTCCAAACACGGAGGGACGCAACCTCCGCTTGGGCACTTGGGGCCGGGCGCTAGTTGCCGCTGACGATGCGCCAGCTGCCGTCGGGTTGGCGGCAGGCGACGCCGTAGGCGTTCTCGGGCCTTCCGTCGATGAAGACCCGCTGGGAGAACTCGCGGCATGGGCCTTCGTAGCCCTGATAGCCGTCGTCGTAGTAGTCGCCCGGCGTCACGTAGCCGTAATTGTTCGTGTACGGATTACGCCATTCGTATTCGCGCTCGTCGTCGGAGTCGAAGGCGTCGTAGTAGGTGTTGTTGTAGTAGTAGGCGTCGTGGTGATCGTCCGTGCAGCTGTCCTTGGCGATCGCGTTGCCGGCGATGCCGCCCAGGATCACGCCGCCGATGGTCGCGGCCGTTCTGCCGGAGCCGTGGCCGAACTGATTGCCGATGACGCCACCGACGACGGCGCCGAGACCGGTGCCGACCGCGACGTCGGCGTCACAGTTGGACGAGCGGTGGTGGCCGCGGTGGCTCGGCTGGGGCTGATATTGGCCGTAGTCGCCGTAGACCTGGCCCGTGGCGGAGGCCGGGGCGGCGGCTAGGATCGTCAGGCTGGCGGCGGCAAGGGCTGTGAAGGCGGATTTGAACACGAGACGCTTCTCCCATCGTCGAGGTTGCCGTGAAATATAGGGAACCTAGCGCGGGGCCGCGAGAGTGCGTCTGTCACGCGGGTTAGCGTTGACTTAAATCTACGATATTTCAATAACTTGCGCCGTGACGTGAAATTTGATCGTCAGCACATCTTGTGCGGGCAGGCGGATTCGCGTTTCATCCTTCCCCTGGGGAATACGACAAATTTGGTGGGGATGATGGGGGCAAAGCTCGCGGTCTTGGCGGCCTTGGCGTTGGTGCTGGGCGGCTGCTCGGTTGTGCGGTCCTACGTGGCCGACAAGGACATGGGCGGCGTCGTTAAGTATTGCGAGAAGAAGCGCTCCAATCCCGCCGTCGCGTCGCTGATCGGAAAGCTGCCGATCGTGAACGTGGATGAGATTACGCCGGAGATGCTGGCGTTGGACGCGAAGCCGACGGCGGCCGATGTCGAGGCGATCCGAGCCCTCTCGCGCGATCAGCGCGAATGCCGCGACCGCATCGACACCGTTTCCAAAGATCATTGGCCGACGGAAGCGGCGATGCGGAAGGCGATGGCACTGAAGCACGATCTGGTGACGGCCGAATTGCTCAAGCAGAACCTGACCTACGGCAACGCGAACCGGCTCTATCAAGAAGCCGCCCTCGACGCCGAAAGCCGGATCAGTGAAGAGCGGAAGGAACAGATCTACCTGGCGCGCCAAGGCGAGGCCGAAGCCTGGCGCACGATCGGCGACGGTATCCGCGCCATCGCCGGCGAGCATAAGCCAGAGGCGACGAACGATCCGTGCACATGGGCCGGTAACTCGATCGATTGCGGCGGCCAGTAGGCTTGCGCTTGAATGACGCTTCTCGATTCGGAGGAGCGTATGCCTGAAGCCCTGGAACTCGAATTCAACGAGCGCAATAAGCGCATCGGCATCCTAATCGCGATCCTGGCCGGGATCCTTGCCTTCACTGAAGCCGCCGGCAACAACGCTTCCTCCGACGCGCTGCGCGGCACGATCGAGGCGTCGAATACCTGGGCCTTCTTCCAAGCCAAGACCATTCGCATGACGACACTGCGCACGCAGGCGGATGCGTTGGAGTTGACCAGCACACAGATGCCCGCAGGTGCGCGGCAGGACGCGGTGAAGAAACAGATCGCCGACTGGCGCGCGACGGCCGAGCGCTATGACAGCGAACCGGCGACGGGCGAAGGGCGCAAGGAGCTTTCCGCGAAGGCCAAGGAGATCGAAGCCGCGCGCGATGAAGCGGCGGCCGCGAATAGCACGTATGATCTCGCAAGCGGGGCCCTGCAGTTGGGCATTCTGCTGGCGTCGGCGGCCGTGGTGACGTCGGTGCTGTGGCTTGCCTATATCGGCGCGGGGCTCGGCGTGGTCGGTGCGCTGTTTGGCGCGTTCGGGATTTGGGCGCCGCATTTGTTGGGCGGATAAGGAGATCTATGCGGCGGGGGCTTGTTTGGGGCGGAGGCGCGATTGCGCTTCTGGCGATCGCGTTCATTGTCTTCTTGCGGCCGGTTTGGGTGCCGGCGTTTGACGGCGCGCCTTATCTGAAGGTTGGCGAGACGTATGACGTGCGCGTTTTACGCGATACGTATGGCGTGCCGCATGTCTATGGGAAGACGGATGCGGATGTTGCGTTCGGGCTTGCTTATGCGCATGCGGAGGACGACTTCGCGACCATCCAGCAATCGTTGATGACGAGTCGCGGGCGGCTCGGTCTCGTCGACAGCTACCTGCCGCGGCTCCTTGGTCGTGCCGAAGGCGCGGATCCGGCGATCACGGATTACCTCGTGCGGCTGCTGCGCGTGCGCGAGCGGATCGAGGTGGGATATGAGCGCGAGCTTCCGGCGGCGACACGGGCGGTGCTCGACGGCTATGCGGACGGGATCAATCTCTACGCGGCGCAGCATCCCGATCGCGTCGTGGCGGGGTTCACGCCGGCGACGGGGCGGGATGTGGCGGCCGGGTTCGTGTTTTTCACGCCGCTGTTCTTCGGGTTGGAGCGGCACATCCGCGATCTCTTCGAACCGACGCGGCAGTACGAGGTTTCGACGGGCGAAGGCGGCGGGTCGAACGCGATGGCCGTTGCGCCGAAGCGGTCGGCGGACGGCGTGACGCGGCTGCTGATCAATTCGCATCAGCCGTATACGGGGCCGCTCGCTTGGTATGAAGCGCGGCTGAAGTCGCAGCAGGGGTGGGACATGGCCGGCGGCGTGTTTCCCGGCTCGCCGTTTATTCTGCATGGCTTCGGACCGAAGCTCGGGTGGGCGAATACGGTGAACCAGCCCGACCTCGCCGATGTGTATGTGCTGACCGTCAATCCGGACAATCCGAACCAGTACAAGTTCGACGGCGCGTGGCGCGAATTTGAGCGTGCGGAGGCGGAGATTCAGTTGCGCTTGCTAGGACCGATTGCGATCCGCGTGACGCGCGAGGTTCTGAGTTCCGTCTATGGGCCGGTGGTTCAACGGCCGCACGGTACTTATGCGATCCGCTATGCGACGCACGACAGGGTCAATCAGGTGCAGGAGTATTATGCGCTGAACAAGGCGCAGAGTTGGGATGAGTTTACGGCCGCGTTGAAGCTGCAGGCGACGCCGAGCCAGAACTACACCTATGCGGATGCGGCCGGACATATTGCGTATGTCTACAATGCTGTATTTCCCGTGCGCGATCCCGCGTTCGATTGGCAGGAGTATTTGCCGGGCGACACGTCGCGGACGTTGTGGACGCAGTATCTGCCGTTCGATGCGATTCCGAAGGTCGTCGACCCGCCGTCCGGGTTTGTGTTCAATGCGAACAACCTACCGTTCACGGCGAGCGATCCGGCGGATGATTTGAAGCGCGAGGCGTTCTCGCCGACGCTTGGCATCGAGACGCGGGCGACCAATCGCGGGCTGCGGCTGGCGGAATTGCTGAGCGCGGATACTTCGATCACGCGCGAGGAATTTCGCACGATCAAATTCGACAAGACCTATTCGGCGCGATCGCAGATGGCGGAGGTGGTGGCGGAACTTCTCGCGCATGACTTCAAGGGCGATGTGTTGATGACGAAAGCGCAGGATGTCCTGCGGTCGTATGACATGACGGCGAAGGCCGAAAGCCGCGGCGCGGCGCTGGCCATCATCACCGCCCTGCCCGCCGTGGTGCCGACGTTCAGCGGCAAGCCGCGGCAGGATCCGGCGCCGCTGTTCCATGCGGCGGCGACCTTGTTGATGAAGCACTATGGCCGGCTCGACCCGACCTGGGGCGAGGTCAACCGCTTTCGCCGCGGTGCGATCGATGCGGCGGCGAGCGGCGGGCCGGATGTATTGCGCGCGATCGAGTCGTCGTTCGAGCCGGACGCCGACGGCAAGTTCGAGGCGCGCAAGGGCGATACGCTGATCTACTTCGTCGAGTGGGACGCACAGGGCAAGGTCAGCGCGCAGAGCATCCATCAGTTCGGTTCGGCGACGCTTGATGCGTCGTCGCCGCACTACGCGGATCAAGCGCCGATGTATCTGCGCGAGGAGATGAAGCCTGTGTGGCTCGATGAGGCCGACGTGCGGCAGCATCTGGAGCGCGAGTATCGGCCGGGGCGGCCGTAACCGCCCCGGGGATTTATCCGCTTACACCAAGTCCTTCAGCAGGATGTTGATCGTCAGGCGTTGGCCGCCGCGCAACACTTCCAAGATCAGGTTGGTGCCTGCCGGCGCCTTCTTCAGCAGGCGCAGGTCGGGGAGCGAGATGTCGGTCACGGCGCGTTTGCCGTTGACGGCGACGATGCGGTCGCCGCGTTTGAGGCCTGCGGCTTCGGCGGGCGATTGGGTGATCACGTCGACGACGTCGAAGGCGCCGTCGCCGAGGTTTACCCAGAAGCCGGCCCGGTCGAAGACGTCGGGTTCGGCGTGGTGCTTGTTCTTCTCGAAGAAGATTTCGTGGCCGGCGTAGTTCCAGACGATGTTGAACTTCTTCAGCACGCCCGCGCCGACGTTGCCGGCCTGATAGGCGTCGACGAATGACCCGGCTTTCGCCTGGCTGAGTTCGACGATCGGCGCGTCGACCGAGACGCCGCCCAGCGAGAATTTTTTGCCGCGCACGACCCATGAGCGCGCGGGGCCGCCGACGCCCCAACCGGTGACGCCTTGATACTTCGCGCCGTAACGCTGGATCAGATTGTGTTTGGCGACGAACGGCGACATGAGGTCGAGCGTCGAGCGCGAGCCGGTGTCGAGCGCGAACTTGCCGGGGATGCCGTCGATTTCGCCCATGACTTCGGGCGTGCGTTCGTTGAGGTCCATGGGCACGCGCACGCCAGGGCCGCGGTAGGTGAAGTTCGCTGGTTCGATCAGCGCGACCTTCGAGTCTTCGTAGTCGAGACGGACGATGAAGCGTTTGAAGACCTCGTAGCCGATGATGCCGGTGATGGGCTTGCCTTCGACCTCTTTGAAGGCTTCGAGGCCGATGACGACGAAGGTTTGATTGTCGAGGACGGCGTCGCCGACTTGCATGCGTGCGACCTTGGTGAAGCCCGCCTCTTTGCTTTCGTCGCCGGAGCCCGTGGCCTGAACCGCGCCTTCGGACTTGAGGCCCAGTTCGCGCGCGACTGTCGGCGTGATGACGTTGAGTCCGCCGGTGTCGAACAGGAAGTCAAAGGGGCGGCCGTTGAGGCGCACTTCCATGTAGATGTGATTGTTCACGAGGCGGAAGGGGATGGTCGTGCTGTTGCCGCGCAGGAAGCCGAAGTCGCGCTTCGGCGGTGGCGGCGGCGCGAAAGCGGTGCGCGGCGCGGTCGCCTCGAACGTCACGTTTTCCACCTTCATATGCGCGTCGTATTTCACTTCGCCGTTCGTTTGGCGCGCGGTGTGGGCGATGAGTTTGCCGTCGACGGCGCGATAGTCGCTGAAATACGTCGTGCGGAGTTCGCGCGCATTGCGTTCGGCGATGCGGTCGATGAGGAACGTCTTGGCGTCGATCCACATATCGAACGGCCGGCCGCCGTCGGGCAGGATACGCAGGACGTGCAGTTTGCGCGCGCCGTCGGGCGTTTCGCCGGCGTACTCAATGCGAGCTTGTGCACGGTCGGCGTACCAATAGGCGTGCGAGCGGCGGTAGGCTTCGTTGATTGCGGCTTGGCGTGGACCGTCGGCGCCTTGGATCGCGACCTCGCCCGAGGCGTCTTGTTCCCACACCGTCTTTCCGTCGAAGCCGGACGCGCCCTTGAAAGCGCCGAGGTCATAGGAGTCCGCGTAGGCGCCGGTGCGTGCGTCTTCAAAGCTTTCCGCGGTGCCTTTCAGACCCGACGTTTCCATGCGCGACTTCGTACGAACGAACGCCACGCTGTCCCAGGCGTTGCCGCCGGTTGCGGCCTTGTTGCGAGCGAGGACGTCGGCGGCGCGCGGGTCGGGCGCGGCGAAGGCCGCGGGCACGATCAGAATCAGCGCGAAAATGGCGGCCGCGATACGGCGCATGGCAGGCTCTCCCCACAGGGTTGAATTCTTCACTAGTAGTAGCTAATACTACTACCATGAAAGTTCAAGCGGCCAAAGCGCTCACATTTTTGGGGTTCTCGGAGATCGAGGCTCTTGTTTACTGCTTCCTGCTCGAGGAATCGCCGGCTACCGGGTATCGCGTGAGCCACGGGATCGGCAAGCCCACGGCCAATACGTATAAGGCCATCGCGGCGTTGGCGTTACGCGGGGCGATCATCATCGACGACAGCGCGAGCCGGTTGTGCCGGGCGGTGCCGCCGGACGAATTGCTGGACCGGTTGGACCGCGAGTTCGACACGCGCAAGCAGTTGGCAGCGAGCGAGCTGGCGAAGATCCGTCAGTCCGAAGGCGATGACCGCATCTATTACCTGACGTCGGTCGATCAGGTGATCGAGCGGACGCGGACGATGCTGAAGGGCGCGAAGAATGCGGCGCTGTTGGAGTTGTTTCCGTTGACTGTTCCCCTATTCGTCGCCGACTTGGAAGCGGCGGCGAAACGCGGCGTGGCGGTTGCCGTGAAGGTCTATGAGCCTGTGACGTTGAAGGGCGTCACGGTCGTCCGACCGGACGAGGCGGCGCGCGTGGTTTCGACGTGGCCGGGGCAGCAGATCAGCATCGCAACCGACGGCGAGCAGTTTCTGACCGCCCTTCTCTCGCAGGACGCCTCGACAGTCCATCAGGCGCTTTGGAGCAACAGCACGTTCTTGTCGTGCTTCTACTACAACGCGCTGAACGTCGAGCAGATGGCGACGGACGTCGAAGTGCGCACGGGCATGGACAGCGCGCTGAACCGGCTGAGCCTGACGCGGCTTAAGCCTGTCGGCTTTCGCAAGCTGAATGAGCGGTATGGCGAGGCGGCCCCGGCGAAGAAGCCGCGCGGACGCAGGGCATAACCCAACAAACCAGCGTTCATTCCTGATGCGGGCGCTCTCAATATCCGCCATGCTGTCCCCCTCTCTTCGAATCTGCGCCGGGGCGGCGGGGGTGTTGCGCAGTGACGGCTCGACTTGAAGGCCTGATTTTCAGCAATCGCGTTGCGATCCTGATCGCGCTGGCGTTCGCCACCATTGTGGCGGCGTACGGCGCCAGCTTTGTGCGGTTTGAGGCGGCGCTGGAGAAGCAGTTGCCGGCGGGGCATCCCTATATTGCGACTGTGCTGCAGTTCCGGGACAAGATTCCGGGCTTGAATGCGGTCAATATCGTCGTCGAGACGCGCGAGGGCACGATCTGGACGCCGGCGTTTCTGAAGAAGCTCAACGACATCACGCAGGACGTGGGCTACGTGCCGGGCGTGCTGCGCGAGTCCGTGACCTCGTTCTGGACGCCGAACACGCGCGTCTATGAGGCGACGGAGGGATCGGTCGATGCGCGGAATTTGATCCCGGCAACGCTGACGGCGGACGCGTTGACTCAAGCCGACGTCGTGCGCATCCGCGACGATGCGTTGAAGGGCGGGTATCGCGGGCAGTTGTTTTCGTCCGACTTTCGCGCGGCGATGATCACGGCCTCGCTGCAGGATTTGGATCCGCAGACGCAAACGCCCATCGACTTCTTCGACATGGCGGAGCGGCTGGAGACGCAGATCCGCGCGAAGTACGAGCGCGACGGCATCACCATCCGCATGATCGGATTTGCGCCGTTCATCGGCGAGGTGGCGCGAGAGGCGCGAAGTGCGCTTTGGTTTTTCGTGCTGGCGTTTGCGATCACCACGCTGGCGGCGTTTGTCTACACGCGGTCGTTCGTGCTGGCGGCGCTTGCCGTCGGATGTTCGGTGGTGTCGCTGGTTTGGCAGTTCGGGGTGATCGGGTTTGCCGGGATCGGGCTCAATCCGCTGGCGCTGATCATTCCGTTTTTGGCTTATGCGATCGGCGTCAGTCATGGAGTGCAGCAGATCAATTTGATCTCGGCGGGCATCGCGAAAGGGCTCAGTCCGCAGGATGCGGCGCGGGCTTCTTTCCGGCGATTGTTGTGGCCGGGGGCGAGTGCGCTGATCACGGCGATGGCCGGGTTCTTGGCGCTGATCATCGTGCCGATCCCGATGGTGCAGGAGTTGGCCGTCATCGCCGCGATCGGCGTTGCGATGAAGTTGATCTCCAATCTCGTGATGCTGCCCGTGATCGCGAGTTTCTTGCGCTTCAGCGAGGCGGAGATCGAGCGGCAGGCGGCGCTCGCCAACGGGCGGCATGACTTTGTCGGGCGGCTCGCGCCGATGGCGCAGCCGCGACAGGCGCTGATCGTGCTGGGCATTGGCGTCGCGATCTTCGCCGTTTCGGTGTGGCTCGCCGACCGCCGCGTCGTGGGTGACGTCGAGCCGGGTGCGCCGGAGCTTTGGCAGAGCGCGCGGTACAATCAGGATGCCGCGTTCATCTCAGCGAATTTCAGCAGCAACCTCGACCTCTTCGTCGTGGTCGCGCAGACGCCGCCCGATGCGTGCGTCGATCACAAAATCATGAGCGAGATCGAGCACTTCGGCGTTGCGATGCGCAAGGTCGAGGGCGTGAAGGCGGTGCAGACGCTGCCCGAGGTGGCGCGCACGATCTATTCGATCATTCTCGAAGGCAATCTGAAGTGGCGCATTATCCCGAGAGACCCGTCGGCGCTGGTGATGGCGACGAGCTATGTGCCGGCGGAAAGCGGCCTCTTGAACAAGGACTGCACCTTGTTGCCGATCGCGATCTATCTCGACGACCATCGGGCGCAGACGATCGGCGCTGTGGCGGCCGCGGCCGCCGCGTTCGCCGCCGACAACAAGATGGAAGGCGTCACTTATCACTTCGCGACGGGCAACGCCGCGATCTATGGCGCGATGAACGAGGCGATTGCCGCGTCGGAGGTTCCGGCGCTGGCGATCGTGTTCGGCGTGATCGCGGTCTTGGTGTTCGCGGCGTTTCGGGATTGGCGCGCGGTCGTTTGTTGCTGCATGCCGTTGCTGGTCGCGACGTACGCCGGCTATGCGCTGATGACGTTGCTGGGCATCGGGCTTAAGTTTTCGACGTTGCCGGTTCTAGTCGTCGCGGTCGGGATCGGCGTCGATTATGCGTTCTATATCTATGCGCGGTTGATGGTCTATTTGCGCGACGGGGCGGATATGTCCGTCGCTTATGTCGCCGCGTTGCGCGAGACGGGGATGGCGGTTGTTTTCACGGGCATCACGCTTGCGGGCGGGGCGGCGTCGTGGGCATTCTCCGGCTTGAAGTTTCAGGCCGACATGGGGTTGATGCTCGCGATTTTGTTCCTTGCGAACATGATCGGCGCGGTCACATTGCTGCCCGCGTTGGCGACGTTGCTCGATGCGGTTGTGCCGCGGGCGAAGGCGAAAAGGGGATGAGTTTATGAGACGCGATCCGGTCACAGCTGCGGGCACCGTGCATCGTCTTTGGATCGACAGCGAGGTGCTGAAATCCAACATGCTGGGCGATCCGACGCGGCGGCAGATCGACGTTTACGTGCCGCATGGGCATGACGGGCGCGGGTTGCCGTTGTTGGTCGACGTCGTGGGGTTCACGGCCGGTGGGCCGGTGCATACGAACTGGAAAGCGTTCGGCGAGAATTTGCCGGAACGGTTGGACCGGTTGATCGTGGCGGGGGAGATGCCGCCGGTGGTCGTCGCCCTGCCCGATTGCTTCACCAAGCTGGGCGGCAATCAGTACATCAACAGCGTCGCGATGGGGCGGTGGGACGATTTTCTGCTGCAGGAGGCCATACCACTGGTCGAGCGGACGTATGGCTGCGGTGGCGCGGGAAAGCGCGGGTTGTTCGGCAAGAGTTCGGGCGGGTATGGCGCGATGGTGCATGCGTTGATGCATCCGGATTTCTGGAGCGCAGCGGCTTCGCATTCCGGGGACATGGCGCATGAGCTGTGCCATCTGCCGGAGTTTCCCAGCGTGCTGCGCGCGTTGAAGGGGCACAACAACGACATCAAGACGTGGCTCACCGACTTCTTCAATCAGAAGAAGCCGCAGGACAAGGACATTCACATCCTCATGATGCTGGCGATGTGTGCGTCGTATGATCCCGATCCGACGGCGTACATGGGCGTGCGGTTGCCGGTCGATATTCACACCTGCGAAGTGGTCCCGGAGCGGTGGGCGAATTTCATGAAGTGGGATCCGGTCGTGATGGCGGAGACGAAATGGGCGGGGCTCAAGAAGCTGAAGGCGCTCTACATCGATTGTGGGGACATCGACCAGTACAACTTGGTGTACGGGGCGCGGCGGATGCATCGGCTGCTCGACAAGCACGGCGTCGCGCACACGTATGAGGAATTTCCGGACAATCACTCCGCCGTCGACTATCGGATGGACGTGAGCCTGCCGATCCTGGCGAAAGCGTTGGCCGGTTAACCCTTGGCTGCTTGCGCGGGGGCGCGCATTGCTCTTTGATCGTCGGCGCAGGCGTTAGACCTGGACGACAAGAAGAGCACGTATGCGATTACGGGCCAGCATATTGGGAGGCGGATCTTGGGGCACGACGGTGGCCTCCCTTGTCGCGCGCAATGCGCCGACGACGATCTGGGCCCGCAGCGCCGAGACGGTCGACGAGATCAATTCGTCGCGGACGAATTCGCGGTATCTGCCCGGGGCGCGGCTGACGCAAGGCTTGCGCGGCACGACCTCGATCGAGGAAGCGGTGCGCGACGCGGATGTCGTGGTGCTGGGTGTGCCGTCGCAATCGATGCGCGACACGTTGCGCGAGGTGGCGAAGCATATCCGGGCGTGGGTGCCGCTGATCAGCTTGTCGAAAGGATTCGAGCAGGGCACGAAATTGCGCATGACGGAGGTCATCGCCGAGGAGTTGCCGGGGCATCCGGCCGGCGTTCTGACCGGACCTAATCTGGCGCGCGAGATTATGGGCGGGTTTGCGGCGGCGAGCGTCATCGCGATGGAGGACGAGGTTATCGTCCGCGAGCTGCAAGGCATCTTCAAGAGCGGCGTGTTTCGCGTTTACACGAATTCGGACGTGGTGGGCTGCGAGCTGGGCGGCGCTTTGAAGAACGTCATGGCGATCGCGGCGGGCATGGGCGACGGCATCGGCGCGGGCGAGAACACGCGCTCGGCCGTGATCACGCGAGCGCTCGCCGAGGTAACGCGGCTGGGCGTCGCGATGGGCGGGCGGACTGAGACGTTCGCGGGCCTGACCGGCATGGGCGATCTCATAGCGACGTGCACGTCGCCGCAGAGCCGCAACCGGCATGTGGGGTTCGAACTGGGCAAGGGACGCAAGATCGCCGACATTCTCGCGGATATGAAGCAGGTGGCCGAGGGCGTGAAGTCGAGCCGGACCGTGCTGCAGCTCGGCGAGAAATACGGCGTCGAGATGCCGATCGCCGCCGAAGTCAACGGCGTCATCAACGAGGGGCGCACGGCACAGGATGCGTTTCGCGGGCTGCTCCGGCGTAGCGCCGGGTCGGAAGCGGATCCGGGATGAACGAGGTTGTTTCGTCTCAGGTTGCGGGTGAGCCCCTGCCGCAGTGGCCGGCTCCCGAGGGTGCGCGCGTCGTGTTTCTCACCGATTGCCGTACCGCGACGGAGCGGCAGGTGGTCGAGCGATGGATCGCTCAGGCGCGGCCGAAGGGGACGCCGGAGGACGCTGTTTCGTTTATCGGCTTGCCGCAGAAGCCGGATGACCTGAAGCCGTTTGCGGCGCAGTTGCGAGGGCGTCTCGACGATGTGGCCGTGATGCTGGCGCCGGTGCGCATCGCGTGGCTGCCGCGCGAGCGTGGCGGGGAACGAACGGCGCGGTTGTCGGATTTGATTTTGCTGCGTGATCCGCGGCATCCGCGGGAGAAGGAACAGGCGCGGATCGTCCAGATCGAGCCGGATCGCTGTCGCGTGGTCGCGGGGCAGCCGGCGAGCATCGGCGATCTGAATGCGCGCGCGAAGTCGGCCGGTGATGCGGATGCGAGCGATCCGGAACCCTTCGCCGAGTTCATTTCCCGCCAGGCGATTTTGGCGTTGGAGCGGGCCGAGTACCGGTTGATCGGACGCCGGTACAAGCTGCCCAAACTGGTGAGCGAGCAGATTGCGGCGTCGCGGCGGTTTCGCGACGGCGCGGCCGAGGTCGCGCATAAGCTTGGGCGGTCCGAGGATTCGGTCACGAAGGAGGCTCTCGGCTATCTGCATGAGCTGCGCACGGCGCACAGCCCGTTCGCCATCGACGTAATGATGCAGATTGCGCGCGGGCTGTTCACGCGCGGCTATGGGGCGCAGATCGATTACGATCAGGCGCAGATCGAGCGGACGCGGGCGGCGTTGGAACGCGCGCCGGGGATCATTCTGCCGAGCCATAAGTCGAATTTGGATTCGGCGGTGACGTCGGTGGCGTTTGCCGACAATCGGCTCGCGACGCCGACGACGTTCGGCGGCATCAATATGGCCTTTTGGCCGATGGGTACCGTCGCGCGCAAGGCGGGGCGCGTGTTCATCCGGCGAGATATCAAGGGCAATCCTGTCTACAAATTCGCGCTGCGCGAATATCTTGGCTACCTCGTCGAGAAGCGGTTCAGTCTCGAGTGGTACATCGAGGGCGGGCGGTCGCGGACGGGGAAACTGTTGCCGCCGAAGCTTGGCCTGCTCACGTATCTCGTATCGGCGTATCGAGAGGGGCGCGTCGACGATTTGATGCTGATGCCGATTTCGATCGCGTATGACCAACTGCACGAGGTGTCGGAATACGCGGCCGAGGCGCATGGCGGGAAGAAGCGGCCTGAGAACTTGGCTTGGTTCGTGCGCTTCTTCCGGGCGCAGAAGAAGCCGTTCGGGCGGATCTATTTCCGCGTCGCCGAGCCTGTGTCGATGCGCGAGATGTTGGGGCCTCCCGACGCCACCAAGACCGAGGGCGATGAAGAGACGCTCGCCACGCAGAAGGTGGCGTTCGAGGTGTCGTGGCGGATCAACGACGTCACGCCGATTACCGGGACATCTCTGGTGTCGCTGATCTTGCTGGCGCATCGCGGGCGGGCTTTGACGCTGGAGCAGGTGCGGGCGGAGATCGACGATTATCTCATGTCGGCAACGCGGCGGCGGTTGCCGCTGGCGCCGAGCGCGAAGATCGCGGACGTGGATACGACGCGGCGGACGTTGGATTCGCTCGCGTCACACAACGTCGTGCATGAGCATAAGGGTGGGCTGGAGATCGTCTACAGCATCGGCGGCGATCAGCATCTGGCCGCCGCGTTCTATCGCAACACGATCATCCATTTCTTCGTCAACGCGGCCATCGCGGAGCTGGCTTTGCTGAAGGCGGCCGAGCAGACGTTCGGCGAACGCGAGCAATCGTTCTGGGATGAAGCGCTTTATCTGCGCGATTTGTTGAAGTTCGAGTTCTTCTTCAAGGAGAAGGATGCGTTCCGCGCCGGGCTAGACGCGGAATTGAAACTGCAGTCGCCGGACTGGCGCGAGGCTCTCGCGCGGGGACGTGAGCCGACGCTGGCGTTGCTGAAGTCGTTCCGGCCGTTGACGGCGCATGGCGTATTGCGGTCGTTCTTCGAGGCGTATGCCGTTGTTGCCGATACGCTGGCGGCGCGCGATCCCGGCATTGTGGACGAGCGTAAGCTGCTCAACGATTGCGGCGCGGTCGGGCGGCAGTACATGCTGCAGCATAAGATCCAGAGCGCGGAGTCGGTGTCGAAGCATCTGTTCCAGACAGGGCTTCAATTGGTGCGGCATCAGAAATTGCTCGAGGCGACCGACAATGTGGCCGGCCGGCGCAAGGCGTTTGCGGCGTCTCTCAGCGATATCATGCGACGGATCGATACTGTCGAGGCACTGGCGCAAGAGCGCATTCGCGAGTCGCTTCACAAATCCTAACGCCAGAGATCTTTCCGGGCTTTCGATTCTGTTGCCGCGGTCGCGCTAGGGCGCGAGGTCGAACTCCCGAGGTGTCTGTGTCGACAGCGTCAGTCTGGTACCGTTTAAGAGGGCTTTGTGCGCGTCGGTACCGACGTAGAAGGCCTTCACCTTGGTGAATTGCTTCCGGCACGCCTTTCGAAATCGCTTTAGTAGATCAGACGAAATCGCGCTGTCAGAAGCGGTCGCTGCTCGGCCGTGCAAGATGAGCGCCTTTCCATGCGCGCCAGCGGGGCAAAACGAAATCGTATGCGGATTAATGAGCTGATCAATAGCGTAGCTAACAACACCCGACCGCAACTCAATGCGACGCGCCTCAATTGGGTGTGTCGGCAGCGTGACGAGATACGTGCTGCAAGACATTGCGGAGTCGCCTGTCGCCTCACCGAGCCGAGGAATGTCGAGTGCCGACTTCAAACGACATATGGCCGACGTGCGAAAAACACCTGTCTCGATGTAGTCCAGCGCGCCTTCTGCCTCAACTGCCGTCGCCAACCCAACAAGGTCATGACGGAGAGCGTAGAACAGGGTCTGACTCACCGGTGCAACTACCGTTTGCGCTTCTTGATGCCGAGGAGTTTTAGGCCGCCGTTGGGCCAGTCGTTTAGCGTCGCGGTGTAGAGGTCGCGGACGACTTCGATGCGGTCTTCTAGGTCTTCGCGGGACCAGTCGTCGGTCGAGATCGCGGGGAGGACCGTGACGTCGACCGTGCCGGGGCGCATGAAGAAGGCGTCGCGGGCTCCGATGTCTTCGGCGTTGCGGAGGATGATGGGGACGATCGGGATGCCGGCGGCCATCGCCATGCGGAAGGCGCCCTTCTTGAACGGCAATAGCTCGCGGCCTTGGGCGCGGGTGCCTTCGGGGGCGATGACGATGGAGATGCCTTCGCGCGCCAATCCGATCACCGACTTCATCGACTCGACGGCTTTCTTCGTGTCGGAGCGGTCGATGAAGGCCACCTTCATCAGGCGGCCGACGGGGCCCATGATGGGGTGCATCTCGAGTTCTTTTTTTGCGACGCCGGTGTAGTCGACGCGCAGGAGTTTCGAGACGATCAACGCGTCGAAATTGTTCTTGTGATTGAAGATGAAAACCGCGGGGCGATGCGCCCACAGGTTTTCTTCGCCGGTGACGTTTAGCTTTACGCCGGCGAAGGCGTGGAGCACGTCGGCCCAGTTCGGACCCAAAATGTTCATCGCCGTGCGCACGTCGTTGTTCAGAATGCCGGCTGCCGTCGCCAAACCGGCGATCGGACCGATGGCGGCGATGGCGGCGAGGCTGCGGCCTATCGTTTCGAAGCTCGGGCGGCCGCGGCTGGTGAAGCGTTGCACCGGCCAATTGTGTGCGCGGGCGGCGCGTTCGAGTTCAGGCTGCGGATTGGTCGGGCGCGGGTTGCCAACGGCGGACATCAGCGGCACTTCTTCTTTGCCGTCGGCGTAGAAGTACGAGCGTTTGAGATCGATGCGGTGTTGCCGCGCGAACGATTTAACGGCGTTCGCTTTGCCTTCGCCCCAGAGCGGTGCGCCTTCGGGTTTTCCCGTCATCACACCGTCGATGACTTGGAAGCGCGTGCAGAGGACGTTGTCGATGCCGAGGAAGCGCGCGGCGGGTTCGACTTGGAACGGCGTCGCCGATGACGCGAGGATGAGCGTGTGGCCTTTCGCGCGGTGTGCTTCAAGGCGGCGTCTCATTTCCGGATAGACGCGGTCGGCGATGCGCGATTTGAAGAGGCGTTCGCCTTCCTTCATCAGGTCGTGTTCGTTGCGGCCCTTCCAGTTGGCGGCCGTGAAGGCGATGAGTTCCTTGAAGCCCGCCATGCCCAGTGCGCCGCGTGCGGCGAGCGAGGCGAGGCCTAAAAATTCCTGCGCGTTGATTTGGCCGCGCATCAGGCGCGCTTGCGCGACGTCGAGGGCGGAGTAGCCCGCGATCATCGTGCCGTCGTAATCGAAGATCGCGGCGATCGCTTTGCCTGACGGGCCTTGTTCGATCTCTTCGACGGAGCCGGAACGCGCGGGCGCGGGCGGCGGCTCAGAGCGCGCTTTTCGCTTGCTCGGCGCTTCCGGCGTCGGGGTCTCGGCAGCCTTTTGTTGCACGGCGGACGTCAGCCCCAGTGTCCTCCCACGGGTTCGAGCTAACACCCGCGGTCGCGCGGGGTCAAAGGAGGTGGGCGGACGAATTTAGGCATTGAGTACGAAAGAAAGCGCAAACGGAGGCGCGGCCACACCTTACGTGCACGTTAACGCTGAAGCAGCGCCTTCAGGGATGCGTAATCAACCTTCGATTGGTGGCGGCGGTCGAGTGGGATTTTCTTGACGGTGAGCACGCGGTCGACACGGAACTGGGTGGCGAGCGCGGTATCGTCCGCGGCCTTGCCGCTTTCGACCACGAGCACCGCTTTGCCGGCGACCTTGGCTGCGGCGAGGGGCACGGGGCCGAGTGCGGCGCGCGCCTGGGCCTCGACCTGTAGCGGATAGAGAGGCAGTGTTTCCTTCAGGCGATAGGCGCAGCGGCCGAGGAGCCAGAGGCGGCCCTTCGCGTCGATGACGCCGGCGTCACCGGTGCGGTGCCAGACTTTGCCGGCGACGTTGATTTTGCTTTCGGCGTTGCCGATGCCGCCGACGTAGGACGTGACGACGTGGTCGCCGGCGACGACGATTTCGCCCGGCTCACCTTG
>JAWXBY010000017.1:0-6618 GCA_034440355.1 Alphaproteobacteria bacterium
CGTAGCTTTTTGGGATGAAGAAGGCGCCGAAGGCCGCGATCGCCGACGTGAAGCCGATGATCGCCGCCGATTCCTTTTCACCTTGGCGCAAGCGCGTCGCCTGATGGGCCTGCGGCATCAGGCGATCCATTTCCTTGCGCATGATCGCGGGGATCATCTGGAACGTCGACGCGTTGCCGATCCCGGTGACGAAGAACAGGAAGACGAACATCGCGAAGAAACCCCAGAACGCGCCGGGCTGATCCTTGATGCCGATGAAATAGAGAACGCCCACGACGCCGAACGACATCGCGACGAAGACCCACAGCGTCACGCGCCCGCCGCCGAACTTGTCGGCAACCCAACCCGTGAGCGAACGCGACAACGCGCTGACGAGAGGCCCCAGAAAAGCGTACGCGAGTGCGTCGACCTGCGGGAACAGAGTCTTCGAGAGCAGCGGGAACGCCGCCGAATAACCGATGAAGGAGCCGAAGGTGCCGGTGTAGAGCCAGCACATGATCCAGTTGTGCTTGCGCTGAAAGATCACGGACTGCTCGGCGAAGGACGCCTTTGCCGAGGCGATGTCGTTCATGCCGAACCAGGCGGCGAAGGCCGAGGCGATGATGAAGGGCACCCAGATGAAGCCTGCGTTCTGCAACCACATCTGCGTCTGTGCGCCGTCCGCGCCGGTGGCGGTCTGCGGATCGCCGCCCAGCCAGCTGAAGACGCCGGCGGTGATAACGACGGGCACGAGGAACTGCACGACGCTGACGCCGAGATTGCCGAGGCCCGCGTTCAGCGCGAGGGCGTTGCCCTTCTCGGCCTTCGGGAAGAAGAAGCTGATGTTGCCCATCGACGAGGCAAAGTTACCGCCGCCGAAGCCGCACAACAGCGCAAGCAGAAGGAACACGGCGTACGGCGTCTCCGGATTCTGCACGGCGAAGCCAATGCCGAGCGCCGGAACCATCAGCGACCACGTGGTCAACGTCGTCCACAAACGACCGCCGAAGATCGGGACCATGAACGAGTAGAAGACGCGCAGTGCCGCACCCGAAAGACCCGGCAACGCCGCGAGCCAGAACAGCTGATCCGTCGTGTAGTTGAAACCGACCAGCGGCAGCTTCGCGACAACCACCGACCAGACCATCCAGACCGCGAACGACAGCAACAGCGAGGGGATGGAGATCCAGAGATTGCGTCGCGCGATGGCGCGGCCCTTCGTATCCCAGAATACGGGATCTTCCGGCCGCCAGTCCTCGATGATATGCGCGCCGAGCACGCGCTCGTGCTGCGGTTTGTGGATGGACTGCATCTCGGGTAGTTCGGGCAGCTTGGCCAGTATCTCGCCCGAGGCTTCACGTTCCATCCGGCGGATAGCGAAATGCATCCATGTCAGCGCCACGGTCGTGATGCCGAACAGAAGCATGAAGCAGCTCTGCCAGATGCCGGTCAGATCGTTCAGCACGCCGAACATGATCGGCAGCACGAAGCCGCCGAGCCCGCCGATCATGCCGACGAGACCGCCGACCGAGCCGACATTATTCGGGTAGTAGACCGGGATGTGTTTGTAGACCGCGGCTTTGCCCAGGCTCATGAAGAATCCCAGGATGAAGACGACCACCGTGAAGGTGAGAACGCCCGTCGCCATGCGGAAGGTGATCGGCCCACTGATGCCTTCGACCGTGTAGGTCGTCGGCGGGTAGGAGAGAATAAAGAGCGCGGCGACGGAAACGCCGAACGTCCAGTACATCACCGTGCGTGCGCCGTGCCTGTCGGACAGAAACCCGCCGTAGGCGCGGAAGAGCGAGCCGGGGATCGAGTACGCTGCGGCGATCATGCCGGCCGTCTGAATGTCGAGACCGTAGACGCCCATCAAATAGCGCGGCAGCCACAGCGCCAGCGCGACGAACGCGCCGAAGACGAAAAAGTAATAGAGCGAGAAGCGCCAAACTTGGAGATTGCGCAGCGGTTCAAGCTGTGAGGCGAACGAAACCGGCGGTGTCTTTGCCGCGCGTCGCGCCGCGAGATCCGGATCTTCATCGGCGAGCAAGTAGAACAGCACGCCCATGATGCCGATGGCCGCCGCCCACACATAGGCGACCGTTTCCCAACCATAGGCGACCATCACTGTCGGTGCGATGAACTTCGTGACTGCGGCGCCGACGTTGCCTGCACCGAAGATGCCGAGCGCCGCGCCTTGCCGTTCCTTCGGAAACCAGCGCGAGACATAGGCCACACCGACGGAGAACGATCCGCCGGCGATGCCCACACCCAACGCCGCCAGCAGATAAGTCGGATAGTCGTACGCGAACGTCAGAAGCGCCGTCGCGATTGCGGCGGTGATCATCACGACACTGAGGACCGCGCGGCCACCGTACTGATCCGTCCAGATGCCGAGCGCGAGGCGGATGATGGAGCCGGTCAGGATCGGCGTGCCGATCAAAAGTCCGAACTGCGCTTCGCTTAGGCCCAGATCCTGTTGGATCTGAATGCCGATGATCGAGAAAACCGTCCAGACCGCGAAGCAAATCGTGAAGGAAATGGTCGACAGCGCCAACGCTTTGTTCGGTTGGCCATCAGCGACAGCGGGAGGGATCATGACGGCGTCCTTGGCTCGTGTTGGACGCAACCTGCCTCGCCTGGATAGTTTGCTCCTTGACGTGCATCAAGGCGATGACCGGATTGATCTGTGTATCCTTCTGTCACGCATGACACTTGGCAAACCATGGCTTGACTTAGATCAAGAGAGATCGACGTGCCTCACCCTCGGATGCCGTTTCTGAAGAAGATCGCGCTCTTCGCGTCGCTGCCGGAGGCGAGTCTTCTCACCATCGCCGAAGTCGCCGGACTTCAGCGTTTCAGCAATCACGCCTATCTGTTTCGCGAAGGCGAGGAGCCAGACTTTGTCTACTGCTTCATCGAGGGCGGCGTCGTTCTCGTCGGCAGCGGCGCCGACGCACAAGAAGCGGTCATCGAATTCTTCGGTCCCGGCGAAAGCGTTCTGTTGCCCGCGGCGTTGTTGGGACTTCCCTATCTGGTCAGCGCGCGCGCCACATCCGACGGTCAGGCGCTTTTGATTCCTGCCTACAAGCTGCGCCAACTGATCGACCAAGACGTGGCGCTGGCGGCGCAATGCGCGCGGGTTCTATCCGGGCATTGGCGGGTTCTGATCAGCCAACTGAAGGAAATGAAAACGCAAGGCGCGACGGAGCGGCTTGCGCGGTTTCTCATCTCGAAAGCGGAACACGAGACGGGCGCCGCGACCCTCGTTCTGCCCGGCATGAAGAAGGAGGTCGCAACGCGGCTCGGCATCAAACCCGAGACGCTGTCGCGCACTCTGAGAAAATTGAAAGCGTACGGTGTGGAAAGCGACGGCGACTCGATTCGCATCGCCTCGATCGAGCGTTTGGCTGCACTGACGCGCCCACCAGCGAGCCAAGATCGGCCGAACCGATGACCAACTCAATCAAAGCAAGATACATGCGCGACTCGACGCAACGGCTCTTCAGCTCGACACTGCCCGGCGCAGCACTTCTCGCGGCATGCGCGACCCTCGGCGCCATTTCGGCCAAAGCAGACCCTTCCCTTGCCGACGCGTTTGAAGGCGGCAAGTTCATCTTCGACGGACGTTATCGCTACGAGCACGTCGATCAGGCGGGCTTCAACCGCGATGCGGACGCGCACACGCTGCGGGTCCGTGCCGGGTTTCAGACGGGAAAACTATGGGACCTGCAAGGGCTCGTCGAAGTCGAGGGTGTCGCCCAGTTCAACGACGGCTTCAACGACACCGTGAATGGCAACCTCACCTACCCCATCGTTGCGGATCCGCAGGACTTCCAGATCAACCGGCTTCAGATCGAGTACTCGGGGCTGCCGCAAACCGTCGTCACGGTGGGACGCCAGCGCTTCAATTTCGACAATCAGCGCTTTGTCGGTGGCGTTGCTTTTCGGCAGAACGAGCAAACCTTCGACGCCGTGCGCCTCACTAATGCGAGCATCGACAACCTCACCGTGACCTACGCATTCGTCAATCAAGTCAACCGCGTATTCGGCGAGGAAAGCCAGCAGGGCGCGTTCGAGGGTGGCACACATCTCCTCAACGCCGGTTGCGACCTCGCAGGCTGGGGCAAATTATCGGGGTACGCTTACCTCATCGACCTGCACGAGTTGCCCGCCCAGTCGACGAAGACCTTTGGCCTGCGGTTTTCCGGCAAACACGACATCATGGACGGCGTCGCCGCGTTGTACGCGTTGGAATACGCGACGCAGAACGACTATGGGCGCAACGCCGGCGATTTCGAGCTCAACTATTCCCTGATCGAGGCGGGGCTCGGCGCACACGGCTTCAAGGCATTGGCCGGCATCCAAACGTTGAACGGCGATGGCGTCCGCGGGTTTTCGACGCCTCTGGCGACACTGCATCGATTTCAAGGCTACGCCGACGTGTTCTTGAACACGCCCGCGAACGGCATCGCCGACAAATACGCCACCTTGGCCTACGAGACCAAGCTAGAGGCCTTCGGGCCTGTCACCGGCGCGATGGCGGCGGTCACCTATCACGAATATGACGCGGACCGCGGAAACGCGTCGTTCGGATCCGAGACCGATGTCGAGTTCGTCGCCCGCTTCGGCGACCATTGGTCGGCGGGCATCAAGTACGCCACATATGACGGCGACGGCGGCTTCGCCGATCGCGACAAGGTTTGGCTGTCAGTCGACGTGACCTACTAAGGGGGAACGACATGACAGCGGCGACCAGAGAACGTCGACACACGGGAGTCGCGCTGCTGCGATACGGCTTCCGTCCGTTCTTTCTGGGCGCAGGCGTCTGGGCCGTTATCGCGATACTGGTGCGGCTTGCCGACGTTTCCGGTTTCGACAGCGGCGGGTTCGCGTTCCATAGTTCGACGCTGTGGCATGCGCACGCCTTTCTCTTCGGCTATGCAAGCGCGGTTGTCGCCGGGTACTCGCTGACCGCGGTGCCCAATTGGACTGGCCGATTGCCGATTTCCGGCACTCCGCTGTTGGCGTTGTTTTGCCTTTGGATCGCCGGTCGCGTTGCGCTGTTCTCGCCGTCTATTCCCATCGCCGCGGCAATCGCGGTCGATGCAGTGTTTCTTCCTGTGTTGGCCGCCGTATTGGCGCGCGAGGTTCTGGCCGCGCGAAACATCCGCAACCTGCCCGTTTGCGCGCTGGTGCTTCTGCTCGGCGCCGCCAATCTCGTTTTCCACCTTGAAGCGTCGGGCGCGATCGCCGCGGAGGGTCACGCGGTTCGCATGGGAGTCGGCATGCTGACGCTGCTCATCGGTCTCATCGGCGGACGGATCGTGCCAAGCTTCACCAACAACTGGTTTGCCCGGCACAGAATGCCGCGCGATGCTACGACCGTGTTGCTTCTCGACCTGAGCGTCCACGGATCGAGCGCCGTTGCCGTTCTCGCCTGGATTGCGGCGCCATTCTCATTGTTCACGGCCGCAGCGCAGGGCATCGCGTTCGCGGCGCATACAGCGCGGTTAGCGCAATGGCGAGGGTGGCGGACGCGTACAGACGCATTGGTCGCGGTGCTGCATGTCGGCTACGCATGGATTCCGATCGGTTTTCTCTTGCTTGGCGCTTCGGTCGCGTTCGGTATGCCAGTGCCGTCTGCGGGCCTTCACGCGTTGACCGCGGGCGCCGTCGGTACGATGACGCTGGCCGTCATGACGCGCGCGACGCTGGGCCACACCGGACGGCAGCTTCACGCCGGCGCCGGCACGATCACGATCTACGCCGCCATCACGGCAAGCGCGCTGTCGCGCGTCGCAGCGGGGTTCGCACCGGATTTCGCCGCGCCGCTGCTGACGATATCGGGCGTGTTGTGGTTGGTCGCGTTCGCGTTGTTCGTCGCGATCTACGGCCCGATGTTTCTCACACCGAGGTTGGGCGGCGAGCCGCCATCGCCTTAAAGGAAGAATGCGCCGTGAACGCCTGCAACGGCGCCGAGCGTCGTCACAAGACTGAGCGTCAGCAAGACCCAATGCAGACGCTCCACCAAGCGAAACGTTCCCTCCGGATCGCGCTGCGCGCGTTCGTTGAACACGCGGTGCAGGACCAAAGGTTCGAGCACGAACAAGACGAGCGTAAAGACGGCCCAGACGGCGACCATGGCATGCATCCACCAGTACCGCGCATCGAGGAAGCGATCCCACAGTTCGAGCCGGTAGACCATGTAGAAGCCCGTCGCCGCGGCCAGCAATGTCGATACACGCGCTTGAAACGCAAAGCGCCGTTCGATGCTTTCGAAGAAGGCGATGCGCTCATTTGGCTTTGCCATGCGGCGCACCGCGGGCAATATGACCGAGGTCACCATCGCGACGCCGCCGATCCACACAACGATGGCCAGCACGTGCAACGCCCTTGCGATTGCCAGATCATCCATCACGTTTCCCGCTTTCTGCCGGTTCGCCGGATCCTTGACGCATTACAGCACAAAACGAAGAGCGATAACGTCCCATGCGCGCGAACAATGTTTTTGGAATTACCGGATGGAAGAACAGCGGAAAGACGACGCTGATCGTGGCGCTGGTCGAAGAGTTCACGCGGCGCGGCTTACGCGTTTCAACCATCAAGCACGCTCATCACGCGTTCGACATCGACGTC
>JAWXBY010000018.1:0-24944 GCA_034440355.1 Alphaproteobacteria bacterium
CGCCGGCTATCGATTGTGTTGGTGCAGCTGGCCATCATGAGCCCGATTTGGTTCGGGCTGCCGTGGGGCGCGGCGATGGTGGCGGCTATGTCTTTCGGCTTGCGCACGCGGTTTCCGCACACCATGGCGCTGGAGGACAACGCCATCGTCATCGTGTTCGTCGCGGTGGCTGCGATCGTCGTGTTCACCGCGCTGGCGTTGATCGCCTTCCTGCTTGAGCTGGCGACGGGCGAAGGGTAGCGCGCCTCACGTCTTCAAGCGGTAGCCGGTCTTGAAGATCCAGCCGACGATGGCGAGGCAGATCAGCAGGAACACGAACGTTGCCAGGAGGCTGATTTCGATGTCGACGTCGCCTTTGGAGAAGAACGTCCAGCGGAAGCCTGAGACCAGGTAGACGACCGGGTTGAAGTAGGCGATGTCGCGCCAGATGCCGGGTAGCATGTCGATCGAGTAGAAGGCGCCGCCGAGGAACGTCAGCGGCGTCACCACCAGCATGGGGACGATCTGCATCTGCTCGAAGTTGTTTGAGGCTATGCCGATGATGAAACCGAAGAGGCAGAAGCTGACGGCGATCAGGACCAAGAACGCCAGCATCGCGAGGGGGTGATGGATGGGGAGTTCGACGAACAGCGAGGCCGTCGCCAGAATGATGAGGCCGAGCGTCACCGACTTCGTCGCCGCCGCGCCGACATAGGCGAGCACGATCTCGAAATGCGAGACGGGGGCCGATAGGACTTCGTAGATGGTGCCGGTGAATTTCGGGAAATAGATGCCGAACGCGGCGTTGAAGATGCTTTCCGTGAAAAGCGTCAGCATGATGAGGCCGGGCACGATGAACGCGCCGTATTCGACGCCGCCGACCTCGCCCATGCGCGAGCCGATCGCCGTGCCGAAGACGACGAAATAGAGCGACGTCGTGATGACGGGGGTGATCAGGCTTTGCCACACGGTGCGCAGCGCGCGGCCGACTTCGGACTTGTAGATCGCCCAGACGGCGTGGTGGTTGAAGGCGGGGACGATCATGATTTTGTTCCGGTGCGGTCGGTGACCAGGCTCACGAAGATGTCTTCGAGCGAGCTTTGGCTGGTGTTCAGGTCTTTGTAGGTGAGCCCTAGGTCCGACATGCGGCGGAGGAGGGCCGCGATGCCTTTGTGTTCGGCGTTGGCGTCGAAGACGTATTCGAGTTCGTGGCCGTCGTCCTTGAGGGTCAGATTGTATTCGGCGAGTTCGGGCGGAATCTGCGTCATCGGTTCGGCGAGGTTCACGGTCAGCTGTTTCTTGCCGAGCTTTTTCATCAGGGTCGCTTTGTTTTCGACCAGGACGAGTTCGCCTTTGTTGATGACGCCGATGCGGTCGGCCATCTCTTCGGCTTCGTCGATGTAGTGGGTGGTCAGAATGATGGTCACGCCGCTGTCGCGCAGGCGGCGCACGAGTTGCCACATGTCGCGGCGCAGCTCGACGTCGACGCCGGCGGACGGTTCATCCAGGAACAGAATCTTGGGTTCGTGCGCTAGGGCCTTGGCGATCATCACGCGGCGCTTCATGCCGCCAGACAGTGTCTGCAGTTGGGCTTTGCGTTTGTCCCAGAGCGACAGATCGCGCAGCACCTTCTCAAGGTAAGCCGGATTACTGGGGCGGCCGAAAAGGCCGCGGCTGAACGCCGTAGTGTTCCACACTGTTTCCCAGCGGTCGCTCGTCAGTTCTTGGGGGACGAGACCGATCTTGGCGCGCGCCTCGCGGTAGTCGCGCAGGATGTCGTGGCCGTCGGCGATCACCGTGCCCGAGGACGGGTTGACGATGCCGCAGATGATCGAGATCAGCGTCGTCTTGCCGGCGCCGTTCGGACCCAACAGCGCGAAGATTTCGCCGCGTTGGATGTCGAGGTTGATGGGCTTGAGGGCTTGGACGCCGGTGGCGTAGGTCTTCGCCAGATCCTTGATCGACACGATGGCGTCCGCGACGGCGGGGCGCGCGGCGGGTCCTGCTGCGGACGGCTGCGGTGTGCGGCGCAATTCGCGGACGTTGGTTCTATCGTCGGTGGTGGTCATTCGTTGGGTCCTGCCCGGTGTGGGCGGTGTTGTGGAGTGAACGGCGACCTAGTTCAAGCGCGGACGCGTTCAAGACACAGTGTGGAACAATCGTTGCTGCCAAATTTTTTGTGGCGTGCGAATGCGGGCTTGACAGCGGTTTGCGACGCTAGTATTTCACCATACGGTTACTTAACCGACTGGAATAATACGGAGCTCGACCAATGGAGCATGACGTCGTCTCGCGGGAAGCTTGGATCGAAGCCCGCAAAGCGCTGCTTGTGAAGGAAAAGGAACTCACGCGCCGGCGCGATGCATTGAATGCCGAGCGGCGTGCGCTGCCTTGGGTAAAGGTCGAGAAAAGCTACGTATTCGACGCGCCGAACGGCAAGGTCACGCTGTCGGATTTGTTCGCCGGGCGCTCTCAGCTGTTCATCAAGCACTTCATGCTGGGGCCGGGGCAGGCCGGGCAATGCGTCGGCTGTTCCTTCGAGGTCGACCACATGAGCGGCATCCGCGTGCATCTTGAGAATCGCGGGTTGACGTATGCCGTCGTCGCGCGTGCGACGCTTGCCGAGATCGAGGCCGTGCGGACGCGCATGGGGTGGGATTTCACCTGGGTGTCTTCGTTCGGAAGCGACTTCAATTACGACTTCAACGTGTCCTTCAAGCCGGAGGACGTGGCGGCAGGGCGCGCGTTCTTCAACTATCGCTACATGAACCCCGGGCTTGAGGATCTTTCCGGCGACAGCGTTTTCTACAAGAACGACGCGGGCGAGATTTTCCACACCTATTCCACGTTCTCGCGCGGCGGCGAAGAGTTCCTGGGCGCCTATCGCTACATCGACGCCACGCCGCTTGGGCGCATGGAGAATGGGCCGTTTCGTTCGCTGCCCGATTGGGTGCGGCCGCACAACGCGTATCGCGATGACGGCACCGTCGAAGGCAATGGGCGCTATCACGCGCCGGGCTGCGGTTGCGCGGTCCATCAGGCGGCGGAGTAGAGCGATGCTGTGCTGCCTCGCCGGTATTGCTGCGGCGTCCTCGTGGGCGATGGCGGCGAGTCTTGCCGGCGTGCGGCGGTGGTTTGGCGGCGCACTCGTGGCCGGATTGTTGGTTGCGGGCCTTGCGGTGGCGGTGGACCATAGCGCTTCGGCCGGCGACGGCCGGCCATCCATTTGCACAGGAGTTTCTTCATGAGCGACCGGCTTTCGGCGACGTTCTCGGCGTTGGCGGATCCCACGCGGCGGGCGATTTTGGCGCGGCTGGCGTTGGGCGAGGCGACGGTGAACGAACTCGCCGAACCGTTCGACATGACGCTGCCTGCGGTGTCGAAGCATCTGAAGGTTTTGGAGAAGGCGCAGCTCATCACGCGCGGGCGCGAGGCGCAGTGGCGGCCGTGCAAGCTGAAGGCCGCGCCGCTGAAAGATGCCGCGTCGTGGATCGAGAATTACCGCCGGTACTGGGAACAAAGCTTCGACCGGTTGGAGGATTATTTGCGCGAATTGCAGGCGAAGGAGAGGGCGGCCAAGAAGGGCAAGCCCCGGAAGACCTAAAGAGACGGAGAAACCGGATGACGACGACGCATGCCGTGCATGAACTTGTCTTGAACCGCGTGTTCGATGCGCCGCCCGCTTTGGTGTGGAAGGCGTGGACCGAGCCGCAGCACCTGATGCAGTGGTGGGCGCCCAAGCCTTGGAGCACGGTCGAGTGCGACATCGACCTGCGCGCCGGCGGCGTGATGCGCACGGTGATGATGTCGCCCGAGAAGCAGAAATTTCCCAATGTCGGTGTGTTTCTGGAGGTCGTGCATCAGAAGAAGCTGGTGTTCACCGACGCCTATACCGACGCGTGGACGCCATCGCCGAAGCCGTTCATGACGGCGATCATGACGCTGGAGCCGCAGGGCAAGAAGACGAAATACACGGCGCGCGCGCTGCACTGGACGCAGACCGACCGCGAAGCACACGAGAAGATGGGTTTCCACGAGGGCTGGGGCACGGCTGCGGATCAGCTGGCCGCCGTCCTGGCGAATATGTGAGAGGGGCTGTGATGCAAGATGCACAAACGCCGAAGGCTATGCTGTGGGCGGGTTACGTAATCAGCGGGCTCGTTGTCCTTTTTCTGTTGTTCGACGCAGGGATCAAACTGGTCGAGCTCGATATCGTGAAGCAGACGATGGCGGAGCTTGGCTATCCCTCCGACGTTGCGTTCGGTCTTGGCGTTCTGACGTTGGTTTGCACGCTGCTTTACGTGGTGCCGCAGACGTCGGTGCTGGGAGCGATTTTGCTGACCGGATATTTGGGTGGCGCGATCGCAACACATCTGCGTGTCGGCAGTCCGGTGTTCAGTCATCTGCTGTTCGGCGGGTATTTGGGTTTGATGATCTGGGGCGGTTTGTTTCTGCGCGACCCGAAGCTTCGCGCGCTGATCCCGTTCCGCCGGTAGAGGAGATTGGACATGCTTGAGACGATACTGATCATTGTTGCGGTTCTGATCGCGGGTGTTGTCGTGCTCGCCGCGATGCGGCCTAGCGACTTTCGGATCGAACGTTCGACCCTGGTGAGGGCGCCGGCTGAGAAGGTGTTTCCGCTGATCAGCGATTTGCATGCGTTCAACACTTGGAATCCGTATCTGAAACTGGATCCGGAGACGAAGGGTACGTACAGCGGCGCGGCCCAGGGACCCGGCGCGGCCTATGCGTGGGAGAGCAAGAAGACCGGTGTCGGGCGGATGGAGATCACCGAGACGCACGCGCCGTCGAAGGTGTTGATGCGGCTCGATTTCGTGAAGCCCTTTGCCGCCAGCAACCTTGCCGAGTTCACCGTCGACGGGCGGGGCGGCGCAACCAACGTCACGTGGGCGATGACGGGGTGCAATACCTTTGTGTCGAAGCTGATGGGGCTTTTCTTCAGCATCGACAAGATGATCGGCAAGAGTTTCGAGGACGGGTTGGCGGACCTCAAAGCCAAAGTGGAGGCTTGAGATCCATGGGACGGCGGATTCGACTCGACGAACTGGCGGAGGAATTGCAAAAGACGGGCGCGTCCACGACGGACGAAAGGCCAGCCGCGATGATCCCTGCTCAGACCCTGCCGGAAGGCGAACGAGATCTTGTTATCACGCGCATGTTCGACGCGCCGCGCGATCTGGTGTGGAAGGCGTGGACGGATCCGTCGCGATGCATGGCGTGGTGGGGGCCGCGGCCTTATCCGGCGACGGCCATGGAGATGGACGTGCGCGTCGGCGGCAAGTGGCGCATCTGCCTGACGGGCATCGAGGACGGGCGCGAACTGTGGCAGCACGGCGTCTTCCGGGAGGTCGATGAGCCCGAGCGGTTGGTGTTTACGTTCGTTTGGGAAGACGAGGGTGAGCGCGGCGTCGAGAACCTCGTCACGGTCGAGTTTGAGGATCGCGGCGACAAGACCTTCATGACGTTCCGCCACTCGCCGTTCCTGTCGGCGGGCGAGCGCGACGGACACAACGAGGGATGGTCGAGCACGTTCGACCGGCTCGACGTTTATTTGGCGGCTTAGGAGATACAATATGAGACGTTTGTTTGTGGCGTGCGCTGTCGCGGCGCTCGCGGGGGCTTGTTCGCCCTCAGACGACGCGGAGAAGGCCGAGCAGAAGACGGCGGCGGCTGTGCCCGCGACGCAAGAGGTGGCGGGTCCGATCGTGCCTGTCGCGACGGAGGCGCCGTCCGGCGACTACACGCTGGACAAGGCGCATGCCAGCGTCATCTTCCGCGTGAACCATATCGGCTTCTCGAACTACACGGCGCAGTTCACCGGGCTTGATGCGCAGCTGAAGCTCGATGTGAAAGATCCGACGCAGTCCAGCTTGACCGCGACGGTCGATACGAAGTCGCTGTTGCTCAATGCGCCGCCTGCTGGGTTTCTCGATACCTTGTTGAGCGAGAAATGGTTGGGCGCGGCGCCCATGACGTTTCGCTCGACGAAGATCGAGATGACGGGCGCCAATACGGCGCGTGTCACGGGTGATCTTACGTTGCGCGGCGCGACGCATCCGGTCGTGTTGGAGACGACCTTCAACGGCGGCTATGCGGGCCATCCGTATGATCCGCAGGCGCGGATCGGGTTCTCGGCGCGTGGGTCGTTGAAGCGGACGCTGTTCGGCGTGTCGGAGGGCGTGCCGCCGCCGGGCTCGACGATGGGCGTCAGTGACGATGTGTCGATCGAGATCGAGACCGAGTTCAACGGACCGAAGTTGGCGACGCCGCCTGCAGCGACGACACCATGAACGGGTTCTCGAAACAGCGGCTGAACCGCATGCATGACGTCATGGCCGGCTATGTGCAGCGCGGCGAGATGCCCGGGCTGGTCACGCTGGTCAGCCGGCGCGGCGAGACGCATGCGGATGCGATCGGGGCGCTGAGCATCGGCGGCCCGCCGATGAAGCGGGATACGATCTTCCGCGTCGCGTCGATGACGAAGCCGGTGGCGGCGATTGCGGCGCTTATCCTGATGGAAGACGGGAAGCTGAAGCTCGATGAGCCGGTCGATCGTCTGTTGCCTGAGCTGGCGAACCGCAACGTCATGAGGGATGTCGAAGGTCCGCTCGACGACACCGTGCCGGCTCATCGGGCGATCACCGTCCGCGATCTGCTGACGTTCCGGTTGGGCTATGGCTTCGTGATGACGTCGCCGGACGCGCCTTACGCGAAGGCGACCGCCGAGGCCGGGTTGGCGCCTGGGCCGGACGCACCGACATTCAGTCCGGACGAATATATGAGACGGTTGGGTTCGCTGCCGCTCGCGTATCAACCGGGTGAGCGGTGGCTCTATCACACGGGGTCGGATGTGCTGGGCGTGCTTGTCGCGCGGGCGGCGGGGCAGACGTTCGATGCGTTCTTGCAGGAGCGCGTGTTCGGGCCGCTGGGGATGAAGGACACGGGGTTCTTCGTGCCGTCGGCCAAGATCGAGCGGCTGGCGACACAGTATTGGACGAACTTTCAGACAGGCAAGTTCGAGGTCTATGACGAAGCGAAAGGTGGGCGTTGGAGCAAGCCGCCAGCGTTTGCATCGGGCGGCAGCGGGTTGGTTTCGACGGTCGATGACTTTCTGGCCTTCAGCCGCATGATGTTGGGAATGGGGAAGCTCGGCGGAACGCGCATTGTCTCGCGGCCTTCGGTCGAGACGATGATCACCGATCAGCTGACGCCGTCGCAGAAGGTTTCGAAGGGCATGGTGGAGGACTATTTCGAGAGCCATGGCTGGGGTTTCGGCGTGGCCATGGCGACGCGGCGGGTCAATCCGGCGGAACCGGTGGGGCAGTATGGCTGGGACGGCGGGCTTGGCACGTCTTGGCGTTGCGATCCGGCCGAGGACATGGTCACAATTCTGCTCACGCAGCGCATGTGGACATCGCCCAATCCGCCCGACGTGTGCGTCGACTTCTGGACGCAGGCGTACGCGGCCATCGAGGACTAAGTTATGTGTCGGAACATCAAAACGCTGTTCAATTTTGATCCGCCGGCGACGGATGAAGAGGTGCGCGCGGCGTGCCTTCAATTCGTGCGCAAGCTGAGCGGGTTCAACGCGCCGTCGCGGTCGAATGAGGCGGCGTTCAATCACGCGGTCGACGAGGTGTTTCGGGTCTCGCGCGAACTTGTGGACTCGCTGGTGACGACGTCGCCCTCGCGCGACCGGGCGGTTGAGGCGGCAAGGGCGAAGGCGCGCAATGCGCAACGGTTCGGGAAGGCGTCATGACTCTGGTTTTGCACGGACATCCGCTGTCGACCTTCGTGCAGAAGGTGACGATGGCGTTCTACGAGAATAAGACGCCGTTCGAGCTGCAGTTCTTGGACTTGGGCGACGAGCGGGAGCGCACGGCGTTTCGCGAGATGTGGCCGATCGGGAAGATGCCGGTGCTGCATGACACTGCGCGCAAGCAGACGTGCCTGAGGCCAGCATCATCATCGAATATCTCGCGCAGCATTATCCGGGACGCGTGGAGCTTGTGCCGAAGGATCCCGATCTCGCGCGGCAGACGCGGTTTCGCGACCGCTTCTTCGATCTTTACGTCGCCGTGCCGATGCAGAAGATCGTGACGGACCGGTTGAGGCCCGTGGGCAAGAACGATCCCTACGGCGTCGAAGAGGCGCGGGCGTTGTTGAAGACGGCGCTCGACATGGTGGACGGTGAGATCGGCGGCGAGGAGTGGGCGATGGGGTCGTTCTCGATGGCCGATTGTTCGGCCGCGCCGGCGCTGTCCTATGCGGACCGGGTGATGCCGTTCGCGAAGTCGCACCCGAATGCGCATGCGTATCTGCAGCGGCTGCGCAAGCGCGCGTCGTTCGTGCGCGTGCTTGAGGAAGCGGCGCCGTACGAGAAAAACTTTCCGACGAAGTAGCGGTTAGACCTTGCCCGGCGTGTAGTGGACGCTCGGCTGGCGGACAGTGGTGGCGGCCAGCAACGTCGTCAGGTCGATGACGTCCGCGGGCATGTCGGTCGAGATGTGGAGGCCGAGTTCTTTCGCCTCCGGCACGGTGATCGGATAGTCGTGGGTCCACTTGCCGCTGGCCAGCAGGTCGGAGACGGCGCAGCTGCCGTCGTGGGTGTAGTTGCCCTGCATGAGTTCGCAGGCTTGCTTGCGCATTTGATCGAGCACTTTCTGGCTCATGTCGGCGAGTAGGAGCGTTTCGTCTTGCACGGCCGCGATTGGTTTCTCGCGCGCGACCTTCACCCACGATGCGGCCGGTGCACCGCCGATTTGCGGATCGATGGGGCCTAACACCGCGTGGTCGCTCATGACGATTTCGTCGGCGGCGAGCGCGATCAGCGTGCCGCCGGACATCGCGAGGTGCGGCACGAACACGGTTTTACGCGCGGGGTGAGCTTTGATCGCGCGCGCGATCTGCAGGGCGTGGAGGACGAGGCCGCCGGGTGTGTGGAGGATGATGTCGAGCGGCTTGGTCGGCGGCGTGGCGCGGATGGCGGCCAGCACGTGCTCGGCGTCGTCTTGGCGGATGAAGCCGCGGATCGGGAAACCGATACCGGGCATCATCTCTTCGCGGTGGACGATGGCGATGACGCGGGTGCGGCGGCGCGATTGAAGTTTCGCGAGTTTGTCGCGGCGTGCCTGTGCGGTGCGTTCGCGCATCTTCGTTGCGCGGCGTGTGCCGGACAGCAATTCGAGCGCGACGAAGATGGGAATCAGCGCCAGCAGCCAGAGCCAATTCCAGCCGAACGCCACGGCGCCGTCGAGCAACGGCTGCAAAACCGCTTCCGGTGTCACCCAAATCCCCCCAACGCAAGGCGTGGCCTTACACAATGGCCGCGCACAATCGCTCAAGATGTGCAGGTTCAACGAGGCGTTGCAAGTTCAGGAATTTGAACTTGGTCGCGTGTGCGCGCTGCATGACGTTGCGCGGCGGTGTTGCGTGCGTAAGCTCCCGCGAATTCAACAGATGAGGGAATCGCTCATGCGGTCGTTCGCCTATCTTTCGTTCGCTGTTTTGGTCGCCGGGTCCGTTAGCGCGCAGGCGGGTGATGCGCCGGCGTCGGTCAACGGGTCGTGGACGGGCGAGATGCGGCAGATCGATGCCGATCGCGAGACGCGTTATCCGATGATGGTTTCGCTGAACGGCGCGAAGGGGACGACGACGTATCCGACGCTGAAGTGCACGGGCACGCTGTCGCGGCTCGGCACGTCGAAGGCCGGCTATGTGGTCTTTCAAGAGACGGTGAAGAACGATCCGGGCGGCAACTGCATCGACGGCGTTGTGACGGTCACGACCGATGCCGGGAAGCTGTTGCTAGGCTGGTATGGCGTGTTCGACGGCGCACCTTCGCTGGCATCGGCTACGCTGGACAAAGACGCGAAGTAGCGCGTTACAGCGGAACGATCTGCGTTTTTTCCTGCGCGTAGGGGACGAAGCCCAGCTGCTGATAGAGCGGCAGCGCGCGCGGGTGGTCGAGCGTGTTGGTGTGCACCCACAGACGCTCGATCGGTTTCGACCAGGCGATGTCGATCGCGGTCGCCAGAAGAAATCCGCCCAGGCCGCGGCCGATGAAATCCGGGATGAGGCCGAAATAGGCGAGTTCGGCGTTCGGCATTTTGCGGAAGTCGAGTTCGGCGTAGCCGGCCGGCGCGCCTTCGCAATAGAGGACGTAGATGTCGACGTTCTCGTCCTGCACGATCGTGGCGAGCGCTTCGTCTTTCATGCGCGTGCGTTCGACCCAGACGTGGTCGCGGCCGACGGTTTGATAGAGATAGCGGTAGAAGTGGACCGGCGGTTGCTTGATCTTGAGTAGCATCACGCGGCCGTTGTCGTGTTCGCGGCGCAGCTGTGGGCGAAGACCGGCGGGTTTCGCCGTCATCTCCAGCTTTGTGATGGTGATCGGGATCGGCGGCTTGGTCATTTTTCGAGCGGCAGTTCGGCCCTCGCGCCCCATTCGCTCCAGGAGCCGTCGTAGAGCGCGCCTTCCGGTGCGTCGATCGCTTCAAGCGCGAGAAGGATGATCGCAGCGGTGACGCCTGAACCGCAGCTTGTGGTGACCGGCTTCGTCACATCGATGCCGGCTTCGCGGAAGGCGGCGGCGAGCGCTTCGGGCTTGCGCAGCGTGCCGTCGGGGTTGAGGAGTTTTTGATAATGCAGGTTCTTTGAGCCAGGGATGTGGCCGCTGCGAACGCCGGGGCGCGGTTCGGGTTCGCTGCCCGAGAAGCGGCCCGGTGAGCGGGCATCGACGATCTGTTCGCGCTTACTCGTCAGGTTCTCTTTGACCTGATCGGCGTCGCGCAGGATGAGGTGGTTCGGGCGCGGCGTGAAATGGCGGGTGCGGTGGATGGGTGGCAGATCTTCCGTCGGGCGGCTTTCGGCGCGCCATTTCGGAAAGCCGCCGTCGAGGACGAAGACGTCCTCGTGGCCCATGACGCGGAACATCCACCAGACACGCGCGGCAGTGAAGAGGCCGGCGCCGTCATAGACGACGATGCGGTGGCCGTCGCCCAAGCCCATCGCCTTCACGCGGCTCGCGAATTTCTCCGGCGCAGGCAGCATGTGCGGGTACGGCGATGCGGTATCGCTGATCTCGTCGATGTTGAAGTAGACGGCGCCCGGGATGTGGGCTTCGTTGTACTCCGCTTTCGGATCGCGTTTGGCATCGGGCATGTACCAGGACGCGTCGACGACGCGCACGTCCGGCGCGGACAGATGTTCGGCGAGCCATTGGGTCGAGACAACGGGGCTCATCGTTTGGTCTCCAGCCATTCGGGAACAGCGAATCCCTTCGAGCGCAGGAATTCCGGATTGTACAGTTTCGATGCGTAGCGCGTGCCGTAGTCGCACAGCAGCGTGACGATGATATTGCCGCGGCCGAGCTCTCGCGCGAGGTGGTAGGCGCCGGCGACGTTGACGCCCGACGATGTGCCCAGGCAGAGGCCTTCATCGCGCAGAAGTTCGAAGCAGAAAGGCACTGATTCCGAGTCATGGATTTGGAACGCCTCGTCCGGCTTGAAGCCTTCGAGATTCGCGGTGACGCGGCCTTGGCCGATGCCTTCGGTGATGGATGAGCCTTCGGCTTTCAGCTCGCCGTGCTTGTAGTAATTGAAGAGCGCTGCGCCCGGCGGGTCGGCGAGCGCGATCTTCACGTTCGGGTTGCGCGCGCGCAGCGCTTGTCCGACGCCGGCCAGCGTGCCGCCGCTGCCGACGGCCGAGACGAAGCCTGTGACTTTGCCGTCGGTCTGTTTCCAGATTTCGGGGCCCGTCGTTTCGAAGTGCGCTTGGCGGTTGGCGACGTTGTCGAATTGGTTCGCCCAGATGGCGCCGTTGGGCAGCTTCGCGTTCAATTCTTCCGCGAGGCGGCCGGAGTATTTCACGTAGTTGTTCGGGTCTTTGTAGGGCACCGCCGGCACTTCGATGAGTTCGGCCCCCATCTGGCGCAGCGTGTCTTTCTTCTCTTGGCTCTGCGTGTTCGGGATGACGATCACCGACTTGTAGCCCAGCGCGCGGCCGACCATGGCCAGGCCGATGCCGGTGTTGCCGGCGGTGCCCTCGACGATGGTGCCGCCGGGCTTGAGCGAACCCTTGCGCTCGGCGTCGCGGATCATGCCCAGCGCCGCGCGGTCCTTGACCGACTGGCCAGGGTTCATGAACTCCGCCTTGCCGAGGATCTCGCAGCCTGTGACGTCCGACAGGCGCTTCAATCGTATGAGAGGCGTATTGCCGATAGCGTCGATGACGCTGTTCTTGATGTCCATGGGGCCTAGACCGGAATGTCGCTGTGTGTGTTCTATGGGTCCGACTGCGGCGCTTCAAGCGCCGTCTAACCCATTGGAGTAACTGGATGACTGCCCAACGATTGCTGACCACGCACGCCGGCAGCCTGCCGCGGCCGAAGACTCTCGTTGCGATGCTTGCGGCGCAGTCGGGTGGGGAAGAGGTCAACGCGGCGAGCCTGAGCAAGGAGATCGAGGCGGCGACGGCGCATGTCATCGCTCGGCAGGTGGAGGCCGGGGTCGATATTCTCAACGACGGTGAAGTGGGGCGTGAGAGCTTCTTCACCTATGTGCAGCATCGCATGACCGGGTTCGGCGGGCGCGGGTCGCGGATGCCGATGCGCGACATGTTGAACTATCCGAATTTTCTGCAGTTCATCTTGCGCGTGGCTGCGGCCAGCGAGAGCGTCAGTTTGATGGCCCCGCCGCAAGCCGTGGGCGATGTCGCCTACAAGGATTCGGTGGCGATCAAAGACGAGTGCGCGCGGTTGCGGCGCCATGTTGACGGTTTGGCTCAGACGCCGGCAGGCGCGTTCATGACCGCGCCGTCGCCCGGGATTATCGCGACGGCGATGGAGAACAAGCACTACGCCAATCTGGGCGACTACGTCGACGCGCTGGGCAAGGCGTTGGCGGTCGAGTACCGGACGATCGTCGAGAGCGGCTTCACGTTGCAGATCGACGCGCCTGATCTGGCGATGGAGCGGCATACGCTGTTTGCCGAGAAGCCGCTGTCGGAATTTCTGTCGTTCTCAAAGGCCGTTGTCGCCGCCATCAATCGCGCGGTGCAGGGTTTGCCGCGCGAGAAGGTGCGGCTGCATGTTTGTTGGGGCAACTATAACGGTCCGCATGATTGCGACGAGCCGATCGATAATTTGTGGCCAGCGATCGAAGGGGCGCATGTCGGCGGGTTTGTGATTAGTCTCGCCAATCCGCGGCATGAGCATGAAGTCGATTTCTTCAAGGGTGGGCGGTTGCCGAAGAACGCGACGCTGGTCGCCGGCGCGATCGACACGACGACGAACTATGTCGAGCATCCGGAGGTCGTGGCGCGGCGTTTGGTACGCGCGGTCGAGGCTGTCGGCGATCCGTCGCGCGTGCTCGCCGGCACCGACTGCGGCTTCGAGACGTCGGCCGGCTACGTCATGATCCCCGAGGACGTCGCGTGGGCGAAGCTGCGGGCGCTGCGCGACGGGGCGCGGATTGCTTCGCAGCGCGTGTTTAGGACGCAGTGATCGCCTAGTTTCTCGGCCGATTTGTCGATACGCTGTCGCCGACATGCGTTTGATCGGGGCGGGTCATGACAGCAATACGGATCTGTTTCTTGGCGACTGTGGTCGTGCTTGCGGCAAACGTTGCCACTAGCGGTGAGCTTACGCCCACCGACTGTTCGAACATGGGGCCGTACTTTGTGTGCAGCGGCCTGAACAAGTCGGGGGAGCGCACGCTCGCGGCGCGCGCCGACAATTCGTCCGTCGCAGATTCTCTACGCGATCCCTCGCTTAAGCGAAAGTTGGAACAGGTCATTGCCCGGCGAAAGGCCGCTGGGGTTGCCGATCCGCGCATCCGCGTGACAGACCAAGGTAGTTGCAGTGGTGGCTTGCCGACTTGCTACGATGGTCCAGGCAACACGATCACCATTGCGAACGACCCGACGCTCTATCTGTATCGAACCAAGCCGCAACCGGGTCAGCCGTCGACGATCCCATACTCGTGGGATCGGGCCGTTTTTCGTGAGGCTCAAAGTGCCTTCGTCTGGTGGGTTGAGGGAAAGACCGAAGGATACGGCACGGAAGCATACGATCAAGAATACCTGCTACCGGCCGAGAACGAGCACTTTTGGAATTTGCGCCAAGAGCCGCACCGCCTCTGTGGGCATGCGATCGAATGCTTAGTGTTGAAGTCGCCTAAGGACTGATCTCGAGCCGGCGGCCCAACTCATGATCCCCGAGGACGTCGCGTGGGCGAAGCTGCGGGCGCTGCGCGACGGGGCGCGGCTTGCTTCGCCGCGGGTGTTTGGGGGGCGCGCTTCGGCTTGAGTTGGAGGGGGGCGGTCATCTTCGCCTCCAGTTCGGCTTTGATGCGCATCCAGACGTCGTGGACTTTGTTCGCGGGCGTGATGCCGTAGTGTTCGGTCATGACCTTGCGCGTGATCGCCAGCAGCAGCGGTTTGTCGTGCTTCTTCCAGTGGTCGAAGCTCCAGGGTTCGCCCGATGACATCATCGGCGTTGCCGACAGGAAGACTTGCGCGGCGATGTCGGTTTCGGCCGTCGCGATGTCGATCACTTGGGCCGCGTATTCGTCGTTATCTTCGTAGTAGGCGATGCGGTCGGCGTCGGCTTGGGTCAGGCCTTGCGTGATCACGCCGTTGACGCGGCCGGTTCGGCTTTCGACCAAGGTGGGGAAGGTGTAGCCGGCGGCCTTCTCGGCGATGTAGCCGGTGAGCCAGCCGGGTGTGAACGCGATGCCTGACGCCCGGCGGCCGATGACGGCTTCGAGCAGGTCACGGTCCATGAGCGAACCGTAGAAGAAGAACGTGTGGCCGCTCAATTCAGGTCGACATCCCTCGCGCGTGGGCGAGAGGTATAGCGTCGATTGCGGTTGGGAGAAAGTACCGCCGCGTCAGGTGCGCGCGACAGCGATTTGGGTGACGTCGATGGAGCCGGCGCGGAAGCCTGCCTCACAGTAGCTTAGGTAGTAGTTCCACATGCGGTTGAAGCGGTCGTCGAAGCCCATGGTGCGGATGTCGTCCCACGCGCTTTGGAAGCGGTCGCGCCAGGTGGCGAGCGTGCGGGCATAGTCTTGGCCGAATGTCGTGTTGTTGCGCCATTCGAGGCCAGCTTGTTCGACGTGTGCGCGCAGCACCGTCGGCGAGGGCAGCATGCCGCCGGGGAAGACGTATTTCTGGATGAAGTCGACGCTGCGGCGGTAGGCGGAGAAATAGCGCTCGTCGATGGTGATGATCTGCAGGCCGGCGATGCCGCCCGGGGCGAGAAGGCCACGTACCTTGTCGAAGAAGGCGGGCCAGTATTCTTCGCCGACGGCTTCGAACATTTCGATCGAGGCGATGCGGTCGAAGGTGCCTTGCGTGTCGCGGTAGTCCTGTAAGCGGATTTCGGTACGGTCGGTGAGGCCCGCGCGCTGCATGCGTTGCGTCGCGAAGGCGTGCTGTTCCTGACTGATGGTGATGCCGGTGACTTTGCAGCCGATCTCCGTCGCCGCGTATTCGGCGAAGCCGCCCCAGCCGCAGCCGATTTCGAGCAGGCTATGTTCGGGTTTCAGGCCGATGCGGTTGGCGAGTGCTGCGTATTTGTTGCGCTGCGCTTCGGTCAGCGATTGCTCGGGGCCTTCGAACTTGGCCGACGAATAGGTCATCGATGGGTCGAGCCAGCGTTCGTAGAATTTGTTGCCGAGGTCGTAGTGGGCGTGGATGTTGCGCTTTGACCCCGCGCGTGTGTTGCGATTCAGAAGGTGCAGTGCGCGGTCGGCGAGCTTCGACCACCACTTGCCCTCATAGAGTTCGTGCATCAGGTCGGCGTTGCGGGCGAAGACTTCGAGCACCGCTTCGAGGTCGGGGGATTCCCACTCTTTCGCGAGATAGCCTTCGGCGAAGCCTAGGTTCGCCGTGCGCACGAGCCGCATCAGGCAGCGATAGTCACGGATGACGATGTCGGCGTGCTTGCCGGGCTCGCTGCCTTCGATGCGGATGATGCGGCCGTCAGGCAGGGTGAGGGCGACGCTGCCCCATTTCAGGCGCGCAGCGGCCGGCATGATGAGGCGCAGGAAATAGGGCAAGGCGCGCAGGTCGGGCGTTTCGCCCTGGCGCACATGGATGACTTGCGTGGTCGCGTTGCCTGGCATCGCTCGCTCGTCTTTCTCTCTCAGTATATCAAAAAGGTGGTAGCCGGGTACGCCGAAGACAACGCTTTAGGTTAGTTGCCGGCTGCGTCAGAGATGGACTTGTAGGCGGCGAGCGCCCGGGTTCTGGCCCGGTCGTGGTCGACGATCGGCTTCTCATACGCAAGCGCAGCAAAATTGGATGACTGCCAGGGACGGTGAATGAAGCGGGGGCCGCAGTGTTTCAGTTCCCGCACCCAGCGGCGGACGTAGGCGCCGTCGGGGTCGAACTTCTCGCCCTGGACGACGGGGTTGAAGATGCGGAAGTAGGGGGCGGCGTCGGCGCCTGAGCCGGCGACCCACTGCCAACTCGCCGCGTTGTTGGCGAGGTCGGCGTCGACGAGCGTGTCCCAGAACCACTCTTCGCCGCGCTGCCAGGGGATCATCAGGTGCTTGATCAGGAAGGACGCAGCGACCATGCGGACGCGGTTGTGCATCGTGCCCGTCGCCCAGAGTTCGCGCATGCCAGCGTCGACGATGGGATAGCCGGTGCGGCCTTGCGTCCAGGCTTTGAACGCGTGGTTGTCCCGCTCCCACGGGAAGGCGTCGAACTGCGAGCGGTAGTTGCGTTCCGGCAGGGTGGGAAAGTGGTAGAGCAAATGGTGTGAGAATTCGCGCCAGCCGATTTCGCTCAGGAATTTCGTGACGTGGCGTTCGGTCCTGGGGTTTTCTTCCTTGGCGGTTTGCATCGCGCGCCAGACTTGGCGCGGGCCGATCTCGCCCCAATGGAGATGCGGGGACAGTCTTGAGGTTGCGGGCTTGTCGGGGCGGTCGCGGTCGTCGGCGTAGTGGTCGAGTGACTTGTCGATAAAGGCGCTGAGCCGCTTGCGGGCGCCGGTTTCGCCTGGCGTCCAGAGTGCGCTGAAACCTTGCGCCCAATTGGGCTTCGACGGCAAGAGACGCCATGCCGTCAATTCATCCGATCGCGGCCACTTCGCCGGCGCGTCGATGGTGCGCGGCGCGGGCAGAGGTGTGGCGTCTTCAACCAGTGACGCCGCGGTGCGCCAGAAAGGGGTGAAGACTTTGTAGGGGCCGTCGCTGCCGGTCTTGATCGTCCACGGTTCGACGAGCAGCGCGGCGTTGAAGCTGCGAACCTTCATGCCGTGTTCTTCGAGTGACGCCTTGATCGCGGTGTCGCGGGCGATGGCGTAGGGTTCGTAGAGGCGGTTCCAGTAGACGGCTTGCGCGTCGGTCTCTCGTATCAAGTCGTCAATGACTTTGTCGGCCTTGCCGCGGCGCAGGATTAGGTTGCTGCCGCGCTTGGCGAGATCGGCGGCTAGCGCTTCCAGGCTGTAGTGTAGCCACCAGCGTGCGGCGCTGCCCGTCTTCCATTTGCCCGGTGTTTCGTCGTCGAGAATGAACACGGGGATGACTGGGCCGTCCTTCACCGCCGCGGCGAGGGCGGGGTTGTCGGCGAGGCGCAGGTCTTGGCGAAACCAGACGAGAATGGGTTTTGGGGCGTGCGCCATGCGAACGGTCTACGCGCGGCGTCGCGCTTTGGATCAGGTCGTCTTGGTGGCGTCGGCAAAACTCTTGGCGAGCCCTTCCATTGTCAGCAGGCGGCGCGTCTGCTTTAGCGGGTCGGCGGCGGTAATATTTACCCCGCGCAGAATCTGGCGTTGGAGCGTTCCGGTGTCGCGGCAGGTGTCGATGTCGATGACGTTGGTGCAGCAGGAATCTTGTTCGAACGCGCCGAACGCCTTCAAGCCGCCGCAGGTGATATCGGTCAGGATCGCGCGATTGACGCCGCCGTGGCAGACCATCAGCAATGTCGTCCATGCGGGCTCGCACGCGATTTTTTGGAACGCGGGCAGGACGCGGTCTTTGAATGCGGCGAAGGCCTCGCCGCCGGCGAAGCACTGTCCGAGGTCGGCGGCGCGGAACATCGCGTAGGCGTAGTCAGGCGGACTGAGATTGGCGCGGGCGATGGCGTCGCCGCCGCGGATTTCTTCGAGGTCGCTGACGACGTCGACCTTCAGGGTGCGCGGGCCTAGCACGATCGATGCGGTTTCGAGTGTGCGCTGAAGGCCGGACACGACGACGCGGTCGAATTCGATGTCGGCCATGAGTGCGCCCATCGCTTTGGCTTCGTCGCGGCCGCGTTCGGTGAGCGCGACCACGCGCGAGTCGGGTGCGCGGGTGCCGTCGGGCGCGATGTAGGCGGCTTCGGCGTGGCGCATCAGGTAGATGCGGCGGCGTCTGGTGCGGTCGAAGGGCAGGTCCATGGCTCGCCTATAACATGTTTTGCGATGAGGTTGAGAGCGCGCTAGGAAGGGCTTGGTTCCCAACGCCCAGGTTACAGTTCGATGATGTATGTCGCCATGTTTGTCGGCGCGTTCTATGTGTTTGCCGGCTTCGTCGTGATGCGTTCGATGGCGATGGAGCGGCTGATGGACAAGGTGCTTGCCGCGCTCAACGACCCGACCGATGCGACCGATCAGATGCGGGTCGCGGTGTTGTCGGCGGGTGCGGTGTTGACGCTGGCGAGCGGTGCGGCGCTCGCGATCCTCAGCCCGCTGGCTCTGCCTCTGTTCGCGGCAAATGTGGTGGTGCAGGGCGGGTATCTGTTGTGGGCCACGCGCGCCATTCCGCCGGAAGATGCACTGGCGGCGCAGGGGCGATCGCAGACGCGCAACGCGTTCGTCATCTATTGTGTGGCGACCGCGTTTGTCGTGTGGCTGTCGGCGCAGGGGCAGCTGCGGCCGTGGTCGGCGGGCATGACCGATTTGCTGATCGATCTGGGCATTGTCGTTGCGGCCGTCGTGGGTGTGTGGGGTTTCATTCATATGCCGCGCAAGGGCGACGCGACGATGCGTCTGGGGGACGGCGCGCCGGGAACGCCGGTTGCCGATTACATCGCTCCACCGATGCCGACGCGCCTGCGCCTGGCGCCGGAATTTGCGTGCTCGCCCTTGTGGGACGGTGACACGGGAGAGCCGGTGAGCGTGTTCGCGCTCGACCTTCCCGGCGATCTTTCGTACCGGATCGAGGACTGGGACGATGTCTTTCAGAAGACGTTTGAACTCGACGATCCGGCGTCGAGCAAGTTCGCATCGCAGGATGAGCACGACGCCTATGTGGCGGAGGGTAAAGCCATCCTGACCGAATTGCGCAAGGTCTGGCCGGGCGAGGTTACGGCCGATCCGCAGTTCGAAGGCGCTTGACGGATCGCGCGGTCTCGTACATAACCGTTTGGTTCTAGAACTATACGGTTATGACATGACCCCCGCCCGTCTTGACGCCACGTTCTCCGCTCTCGCCGATCCGACGCGGCGCGCGATCCTCGCGCGGCTGGCGCTGGGGGAGGCGTCGGTCAACGAACTCGCCGAACCGTTCGAGATGTCGCAGCCGGCAATCTCCAAGCATCTGAAGGTTTTGGAGAAGGCGGGGCTCGTGTCGCGTTCGCGCGAGGCGCAGCGGCGGATGTGCCGCATCGAGGCGCAGCCGCTGTCCGAAGCGAACGCGTGGCTCGAGAAATATCGCGAGTTTTGGGAGGCGCGGTTTCAGAAGCTGGATGCGTTGCTCGGCGTCATGAAGGCGCAACGCGGCAAGCGCGGGCGCAAAGCGAAGAAGGGAACGCACTGATGCCCGCGAAGCTGACGATCGAGACGCGGGGTGACCGCGAGGTTGTGATCATCCGCGCTTTCAACGCGCCGCGCGACATGGTGTTCGAGGCGCACACGAAGCCCGCGTTGCTTCGGCGCTGGCTGCTCGGCCCCGGGGACTGGACGATGCCAGTGTGCGAGATCGACCTGCGCGTTGGCGGCAGCTATCGCTATGTGTGGCGGCACGCGGACGGGCGCGAGATGGGGATGGGCGGAGTCTACCGCGAGATCGTCGCGCCTGAGCGCATCGTCACGACCGAACTGTTCGACGAGGATTGGACGAACGGCGAGGCGGTGACGACGTTGGTGCTCACCGCGAAGGGCGGGCGGACGACGGCGGTCAGTACGGTGCTGTACAGCTCGCGGGCCGCGCGCGATGCGGTGCTGAAGACGCCGATGGCGGATGGGATGGAAGCGGGTTACGCGCGGCTCGATGAACTGCTCGCGCAACATGGCTAAGCGAAGGATTCTGTGCTCAGCAGGAGGCCAACCATGAAGCACAACATCTCTTGGTTCGACGTTCCGGTGACGGATTTGGATCGTGCGATCCGGTTCTACTCCGCGGTCCTGGGTTCTCCCGTGACCAAGGAACAGTCAGGCTCCGTTCCCATTGGACTGCTTCCGACGCCGGACGGACAACGGATGGGCTGTTTGGTGAGCGGCAACGGGGCCGAGCCTTCCTTGAATGGGGTCATGATCTGGTTCGACGTGAACGGCCGCCTCAAGGACTCTGTTGCTGCGGTCACGACCCATGGCGGGAAGATACTTGGCGGTGTCCACGCCATCGGCGGGTTCGGGTTTCGCGCGGAAGTCCAGGACTCCGAGGGCAACCGGATCGCGTTGTACTCCAGCAGCAATGAATAGGCGCATGGCAGTCGAACCTCCTTTCGCGGACGCTTACCTCGCCAAGCTGAGCCCTGAGAAGCGGGCGACTCTTGAGAAGGTGCGCGCGGCAATCCGTGCTGCCGCGCCGGATGCCGAAGAGGGCGTGAGCTATGGTTTGCCCGCCTTCATACAGGGCAAGCCGATTGCCGGGTTCGGGGCGAGCGCCCATCATTGCGCCTACTATCCGATGAGCGGCGCGATCGTTGCGGCGATGAAAGGCGAACTCGGCGGTTACGAGACGAGCAAGGGCGCCATCAAGTTTCCGATCGGGAAGCCTTTGCCGGCGGCGCTGATACGCAAACTCGTCAAAGCGCGATTGGCCGAAGTAGGGTCCGGCGGCACCGCCAGACCCAAGAGCGCCGTGGCGAAACCGCGCAACGTCGCCGCCGACGTCAAAGTGGCGCTGGCCTATTTCGAGCGGCACGGTTCGGCGACGTTTCGCGAGGACATGGTTGCGCGTTACGGGATCACGACGCAGGACAAGACGTTCGGCGTGCCGATGGCGAGCCTTCAGAAGTTGGGCAAGGAGCTTGGGCGCAGCCATGAGCTTGCGCTGGCGCTGTGGGCCACCGGTGTTTATGAGGCGCGCATTCTTGTGTCGTATGTCGATGAGCCGACGCGTTTGACCAAGGCGCAGATGGACGCCTACGCGCGAGATTTCGACAATTGGGCGGTCGTCGACACGCTGTGCTTCAAGCTGTTCGATCAGACGCCGCATGCGTGGGCGAAGGTTGAGCAATGGGTGAAGCGGCGCGAAGAGTTCGTGAAGCGGGCGGGGTTTGCGTTGCTCGCGTGTCTGGCGCTGCACAGTAAGGGCGGCGATAGCGCGCCGTATGTGCGGGCGCTGGCGCTGATCGAAAACGGCGCGGCGGATGAGCGGAATTTCGTGAAGAAAGGTGTGAGTTGGGCGCTGCGTGCGATCGGCGGGCGGCGGGATCCGGCGCTGAAGTCGGCGGCGATTGAAGTCGCTGAAAGGTTGGCGACGTCAGCTGAGGCGGCGCCAAGGTGGATTGGCAAGGATGCGCTGAAGGCGCTGTCGAAACGTTAGAGGGAGCCAGGCATGAGCATTCTACGCAGTATCGGTGCGGTGTTGGCCGGGCTTGTCGCGGTCGTTGTGTTGTCGGAAGGCACGGACTTTGTGTTGCGCGCGCAGGGTTTCTTTCCACCGCTGGATGCGGGCATGACCGGGATGACGGATGAGAAGCTTGCGATCGCGGCCGCCTATCGCACGGTCGCGGGCGTCATCGGCGGCTTTGTCGCCGCGGCGCTCGCGCCGTCGCGGGCTGGGCTTCATGCGGTGGTGCTCGGACTGATCGGTCTCGTGCTCGGCACGACGGGGGCGGTCGTGATGTGGGACATCGGACATAATTGGTATCCGATTTTGCTCGCCGTCGTGGCGCTGCCGGCGTCGTGGTTCGGCGGTTGGCTTTATGTGGCGCGCGGCGCTCGCGCGCACGGTTGAGGGGTGCGGACATGATTACGATCTACAATTTTCCGCGCGGCGGACGCGGCGTGCGCTTGTTCTGGCAGTGCGAAGAGATGGGGCTGCCGTATGAAACGAAGGCGGTGACGTTTCCGCCGAGTGCGGAGTATCGCGCGCTCAATGCGCTGGGCAGCGTGCCGTTCCTGCAGGACGGCGATGTGGCGATCAACGAGTCGGTCGCGATCATGCTCTATCTTGCGGGCAAGTATGGGCCGACGCCTTTGATGCCCGCCACAGACGATCCGTCGTATGCGCGCGTGTTGCAGATGCTGGTGTTCAGCGAGGCGTCGCTTGGCGCGTGCGTGAACACGCTGCTCGCGGCGAAGTTCGGTGCGCCGGAGGCGGACAAGACGAATTGGTCGGTGCGGGTCACCGAGCAGCGGATCGAGCAGTTTCTCGACTTCGTCAGCGATCTGCTGGGCGAGCAGCCGTATCTGGCCGGCTCGAATTTCACGGTGGCCGACATCGCGATCAGCACGGCGATGGGCGTCTATCGCGGCGCGCTGGGCAAGACCATCCCGCCGCGCTTGTCGGCGTATCAGGACCGGCTGCAAGCGCGACCCGCTTATGAGCGCGCAAAGGCCAAGCAGGCGAGCTGATCTTCGCGGGAGCTCTGAGTTCGCTGGCCGCTTGACATCATATGCATATAGGTGCATATGCATATTCATGCATCTTGATACGTTTCAAACGCTTGCCGATCCCACGCGCCGCCGCGTTGTCGACGCGCTTTGCCGGGGAGAGCGGCAGGTCAACGACATCGTCGACGAGGTGGGCATCCATCAATCCGGCGTGTCGCGTCATCTGCGGATTCTCCACGACGCCGGGTTCGTCGCGGTGCGGCCGGATGGGCAGCGGCGGCTTTATTCGCTGAAGCCGGCGCCCTTCCGCGAGGTCGACGACTGGCTGGCGAAGTATCGCGGGCTGTGGGAGGCGCGGCTCGACCGGTTCGGCGCCGTGCTTGAGGCCCGGCAGAAACAACGCAGAACGCGCACTAAGGAGCGCTGAAACATGACCGACAAGACCAAGCCAGGCATCGTCATCGAGCGCACCTACAAAGCGCGCGTCGAGGAATTGTGGGAGCTGTGGACGACGAAGGAGGGTTTCGCGTCGTGGTGGGGACCGCAGGATTTTCGCGCCGACGTTCACAAGCTTGAGCCGCGTCTGGGCGGCGCGCTGCACTACGACATGGTCGCCGATACGCCGGCCATGATCGCGGCGATGAAGGAGATGGGGCAGCCGCCGTCTCATGAAACGCGGGGCACGTTCAGCGAGTTCAAACCGCATGAGCGGCTTGCCCTCACGCATGTCATCGACTTCCTGCCGGGGGTTAAGGCTTACGACAGTACGATGGTGGTCGAGTTCTTCCCCGTCCCGGGCGGACGCGTGCGGATGGTCGTCACGCTGTCCCCGATGCACGTCGAAGAGATGACGAAGATGTCGGTCGACGGCTTCACCAGCCAGCTCACGAAGCTCGACAAGCGGTACGGTCTACAGGCGTAGTGCTGCATCGTCGGCGGAACCTGCTAGTGGCATTCGAGGTCCATTCGCGCTCCTGAGAAATCGAGCTTCTTGAGATCGTCAGGATTGATGAAGACGTAATAGGCTCCGGCGTCGCCCCAGCACCAGTTCATGGCGTCGTCGGTCGCGATCTGAAACAGCAAGAGTTCCTTGGCAGGGCCAATTCTCGCGTCAGATTGGAGTCCATCGTGGTAGCCGCCCATCCGATGGGGCCGATTGTTGTAGAGGGTGCGCCAATACGGTTCGAACTCCGCAAGGATCGCCTCGGGGATCAAGGTTTTGCGCTTGGCGTCGGTGTAGTAGTCGGCCACCAATTCCTTCATGCCGGTTCGGTGGCGGGCGAAAATAGTGGTGTCGGTTTCTTCGAAACTGACATGCAGGCTCTCACCGTTTCTATCAACCCATTTGAAAGTCCAGGTGCGAAACTTGTCCTGCCGCAGACGGGCTTCGAGCGCTTTCCAAGCTTCGGCCGGAATGGGGCTGTCGAGATCATGAGCTGCAATCGCCGATCGTTCGGCCGCGATACGGGTTCGGGCGCCCGCGCGCCAGAGCCGGCGCTCGTCGTCAGACCTTCGTAGTGAGTCGATGATCGAGTCCGGTTTTGGGTGCCGGGCCAGGAATGCCGCGAGCTTCTCGCGTTCGATGCGGCGCTGCTCCACGTGCGCGAGCATGGCGGTCCGGCGTTGGCGCGCCGTTTCGTCTTGCGGTGCGGGACCTTCGAGCAGGGCGCGATATTTCTGCTCCCACTGCGCGTCCTCGGCATCGAGCGCGGGCACGATCGTTCCGATGTAGCCGGGTTGATTCAGCCGCTCGACGAGCTTGTCGGGGATGCGCAATTCGGACAGCGGTTTGGCAAGCGACCGTTCGATACTGTCAACGACATAGAGAGCGCCGCGCCATGAGAAGGGCTCGGGGTCGGATGGCCTTTGCTTGTCGGGTGCGACGGGCCGATCCTCGTAGAGGATCTGCGCGAAATTCGGCGGCGCGGCCAGCGTTCTGCCCTCTTCCTCTCGTATCTCGTTGGGAACGACGACCACGTCGACCGGCCAGCGGCGCCACGTCGAAGGTATGTCTGCGATCGAGCGGAAATGATCGTAGGCCGGGCCGGTATAGACGCCGTCGTAGACGGCGCTGAGGTCGCGCGGAACTTCACGCTCGGCGCCCAGCGCGTCAACATGAAGGACGCGAAAGGCATCTGAGCCTTCGGGCACGCCTTGATTGGGATCGACGAACAGGAGAAGCCAGCCGTGCCGCGGTCCCAGTCCCGCCCAAAGGTTTGCCGGCAAA